>NZ_JAQWCQ010000028.1 GCF_028705895.1 Massilibacteroides sp. | reverse complement strand
AAAGATCCTGAACACTTTATCTCCATAGACACTACAAAACGATTTCTGATAAAATCAAACATGAACCATTGCTATTCAACGGGTATTTTATATGTAAAATCAATACGACCGTCAAAGTCGGGAAAAACTTCTTTGCAGCACAATTTAAAAGAGCTTGGTTTAGTTTGCCGAAGAGCTTAAACTGGTTTGCCGAAGAGCCTTTATTTTTTTCGCAGTACAAAATACCAAATAAGAAGCAACCCATTGAATTAGTCATGGTAATAATGGATCAGTCCGAAACCCCGGTTGTTATTACACTTAGATTATGTCGTTTTTAATGGGATTACCTCGATAGGTTAAAACAAATCGTGGACAGCAAATATAAAAAAGTGAAATAAAAAAAACAAAATAACAGCAAAATTTGTCATTTTCAGACAAATTGTCGTCGGCTTTAACGGCGTTGTTTTAACACGCTTTATTTAATAAAATGACAATATATGTACCCGAAAAACAAACACCAAAAAACCGCACTTAAACCGCACGATACGGCATGCTCGTTTTTTTGAATGTACAAAATTGAACAAAAAAAGGCAATGGATAAAATCTCCCTATTCTTTTTGGAAAAAGATTCTATTCTTTTTTTGAATATAAAGGATATTTTTCAAAAAATAACCTTTATATTTTCGGTAAAAAACGGGCTGTTTTAGTCTAAATACAATATTTATTGGTCTAAAACGATGCTATAAATCAAAAAAACAAGGATGGGCATTTTTTACGCGTAAGCAAAAGAACGAAAAAAGTATCTATTTGTCAAAACAAAACACAAAAATAAAAACTATTCGATTGATTTTAATGTATTGTAAATCAGCAATATGAGCGGGATTGATTTTATTGGAAGCCTCTGCTCAGCGTAGTTTCTAAACCAATGTCATCAACTTAAGCTATACAGTTTGGTTTTAAGGCTGAAAGCCTGCTATATTATAGCCCTACGCAACGCGTTGGGAAGGATGTAGAACGAGGCTCGCGCCCTGAAGGGGCAACATAGCAGATGTTAGGGTAGGTTTATACTGTCCTTTCAGGCCGCAAAGGAAGGGTGTCCTATTACCCAACACGTTGTGTTGGGCTGATATATACTCGGCTTTCAGCCGGAATTATTCGATGAATAGTAAGACTAAAGTGGAGCAAGAAGTTTGAGTTGATGACATTGGTCTCTAAAATGCCAGTTTGCAGTATAGACGTATCACGATGGATTATTACCATAACAACCCGATATTTTGCCTGATCCATAATAATCGAATAATCGTTTTTAAAGGTGAATTGTTTTTTGTTTTTTCTTATGTTTGTACTCGTAAATAATATTAATAAAGCTCATGGAAGCAATCCAGTTTCTTTTTGATTTTATCCTTCACATTGACGTTCACTTAGCAGAACTTGTAGCTAATTATGGTATATGGATATATGCTATTTTATTTTTGATTATTTTCTGTGAAACAGGTTTGGTAGTAACGCCCTTTTTACCAGGCGATTCTCTCCTTTTCGTTGCCGGTGCTCTTGCGTCGTTAGGAGATAATGACATCAATGTTCATCTAATGGTTCTACTGCTTATCAGTGCAGCAATTTTGGGAGACTTAACCAATTATCTTATTGGTAAGTATTTCGGCGAAAAATTATTCAGCAACCCTGATTCTAAAATATTTAAGCAGAGCTATCTGGATAAAACACACAAATTTTACGAGAAACACGGTGGCAAAACGATTATTTTAGCTCGATTTGTACCGATAGTAAGAACATTCGCACCTTTTGTAGCAGGTATGGGGAAAATGTGTTATAAACAGTTTGGTTTCTATAATATTATAGGAGGCATCTGCTGGGTTGCATTATTCATGTATGCAGGCTACTTTTTCGGAGGGTTAGAGTTTGTTCAGAAAAACCTCAAATTACTTATTGTTTTAATAATTCTGATTTCTGTTTTACCGGGAGTTATAGAAGTATTGAGGAATAGAAAAAAATAAGATTATCTTAAAAAACAATCTGATTATGAAAGGAATTGTATTAGCCGGAGGGTCAGGAACCCGTCTATATCCTATCACAAAGGGAGTGTCAAAACAATTATTGCCTGTTTACGACAAGCCGATGATTTATTATCCGATATCGGTATTGATGCTGGCCGGGATACGGGAAATACTAATTATCTCAACACCTTACGACCTGCCGGGATTCCAACGATTATTGGGAGATGGATCAGATTATGGGGTACGGTTTGAATATGCAGAACAACCTTCTCCGGACGGATTAGCTCAGGCATTCATTATCGGAGCTGATTTTATTGGTAATGATTCTGCCTGTTTAGTTCTCGGAGACAATATCTTTTATGGACAAAACTTCACAGCAATGCTAAAAAAAGCAGTGAAAAATGTGGAGGAGGAAAATAAAGCAACTGTTTTCGGATATTATGTAAATGATCCCGAACGGTATGGAGTGGCGGAATTTGATAAAGAAGGAAACGTTTTGAGTATTGAAGAAAAGCCTGCTGAACCTAAATCAAACTATGCTGTTGTGGGACTCTACTTCTACCCCAACACAGTAATTGACGTAGCGCAGAACATTCAACCTTCTGCACGCGGAGAACTGGAAATAACGACAGTCAATCAGATGTTTTTGAATAAAGGGGACTTAAAGGTTGAAATATTAGGAAGAGGATTTGCCTGGTTGGATACGGGAACGCACGACTCTTTATCCGAAGCGTCCACATTTATTGAAGTAATCGAAAAAAGACAAGGGTTAAAAGTAGCCTGTCTTGAAGAAATAGCGTACAATAAAGGATGGATCAATGACGAAAAATTAAAAGAAGTCGCATCTGTTATGTCTAAAAATCAATATGGACAATACCTGATGCATTTCTTAAAAAAACAGAATAAATAATGGACTTGAAAAATAAGATATTTGTAGCTGGGCATCGTGGATTAGTCGGTTCAGCTATACTGAAGAATCTAAAAGAAAGAGGCTTTACTAATTTTGCACTTAGAACTCACAAAGAATTAGACCTAACCAACCAGCAAGCTGTTAATCAGTTTTTCTCCGAAGAAAAGCCGGAATATGTCTTTCTTTCAGCAGCCTATGTCGGAGGTATTATGGCCAACAACACCTACAGAGGAGATTTCATTTATCGCAATTTGATGATACAGAATAATGTAATCCACGCGGCATACATCCATGATGTAAAGAAACTTCTTTTCTTGGGTAGTACCTGTATTTATCCGGGCGAAGCTCCTCAACCAATGCCTGAGTCGTGTTTACTGACCTCCCCGCTGGAGTACACAAATGAGCCATATGCAATTGCCAAAATTGCAGGTATAAAGATGTGCGAAAGTTATAATCTGCAATTTGGGACAAATTTCATAGCAGTTATGCCGACCAATTTATATGGTCCTAATGATAATTTCAACCTGGAAACGTCTCATGTTCTTCCGGCTATTATAAGAAAAATGCATTTAGCACATTGCCTTAAATCCGGGAACGGGGAAGCATTGAAAAAGGATTTAAACATACGTCCTATTGAAGGTATAAACGGCAACTCGTCTGAAGATGAAATACGAAAGATTCTTGGTAAATATGGAGTAAACGACAGTCAGGTAGAAATATGGGGAACAGGAAAACCAACGCGTGAATTCCTTTGGAGCGAAGAAATGGCCGACGCCTGTGTTTTTGTTATGCAAAAAGTAGATTTCAACGATCTGAAAACATCAGAAAAAGAAGTACGAAATACACATATAAATATAGGTACCGGTAAAGATATTTCGATCAAGGATGTCGCTGAGTTGATCAAAAAGACCGTTGGATATACTGGTGAACTAAAATTCAACTCTGACAAACCGGATGGGACATTGAGGAAATTAACAGATGTGACCAAACTAAATAAATTAGGGTGGCAGCATTCTATAGAAATAGAAGAAGGCGTAAAACGTCTCTACAAATGGTACTCTGACAGCACTTTATCGAAGTAATAATACATATATAAAATGGGAAAGGTTGCATTAATAACAGGTATAACCGGACAAGACGGAGCTTATCTTGCAGAATACTTAATAAAAAAAGGTTACACGGTTCACGGTGTTAAAAGAAGATCTTCAATGTTTAATACTGAGCGAATAGATCATTTATATCAGGATCCTCATATAGAGAACAGAAACTTTGTCTTACATTATGGAGACCTGACCGACAGTTTGAATCTGACACGTATCATTGGAGAAACTCAACCGGATGAAATATATAATTTAGCTGCAATGAGCCATGTTAAGGTAAGTTTCGACACACCGGAATACACGGCAAATGCGGATGGATTAGGGGTATTGAGAATCCTTGAAGCTGTTCGACTATTAAATCTGAAAACTAAGACCAGAATATATCAGGCCTCGACTTCTGAATTATACGGCTTAGTTCAGGAAGTACCTCAAAAAGAGACAACCCCATTTTATCCCAGAAGCCCATATGCCGTGGCGAAATTGTACGGATACTGGATTACGGTCAACTATCGTGAAGCCTATAATATGCACGCATCCAACGGAATTCTGTTCAATCATGAATCCCCGTTAAGAGGAGAAACATTTGTTACCCGAAAAGTGACGCGTGCAGTATCTCGTATAGCATTAGGCATGCAGGAGAACTTATTTATGGGAAATCTTTCATCCAAACGAGACTGGGGGCATGCTAAAGACTACATAAAAGCAATGTATTTGATACTCCAGCAAGATAAACCGGATGATTATGTGATAGCAACAGGGCATACAACAACAATCCGTGACTTCATAACAAAAAGTTTTGAAGAAATAGGTTTGGAAGTAGAATTCCGCAATGAAGGAGTTGATGAGATAGCAGTATTAAAAGGTATAAATGAAGGCTTATTTAATGAAAAAGTAGGCAAAGATTATATCGAAGAAATAGGTAAGAAAATAGGCAAACAAGTTGTTGGAGTTGACCCACAATATTTCCGTCCTACAGAAGTTGATCTTCTTATTGGAGACGCCGGCAAAGCAAGAAAACAATTGGGCTGGGAGCCTACGTATAATCTGCAAGCCCTTGTGTCTGATATGATAAGCTCTGACATAAAATTAATGAAAAAGGAGTCTTTTTTGAAAAATGGGGGCTACAAGACGCTTAACTATTTTGAATAGAATAAACTTTTTAGGTTTTTTGTTTGTTTTAATACAAAAAAGCGTTAATTTTGCTACGTTTTATGTGGTATAAGGGAATATAGATTGTTTAATTAAAATGTTTAAGAATATGAAAACAAAGATTTTTGTATTGGCTTTGTTAACAGTTTTCGCTTTTTCTGCTACAGCTCAGGAATATCAACCTCAGATTGGCTATAGCACAGAAAATGGCTCAAAAACTAATTTCAAGAAAAATAAAGCCGGTGATAACTGGTTTATCACTTTAGGAGTTGGAGGAAATGTATTATTTGGAGATGACAATGCTGAAGCTGATTTTGGAGACAGAATTAATATTGCCCCTCAAATATCATTCGGTAAATGGTACAATCCATATTGGGGTGCTCGTTTACAATTGAATGGTGGTCCGATGAAAAGTTTTGTAGATCCTAACGGGACAACAGAATTGAAAGCATATTGGTTGAATCCACACTTGGACTTTATGTGGGACATCACAAACTATTGGGCTCCTTATAAAGAAAGTAAAGTATTCCGTTTCATTCCTTTCGCAGGTATCGGTTATGCTGTACGTTCTGGAAAAACAGTAGAAGGTGTAAAAATGGCTGGAGTAAACACAGTTTATAAAAGATCTGAATCTCCTTCTATCAACTTAGGTGCTATCATGTCTTTCCGTTTAAGCAAACGTGTTGACTTGAACATTGAAGGTCAATATGTATTATTGCAAGAACATTTCAACCGTGTAACTAAAGGTCACACTACAGATCGCGTAGGTCAGGTAACTGCAGGTTTGAATTTCAAATTAGGAAAAACAGACTTCGAAGTTCTTCAACCAATGGATTATGCTTTGTTAAACGATTTGAACAGCCAGATCAATGCTTTACGTGCTGAAAACGATGAATTAAGCAAACGTCCGGTTTCTTGTCCTGAATGTGAAGAAGTTGCTCCTACTATCGTAAACAACTATTCTGAAAACGTTGTTTACTTCCGTTTGAACAGCTCTAAGATTGACAAGAATCAACAAATCAACATTTACAACACAGCTGAATTTGTTAAAGAAAAAGGCGCTCCTATTAAAGTTATTGGATATGCTGATAAGAAAACAGGTACTTCTGGTTACAACTTAGGCCTTTCTGAAAAACGTGCAAGAGCGGTTGCAAAAGAATTGATCGAAAAATATGGTGTTTCTTCTAACCAAATCACTATCGAGTGGAAGGGTTCTGACGAACAACCATACAGCGAAAACAATTGGAACCGTGTTGTTATCATGAGAGCTAACAACTAATTAAAAGACTAAGCTAAGGCTTACTTTAATTAAAGAATATATAAAAGAGTAGTAAGAGCATTTTCTTACTACTCTTTTTTTGTTTATATGCCAATAGTCATCCTATTTTTCGGCTTATTTAACCATTTCTATCACGATTATATTGTAGTTTTGCAGTAAAACAAAAAGTTATCAGAGGGTTAAAATACATAGTTGTTAGTCTCTTCATTTTACTTTGGGTATTCTATGTCATTCCGGTTATATCACTAAATATTCCATATATTCAAAAAGGTGTAACCCGAAAAGTCACATCGGAATTATCCAACTATTTAGGTGTACCCGTAAAAATAGGTAGAGTAGACATAGAATGGTTTAACCGAATAGTCTTAGAAGACATCGATCTTAAAGATCAGAAAGGAGATACTTTATTTAAAGCCGCTCACATTTCTGTTGGGTTCCAACCCTACTCTTTATTAGAAAAGAAATTTGTATTTAACTCAGTCCGGCTTTTTGGGTTTGACTTAAAACTTAATAGGAAAACGCCCAAGGATGAACTGAATATGCAATTTCTTATCGATGCATTTTCCAGTAAAGATTCTATAAAGAAAAAACCTAATTTCGATATTAGATTACAATCGGTGTTGCTAAGAAGAGGAAACCTGTCTTATGATGTCTTTTCCGAATCACAAACCCGCAAGAAGTTTAACAAAAATCATATAGCAATAGAGAATCTGAGTGCAAGTATCTCGGTCAAGGCATTAACGGAAAACACACTTAAAGCTCAAATTAAGAAACTAAGTTTTGACGAACATTCAGGTCTTTCTTTAAACAAACTATCCCTTCATGTACAAGCAGATAAAGACAGTGCATTTATTAATGACCTAAGAGTTAAGTTACCCGGAACAGATTTTAAAATTCCGGAAGCTAAAATAGATTTGGCCAATATAAACAGCATGGAAGAGTTGGTTAACAACGCTCCCATTACATTAACAATTGATCCTTCTCAGATACGCCTTAGTGATTTAAAAGCCTTTGTTCCTGCATTTACAAATTTTAAAGACATTATTGATGTTTCAGCAGAGGCATCGGGCTACATTAACAATATAAATTTAAAAAGATTATCTCTTAATTATAGTAATAAGGCGCAATTCGTAGGCAGGATGGAGCTTAAAGGAATCACAACTCCGGAAGAAGCTTATTTATTTGGACAGGTTAACAAAATGCAGATAACGAATGAAGGTCTTAGTGGAATTGTAAACAATTTCAGTGAAAAAGCAGTGGAACTACCTGATCAACTAAAAAAGTTGGGTAGTCTTCATTTTGCAGGTGAGATATCCGGTTTCTTAGACAACCTCATTGCGTATGGTAAATTAACCTCTGCCATTGGGACTTTAGAAACAGACCTGAATTTCGGACATAATAAAGAACAACAAGTCGGAACATTCATAAAAGGACATATTGGTAGTTCAGATTTGGAAATCAGTCGCCTTTTCGACGAGGGTAATCCCTATGGTAAAGCCCGTTTTAACATTACATTAGATGCCATTCGACCGATTAACGGAGATTTTTCAGGTTTAATTGAAGCAAAAATTCTTAATATAGACTATTTAGGATATAACTATAAGAACTTATTGTTCTCAGGAGATTTCAAGAAAAACGGATTTAATGGCAAAATCAATATTGATGACCCGAACGGATCGTTACATGCTGAAGGGACATTTATTCATCAAGGGAAAAATTCGCTCTTTAATTTCACGGCAAAAGCAAAAGATATACGACCGGATGTTCTGAACCTCACTCCCAAATATGAGAATCCAAATCTCTCTTTTTCGATGAATGCTGATTTCACAGGGAATACAATTGACAATATTGAAGGTGAAATAAGAATAGATAGCCTTAGTTTTGTCACAGCGCCATCGCAATTCTCCTTAGACAAACTACTTATCACTGCTTCCGGACATACGTCGGACAGAAAACTGCAGATTCAATCGGACATACTGAATGGAGAAGTAAACGGGGCTTATTCTTTTGCAACGATCATTCCCGAGTTTATCAGTACGCTTCAAAAACACATTCCTTCTTTGGTTAAAACCAAACAGAGCAGACACCGTGAAACAGAAGAAAATAATTTTTCTGTGTTATTAACCGTAGAGAATACGGAAGCGTTGTCAAAAACGCTCAAACTTCCGATAACAATTCTGACGCAAACCCGAATAACCGGTTTTTATAACAATCTATATGATAAATTTCAGATTGAAGCCTATATGCCGAAGTTTAGTATGGACAAAACCATCTTTGAATCCGGTTATCTTATTTGTAGCAATCAGTCCGGACAAATAGACCTAAATCTTAAGATAATCAATCACAAGAAACAAGAGGTTAGAAATTATTTCGACTTACAAGCTGATGCGAATGAGGACAAAATCAACACATTGTTTACTTGGGCCAACAATAAAGAGAATAAGTACAGAGCGAGTTTCAGAACTTCTACCGTATTTACTGAGGAGAAAGACCAACAAGGTTCACTTTCTAAACGGGTAGAAACATCTATTACTCCGGAGTATTTAATGATCAATGATTCCACCTGGCAAGTATTACCAAGTGTAGTCAGTGTTGAAAACGGGCGCATTAGTATTGATAATTTTTATGCATCGCATGGGGATGAGCACTTACTTATTGACGGGACAATATCAAAAGATCCAAACGATATATTACTACTTGACCTTAAGGATATTGAGCTTAGCTATATTTTTAACACCGTCAATATCGAAGTTTTAAGATTTGGAGGTAAAGCCACAGGAACTGTAAATGTACAGGATGTATTCAATAGCAGAATGCTGAATACAGATCTCGAAATAAAGAACTTTTCATTCAACCAGGTCGAGCTCGGGCAACTTAATTTATTCAGTGAATGGGACGATACGCAACAAGGTATTTTGATGTTGGGTACTATTTACAAGAACGATAGTACATGGACTGACGTGAATGGCTATATTTATCCTGTTGGAGAGAAAGCGGGACTCTCATTATATTTTGATGCAAACGATATTAATTTAGCCTTTCTTCAACCGTTCATGGAAAATATCACATCCACAGTGGAAGGGCATGGTTTCGGATTAGTACGACTATATGGTTCTTTTAAAAACATATCCGTAGAAGGAAATGCTTTCGTGAAAGATGGACGTATTGGCATTGACTTTCTGAATACGCAATATACATTTTCAGATTCACTTTTCCTGACTAAAAACAATATTAGAGCAAAAGGACTAACGATTGAAGATAAGTATGGAAATAAAGGACAAGTTACCTTAGATATTGCTCATGAACACTTTCGTAATTTTAAATTTTCAGCCGATGTTAATGCAAACAACATGTTAGTCTATGATGTAGCCGAGAAACAGAATCCGATGATATTCGGTTCCGTATTCGGCACCGGTTCTACGAAGATAGCAGGGAATGAGAAAGTGATCAATTTCGACATTAATATGCAGAGCGCACCGAAAACTGCTCTTTCATTTAATTTCATGAGTGGATCAAAGGCGACAGAATATGATTTCATCACGTTTATCGATAAAAAGAAACTGGCTGAACAAGCGGTATTGGCAACAACAGATTCGTCATCGACTAACGAAAACAATGAAACAACGGATCTTGATGATGGCACAGAAATAAAAATGAATATGCTATTAGATATCACCCCCGATGCTAACATTGAACTTGTGATGGATCCTGTAGCGGGAGATAAGCTAAAAGCAACCGGAAGCGGTAGTATGCAGATTGAATACGGAACGAAATCTGATCTGCGAATGTATGGTGGAGTAAATATAAACAGCGGAAGTTATAATTTCAGTTTACAACAACTTATTCATAAAGGTTTTAAAATTGGAGAAGGGAGTACGGTCGATTTCCGTGGAGATCCTTTTGATGCGGTGATGGATATTAACGCAATTTATAATCTAACAGCGAATATCGGAGACTTAGATCCCAGCTTGATTGAACAAAGCGGACGTGCGAATATTCCGGTCAATTGTATTCTGCAGATTGACGGACAACTGCGGAATCCGATGGTTAAGTTCGACATTGAATTGCCTGGGTCGAATGCAGAACTGGAACGTTTAGTAAAAGGCTTGGTGGATACAGATGAGATGATGACATTGCAGATTATTTACCTTTTGGTCTTAAATAAATTCTATACTCCTTCTTATATGGGAGATAATTCAAACGAATTAAATGCAGTTGCCTCTTCCGCCTTATCATCACAGCTTTCCGGTATATTGAATAGTCTGACTGATAAAGTACAAATCGGAACAAATATCCGCACAAGTCAAGATGGCGTATCCGACACGGAATTTGAAATGTTACTATCAAGCCAATTATTAGATAACAGATTATTATTTAACGGTAATTTCGGAGTAAGAAACAACCCTTATCAGAATCAGGAAAGTACTTTTATTGGAGAGTTTGATCTGGAATATAAATTAACACCAACGGGAGAAATACGACTTAAAGCGTACAACCATGCAAACGACATGTATCGTTACCAAAGACAGTCTCTGACCACACAAGGGCTTGGGATTATGTATAGAAAAGATTTCACGAACTTCTCCGAGATATTCCGCTCGAAGAAAAGATTTCCACTTCCTGCTCCGGTATTGAAAACCGATTCTGCAGCAACCATAAGAGAAGAAAAAGAAAACCTGATTCAATCAGGGGAATAACTCACGAAACAGCATCTTTAACCGCTCTTTAGCTAAGTCAAAGTCCTGCGGTTCGCCTAATTCTTTCGCTAATGAAGTAACACCTTTATCCACAAAGCCACAAGGATTAATCAGTGAATAAAAAGAAAGATCCGTATTTATATTTAATGCAAAACCGTGCATGGTCACATAGCGACTACTTTTCACCCCGATAGCACATATTTTACGAGCTGTTTTCTTGTTTGCTTCTAACCATACTCCAGTAGCTCCATCCAAACGTTCTGCCGGAATACCGTACAGATTCAAAAAACGAATAACGACCTCTTCCATTAAATGGATATACTGTTTCAAACCTAACCCCCAATATTCCAGATCGAAAATAGGATATCCGGTAATTTGTCCGGGACCATGATATGTTATATCTCCTCCCCGATTTGTATGATAATATGTTGCTCCCCGTTGTTTCAGTATCTCCTCCGGAACAAGCAGATTATTCTCTTTACCACTTTTCCCGATCGTAAAAACCGGATTATGTTCACAAAATATCAATTGATTTACACTTGGATTACCCTTAATTTTGGCTTCAATTAATGCGTTAAAGAGCATTGTCTGACGTTCAAAGCCTTCTTCGTAATCTATCTTTCCCCAATCAATAAAACTGAAGCTCTCCATTTCTTTCTCTTTTTAGTAGGTAATTTTCCATCCTCTTTTCTATACCCCATATCTATCTGAAACATCTTCCCCATTAATGAGATGATCTGCGCCTGTCTTTTTTGCATATAAGCAGAAGGTTTAGCCGAATTAAATTTCCTTGGATTAGGTAAAGTGGCCGCAATCAAAGCAGCCTCAGCCTTCGTCAATTGATAAGCTTGTTTATCAAAATGCAAATTAGCTACAGCTTCAGCCCCATAGATACCATCCCCCATTTCAATTGAGTTCAGATAAACCTCCATAATACGTTCTTTTCCCCATATCCATTCTATCAGGAACGTAAAATAGACTTCAATCCCTTTCCGAAAATAAGATTTTGCAGGCAGAAGAAATACATTTTTAGCAGTCTGCTGTGAGATAGTACTGGCTCCTCTTACCCGTTTTCCTTGTTCTGCTTCTTCACGGGCTTTCTGAATCTGTTCTATATCGAAGCCATTATGTTCAAGGAACAGGTTATCCTCAGACGCAACAACCGCTTGAACTAACGGTTGCGCAATCTGTGATAAAGACACCCAACGATGTTTTAGATTAAATTTCTTACCCACCTTCTTTTGTTCATATAAACGAACAATCATCAGTGGAGTATAATAAACTGGTATATACTTATAAGCTACAACGGCAAGAATACTGGATATAAATAGAAAAATCAATAGATTTCTTGCCCAAATCAAAAGACGTTTCAGTATCTGCATATGATTTATTTACCGATCCGGTATCAAAGATACTTTTTTTACGTCATTTATTTACGCCAATAGCCCTCCATTTGTTCCAACGTCTTTCCTTTTGTTTCCGGAACGAACTTCCAGATAAACAAAGCTGCCAATATACCCATAGCTCCATAGATCCAATAAGCTACCCCATGATTGAATGTTTCCGTCAGATACTGGTTCTTATCCAACATCGGAAATGTCCATGAAACCATAAAATTAGCAATCCATTGAGCAGCAACAGCGATACTCATTACAACCGAACGAATAGAATTCGGGAAGATTTCAGCCAGTAATACCCAGCAAACCGGTCCCCATGACATGGCAAAACCGGCTGTGTAAACCAACATACAAATCAAAGAACCCAAACCGACACTGTACGTGTAAAATGTTGTACCGAGCAAGATCATCGAAACAGCCATAATTAATGCTCCGATTATCATCAACGGACGACGCCCGAAGCGATCAACTGTCAGAATAGCCAATACAGTAAATGACAGATTAACTGCACCTACAATTATTTGTTGCAATAAAGCAGCATCGGTCTCTGCTCCCATCGTTTTAAATATTTCCGGAGCATAATAAAGCACCACATTAATCCCGACAAATTGCTGAAATCCGGATAACAGGACGCCTATTATAATAATCTTAACACCATAGGATTTTATGGGAGATAACAACGAGGCTACAAAGCTAAAGATCAAAGCAAGTTCTATTGCATTCGAATTTCCGATTAATTTAAGAAGCCCATATAAGATCGCAAACAACACGAGCCATATCCCCATAAATTGAAAATAAGGACGCGTTGAAGGAACTTTTTCTTTAAAGCTTTCTTTTATAGAGCTAAGCTCTTTTGCTGCAGCAGTTTCTCCTAACAGTCGGGATAAAATATAATTTGCCTGATCATTTTTCCCCTTCATCACCAAATAACGAGGTGTTTCCGGAACGAACCATAAGAAAAGCAGGAATAAAACAGCAGGAATCAATTCAGAAGCAAACATCCATCGCCACCCATAACTATGCAACCATTCAAAATCGCCTTGTAATGCAATGGAATAATTAACGAAATAGACAAGAAGCATACCGAAAATAATAGCAAACTGATTCCAGGAAACCAAATTACCTCTCCTGTTGGCTGGAGCTATTTCGGCAATATACATTGGAGAAATCATCGAAGCAAGTCCAACACCAATTCCTCCGACAATACGATAAGCAACAAATAAGTTGATAAACGTGTGATTTCCACTTCCCGGCATTCCGACAAACAACTCAGGCCAGGCTGAACCCACAGCCGATAAGGCAAACAAAACAGCAGCAATAATCAATGACGGCTTACGCCCAAACCGCTGACTGATCCATCCGGCTACCGATGCTCCTAAAATACAACCAATCAAGGCGCTACTAACCACAAAACCCTCCAAAGCATTTGCCTGATCTACAGGTAACCCTTGCGGATCTATAAAAAATCTTCTTAGTGATTCTACTGTACCGGAGATTACGGCCGTATCATACCCAAACAATAAGCCCCCAAGCGTGGCGACTAATGTAATACCTAATATATAACTGTTACTATTTTTCATGTATAATATAGATTGGAGGCAATAAGGGGCACTATCTCGTGCCCCTATACTTAATTAAATATACTGATTGATGATCAATTCGTAAAGTTCTTGTTTTCCGCTTATCTGAGCAGGTTCACCAGACTTCAATGCAATCGTACGTAAATCTTCTAAAGTCAATTTGCCATCTTCAAAGGCTTTTCCATCCCCTTTATCAAAGCTGGCATAACGTTCAGCACGCATTTTACGGTAAGGAGAGTTTTCCAGAATATCTGCAGCCGTAATTAAAGCACGGGCAAAAGCATCCATACCACTGATATGTGCAAAGAAAATATCTTCCAGATCAGTCGAGTTACGTCTTGTTTTTGCATCAAAATTCGTACCTCCGGTAGTTAAACCTCCCGCTTCCAGAATAACCAGCCAGGCTTGTGTTAATTCATAGATGTCGATAGGGAATTGGTCAGTATCCCAACCATTCTGATAATCACCGCGGTTTGCATCAATACTGCAAAGCATACCAGCATCAGCGGCAGCCTGCAATTCATGCTCGAATGTATGACCCGCCAAAGTAGCATGATTCACTTCAATATTTACTGCAAAATCTTTATCCAAACCATAATGGCGAAGGAATCCGATCACGGTTTCAGTATCCACATCATATTGATGTTTAGTTGGTTCCATTGGTTTCGGTTCAATCAGGAATGTACCCTTAAACCCATTCTTACGCGCATAATCACGCGCTATGGTCAACATTTGAGCAAGATGGTCTTTCTCACGTTTCATATTCGTGTTCAGCAAACTCATATAGCCTTCACGACCGCCCCAGAATACATAATTTTCACCACCCAGAGCGATTGTAGCATCAATCGCGTTTTTGATCTGCGTGCCCGCAAAAGCAACTGCAGCAAAATCAGGATTCGTAGCCGCACCATTCATATAACGTTTGTTACTGAACACATTAGCCGTACCCCAAAGTAATTTTTTACCGGATTCTGCCTGATGTGCTTTCGCATGTTCTACCATTGTCTGAAGACGTTTTTCGAATTCCGCCATTGTAGGAGCTTCATCCACTAAATCAACATCATGGAAACAATAATAAGGAATACTGCATTTTGTCATAAATTCAAAAGCGGCATCCATTTTATATTTACCTCTTGTTACAGCATCAGTACTGTCGTTCCATGGAAATGTTTTTGTTCCACCACCAAAAGGATCACCGCCCTCAGCACACAATGTGTGCCAGTAAGCCATTGAAAAACGAAGGTGGTCTTTTAATGTTTTACCCATAACCACTTTGTTTTCATCATAATAATGAAAAGCTAACGGATTTTTTGATTCACGTCCTTCAAACTGAATCTTTCCTATTCCAGGAAAAAATTCTTTTCCACTTTTAAATGCACTCATAATCTTTGTAATTTAAATGGTTTGTATATTTCTGTTAATTTCATTAGTCAATTTATCTTTCCATAGTTCATAAGCTCCACAATATTTATCGGCGACTAATCCATCCGGTTCAATCACATCAATTTTCTTGAGTGAAGCAAATGCCTCTTCCGCTGTTTTATAAATACCGGCTCCAAGACCTGCTCCCTTAGCTGCACCTACGGCTCCATTTGTATCATACAGTTCAATTACCGCTCCGGTGACACCGGCCAGCGCATTCCTGAATATCGGACTAAGGAACAAGTTTGCATTACCGGCACGGATAACATCGATACGAATACCCATATCATTCATAATATCCATACCGTATTTAAAAGCATAAACAATACCTTCCTGCGCTGCACGTGCCAGATGTGCTTTGGTATGAATATTGAAATTAAGTCCGTTAATAATACAACTACTCTCTTTATTTTCCAGCATACGCTCCACGCCATTTCCAAAAGGAAGAATAGATAACCCTTCGGCACCGATAGGAACAGTCGCAGCCAGGTCATTAAGCTTCTCATAGCTGATTCCTTCAGGAGCTACGTTCTTTTTAATCCAGGAATTAAGTATGCCCACCCCATTGATACAGAGCAAAACGCCAAGACGCGGATCTTCTGCTGTATGGTTTACGTGAGCAAATGTATTCACCCGGGAAAGAGTATCGTAATTCACATGGCCGTTCACACCATATACTACTCCGGAAGTTCCTCCCGTTGCAGCAATTTCTCCAGGATTCAAAACATTTAACGACAAGGCATTATTCGGCTGATCTCCTGCGCGATAAGTTACAGGCGTTCCTTTTTTAAGTCCTAATTCATCCGCTACGGAAGATTGCAATTCACCTTGATTAGCGAACGTGGGACGTATCTGAGGAACAAGAACTTCATCAAATCCAAAAAAGGACATCAGTTCAGAAGAAATACAGTTATTCTTGAAATCCCAGAAGATACCTTCCGACAGTCCGGATACGGTAGTATTTACTTCCCCTGTCATTCGCATGGCAATATAATCTCCGGGCAACATAAACTTATCGACCTGCTTAAACAAGTCCGGTTCATTCTCTTTCACCCAAGCCAATTTTGCCGCAGTAAAGTTGCCCGGTGAATTCAATAAATGAGAAAGGCATTCTTCTTTTCCAATAGAACGAAAAGCACGTTCCCCTAAAGATACAGCGCGACTATCACACCAGATTATGGAAGGACGCAAAACCTCCTGTTTCTTATCAACCAGCACTAAACCATGCATTTGATATGAAATACCAATAGCTTTTACGTCGGCACCATCAATAGTAGCCGACCGTATAGCTCCTGCAATAGCCAGTTTCAAATACGCCCACCAATCCTCGGGATTCTGTTCCGCCCATCCGGGTTTTACGGCTTTTATAAAGGCTTCTTCTTTCGGAAAAAAATCCGATCCCACAGTTTGTCCCGTCTCTGCGTTCACAACTGAGGCTTTTACCGACGAACTGCCGATATCACATCCTAACAGATACATAAATATTGTCTTATTAATAGTTAGTTATTACTCAATTTTGCATAAATCTTCTTGTACTTCACTTTATCAAAAGAATAAAAGCGAGCCGAACGATGAGGCACCCCCTCTTCCATTTCATCTGTGGCAACGATATAACCAAATGAATTCATTTTCTTGTGGAAATTACGCACATCAAATTTCTTATTATATATAAGTTCGTATGTACGGCGCAGTTCTGTTGCCGTAAATTTAGCCGGCAGGTAATCAAAGACAATCTTAGGTTCACGATCCACCCAACGTCTTATTTCCTGTACTGCCGCTTTTATAATATGTTCGTGGTCAAACAGCAACCGTGGAAGTTCATCTACGGGCATCCAATGAGCGGTATTATATTTTTCATTCGTATTCTGTCGTTTTCTCACCTTACAGAGAGCCAGATAAGCCACAGTAACGATCCTCCCGACTTTTAGTTTTGAAGCATTCTCCAACCAATGCACATCATCTTTATTCGTCGTACGTGCCGGGTCGCCAAAGCTTTTGAATTGTTTCAGAGGAATACGGGTTAATCCGGTAGATTCTTTCAAGATACGTGATGCGGCCTGATCTAAATCTTCCGTCTCATAAATCAAACTTCCGGGTAATTTAAATCCCTTAACATCATTCTCACGCGTAAGTTCGGCTAACAAAACACAGAGTTTATCATCAACAATACTCAACAACACACAGTCCACAGAGACGTGCGGATAAAGAATTTCTGTATTTATTTTTTGTGTTTTCATTGTACCATCTTCTAATGAAGGACACAAATATAAACACATTATTTTAAAACATGCAACAAAAAAAAGGTGTTATTCAACAATGATAACACCTTATATATCTGAACATTTATTATCGTACATTATACAGGAAGATGTAAATACTTAATGTACAAATAACAATATATAGATTCTACTCATTTTCTTTATCTATTTTTTTTACCAATACCTTGTCGATACGCACTCCATCCATATCGACAATTTCAAATTCAAAATTCAGCCATGTCAGACGTTCACCTGTTCTCGGCACTCGCTCCAGTTGTTCCAGAATCAAACCGGCCAAAGTATTATAATCATGTTCGGCATAGAGATCTTCCATTTCAAAATAGTCCAGAAAGTCATAAAAAGAAAACTGACCATCAACCAACCATGTTCCATCCTCCCGCTGAACGATCTCTAATTCTTCTCCAAGTTCCGGTAATTGCCCGATCAAAGCTTCCATAATATCTTTAAGGGTTACGATCCCTTGAATACCACCGAACTCATCGGTAACTAATCCATATTTTACACGAGCCTGTTTGAATTGTTCCAACGCATTATACACACTCAGATTCTCCGGCAGAAATTGTGCAGGCCTGATTACCTGTGCAAGGGAAAAATCAGGGGAGTCAAGTTTCAAGAAAAGATCTTTCAGATATACAACTCCCATTATATTATCGAATTTATCAGAAGCAACGGGATACGTATTAAATAAGTGTTCTTTCACCTTTTCCTTGATTGATTCCTGAGAATCTGAAACGTCCAACCACACTAAATCAGCTCTATGCGTCATAATCGTTCCGATATTGCGATCACCAAGATTGAACACGCGTTCTACAATATCTTGCTCAACTTCCTGAACTTCGCCATCATCCAGGCCTTCTTTCACAATAGCTTTTATTTCCTCTTCCGTCACTTTACTATCATCCATAGTCTTCATCCCGAGCACACTCAACACAAAGTTTGTACTGACAGAAAGGAACCAAACAAAAGGAGAAGTTATTACCGAAAGAAAAGACATCGGTCTGGACATGATTTTAGCTATTTGTTCAGACTTTCCCATCCCCACTCGTTTTGGAACAAGCTCCCCAAGTATTAACGTGGCATACGTTACAATAATAACAATCAATGTTTTCGAAACAAGCAAGGCATAAGGCTCAAAAACAGGTATTTGTTTCAAGCTTTCTGCCAGATCGTACGCAAAGGCTTCACCGGAATACAACCCCGTCAGAATACCAATTAAGGTAATTCCAATCTGAATAGTAGAAAAAAACGTATCCGGTTTACTCATCAGTTGCAAAGCAGATTGTGCCGCCTTCCCTCCTTTTTTAGCTTCAAGTTCTAATTTAGATTTACGTGCCGAAACAAGGGCAATTTCCGACATTGAGAGAAGTCCGTTTAATAGAATCAATCCAATAATTATGACTATTTCCATCCTGTGTGTAAAATGATATTTTATAGAGCGAAGATAATATAAAAACAAAGAATAAATGCAGTGATATGTTTTAAATTGATACAAAGTTCTTTTGTCTTTTAATAAACATAGGTAGATCAAAAACAGCAAGAAAAATATTTTTCTACTTTGCATGCATAAATACACTTAATAAATAAGAATATCTATGATTATCGGAGTACCCAAAGAAATCAAAAACAACGAGAACCGGGTGGCACTTACACCAGCAGGCACAAAAGAGTTAATCAACTATGGTCACACAGTTTATATTCAGCATACAGCCGGAGAAAACAGTGGATTTCCCGATTCTGATTACGAAAAAGCAGGAGCCAAAATTCTGCCTACGATTGAAGAAGTCTATAACATTGCTGAAATGATTGTAAAAGTAAAAGAGCCGATTGCTCCCGAATATCCTCTTATTCGTGAAGGTCAACTATTATTTACGTATTTTCATTTCGCATCTGACGAAAAATTAACCCACGCCATGATCAAGAGCAAAGCGATTTGTCTGGCCTATGAGACTGTCAAAGACATAAACGGTAAGCTCCCCTTACTTATCCCGATGAGTGAAGTAGCCGGACGTATGGCAATTCAGGAAGGAGCCCGTTTTCTTGAAAAGCCTCAGGGAGGCAAAGGTATTCTGTTGGGCGGCGTACCGGGAGTTAAACCCGCAAAGGTATTAGTGCTTGGCGGAGGAATAGTAGGTTATCACGCAGCGCTTATGGCTGCAGGCTCAGGAGCAAATGTGACAATAGCAGATGTGTCCTTAGCAAGACTTCGTTATTTAAGTGAAGTTATGCCGGCTAATATCAACACTCTTTTCTCTTCAATGCATAATATTGAGCAAGAATTACCGTCAACGGATTTAGTAATCGGAGCCGTGCTTATTCCCGGTGACAAAGCACCATACGTGATCACGAAACCCATGTTGAAATTACTGAAAAAAGGAAGCGTAATGGTTGACGTAGCCATTGATCAGGGTGGTTGTTTCGAAACTTCTCATCCGACCACACATGCTGAACCCACATACGAAGTGGACGATGTAATTCATTATTGTGTTGCCAATATACCCGGAGCCGTTCCCAAGACCTCTACTTTAGCTTTGACGCATGCGACTCTTCCTTATGTTATCACATTGGCAAACAAAGGATGGAAAGAAGCCTGCAAGGAGGACAAGGGTTTGGCCTCAGGCTTAAACATAATTAAAGGAGAGGTGGTATTCCAACCTGTAGCTGAATTATACAACTTACCTTACAAAGCTTTGGATTAAAAAGACGACCTGATATCTTAAAAATATCGGGATGATCTTTCCCTAACATCGTAGAGTTTTATCTTTTGACGGCGGCCAAAAGATAAAACTCTACGGTTGTATTATTCCTAAAATGTAGCGCCAACAAATCTCATTTTTTATTCATTCTATTGCATAAAAAATTATAAAGGATATTTTTGCAAAAATATCCTTTATAATTGGAAAAATAACCTTTATATTTTTACCCCTATTTTTTAGTTGATTTTCAACACCTAAAAAACAGCCTTTTTTCAGGTAATCAAACCTTGTTTTTAGTTGATTAATTATTGGCTATACAATAGTATATATTACGGCATAATATACTACTGCTGGTTAGTCAGATAAATGAAGAGAAGTTAAGCCATTTTTTGTATTTTTGCCTCAAACAAGGTTCATTCATGAAAAATACAGTCATTTCTCCTTTTGCAAAACCAGTCTATGTTATGTTGAAGCCGATTGGTTCAGTATGTAATCTGGCTTGTGAGTATTGTTATTATCTTGAAAAAGCCGGTTTTTATCCTGAAGTTAAAAATCATATTCTGACGGATGAACTATTGGAAAAGTTCATTAAGGAATATATTGAATGCCAGACTACAAACGAAATACTTTTCACATGGCACGGCGGGGAGACACTGATGCGTCCTTTGTCTTTCTACAAAAAGGCGATTGAACTACAACGCAAGTATAGCCGAGGTCGGCAGATTGATAATTGCATACAGACTAACGGAACCTTGCTGACGGATGAATGGTGTCGTTTTTTTAAAGAAAACAATTTCTTAGTCGGAATTTCAATTGACGGTCCGCAGGAGTTTCATGATGAATACAGAAGAAACAAACAGGGTTTGCCTTCGTTTTATAAAGTCATGAAAGGGATTGAGCTGTTGAAGAAGCATCAGGTCGAATATAATGGCATGGCTGTAGTAAATGATTACAACGCAGATTACCCGTTGGACTTTTATAATTTTTTCAAAGAAATAGATTGTCATTATATACAATTTGCACCGATTGTTGAACGAATAAATAAAAGCAATCCCAAAATACGACTGACCACCCCTGAAGAACAGAACAAACAGATAGAACTGGCTCCTTTCTCGGTTTCGGCGGAACAATGGGGCACTTTCCTGTGTACCATATTTGACGAATGGGTAAGAAAAGATGTAGGTACTTTTTACATCCAACTGTTTGATTCTACATTGGCCAACTGGGTGGGAGAACAACCGGGAATTTGCACCCTCGCAAAAACTTGCGGACATGCCGGTGTTATGGAATTCAACGGTGATGTATATTCTTGTGATCACTACGTATTTCCGGAATATAAGTTAGGAAACATACGTACAAAATCTATTACAGAAATGATGTACAGCCCCGAACAAATCAAATTCGGCCAGGATAAACACGACAAACTACCCCGTCAATGTAAAGAATGTGAATTTCTTTTTGCGTGTAACGGAGAATGTCCGAAAAATCGTTTTCTTTACACACCAGACGGTGAATTCGGGTTGAATTACTTGTGCAAAGGCTATAAGCAATTCTTTAATCATGTAGCGCCATACATGGACTTTATGAAAAAAGAACTAATGGCTAAACGTGCACCGGCCAACATTATGGAGTGGCTGAAACAAAATAGATCATTATAACAGAGATTCAAAATATGAAGTTTAACAGACGAGATTTTATTAAAACAGGAGGTATGGTTATGATCGGTTCATTGGCTGCTCCTTCCTTTTTAGGAAGTTGTACCGGTGGCGCAGCCGATAAAGTAGCCGGTATCTCTTTTGCTCAGAATCATTTTGGTGTGAGTGAGCAGGATTTGAAGAAAGTACTTACTGCGGCACTCGAAAAGGGAGGCGATTATGCCGATCTGTTTTTCGAACACACTTATAGAAATAGCATCGGGCTGCAAGACGGTGCGGTAAATCGCGCGGCATCTAATATCGATTTCGGGATGGGTGTTCGTGTTTTATCAGGAGATCAGACAGGGTATGCTTACGTTGAAAGCATCACGTTAGATGAAATGCTGAAAGCAGCTCGCACGGCTGCCAGAATTGCGAATGGAAGTAAAAACAACACCGCAATAAATCTGACGGAAACGCCTGTAACAAACAATTACTATACAGTTCAGACGGCTTGGGACGAGATAGCTGTAAAGGAGAAAATGCCTTATCTGCAAAAATTGAATGACAAAATTTTCGAACTCGACAAAAGAGTGAACAAAGTTAGTGCCTCATTGGGTGATTCTACGTCTCATATTTTCTTTTGCAATTCCGAAGGACAAATGTATTATGACTATCGTCCGATGGTAACATTGGGTGCGGTTTGCATTATGGAAGAAAACGGAAAGATTGAGAACTCTTATGCAGCCCGTTCATTCCGTATGGGAGCTGAGTTTTTGTCTGACGAGGTAATCAATGAAATAGCAAAGGAGGCCATCGAAAAAACATCTATCCTCTTCCAGGCAATCAAACCGAAAGGTGGGGAGATGCCTGTAGTAATGGGTGCCGGAGGTTCGGGTATTTTATTGCATGAAGCGATCGGACATGCTTTTGAAGCTGATTTCAACAGAAAGAACACATCTATTTTTGCGGATCAGTTGAATAAAAAAGTGTGTAACGAACATATCAATGTTGTTGACGACGGAACGATTCCGTTTAATCGCGGTTCGGTAAATATTGACGACGAAGGGATTGATGGACAAAAAACGTACATTGTAAAAGAAGGAATACTTACCAGTTATCTGCACGACCGTCTTAGCGCAAAGCACTATGGAATTGAGTCCACCGGAAACGGACGTCGTGAGTCTTTCCGCATGATGCCTATACCACGTATGCGCGCAACCTATATGGAAGCAGGTAACGTAACTGAAGAAGAGATAATCTCTACTGTAAAAAAAGGCATATATGCCTCCAGTTTCACCAACGGACAGGTTCAGATTGGTGCCGGTGATTTTACATTCTTCGTTAAAGATGGTTACCTTATTGAAAACGGAAAACTAACTCAACCAATAAAAGATATCAACATTATCGGTAACGGGCCAAAAGCTTTGGCGGATATAACGATGGTTGGTAATAATTATAAAATGGATAACGGCACTTGGACTTGTGGAAAAGACGGACAATCTTGTCCGGTTACCTGTGGCATGCCCTCTGCCTTAGTTAGCAAACTTACAGTAGGAGGAGAAAGCTGATATGATAACGAACGAGAATAAAAAATTAGCACAATGGGCAATGGACTTTGCCCTGAAAAACGGATGCCAGGCATCAAGGGTTAGTCTTTATAATGGATCAAGCAGCTCACTTGAGGTGCGCAATATGAAAATAGACAAATTGCAGCAAGCGTCTGAAAGTAGTTTAGTTATCCATCTATTCGTTGACGGACGTTATGGTTCTTTCTCCACAAACCGTATAGACAAAAAGGAACTGGAGAGTTTTATTAAGAACGGCATTGATTCTACCCGTTATCTGGCAGAGGATAAGGCGCGCACGTTGCCGGATGCTTCATTATATTATAAAGGAGGCCAACCGGATCTGGAATTATATGATCCAAAAGCAGAAAATGTAAATCCGGACGACAAGGTGAGCCTTGCCATGAATACCTGTGAGGAAGTAATGGGTAAAGACGATCGGATTATCTCTGCTGAATCCTCATATGGTGATGACACGTCATTCCGTTATATGGTAGCGAGCAACGGTTTTGAAGGAGAAAGTTCCTCTTCGTCATTTTCTTTGGTAGCAAGTGTCAGTATTAAAGGCGAAGGCGATGCACGTCCTTCTTCCTACTGGTATGATTCTACATTATTTTATGACAGCCTGATAAAAAAAGGAATCGGCGTGAAAGCCCTTGAACGTGTTATCCGCAAATTAGGACAGAAAAAGGTTGCCTCAGGCAAATATACGATGATCGTGGACAATATGAACTCATCGCGTTTACTCTCCCCTCTGATCAACGCTATTTATGGATCGGCAATCCAGCAGAAGAATTCTTTTTTGATTGATAAATTAGATCAGAAAATAGTAAGCGATAAATTAGTGATAACTGATACGCCTCATCTGAAGAAATCGCCGGGTGCACGTTATTTTGACGGAGAAGGGGTTGCCACCAAAGAACTTTCCGTATTTGATGCCGGTTTCTTGAAAACATATTATATCGACACCTACAGTGCGAACAAAATGGAAGTACAGCCAACCATCAGCGGTCCGTCTATTCTTTCGCTAAATATGGGTAACAAAGATACAGACGCATTAGTGGCTGCTACGTCAAAAGGAATTCTGATTACGGGATTCAATGGCGGTAACAGCAACAGCACCACTGGAGATTTCTCCTACGGTGTGGAAGGATTCCTGATTGAAAACGGAAAACTGACTCAGCCTATTTCTGAGATGAACATCACAGGGAATATGTTAACGTTATGGAGCAATTTACTGGAAGTAGGAAACGATCCGCGTCCGTCGTCCAGCTGGAAAGTGCCGTCATTGGCATTTGAAGAAGTTGACTTCAGTGGATTGTAAATAATTACGGAGGCGCACGGCAGCGCGTCTCCCCCCAAAAAAGAGAGAGAGTATCTTGCAAACAGATACTCTCTCCAACTAAATAACTAAAAACTTAACTCTATTCTATTTCTTAATATCTTTTACCTACTACTTCCCAGTCAATGATCTGCCATAGTGCTTTGATATGGTCTGCACGACGGTTTTGGTAGTCCAGATAGTATGAGTGCTCCCAAACATCGAAACCAAGTATTGGAGTTAACCCGTTCTTCACAGGATTACTACCATTGGCTTCTTTGGTAATCACTAATTTTCCATCTTTATCTTTTGCAAGCCATGCCCAACCGGAACCAAACAGAGAAACACCTGCAGCCTCGAATTCAGATTTGAACTTCTCAAAAGAACCCCAAGTAGCATTAATAGCTTCAGCTAATTTACCGGTAGGTTCTCCTCCCCCTTTCGGAGAGAATTGAGTAAAATATAAATCGTGGTTAAGTACTTGTCCTGCATTATTAAAAATAGCGCCATCAGACTCACGAATTATTGTTTCAATATCTGCATTCTCGAACTTTGTTCCCGGGATAAGATTGTTTAAATTGTTTACATAGGCTTGCAGGTGTTTGCCATGATGTAATTCAATTGTTTGTTTACTGATTACAGGTTCTAACCCATTGGTCTCATAAGGTAATTTTACTAATTCGAATTTCATAACATTCTCCTTTTTACTTATTATTTCATTATTTGTTGATAGTAATAAAAATATACTTGCTATAAGTGCTATCATATAGATTGTATTTTTGAATTTCTACTAATGTAACAAACCATCTTTTTGTTTTGTTTTCTAAATCCTATAATATAGAGATAAAAAATATTTATGAATACGTATCTTTGCATCCAAGATCAAACTGAGATGAACAAAGAGAATAACTTCGGGAGATTACTTATCTTATTATTTATCACCTTATTGGGAGGAATAAGTTTATACTGGCTGCCCGAAACAATATGGGGGCATCAATTAAAAAAAGTTGATTTATTATCAGATATACGAATAAAACCGGAACCTCTATCTTTAGATTCTTTGATTAAACAACTTGAAGAGCAGGATACGATCCCGGATAGTATAGAAAACCCGGATACACTTTCTCTTTCTCTAAAAATAGACTCTGCAAACTTAGCGCTAAGAGATTCTTTATATAAAACAATTTATACTGCTGATGGTGCAGATTCTTTAGGAACCCATATCGAAGACTATTCTATCGGTCATTTAGGACTTAATCGTTTCTTTTCGGCACTCAACAAGCGAAAGACTCTTAAACGGCCTGTACGAATTGCCGTGTTGGGAGATTCTTTTATTGAAGGAGATATCCTTGTAGCAGACCTGAGAGCGGCTTTGCAGAAAAAATTCGGCGGACAAGGTGTCGGCTTTGTTCCTGTTTTTACCGTTACGGATCAGTTCCGTCCTACGATTAATCAAAAGGCTGAAGGCTGGAAGTCATATTCGTTATTAAAAGATACAACTCACGCATTTATGCTTTCAGGAATGCTTTTTAATCCTGGCCATAATGCATCATTAACGATAAAAAAGGCAGAGAAATATCCGGACTTATCAAATGTTCCTTTGTTAAAATTTTACTATTCGGGAATGACTCCGGGTTCAATAAAGTACGTAACTGATATAAATCCGGATACAGTTATAAAAACATTACCGGCAAAGGCATCTCCAGCCTGTATTGAAATAAAGAAAGACTTCAATCAAGGAACTTTTGTATTCTCAGGGGGAACAGATACACAAGTATTTGGAACTGCTTTAGAGGAAGATGAGGGTATTGTTGTTGACAATTATTCGTTAAGGGGAAATTCAGGATTAATACTTGATCGTCTGAATATAGAGTTGTGTCATGATTTTTCAGACATACGCCCTTACGATTTAATCATTCTTCAATACGGGCTGAATGTGGTGAGCGAAGAAGTTTTAAATTATGGATGGTACAGATCAGGCATGACCGAAGTAGTTAAACATATGCAGGCTTGTTTCCCTGATGCAGATATATTGCTCATGGGAGTATCCGACAGAGCTTATCAGACAGAGGATTCATTCGAAACGATGCCGGCCGTACTTGCACTATTACATGCTCAACGGCAAACGGCAAAAAGAACAGGCATCACATTCTGGAATACATTCGGAGCGATGGGAGGAGTAAATAGTATGACACGATACGTAGAAAATAATTGGGCAAGTAAAGATTATACGCATTTAAGTTTTCGTGGAGGGAGAGAAATTGCAAAAGCATTATTTGATGCATTATTATTAGAAAAAGAATTTTATGATGAAGCTGAAGAATCCTTACATTAGTAGTACGTTGTTTTTTCTGCTTTGTCTGATCGTTTTATGTTTACCATATAGAAAGATGGGGGCGCAATCACTGCTCACACCTCCTCTTCTGTTCGAAAACAAAACGGTTATAAAGCCAGCTGATACAATAAGAGTAACGTTAAGTTTTGCTATTGACTCCTTATTAGAGATAAAAGATGAAACGAACCATCTTGAACCCGTTTTCAAGGTAATTGATGAGTTAAGCTCCGGCAAAGACACGTTATTGACAATCGTGCATCTTGGAGATTCCCATATACAGGCGGGACATTTCAGCGGAAGAATGATGCGTTTATTACAACAACAATTCGGCAATGCCGGACGTGGTTGGATTAGCCCTTTTAAATTAACCCGCACAAACGAACCGGATGATTATTTCTTACGTTCTTCCGCTAAAGAATGGATTGCCGGAAGAATCATACAGAGACAGAAAAAAACACCGATAGGGCCAGGTGGAATCGGGATTAAGACGATATCCTCTTCTGTAAATTTCGACATAGTCATTGCACCGAACAATGGAGCAGGTTATGAATTTAACCAAGCGGTGCTATACAGAGGAGATAAGTCCACTCCGATGTTACCGGCCGGATCACTCAAAGAATTTGTCACAACATCCCGCAGTATCGAAACATTAGCCCCTCGATTGGTTACGGATACATTCAGAATATCGAAACAAACGGATATGTTTCAATTGCATAGCACACGCCGTAAACCGGGAACCGACACGCTATTACCGGAATCTGCCTTTTCTAATATCTATTATGGTTTCAGCCTGTCAAACAGTAATCCGGGCATTTTATACCATGCAATCGGAGTCAACGGAGCAATGTATGTAAACTATACCGACCACGACTTCATGCAACGTTTGGCTGTACTTAAACCGGATTTGCTAATCGTATCCTTAGGAACGAATGAAACGTTCGGCACTTGCTTTAATGAAAGAGAATTCCGCCAACAAATCCGGGAATTTCTACATATGGTAAGACTGTATATACCCAATACAAAAATAGTACTCACGACTCCGCCCGAATGCTATAAACGAATAAGAGTGAACAAAAAAAGAACCTATGTACGCAATACAAACACTCAGAAAGCAGCTTCGGCAATTAGAAATCAGGCCAAACAAGAAAATATAGCTTATTGGGATTTATTTGGTGCAAGTGGCGGAAGAGAGTCATATAAGAAATGGTATAATGGAGGATATTTAGGGCGAGACAGAATCCACTACACGAAGAGTGGGTATCAGGAACAAGCAAACCTGTTTTTTATATCCTGGATGAAGACACTATCGAAAAGGGAAACGACCAAACAAGAAGAAACTAAAGAATGATGGAAAACTGGATAGAATCAATAAAAACATATTTTTCACAACTTTCGCTTGATAAGGCAGTCGGTCTGTTAACTTATCAGCAGGACTCCCCTATGCTGTTTAGTAGCGGATTGTTCTTTTTCCTTTTTATCGGATTCTTCATGATCTATGCGTCCCTTAGAAAATATACTTTAGCACGCATAATTTACGTAACGTTGTTTTCGCTCTATTTCTATTACAAAAGCAGTGGTTTATGGTTCGGCTTATTGATTTTTACGGCAACGTCAGATTACCTGATCGGTCGTATAATGGAAAACACACCCGTACAGTGGAAACGAAGATTATTAGTAACACTTAGTCTTTGCGTAAATCTTGGAATGTTAGGCTATTTTAAATATTTCAATTTTCTGTATGAATTAGCCGTTTCTGCCTGCAATGAGATTGGCTATCTAATGGGAAACGGAGCTCTTCAACGAATACATTTCGAAAAGATGGATATTTTCCTTCCGGTTGGTCTATCATTTTTCACTTTTCAATCTATTAGTTATATTATTGATATTTATAGAGGTAAAACAACCGTTTTGCATAGATGGATAGATTATCTATTCTATGTATCATTCTTTCCTATGCTGGTTGCCGGACCAATCGTACGCGCACGTGAATTTATCCCGCAGATGTACAAAAAACCAACATTAAGTCGTCTTGAATTTGGAGAAGGATTGTATTTAATATTGTGTGGTTTAATAAAGAAAAGTGTTATATCCGATTATATCAGTTTCAACTTTGTAGATCGCGTATTCGATTCTCCTTTGCTTTATACAGGAGTAGAAAACCTGTTAGCTGTTTATGGTTATGCTTTACAGATTTATTGTGATTTTTCCGGTTATTCAGACATGGCAATTGGTATCGCACTCCTTCTTGGCTTTCGGTTTAATATAAACTTTGATTCTCCTTACCAATCTGCAACCATTACAGAATTCTGGCGTAGGTGGCACATTTCTTTATCTTCCTGGTTAAAAGACTATCTTTATATTTCTTTGGGCGGAAACCGTAAAGGAAAGTTCCGTACATATATAAATCTCTTCATCACCATGTTATTAGGAGGGCTATGGCATGGGGCATCTGTTCGTTTTATTATTTGGGGCGCGCTTCACGGAGTAGCATTAGCTATCCATAAGTTTATCATGGGACGTTTCAAAGGATTTAAACAGACGGGCAGTGAAATGACGTTTTTCCGCAGATTCATTGAAACGTTTATCACCTTTCATGTTGTTTGCTTCGGCTGGATATTTTTCCGGGCTAACACAATGCAGACAGTAAAAGAAGTCCTTACTCAGATAGTCTCCAATTTTCATCCGGAAATATTTCTTCAGTTCATATCTGGGTATTCGATAGTTTTCGCACTAATGGCAATCGGCTATATATTTCACTTCATGCCCAAAGCAGCAGATAAATGGGTACAAGGGATTGTAACCCGTTCACCTCTCTTTATACAAGCATTAATGCTGATTATAACGATCTTTATTGTCGTTCAGTTTAAGAATGCCGGAGTACAACCGTTTATTTATTTTCAATTTTAACATTCCGAATATCGTAGCCTGATACATTCTGAAAAACATGGAGATCAAACTCAGGGATAATCGCCAGCACATGATCAAAAACATCAGCCTGCAAACCTTCATAAACAACCCAGGCTCTATCTGAAGAAAAGAAGTATAATTCAATAGGGATTCCCTTATCAGTTGGTTGGAGATGGCGTACCATACATGTCAGATCCTGATTAATCGCCGGATGATTTCTTAAATAGCGAAAAAGATAATTTCTGAATACTCCAAGATTTGTTTGTCTCCTACCATTAACCGAAATTGAAGAATCAACATGATGTGTCGTGTTATACGCTAAAAGTTCTTCTTCTTTTCCATCAATATAGTCTGTTATCAAAGAAATTTTACGAAAACGCTGGAGCATTTCAGGAGTACAGAATTTCACACTATTCATGTCAATATTGACAGATCGCTTTACGCGCCGTCCGCCTGATTCAAACATGTTCCGCCAGTTCTGAAAAGAATCACTAATAAGTGCATAAGGAGGTATCGTTGTCACAGTATTATCCCAGTTCCTTACTTTAACGGCATATAAGGTAACCTCAATCACTACCCCATCCGCATTATATTTTTCCATCGTGATCCAATCGCCCGGTCGAAGCATATCATTAACCGAAAGTTGTATTCCGGCAACAAAGCCTAATATTGTATCCTTAAACACCAACGTTAGAATGGCTGCTGAAGCACCAAGTCCGGCCAATAAGGAAGTGGCCGATTTATTTATGAGAACTGCAATAATTGCAATAACCCCGATAAGAACGACAATCACCTGTAGAATCTGGACAAAACCTTTTACCGGCTTATTTCCCATTGTCTGCTTACGAATATATACTTCGTGGATAAGCCCGAGAGAAGCATATGCAAAACGAGTTGAAATCGCGATTATATAGACTTCACACAATCGCATCAGAAAATCTAACGTATTCGCATGCTCACTTTCAGGAAAAGCAAACGGCAACATGATATAAATAAAAATAGAAGGAACAATATTGATCATCTTATGGATTATCTTTCGTTCGATAATCAGATCATCCCATAAGTTTTTTGTTTTAGCCGCAATATGTGTAAAAATTTTAAGAATAATATTACGACAAATAATATCAATAAAATAGGCTATTAATATGATAAAAGCAAACACAACAAAATTATCAAAACGCTCAGCCGCTTCAGTAGAAACACCAAATAGTTCAAGCAAACCACAAACCCATATTCTAAAGTTATCCATATATTTTTATTTATTTGAAGTGCAAAAATAAAGATTTATGAGATAACAAAAAAGGGTGTCTTGATCGGACACCCTCATACGTTTAAAACGTTCTTAGTCTCTGTATTATTCTGCAGGAGCTGTTTCTGTTGGAACAGCAGTTGAGTCAGCAGGAATAACAGTAGAATCAGCAACAGCTTCTTCTACAGCAGGAGTTGCTTCTTCTACAACAGCTTCAGTTTCTGCAACAGCCTCAGAGGTTGTTTCTGCAGATTTATTTGCACAAGAAGTAAAAGAAACAGCTGCAACAACAGCAACAAATGCCAATACCTTTTTCATTTCAATTCAAATTTTAGTGTCAATAATAATGTTCATAAAATTACATTGCAAATGTATGTATATTTGAGACATGTTGTACAACATAGGTCTTTTTTTTCAAAAAAATCTCAAAAAAAGTGTAATAACAGAAGTAAAACATCATATACCAGGATATTAATTAACTTTCATTCAATAATCCGATTTGTTTCAAACCAAGATTGTGCTTTCATCGTAAAAAAGCATAATTCATTAAAACTTATTTTGAATTACATCTTCTTTTCTCTTAATTTGTATAAGAATCAATCTGTTTTCGCAGATATCACACATATAATCATGCTGTATAGGATATTATTCTCTATTGTTCTTTTATTTCTGATCACAGTTCACAGTTTAGCTCAACAACAAACTGTAACCATTGAGGGAATTGTACTTGAAAAATCGTCAAAAACGCCATTAGCTGGAGCAACTATTGCAATCGCAGAAATAGGCAAAGGGTATATATCTGATGAATCGGGATATTTTAAATTTTCATCTCCTACCGGAAACTACACTCTTATTACATCTTTTGTTGGCTACGAATCGAACAAAACAAAGATTTCTGCATCAACAAATCAGAAGTTGGAAATAGTATTGTCTTCCAATACAGATTTAGACGAAGTTATAGTAACAGCACGATCTAAAGATATAAACATCACAAACTTATCAATGGGTGTAGAAAGACTCTCAATGACTGAAATAAAAAGAATACCGGCATTAATGGGTGAAGTTGATGTGATCAAAGCAATCCAGTTATTACCTGGAGTACAGGCTACGTCGGAAGGTAGTTCGGGTTTCAGCGTACGAGGTGGTTCTCCTGATCAAAATCTGATTTTATTAGATAACACAACTATTTATAACGCCTCTCATCTAATGGGATTCTTTTCTGTGTTTAACAATGATGTCATCAGTGATCTGGAACTATATAAAGGAGATATACCGCTGAAACATGGTGGTCGTTTATCTTCTTTATTAGATATAAAAACAATTGATGATATACCGGACAAAACAACGGGAACAGGAGGACTGGGATTAATACTCAGCCGACTTGTTTTAAAGGGAAAAACCGGGAAAAAAACATCGTGGATGATTGGTGGCAGACGGAGTTATGCTGATCTTTTCCTAAAACTATCCAGCGATGAAGACATGAAGGGATTGACGCTCTATTTCTATGATTTAAACGCAAAAATAACACACCGCATTTCAAACAAAGACAATATTTCACTCAACATGTATTATGGGCAGGATAATTTCGGGACAAAGCTTTATGGCTTTAAATATGGTAATTTAGCAAGTTCATTAACATGGGGACATAGTTACAATGAAAATTTATATTCCCGGATTGGAGTAAATATCAGTCAATACAATTATAAATTAAATTCTGATATCGAAGGGGCTGTTATGACTTGGGAATCGACAATTAATGATATCATGCTACGGGCTGATTATTCTTACATTAATAATTCATTTTTGAACCTAAACTTCGGTATGACATCCACCTTACACAGTTTCACTCCCGGCACTGTGAAATCCATTGATTATGGACGCTATAAAATAGACGAAACTTATGCACTTGAAAGTAGTTTGTATGCTTCCAACGAACAATCATTAGATGATAGATGGTCTATTAAATACGGGCTAAGATGGTCTCTTTTTCAAAACATCAAAAAGGGGAACATATTTAATACTTATCAAACCCTCGAACCTCGTTTGGGTTCGGTGTATAAACTAAGCGATCATTCATCTATAAAGGCTAACTATGCACACAATACGCAGTATATCCAGTTAGCAAACAGTTCATCATCCAATTCGCCACTTGATGTATGGTTCCTTTCCAGTCCAAAGATTAAACCTCAAAAAGTAGATATGCTTTCAGCCGGTTATTTTCATAATCTTGAAGACAATACATATGAAACTTCTGTTGAGCTTTACTACAAATCATTAAAGAACGTAATCGATTTTGCAGATCATGCGGATCTCATTCTCAACAAAAATCTTGAGGACGAAGTCAGAACCGGAAAAGGGAAAGCGTATGGGGCGGAGTTTATGGTACGAAAGAATAAAGGTCGCCTGAATGGATTCATTAACTATACTCTCTCACGGGCAGAACGTACGATTCCCGATATTAATCTGGGGAAAACCTATCTTTCTCCTTATGATAAAACAAACAGTATCAATATAGCTATCAATTACGAAGTTTCGCGTAAAATCACGTTATCAGGCATATGGGTATATGCCACGGGTACTCCGGCAACATATCCTTCAGGTCGTTTTGGAATTGACGGAGAATATTTCCCGATTTATTCAGGTAGAAATGAATATAGAAAGCCAGATTATCATCGCCTGGATTTGTCATGCACCTATGTACCTAACCCAAACTCTAAGAAACGCTGGAAAAGTGAATGGAGCTTTTCTATATATAACGCCTATGGACGTAAAAATCCATACATGATCACTTTTGACCAGGAAGCTGATACAGGCATACCTTATGCTGAAAGTGTTTATTTATTCAATATGGTTCCTTCAATTACGTATAATTTCAAATTCTGATCGACATGAGAAAAGCATATATTTATCTACTTACATTTTTCACCTTACTCACGACAGCCTGCACAGAACGCATCGAATTAGATTTAGATAGCGACGACTCCAAGATCGTAATCTACGGTACAATTACCGACACATTAGCCTATCAAAATATTTCCATCAGCAGTTCTCTGCCTTATTTTGATCAGGGGCACAATCCGACTATTTCAGGAGCGCAAGTCAGTATTAAAACATCCGATAATGAAGTATGGACTTTACTGGAGAGTGATACAGAAAAAGGAAGATATCAAACGCAAGATCTAAAGGCAGGAAAACCGGGTGAGAGTTATCATCTTACTGTTGAATATGACTTTGACCAAGATGGCCTGAGCGAATTATACGAAGCATCAACCACAATGTCCCGGAAGTTTGTCATAGATTCTGTAGAGATAAGAACAATGAATGACATGGGGTTCAATGTATTTACCGTCAACATGTTTGCACAAGAGCCGGAAGGAGAAGATTTCTATATCAGCAAATATTATGTTTGTGACACCTTAGCCACAAAGCTAAGTAAATTCGGGCTAATGAAAGACCTATTGACTGACGGAGAATATCTGAATGGCTTTTTAGTTTACTACTTTTCCGATAAAGCAGAGATAGATGATTATGCAGAAGACGACCTGAAATATCAGACGTTTATTAGTTCGGGAGATGAAGTGGTCGTTGAGTATTGTCGCGTTGAAAAAGGATATTTTAATTTTATAGAACAAGCTCAAGACATGAAATACGGAGAGAATCCGATGTTCGGAGGCCCTCCATCAAATATACAAGGAAACATCAGCAACGGCGGCGTAGGCTATTTTACAGCTTATAGCCCTTCTCAAAAAAGAGCAATCGCTCCTTAAACATCATTTATACAAAACAAAGGAGAGGATTGTTCTTACCTCGAACAACACTCTCCTTTATTTTAGAAATAAAAAAAATATTTTTATTTTACTTTTTCTACAATTGCTTTGAAAGCTTCAGGATGATTTACTGCTAAATCGGCCAAAACCTTACGGTTTATTTCGATACCGGCAGCATGTAAAGCTCCCATCAAGCGAGAATAAGATAAACCTTCCAAACGTGCAGCAGCGTTAATACGTTGAATCCATAATGCACGGAAAGAACGCTTTTTATTGCGACGGTCACGGAAAGCATAAGTTAATCCCTTTTCCCAAGTATTCTTTGCTACAGTCCACACATTTTTACGCGCACCATAATACCCACGGGTAAGTTTTAAAATCCGTTTTCTTTTTGCTCTTGAAGCAACATGATTTACTGATCTAGGCATAATTCTAATCTGTTTTTGAACGTTAGCGCCATCTATTGATGAACTTTTTTGCTAAAACATTCGGTTAATAAAAATCGATAAAAAAACTTGCTGATAAAATTACTTTAAACAAAGCAAAAGTTTAACATTGTTTACATCTACAGCATTTACTAAACCTGTATGAGTAAGATTTCTTTTTTGCTTTTTAGTCTTTTTCGTCAAGATATGACTTTTAAAAGCATGTTTTCTCTTGATTTTACCTGTTCCGGTAAGGGCAAACCTCTTTTTGGCACCGGAATTAGTCTTCATCTTAGGCATTTTCCAATTTATTTAATTATTATACATCATATATCAAACCTTTTCAGGTTGATCTTATTCTTTATCTTTATTTTCTTTTTCTTCCGTTTTCTTCTGAACAGGAGGTGCTACAACCTTCTTAACAGGCTTAGCAGAGGGTACAGAAGCTTTTTTGGGAGATAACATTATAATCATCCTTTTACCTTCTAAGACTGGCAATTGCTCCACCTTCCCATAATCTTCCAAATCATTAGCAAAACGTAGTAGTAAAACCTCACCTTGTTCTTTAAACAAGATAGAACGTCCTTTAAAAAACACGTAAGCTTTAACTTTTGCTCCTTCTTCCAGAAAACTTTTTGCATGTTTCAATTTAAAATTGTAATCATGGTCGTCCGTTTGAGGTCCAAAACGTATTTCTTTAACAATTACTTTAACAGATTTAGCCTTTTGCTCTTTCTGTCGTTTCTTTTGTTGATAAAGGAATTTCTGATAATCGGTTACTCTACAAACAGGGGGTACAGCATTTGGCGAAATTTCAACCAAGTCAAGGTCTAAATCTTCCGCTATTTTCAACGCTTGCGAGATTGGAAAAACTCCATTTTCCACATTATCACCTACCAAGCGAACTTCACGAACTTTTATTCGCTCGTTTATTCTGTACTGATCTTTTAGGCTATCATTCTTCATTCAAAAAGCTTTATTCTCCTCTATATATTTAATTTGTATTTTGCCAACGATTCATCATATTTTCCACTTCTTCACTCAAAAGAGCTGCAAAGGTAGCAATTTCCATCGAACCTTTATCACCTTCACCCTGTTTTCTTACAGAAACTTCTCCTTTTTCGGCTTCTTTCTCACCGACTATCAGCATAAAGGGTATTCGTTTTAATTCATTATCACGAATCTTACGGCCTACTTTTTCGTTTCTGTCATCTACAAGAACACGTATATCCTGCTCTCCTAAAACTTTAGCAACTTCCCATGCATAGTCATTGAATTTCTCACTAACGGGTAAAATACATACCTGATCCGGAGTCAGCCAAAGAGGAAATTTACCTCCTGTATGTTCAATAAGCACTGCGACAAAACGTTCCATAGAACCAAACGGAGCACGATGAATCATTACGGGACGATGTTTCTTATTATCCTCTCCCGTGTATTCCAACTCAAAACGTTCCGGCAGATTATAGTCCACCTGAATTGTACCTAACTGCCATCTTCTTCCGAGTGCATCCTTAACCATAAAATCCAGTTTAGGACCATAGAAGGCGGCCTCGCCCAATTCTATGCGCGCTTTAAGACCTTTCTCCTGGCATGCTTCGACAATTGCCTGCTCCGCCTTATCCCAGTTCTCATCCGAGCCAATATATTTTTCTTTATTATTGGGATCTCTCAATGATATCTGAGCTTCAAAATTTTCAAAATCCAGAGCCTTAAATATGATAAAAATAATATCCATTACTTTAAGGAACTCATTCTTTAGTTGATCGGGGCGGCAAAACAAGTGCGCATCATCCTGCGTAAAGCCACGTACCCTTGTCAACCCGTGCAACTCTCCACTTTGTTCATAACGATACACCGTGCCAAATTCCGCAAAACGGACAGGAAGATCTTTGTATGAACGCGGGAATGCTTTATATATCTCACAGTGATGAGGACAGTTCATTGGTTTCAATAAGAACTCTTCCCCTTCTTGTGGCGTATGAATCGGCTGAAACGAATCCTTACCATATTTAGCATAATGACCGGATGTTACATAAAGCTGTTTTGCTCCGATATGCGGAGTTATCACTTGCTGATAACCATATTTCTTCTGAATTCTTTTCAGGAAATCTTCTAATTTTAACCTTAGCTGCGTTCCTCTTGGTAACCAAAGAGGTAATCCGGCACCAACAGCAGTAGAGAATGTAAACAATTCCAGTTCTTTACCAATCTTACGGTGGTCTCTCTTTTTAGCTTCCTCTAATAAGACCAGATATTCATCCAGCATTTTCTTTTTAGGGAAAGTAATACCATAAAGGCGAACTAACTGTTTTCTTTTTTCATCTCCACGCCAGTATGCTCCGGCAACGCTCAATATTTTAACGGCCTTCAGGTAAGAAGTATTAGGAAGATGAGGGCCACGGCACAAATCCGTAAACTCTCCTTGCGTATATGTCGTGATTTTCCCATCCTCCAGCTCGCTGATAAGTTCTGTTTTATAAACCTCTCCCCTATCACCAAACATTTTCATAGCGTCAGCCTTAGAAATCTCCTGACGTCTGATCTCTTCCTTGTTAGCCACTAATTCCAACATCTTAGCTTCAATGGCAGGAAAATCGCCTTCCTTTATTGTTACTCCTTCTCCCGGATCAACATCATAATAAAATCCATTTTCTATAGCCGGTCCAATTCCGAATTTTACACCGGGATAAAGAATCTGCAGTGCCTCAGCCATCAAGTGAGCACTTGAATGCCAAAACGCATGTTTTCCCTCTTCATCTTCCCATTTGTATAATTTTACCGTAGCATCCTGCGTGATAGGACGGGTAAGATCCCAAATTTCACCATTCACACTTGCTGCCAAAACATCCTGCGCTAAACGGGAACTAATACTTTCAGCAATTTGCATCGAAGTTGTTCCAGCAGCATATTCTCTTACGGAATTATCCGGAAATGTTATTTTAATCATATCTTATTTCACTAATTTACTTAAATTCAAGGTGCAAATTTACGATTCTTTATGTAATATACAGAGTTTTAAGCTAAAAAAATCAGTTGTTCGTCATTCGTTTAATAATATTATACGCATTGATGATACCTAATTCCCCGGCTTTACTTAAATCGGCTATACCTCGATTTGTATCCCCTAAAGAAAGTCGGGCTAATCCTCTATTAAAATAGGCTTCAGCAAATTCGGGATCTTTGGTTATAGCTGTTGTGTAATCCTGAATAGCCGCTCTGAAGTCTTTTTGCGAGCAACGCAAATTCCCTCTGTTAAAGTACGCATAAATAAAATCCGGGTTAAGCTTAATCACCATGTCGTAATCTCGCACTATCATTTCATGCTCATAGGCTCGTTTGTTATCTTTAAACCCTGCCTGTAGGTTTTGCTGGCTTGTCTGCGGTAAATTCTGGTTGCCTTTAGTTCCTACACTTAGCTGTTTATCGATCATAGACAGATCATCCTGATTCGAATCATGGGACAAATCATATTCTAACTGTTTATAGCGTACTATAGCTCGATTAAAATAAGCCATTACAAAAGAGGGGTCTAATGTCACCACTTTATCGTAGTCTTTAATTGCCTCCATGAAATCCTGCACTAACATATAATCTAATGCCCGGCCAAAATATAGGTTTGCATCAGTTGGATTGGCATCTATTTTTGCTGAAAAGTTATTGATTGAGGTAAAATGTTGAGACACCTGATCTTCATTCAATGCCGCCTCTTGATTTGTGATGGTAAGAAACATGGGCAAAAGCTTCTTACTATTATAATCCTCAACTATTTTATTATAATACACCAGATTCTTTACCGGATCAGGTTTTTCATAATATGTCAACACGAATTGCGGTTCAATATCAACACGGACATTTTTGTCTTGTACACGCCCTCGCACCTCGCTCTGATATTTACTTTTACGTTCTTCTTCTTTATCATACACAACGAGACGATTAAATTTATTGATATTCTTGTCGGATTTTTCGCGCGTGCTCTCTTTATTATCTGCCGAACTATCTTTAGAAGAAGTATTCGTTGATGTAGATGCAACAGATGGCTTATCGTTACCTTCTTCTTTTTTGTAAGCAGTCCAAACATCTCTATCTGCACCCGCTAAATCACGAATTTTCCGTTTTGCCTCCGCCCGACTATAATAGCCTGCTATAAAATTAGGATATTGCTCCAACACAACATCAAAATCAGCTATTGATCCGTAATAATCTCCTGTTTCAAACCTCAACAATGCCCTGTTATAATAAGCGATGTAATTATCGGGCTCCAGACTCAACACAACATCAAAATCCTCTATTGCACGGTTGTTATCACCCACCTGCGCCCGCAGCAGTCCACGGTTAAAACGAGCAATCAGATTATTACTATCCATTGAGATAACCTGATCATAATCTGCCATCGCTCCACGCAGGTCTTTCATCTGATAACGCACTAACCCACGATTAATGTAATATCCGCTTTCACGCGTGTTAAGACGAAGGGCTTCATTTAAATCCGCCAGCGCCTCGTCAAATTTATCCATCTGATAATAAACTAATGCTCTATTACCATAAGAAGAGGCATAGTAAGGGTCTATCTCTATTGATTTATTGTAGTCTTCAAGTGCCTTGATCGTATCTCCTTTTTCCAGATACATTGCTCCGCGTGTCATATACCCCATAGCGTATTTGGGATACGCTTTCATCATATCGTCAAAGACTTTCTCAGCTCCATCGTAATCTTTCTTCTGGATATAAGCGACAGCCATATTTGACAACATCTGCCTGTCTCCCGGTTTAAATTCGAGTCCCTTCTCATAATCAGTTATGGCTCCGCTATAATTTTCCTGACTCTGACGAGCTATCCCCCGGGCATAATAGGCCTGTACTAAAAAGGGGTTCCGCTGAAGACATAAATCACAGTCTTCTTCGGCCCCCTTAAAGTCATCCAGATTCACTTTTGCTACCGCACGATAGAAGTACGGTTCTGCCATCCAGGGCTTTGATCTTATTACCTGATTGAAATACTGGATAGAGAGAACGTAATCTTCAAAATACAAAGCGTTACGTCCGATTGTTAATACTCTGTCCGTATTAATCTGAGCAAAAGCCAAAAGTGAAAATATCAAAAGTGAAATTGAGAGTATTGCCTTCCTTACCATTTGCTTTATTCATTGAAAGGCAAAAATAAGAGATTTTATCTTATCTTGCTTCAATTTTCATCATCAAATGATTTTTTGCTATTTTATCACCAATTTTCACATTTACCTGAGTTACAATTCCTGCAAAAGGAGCCACAATTCTATTTAGCATCTTCATAGCTTCATGAATGCATAATAATTGCCCCTTTTCTACATGATCACCTTCTTTCACCATGATTTCCACTATCGTACCCGGCAGGTGAGAATTCACATCTCCGGGTTGCACTGGTTGCCACGGCTTCCGATCAAGATATTTCTTTGTCAGCGTTGTTTTGTATTTACGTGCAGTAACGACAAAATCAACATATTCTATTTTCTTCGTTTCCATTTTTCTTCGTTATTACAGATTTAAAATGGAGGAAGTCCATGTTTCTTTTTAGGTCTGTATTCTTCCTTCAGAATAGAAAGTTTCAAGGCATGCAATAATAACGCACGAGTTTCTTTAGGCTCGATAACAGAGTCTATAAATCCTTTTGAAGCAGCCACGTATGGATTCGCGAATTTCTCGATGTATTCTTTCACCTTTTCTTCACGCATTGCGTTTTTATCTTCCGCCTCTTCAATTTCCTTACGGAAAATAATATTGGCAGCACCTTCCGGTCCCATTACGGCAATTTCCGCACTTGGCCATGCAAACACAAAATCAGCGCCTAAATGGCGGGAGTTCATCGCTATATATCCACCACCATAAGCTTTACGAAGAATGATCGTAATCTTAGGTACTGTAGCTTCAGAATAAGCATAAAGCACTTTAGCTCCATGACGAATAACTCCGGCATGTTCCTGATCTATACCCGGTAAATAACCCGGCATATCTTCCAAAGTAATAATAGGAATATTGAATGAGTCGCAAAAACGAATAAAACGAGCGGCCTTATCTGCGCTATCACAGTCAAGTACTCCTGCTAAGACCATCGCCTGGTTGGCAACAAAACCAACTGTTTCTCCTCCAATACGTCCAAAACCAATCACAATATTAGCAGCCCAAAGTTCTTGTACTTCTAAAAATTTAGAATCGTCTGCAATGCATTTGATTACATCACGCACATCATAAGGCTGTTTGGGATCAGACGGAACAACGTCTTCTATATTTAAGTTTGTAGCAGGATTCTTTTTTTCTACAATTATTGGCTTAGCCGAATTATTTGCGGGAATCAAGCTGATCAGCTCTTTGATCTGACCGAAACATTCCTGCTCTGATTTAGCATAAAAATGGGCATTACCGGTTATCTCTGCATGAACACGGGCTCCGCCTAATTCTTCCATCGAAACATCTTCACCTAAAACAGTTTTAATCACATTCGGGCCTGTGATAAACATTTTTGAAATATTCTCAACAACAAAAACGAAATCAGTCAAAGCCGGAGAATAAACAGCACCTCCTGCACAAGGTCCAAGTATTAATGAAATCTGAGGAATAACTCCGGATGCAATTGTATTGCGATAGAAAATTTCGCCATATCCGGCAAGTGCACCTACACCTTCCTGAATACGTGCTCCGCCCGAGTCGTTAATACCAATTACAGGGCATTTCATTTTTAATGCGTGATCCATGATTTTGGTAATCTTACGGGCATGTTGCAACCCCAAAGAGCCACCAGCTACCGTAAAGTCTTGCGCATAAATACAGACAGGAGCACCATAGATAGTACCTGTACCTGTGATCACACCGTCACCAGGGAAGTCTTTTTTATCCAACCCGAAATCGCGGCCGTCATGTTTAACAAACATATCAAATTCCTGAAAAGAATCTTTGTCAACCAAAGAAAGAATTCGGTCACGGGCAGTTAGTTTTCCCATGGCTATTTGTTTTTCGATAGCGGCATCGCCCCCACCTTTCTTCAGAACCTCTTTTTTCTTTCTCAGTTCTTGAATGTTTTTGCTTAAATCTGTCATAACGATTGATTTAATTAGTTGATTATTTTCCTACAGCCTTTGTTCTGTATGAACAACGAGCTGTACCTTTTATTATATTATTTAGTCTGCCTTTGTTTAATTGCTTCCGTATCGGAGAGATATTATCTATAAAAACGCCCCCGGCCAAGTGTTCGCATTCATGTTGCACTACACGTGCAGTAAAGCCGTCTAATTCTTCTTCGTGCGAAGTCCCATTTTCATCTGAATAGGTTACACGAATTATTTTTGCCCGGGATACTTTTTCATGCACACCGGGAAAACTCAGACACCCTTCTTCCATTGCCACCGTCTCATCACTTCGTTCTACAATACAAGGATTCACCATTGCTCGTTTAAAACCTTTGCATTCCGGAAAATCGTCTGATAAGACATCGGCATCAATAACAAGTAAACGAAGCGACAATCCAATCTGCGGTGCAGCCAGACCTACCCCATCAGCATTATACATTGTTTCGAACATATTTGCGACTAATTCTTTTAAATTCGGATAGTCAACAGGAACGTCTTTTGTTTCTTCCCTTAAGACCGGCTGGCCATATAGATATATTGGTAAAATCATAGTTTATATTGATATTTTTTACTTTCTAAATACGATTGAAGAATTATAACGGCGCTTATTTCATCAACAAGAGCCTTATCCTGCCTTTTTTGTTTTTTCAAGCCTCCTTCAAGCATCGCCTTATGAGCAAGCACGGAAGTGAACCTCTCGTCATAAAACTCAACAGGAATCGTTGGAAAAAGTTGTTTTAACTTCTTCGCAAATTGTTCAACATATTTCATATTTTCAGATGGTTGATTATTCATCTGCTTCGGAAGTCCTAAAACAAATAATTCGACAGGTTCTTTCTTTATATAATCCGACAGGAATGATCCAAGTTCAGCACTGGGCAACGTAGTCAACCCATTTGCAATCATCTGCATAGTATCAGTCACAGCAATACCTGTTCGTTTACGTCCATAATCTATGGCTAAAATCCTTCCCATAACGGGTACAAATATACAATTAATTATCTCTCATCTACACAAAAGAAGAGAATGTGTGCAGAAAACAGCGTTAATAAGCGTTCTTTTCTCCTTTAAACATATTAATAACGGTGACAACAATAATCTTCAAATCCAAAAAGAACGACCAATTTTCAATATACCACACGTCCCTTCTCACTCGTCCTTCCATTTGTTCCAGAGTCTTTGTCTCCCCACGGTAACCGGTGACTTGCGCCCAGCCCGTCACTCCTGGTTTTGCTAAGTGACGAACCATGTATTTATCTATTATTGCAGAATAAAGTTCTGTATGTTTCAACATATGCGGACGCGGACCAACAACCGACATGTCTCCATAAAGCACATTGAAAAATTGAGGGAATTCATCCAGATTTGTTCGTCGAAGGAAATTTCCTACTTTCGTTGTTCTTGGGTCATTTTTTTCAGCCTGCTTTTCATCAGCCTCTACGTTCACACGCATTGTTCGAAATTTATAACATTCAAACTCATGCCCATACAGTCCGGTTCGTCTTTGCTTAAATATAATAGGTCCTTTAGAAGAAAGCTTTATCATTATTCCCACAATCATATACAAAACAGGAAAAACAAAAACGATTACTCCTAAAGAAAAAACAATATCAAATGAACGTTTTAATACACGATTATAGGTAGCCTGTAATGGTTCGCGCCTCACCGAAAGCAAGGGGATAGATTCAATAACTTCCATTACTAAACTTTTCTTTACATTTCTATAAAACTCAGGTATAATATAGAAACGTATCATATTTTTCTCCGAAAAATTCAGCATTCTCAACAGTTTTTCATCCTGTGTTCCGGGCAAAGTATAGTAAATTTCATCAATTTCGTTTTCTAACACATAAGTTTCAACCTCATTGGTCAAACCTAAGTAATTAGGCAATACATGTCTCAACGATATGTTATCATCAAAAAATCCCATAATACGAAATCCATACGTCAAATCGTTCTTCATGACTTTATAGATTTCCATACCGTTTTTCCCTGCACCGACAATTATAATTTTTTTAGAATTAAAGCCTTTCTTACGATACGCTTTCAAACAAATACGGACTAAAACGCGCCAAAAGGAAAAGACAATAACAGTTGCTATATAATAGACAATAAGAAAAGTTGCAAGTAGATCACCAATATTCAGAAAAGTCAGACAGGTAGCAAAGAAGAATATAAAAAAGGTAACCATCAGAAATGCACGTTGTACGATCTTATCAATAAACACAACCGACATGTGCAATTGCATCGGCACGAAATACAAGGAGAAAAAATAGCAGAAATTTAGCAACAATACAACTTCTCGCATAGCAGGAGTTATTGCACCGGCATACGATTCTCCGAGCAAATAATACACAACAAAAAACATGAGGTTGATTACAATCAAGTCCCCCATGCCTATAAACCATTGAATAAAATAACTATTCCTTTTTTTCCACTCCATGTTTCTTTGGGTCAAAACGACACAAAAATAATCAATTTATCTGAATCGGAACAGGTGTCTCGTCCAGAAACAGCGTTATACAATACGACAATTCCAATATGATCTTTAAATAGCACATTTCAAGATACAAATTTAAGTTTCGCAAGTTCAACTTGCCAGTTTTAATTTGTAAATATCAAAAACATGCTTGATCTCTTCAGACCTGTTTATAATAGCATCATAGATATCCTCGTCTGTCAATCCGAAGAGGTTGGC
>NZ_JAQWCQ010000076.1 GCF_028705895.1 Massilibacteroides sp. | reverse complement strand
AAAAATAACATTATTGACATTTTTAAAGCGTCAAAACCAGTTGATAGAAAATATTATCAAAAAAGCAAAAAAGATTGCATCACTGCAACCTTTCTTGTTTAGTATAGCTCAGATATCACATCTAAGATATACCTTCTACTTTATTATTTTATTTAACACGATTGTAAATATAAATAAAACTAAAATTGTAATATTAAGGTTATAAGCTTTGATTTTCTTGTCCTTCAAAACCATTCAATTAACAAAAACCGAGAATCTGACACCTATGGATAAGCTGCTCAATGTGGCAGAAGCCTTTTCATGGATATAATCAAGTTGATTACCGAATGTTTTTGAAGATGGGCTTACTATAAATGTTGGTTTCGAATATTTGTAATCCGAAAAGAGAGAAAGTCCTATTTCTGAGGTCATCATTGCTGTCAAACTAATACCACCTCCTCCTACCATATTCGGACGCACATGGTATTCTATGAAAGGTAAGAGAACGTTCTCGTAAGCTAAAGTTTTTTTTTCTGTTATTATTCCATGTAGATTTACATGCCCATTGATCCCTAACATTATTCCTGCAATTAGTTTTGCTTGTAAGAGAAAAAGAGAGCCTAGCCTTTTGGTATATTGAGGTCCTCCTGTTAGATATAAGAAACCTGCCGATTCTGTTTCTTGGCTGATATTAGTTAATCTTGTTCCTGATAAATCTAAATCGCCTCTTGTCCATTCCTGATTTGGAAAAGGGTAATTGCCGAAGACAATATCTCCCACTATTCCCCAACGCTTATTAAAATAATAAGCACCTTCTAAAGCACTCTCTATACCCATAGAAGAAATTGTTTTGCCACTCAGATCCACACTATAGCTTAAACGAGTAGAAAAATAAGATGGTTTGTCTATTTCCTGATTCATATCTAATTTAGAAAAATAGTCTCCTTTATTTTTATAAATTCCGTCAATAATCGAATAAGATAACTCTGTTGAAAGGATTCCTAATGCTGCTCCTGCTAGAATATCAGATATCCAATGTCTGTTATTAAGACTTCTAGAAACTCCGACATACGAACTAGATGCATATCCTGCAATACTATACCAAGGGTTAATATGACCATATTCTTTATGGAGAAACGTCGCATTCATAAAAGCTGTAGCAGTATGTCCCGATGGAAAGGAATTCTGTGTTGTTCCGTCAGGTCGCATAACTTTTGATGTATATTTGATAGAGTTAACAAAAGCACCCATGATCAACATACTCCCTCCCCAGTTTAGCGCTTGCCTCTTCCAGCTATTTAGTCCTTTTTTCCCTCCTAAATTAAGTCCCGCCACACCTAATGCCGGAGCATATTGCAAATAATCATCTAAATGATTACTAAAATCCGGCACATAACGGTTACGTACAGCTCTCAAATTTTCACGTTCACCCCAGACAAAAAAAGATGAGGCCAATAAAAAAGAAGGGGCTATTGTTTGCCTTAACCATTTTTTATGCAAGAAATAATGAGGTTGAATCTTTTTCACCTGAAAAGAATCTTGAGCTAAAAAAACAGTATTTTTTAACAACCTGTCTCTTTTTTTTGAAGGGCTACAATTCCCCTCCAAAGTAAACAAGAGATAAAAGAACAAGAAAAAGGAACTAAATCTATACATAATCTGTTAGGGAAATTTTTTGTCAGTACCTGAATAATCAATGCCATTCATTTCAGACCAATCCACAGCCCATGCCAGTATATTGCCAAATATTTGTGAGTTATAAACAATAGAACTCATGTTTACTGTATAATTTACCCGAGGAATGGGGCTATATGTTTCATCAATCGCAAAAGGACAATAAACATAGCTACCTTGGTATGCTTCACCAATATAACGTTGTGGGTTTGAAATAAAACCACCTTCTCCAATAAAGAAGAATGGCTTAGTTGCATGACGGAACATATTGATATATCCATCTGTACGAGAGGAGTATATAATCGACTCAGAATCAGAAAGATTTAAAAACCCTTGCATTTCATGTCCATCAGCTCCCCATTGCTTTCCTCTCATGTCTCCAAAGGGGCCATTCACAATCATGTCATTTTCATCTCCGCTGAGTGTAAATAGCTGGTCACTCCCTATTGATTGATTCGTACCTATCACACCAGTTCCCATAATCTTCTGCACCATAGAGTTTATACTAGACATATCCGGATAGTATTCATTACACATGATGAAAACACCTCCTGCGTCAACAAAATCAGACAAAAGTTGAATAGCATCACCTCCGGAGGAGTTGTAATTTATAGCCTGCCCTGTCAGGATTATTTCAGGCTTAAATGTATTCAGTTTATTTTTAAGATAATTATAGTCAATAATTTCTCCAAACATCCCTTTCTCGACAGTCATTACGTCAATAGTAAAGGCATTTCCATATTGATTTTCCTCAATAGTTACTATACTATTCGGATCAACTCCAAAATTAACACTTGCGTCAACAAAAGCTCTTGATGCGGTATTGGGTTCTAACATATAGCCATAACGGTAAGCGGCATTTGCTCCAATCGTCAAAATTCGTTTGGTTTTATAACCGATAATAATGCGTGCGGAACAATACTCGTTATTTACCGTATTCTTGACTATTGTCACATTAAACGGTTTAAAAACATCTGTTCCGTCTTCATTTACAGGTGTACCATAGCCTTCTAACTTTATGGTGTATTCAAACTTTCCATTTCCTAACGGCGTTGCATCAGCACGGTTGAATGTTCCTGAGCCCAAAAAGTATATTCCATTTTTCTCCAACGTTTTTATTTCATAAGTCTCCCCGTTAAGAAAACCTTGTGTCTTAACTTTTACCTCAATGTAGTTGGAATAGTTCAACGATACGTTTTCTCGATATTTTCCGTTCACTTTTACGGATTCACAATCTATCGTATAATTTAAATTAAATCCTTTTTGTTTTACTGTAATATTAAGCTCCAGATTCTCAACAATCAGTCTGATTGTGTCTGTACGCAACTCATTTGCTGTCGTGTTATCGGATAGAGGAGTGAATTTGATCGTTTTATTGACATAGTCAATCGTTTGGTTAAAATAAGAGCTGGACGATGTGCCCGTAGAAGCCCATAGAGTGGTAAATTCGTTCCCTGCAGTACCATCTAAAGCCAGATTAGTTTGATAAGAAACAGTATAACTATTCTCTGTCAAATCACCTTGTATTCTTGCCTCTAGCCAAATCGTGTTTTCTTCTACACTCAAAAAATAATGTCCTTGTACGTAAAAACCAAGAGGTATCTGATTCCATTCTACAATATTTAATTTCATTGGTGAACTAATTGAATGGAGAGCTTGTTCCGGTGTCTCAAAACCAGGACCGTTGACTGTTTTTATATCGAACACATATTGATGATTTCTGAGAATCGGACGGTATGAACTGACTGTTCCATTATTATAAGTGGCAAAATCAGCTCTGTAATAGGTGACTTCTGTTGTATTTGTCGTACCGTAATAACCGCCTATTACAAGGCAAGGTACATTGTCCATATCAGATTGCGAATCAATAAGATTTGATTCGGGAACGTATATTTCACGAATATAACTGTTCCCAGCCGCTGGTAAGGTATATAGAAGAGGATCAGAATCTGCATTTTCCAGTGTTCCAACGGCTGTCCCTGATCCTGTATTGTAATTGGCGGAAGCAGGGATAGAAGGCATGATTATTTCGTTACCGGACATGTTATCTTCTGAAGAGGCGGCATATGCCTGGCTTTTTGTGCGATATACCCGGATATCCTTGATCTTGAAATGATCTAAACCATATACAGATTCTTTATCTGTTTCTTTTTGATCATATTCTGCTCCAGATACAGGATCAGGATTGTTAAACTTATACAAGAGCCCTATATCTACTCTGGCTAATGCCCGGTGAAGGAGGATGTTTGCTGAACGGTTATTTGTAATCGTTATTAATTCGCTTAACTCTCCCCACATCGGGATTGGAGCCGGATTGGAATTGGACGCATTCCACTTTCCCAGACAACTAAATGTAAACTGCTGAAGCACGGATTCTTTATTGCTTCCTTCAGTAATTGTCTCTGGTTCTACATTTGCTAAAACGACGAGGCGGTATTGCTTACTTCCTTCACTAACGGGAACTTGTAGGGTGATATTAGGCAAGTTTTTATTTGTTATGTCAGCTTGATAGCTAAAGACTTCAGCATTTCCGCTTTTTTCAAAAACCAATACCTGAATCTTTGTGTCATCAATTCCTGATTCCTGAGCTGTACTCATCGAACGTGTGCTGTTTGATGTTAGTCCCGGAACATTCAGACATAACTCTACCAATACTTTATCATTACTTATATTATCGGAGACCGTGTACTCATCACTACAACTGACAAACGGGATAATCAGTGTCAAGACAAAGGATCCTATGACTGATTTTATATATTTTTTATCCATAATTATCCTCCGTATTTATTGTATAGTACCAATGTAACTATCTCGCTTGGCTTTCAGGCTTTGCGATTTCTTTACTGCCCATGCCATGACATTACAGAAAGTTGCAGAATTATAGACAGGCCAATGTGAACTCTCTGTGACTCCATATACAGGCTTTTGCACCGGAAATTTTGTCGTCGTATCCCAATAGAAGGGACAAATTGTATTTGAAACTAAATTTATCCCATCGACTCCACTATAACCGGAAGACATAAATCCTCCATCTCCAAACCAAACGATATTACGTTGGCTGGATTCGTATTTATAGGCAACTACACGATCGGAAGACGGAAAAGTAGTTATTCTTGACAGATTTTGACGGTATGAATATATGGTGACATTTGGATCGGATACCGGGAAATTATATAATGCGGCTGTTAGACTCGCGTCTTCTCCCCACTGTTTATCTCTTACGTCACCAAAAGGTCCGTTTAATATAGGGTCTCCTTCGAATTCCCTGAGTACTGTGTTTCTCTCTTCCTGGTCCGGCTTTAATGAAGGGTGTGCAGGGAAAGGATATACAGACCCTACCGCACCGCCATCCGTTGCGTCAAGCCTTTCGGCCAGAATATTTGAAAATCCGAACAGATGTTGGGCCAGAAACTGAGAACCGCCCTGATCTTCCACAAAAGCCACCAAAACTCCCCCTTTATCAAGATAGTCTATTAGTAATTCAGCTGTTAGAGTGGCGAATACCGCAGGGTAAGAAATGTACACAAGATCGGCTATTTTACCATTATTGCCAATGCCTGTGACCCATTTATAGGGCTCACTGGATATACTTGGTGCAAAATCATAAATATATGATGTTATATAATTAATATCTCCAATTTTTATAATACTATTATCGTCAGAGCCAAAATTTCGTTTGTTATTAAATACCTGGCCTGCTCCTCCGTTCAAGCGGGATATTGAGTATCCATGCAGATTGTTTATATCGCCCAATACCAGAATATTCATAGGTTCATCTACTGGCGTAATTGTTGCTTCACAATAAGAACCTGAACTGCTGTTTGTTTTTATTCTCAATTTGAAAGGTCCTTCTTCCGGATCATAGTTCAGAGTTCCACTACCCGATAAAAGGACTATCTCAGTCAAAGAATTAAATGTTCCTGTTGCGCTAAATCTAATGCCATGATCTCCCCCTAAATCTTCTGTCTCCAAAACATATTTCCGTCCGAGTATTGTGCTATCTTCTGCATTAATCTGGACTCTGATACGATGAGATGCATCAAGTGCTTCCCCATGTGTATATGTCCCAAACACTTTAATAAAAGAGCAATTCAATGTGTATTTGAAATTTACATATTGTTGCTCAACAAGTATAGACATAGAGAATAAACCAGCTTTAACAAAAAGAGTATCTGTAAGAATTTGATTTGTCGTATTTTCTGTTTTTGTAGTAACAACAAAACGTTTTGAATCGACAAAATGAGCATGTATCTTAAAAGGGGAAGCATCTCCTTTTTTCCATTCTAATATAACAGTAGAGTCGCTGGGTAAATTTGTCTGATAGAATATCGCTTTGCTTGATTGGGATGAATCAGGACCTAACAAGATACTATTCTGCTCTAATCCGAAATAATATTTGCCTTGAACTTCCAGAGCAGTCATTTGTTCATCCCATGAAATCAAGTCATAATTAATATTTTCTATCGTAGAATTTGATTGCAGCGCTACTTCAGGAGTTGTAAATCCTGGTCCTCTTACGGTATTGATATTAAACACATAACGGTAATTTCTTAATACAGGTAGATAAGTTCTGCTCCCCGTACTTTCATCTTCTGTCGCAAAGTCAAGGCGGTAATAAGTCATCGAAGAACTTCCTTTATAATAGCCTCCGATAACCAGACAATGCATGTTATCATTGTTTGGAAAATTGGGGACATCTGCTTCAGGAATGTATATTTCCCGAATATATTGATCCGCTCCTCCATCTTCTGCGATTTGATAACTCAACGGGACATTATCCTCGTACCGATTTGCGTTTTGTGGAATATAGGGTTGATTATAGTTATTCATTGAACTGTTAAGAGGTGCAACATAACCTTGGTTATAGGTTCGATATACTTTGATTACTTTAAGCTTAAAGTAATCGAGTCCGGTTGTCGTTTCATTTAGCTCTCCGTTGTCTGAAACAAAGTTAATTCCAACATCAATCCGAGCCAGTGCTCTATATAAATTTACCATTGGGGAAGTCATAGAGTCTGTAACTGTCAGCACATCAGATTCTCCCCACATTGGGAATGGTGTATAGTTCGCATCATCTGCGCTCCATTTACCAGAAACAGTGTAAGTTAATACTTGGAGTACATCTTCTTTAAGTGTGGTACCCGCCGTTAAAGTCATTGAAGATATATCTTGATTAGCAATCAAGACCATGCGGTATTGTGCACCGGATTGACTTTTCTCCAATTTTACAGTAATCATTGCTTTTGTTCCATCCTGCGTGTCATATTCTATATTTCCACTTATAGGAGCTTTGTACGCATATGTCTCTACGCCTGAAGTAACCTTGAATACGAGAATATTCAACTTGCTTAGCTGTACCATCCTCTCCGCCTTATCATCCATTGATTTAGTTGACAAATCACTCATATTGGCGGATTGAAGATCCGGAAGATTCATCAGTATCTTTGTATAATAATCTACTTTTTCCGAATTCGGATTTGTTCCGGCAGGAATTTCATCCTGTACACAAGAAAACAGCATGCACAGTATTAATGGTATATAAAAAAACTTTGCCATTTCAGAACCTCTTAATCATTATTAAAAATAACATATCACATACCGATGGACAGATTGTTAATCACCCATCCGTTTATGATAATAGTTGCTTGCATCCATGTTCCCTGGCTTAAGAATAGCGTAATTGAATATTCGTCCTGGCGATCAAGATATTCTTGCAAATCCCAGTTTTTATGACTTTCCATGCTTATTAAAGAGAAAAACCAAGGCAGGTTTACACTAACTATTTCCTCTTGCGTTTTTTTTGACGTTATCTGTAAACGTATATTATCAACATTCTGTTCACGAATCTGCATGCGCGAAACATTTATCTCAGCCACAGCTGCTTGTTGAAGTTCATTCGGGCTTAGTATCTCCGAAGGTCTGGGTGTAACATTTGCAGCGTAATAAGGTTGATAAGAAATAGGTTCGTCCCTTAGAAGGCTATAATCATATCTCAGATGTCCGTTACCAATATTATCTACGATATTTATATTAAAATTGTTAATATCAAGTCCTTCATTTTCTGTTGAAGGCAAAAGAACAATTCGTATCTTGTTATTTACTTTTTTAAGCGGTATTTCAATATGTTGGCTACTCAAACCTCCATTTATGCTTACGTCGGTTGCGCCTATAAGCAGATTATTTAATTCCTTGTTCTGTATTCCGGAATTTCTTCTCACATAATAGCTAAGGTCATCTAAAACAGATGCACCAACAATCAAATCCGGAATTTTAAAATCAGCGTCATCTTCTTTTAGCTTATTACTTTGTGCCCAGGCGACAAATTTATACTCACCTACCTTAGGGTCAGGTATTATCATCTTGTAATCATTTGTAAAATTCATCTCACCACTAGCTTCTTTCCATACAAGCGTTCCATTCTGATCGAACATGTAAAGAGTAACCTTATTCACTTGCTCCGCAAAAGCATTAGAAGATAAGATATTGTAGCTATAATCAAACCCAACACTAACCTCTCCACAATCATCTCTCTTCTCATCTATACATGAGAAAAATATAACTGTCATTAGCGAAATGAACAATAGTGAAGATGTTTTTTTGTTATTATTCCGGTTCATAGCGAATACTTCTTAGTTTTATCTTTTATATATATCCCTGTTAGCTTTGAGCATAGTCTTATAATCATTTAGAGAGTGGTATCCTCTTTATGAATTTTGTGTATTATCATCGTTTAGAGGTTTACCAAACCTATATTTGTTTTTTATAAATAAATCAATAATTCTACTACCATATAGCAAGTATTAAAAGGTTCAAAGAATGGGGTAGTCCCCCATTCTTTCTGTACAGAAATTATTAAAAATCAATTGAAATATTATTTAAAATCCAGGGATTAACAGTCACAGTTACTTCAATATAAGCCTGATCTAAATCGATAGGAGGATTCGTTGGATCTTCAGGATCTCCAGGGTTTGTCGGCTTATTAGGATCTACAGGGTCAATACTACCACCGGGAACGTCATCTCCAATACCCGCAATAGAATTAACCTTTAGATTATAGATCGAATTACGCATAACTGCATAGTAGTTCATACTATTATATTGATGAGCGGTATTCGGGTCTTTTATAAAATAGGTATAATACATGATACCATCTTCATAAGCCTGGATGCCATAACCTCTTAATTCTGGAAGAGTTGTAGGAAGAGTCACAGAACTAAAGTCAGCCAATGCCTGAATTTCTGCCAGAGTCTCATAAACCACACCTTTGTAAGCATAGAATGTGCCAACATTTGATCCGGATTTTTTAGCTTGAACTTTGTAAATCACAGCAGTAGTTTCACCTCTTCCTGAGGTTAATTTACTTGTCAGATTAATAATCTCAGGGCTGTTTTCAGTTGTATAAATAGTGTCGAATTTAAAGTTTGTACTTTTGAGATCTGTTACTTTTACAATAGAATCTGTTACAGTCCCGTCATAATCCAATTTTGTGTATTCACCGATATGGTTGAAGAAATTAGTAGAAATATTATCAGAGTTTGGAGTATACAGCGTTAATGGAGTTGTCAAAACATTATTTGCGTTCCATTTTTGAAGAAGATTGAATTGTTTGTTAATATTTAACGGTGCGAAACCTAATACTTCTACGCCGTCAATAAAACTAGTAGTGGTAGCTGAATTAATCGCTGTAAGCGTAGGATTAGTTGTTAAATAATCCGTTTTGTCTACGATTTTAGTAGCTACACGATCTACCGCTATTGCAGCAGTGGCTGGATTAGACAGTGTGTTAGCTTGTGTAATCGTAACATTCGGAGCAACGTCTGTATTACTGTTAAAGGCATTGACCATGAAAAATTTGCCAGCTTTATAACCTGAAGTAACATCACTCACGCTGCTTGCTGTCTCAACAATTGTATTGATATCATCACCTGCATTTACTGTAATCGGAGAGTTCACAAGAGCATAAACGTCGTAAGTTCCAAGATTTACTTTAAATTTATCAGTTGTACCATTAGTAATTGTTGGAATTTCAACGTATTGAACAATCCCTGAGGCATTTGTAAGTACAACTGTCACATCATCAATCTTGCTTTCCTGAGGTTCTCCTACTTCAGTAGGAGAGCCCGAAGTTCTTGTTTGCGGAGCAGTAATTTGTAACGACAAATAACCTTCGACATTTCTTGTCAGATCAGTATCTTTCTGATCATCACTACACGCAGAAAGCGCTACTGCAGCTAAACCTGCTAAAAATAAATTCTTAATTTTCATAATTCGTAAAAAATAAAATGATTTGTAAATAAATTTTCAAAATCTTTTTTTGTTTAATTCAATTTTTAATGCTAATCTATTCTTCTGTTTGATATATAATTTTGTATTCTGTTTTTCTCAATTTAGGATAAAAATCTTCTTTTAAAATCTTATAAACATTTCCCCTGTCAAGTCGCATCAAGCTCTGTTTCCGTTCGTCAAAGGATGAAACAGAACCGAGTATATTCAAAACCTCCTGTTTTTGTATTAAATAGCTTTCTTCCACCATTTTACTAAGCCCTTCCCAATCTTCGGCAACATTGTAAATCAGAATCTGTGAAGGGGATAGATTTAGTTTGTAAAAAGTATTAATATATTGTGATAAAGTTTGTGCTCGCTCGCGTGAGAGTCGATCATTAATAACATATGGGCCATCTGGAGAAGCGTAACCAATAATTATCAGTCCGGTAATTTTTGAGTCAGGGTTTTTGATAATATCGTTTATTAGTTCTCCGATTTTACTTAATTCATAACTATTTGATCCGAAATCAAGATTTATCGCAGACTTTCCTATAGGGTAATCGATATAAGCTACTCCTTCTTTTTGGAGAACCTGTTTAACTTCCGGTTCTGATTCTATTACAACTTCTGGTATCGGTTCTGTTATAATCAGACGTCCTAACTCCAGAACAGTTTCAGAAACTGACTCTCCACACCCCCAAACCGTTTGTTTTGCATATAAAACAGAACCGCTCATCCATTCTTTATAGGATATTTTTTCATGAAAAACAATATTTCTTCTTGTTATAACATTTGTGGCATAAACCTCTTTTGGGAGCTTCATTTCTTGATCCTTATAATTCAGAGCAACCCAACGCTTAAATGTGTTTTTACGAGATTTACCATTAATAACGACAGGTTCAAAATAGACTACACTATCCTCCTTTTCCAAAAATGGGGCTATGAATACAGATTCGCAGTTGGAAAGAATCTTCGTATTCATCTCTATTTTATATTTCAGCAGAACAGACTGATTCACTTTCTCTAACTGATCTATGAGAATATTGATGCCTTCGTGTCGTTGAGCAATAATACTCGAGGTGCTCATGACTATAGCGATAGTAATCCTTATATATCTCATCGTAAATATAAAATTAAAAGATGATTTGTTACTTAATAATATAAATCAGCGACAAGCCCAGTTTGGTAGGACCAACATAAGATCTGTTTTTTTGATATAATTCATTCCCGCATTTTGAACAAGCGTAAGCCGAATAATCAAGATAAGCATATCCTAAACCTATCGTTGCTTCCAGATTCCATCTCGGCGATAAATACCATTGATAGCCATAACTAATTCCTGCTCCATATAAATCACCTTGATAACGCGTGTTTTCCAGTTTTTGTTTGGATAAAAACGATAGCTTAACACCTCCTACATTATAATGTGCATACATCATTTGTAATCCAAAAAAATGTCCGTTGAATGGCTCGCAGAGCCAATAACGTAATTCCGGTTGGATCATGAAGTGTTTAAACTTTTTGTTATCGGAAAATGTCCAAGGATTGTAATTAGCAGAAATATCCAGTGAAAGTTTTTCCTGTACTTTAAATTCAGTTCCTAAATTAAAACTAGTTGTTGCATTATAAAGAAAGTTTGTCTTTACTGTCCAAATCGAAGATGAATAAGGGAAGCTACTTACATTTTCCTGTTTTTGCGAATAAATGTTATAAACAGAAAAAAGAAATATTAAAAAAAATCTCCATCTCATTTCATAACTTTTTTAATGTTAAAATAAATATCGAAATTCTCTTTGCAAAACTATCTAAAAACCAGATGATCCCACCTTTACTATGGTTCGATGTCAATTTATATTATATGTAAAAAGTTGTAATAATATGATATATATATATATATGGTTTTACAGGAACAATATTATATTAGTTTAATATCATTATTAATTTCAACTATTGCATACATGTTGTATATCAAAAAAAACTAATATAATAATTTTACAATTAGCATTAAGTTGCTTATAATTAAGAATATAATATATATATAATACTAACATTTTACTTTACACACTGTTAAAATAAGACTAAAATGATTGTGATCCTTTTATTTTGAGATTGAAAAAAATCCGGTAAATCAGGTTTTATCTACTCAAACAATCTAAAAAAT
>NZ_JAQWCQ010000027.1 GCF_028705895.1 Massilibacteroides sp. | reverse complement strand
TCGGCTTTCAGCCGGAATTATTCGATGAATAGTAAGACTAAAGTGGAGCAAGAAGTTTGAGCTGATGACATTGGTCTCTAAAATGCCAGTTTGCAGTATAGACGTATCACGATGGATGATTACCATAACAACCCGATATTTTGCCTGATCCTTTTTTTAATATTGAAAATCAATGCAAAAATAGGAGTAAAAATATAAAGGATATTTTTGCAAAAATATCCTTTATATTTTTTTATTCATTCTATGTGATTATATAAAGTTCTTTTTGCGGACAACACCGGGTGTTTCTCCAAAAGCAAGTTTGAAAAAATCATTAAATGTACTTGTAGAAGAAAAATTGTATTTATCAGCTATTTCTTTGAAGTTTTTTCTCCCTAAACATACCTCACGATATATTCTTCTCGCCTTCTGCTCACGAAGCCATTTAGACGGTGGTATTCCGAATATCTTTTTAAATCGTTTCTCAAATCCGGAAACCGTATAATTCATCGCTTCTGCCAGTTCAGCTACCGAATTATAAAGGTGATGATAGCGAAGAATATAAGCAGGGAAAGCTGTATTCGTATAAAGGGCAGTACTAAAAAAAGAGATTAATTCTTCTTTTTCATAAAAAGCACTCAGTAAATACAACAATTCTTTGGTTTTTATATCTAAGTAATCTTCTCCATCCAGTCCTTCCATTATAGTACAATACAATCCATTTATATAGATTTCTATCATACTGTTCGCTTTCAAGGCCTGAGATAAATCGCCTGCATATTTTTTCTCTTTGAGTTGAAATCCTTCCACTGCTAAATCTACAGTTCCATAACATTCACAAAGTTGAATATCGTCTTCCAAATAAAAAAAACAGTAATTGAGAATCTCTACTTAATGTATAATTAACATGACTTCCTAAAGGAAGAAAGACTAAATAACCGGCATCCAGGGTTCCACTATCATAATATCCATAGCTAAAGCAAGCTTTTCCTTTTAAAATATATACTAATATGTGATTTTGTGGAATTACTTCTCCCTCTTCTCTGTTTTCAACACAAACCTGTTTTATTTTCTTATCTACATTCATTAAGCAATTCATCTCCATAATTTTGAGTTAGTTTTTTGATAAATAGCATCTTACACTATATTTTCATCATAATTTATCCAGTGACAAAGAAATAATAGGATACTAATAATACAAAAGAAATCATAACACAAACATATATAATTTTATTTAGCAGACAAAGAAGTTATTGAACGATTCTGTAGCATATATATTGAGGAAAAAAGACATGAATCGTCAAGTATTGAATTTTATAAGATGTAGAATTACAGCTATTATGTTAAAAGGTCAAACAAAAATAAAAAATTAAGCATCGGGTATCTATATTATTCTGACAATATAGACATTTTGAGGTGGAAAAAGACTGAATAATATGTACTTTTACGGCAAAAAAAGTATGACTTTTCGTTTTAAACTTGTATTCTTTACTCTATTTCTTCTTCTCGTGTCTCCTTCTTTACGAAGTGAAGACTGGCGGGATAAAATGGAAAATATCATTTATTCACCACGTTATTTTGGGCCAAACGGATTTCCGATTCCGGAACTCAGAGAGAGTTGTGTAGGCAGTCGCTTTGAGGCTGAGGTGCGTGGAGAATATCATTATTATAGTGGAGATAAAACTAAAGATTTTTATACGCGTGCTTATATTCCTATTGTAAAAGGAAAAGCAGCCATTGAAGTGAGTGCTATTGTCTGGGAAGATTACAAATTAACTCCGGAAACGCGGGATGAACGATTTGCAGCGGAAACGGAAAGTCCCATAAGTTATAATGGGGATGTTATCATCAGTTCGTTGTTTCAGTTGTTAAGAGACCCGAAATTGGGCAATGTTATGTTAAGCCTTAATCTGAAAACAGCGAGTGGCGGACGTTTGGCGGATGCTCGCTTTACGGATGCTGCATCTTATTGGTTCGATGTTACAGTAGGCCGGACGTTATTTGAAAATAAGGAGCAGAAAATGTCTTTTTCTGTTCAGGGGTTAGTCGGTTTTTATTGTTGGATGACGAATGACCGGGTACATCGTCAGAACGATGCTATTAATTATGGTATAGGGTTTACGGCAAAACTACAGAATTTTAAACTTCAATCCGACTTTTCTGGATTTCACGGTTATGAGAATAATGGTGACCGTCCGATGATTATCCGGAACAACCTGACCTATGAATACAAAAAAAACGGCCTTTCTTTCCGTTATTATCATGGAATGAAAGACCGTTTGTATGAGAGTTATACCCTCGGGTATATTCGTTATTTTTAAACCTTTATATAAATAGCAAAATCAAGAGTTGCGCCGAAAGCACACGCAAGAACATCGTCAAAGGATATACCGTGGCATAAGATACTGACGGTGCATCGTTACCGGCTGTTGCATTTGAATAAGCTAATGAAGGCGGATCAGTGGTACTTCCTGCCAGTAATCCCATCAATGTCAGATAATTCAATTTAAAGAAATAACGTCCGATACAACCGATTACAAGCAATGGTATTACAGTAATAAGAAAACCGTATCCGATCCAGGCATAACCGCCGTTTACAACTGTTTCAACAAATTTCTCACCGGCTCCTAAACCTACACAAGCAAGAAATAAGGTAATACCCACTTCACGTAACATCAGATTGGCACTTTGGGTAGTATAAGTGACTAATTTAAGCTTATAACCGAAGCGACTAAGTAGAATAGCAACAATTAACGGACCACCTGCCAATCCAAGTTTAACGGGTTGAGGTATGCCCGGAAACGCGAAAGGAATACTACCAAGAAGCATACCTAATCCGATACCGATAAAGATAGACATAAGATTAGGTTCATTCAAACGCTTCATTGAGTTACCTAATACCTTTTCTACATTTGCAATTGCAGAGTCTGTACCAACGACGGAAACCGTATCACCCACTTGTAGAGCAAGCGAAGGTGTTGCCAATAATTCAACACCGGCACGACTGAGACGGGTTATGTTAATACCGTATAATTTACGAAGTTGAAGTTCTCCCAGCTTTTTACCATTCAGAGCGGGATTAGTAATCAGGATACGTCTATTGATCAACTGACTTTCTAAGCGTATCCATTGCTTACGTTCCATATCGAGAGTTTCACCTATCAGAGATACGATAGAATTTATATCGTGATCCGTAGTGATAACAAAGACTTTATCATTTTCATGTAATACGGTATTCGCTTCAGGAACTTCAATCCTTTTATTACTATGTCTCCACACACGGGAAATAACAAATGAACCATGTTCCATTTTGCCGGAAATTTCATTGATCGGTTTATCAAAGATTGTCGGATTTTTTACGACTAATGAGATTGCTTTAGCTCCATCATTTGATTTTTCATCTTCAAGACGAAGTTGTTCCTGTTCTTTGTCCATTGAGATACGGAAAATAGAACGGATAGACAGAATGGAAAGAATAATACCAACAACACCTAAAGGATAGGCTACGGCATATCCAAGGGCAATTGTATCGTCAACAGCACCATGTACATCAGAATATGCCTGCTGTGCAGCACCAAGACCGGGTGTATTGGTAACGGCTCCAGATAGAATACCAACCATTGTCGGCATAGGTATTCCCGTTGCATAGTGAATCACTAATGTTACAACCACTCCTAAAAAAACAATACCAACAGCCAGCAGATTCAATGTGACTCCCCCTTTTTTAAAGGAAGAGAAGAATCCCGGTCCAACCTGAAGTCCCACCGAATAAACAAATAAGATCAAGCCGAATTCTTTAAAGAAATGGTTGATCTCATGATTAATCGTAAACCCAAAATGCGAGAGAATGATGCCAACAAATAAAACCATTGTAATACCTAATGACACCCCGAAAATTTTAACTTTTCCCAGCAAGATACCTAAAGCGATAACTACCGACAAGAGGAGGATGGAATGCGCTATTCCCTGCCCCCACAACAATTCATTAATCCATTCCATATAATACTTTTTAAACCTTAAATGACCGCAACGCAATATTAAGGCCGCAAATATAGATATTAACTTTGTGCTTTACAACACAATTTTTACCTTTACAACAAAATAAAGAAGTATGAAATATATAGTCTGCATAATCCTGATATTTCTATGGGGTTATCCGATGAATGCTCAAAAGAAAACGGCAGAGATTAAGACCAATGTAGGTTCCATGAAAATGATGTTCTATGACGATGTTCCGAATCATGTAAAAACATTTATTGAAAGAGCGAACAAGGGAGAATACAACGGAACTCTTTTCACACGTGTGATTAAGGAGTTTATGATACAGGGAGGAGCGCCTGATTCAAAAACAGCTCCTCCGGGCGCTCGTTGTGGATTTGGGGACAGAAATACAGAGATACTTCCGGAGTTTTCCTCACATTATTTTCATAAAAAAGGAACTTTAGCTGCTCCTCGTCAGAACGATGATGTAAATCCTCAAAAGAAGTCGGACATGTCTCAGTTCTTTATTGTACATGGAAAAGTATATAGCGAAGGAGAATTGGATACATTGGAATTAGTTGCCAATCTTCCTATAAAAAGAAAGGCGATGGCTCAGTTTTATAAACCTTTTAAGAAGGAAATGGATAGTCTTAAAACAACTGATGTGAAGGAGTATAACAGACGTGTGGTTGAGATTAACAGTAAAGTGGATTCTGTAATTTTGGCAACGCCGGGACATCTTATTTTCACGCCGGAACAACGGGAAGCCTATACAACGATCGGAGGTTGTCATCATTTAGACGGACAATATACTATCTTTGGAGAAGTAACCGAAGGATTTGACATTATTGACAAAATTGTATCGCAACCGAAAGATGCATACGACCGTCCGAAAAAAGATATCCGGATCATTTCGGTTACAATTAAATAAAAGTAATCCAGAATGCTAAAAAGAGATTTCATATTAGTACAGATAGAAGAGTTAGGCAAAGTGCTTGCTCAGTTATTAGATCAGCGGAATCATGGGGCTTCGAGAAAAACGGACGTACTGATGGAATCCATCTACTCCACTCTCAAAGTAGATAAAGATTTCCTACTTACGCATTCCGTCGAAGAAATTCATAAAGCGTTAGACGGAGAAGACAATGCGGGACTTCAAAGAATGGAGATTGCCGCAAAAACGTTATTGGAGGATTATTACATTAATAGTAAAGACAGTGCTTCTTTACGTAAAGCACAGGAAATACTTCTTTATATCCCGCAACATGATCAGACATTCTCCATCGAACGGGTGAATCTAATAGATCAGATAAAAGAGTTGCTTCCGAACTCGTAAAGAATATGGATATAAAGAAAAAACGGACAGCTTTGCTTCTGATTAATCTCGGTACTCCTGATGCTCCGACCATTGGGGCTGTAAGTCGATATTTAATTGAATTTCTGAACGACAAATATGTTATTGACATCCCTTGGTTTTTACGTAAATTACTTGTCAATTTAGTTATAATTCCTTCAAGGGTAAGAAATTCTACTAAATTATACAAAATGCTATGGACGCCGGAAGGCTCTCCGTTAACGGTTTATTCAGAACAATTAAGAAAGAAACTACAAGAGAGTTACGACGATAGGATTGAGGTATTCACTGCTATGCGTTATCAAAACCCGTCTATTGAGTCGGCATTAAATAAGATAAACAAAACAGGATTTGATTCGTTGATTGTTTTACCACTTTATCCCCAGTTTACTTTTTCAACGACAACTTCGACTATTGAGAAAGTGGAGAGAGTGATTAAAGAATGGAAAATAAAACCTACGGTCCATTATATCAAGCAGTTTTATAATCATTCGGGATATATCGAAGCGTTTACGAAACGCATAAAATCTTATAATCCTGATCTGTATGATTTTATATTGTTCTCTTATCATGGATTACCCAACAGTCATATTGCCAAAGCACATTCAAATGGTGAAGAGTGCGATTGTACTTATGAAGAGAACCTTCCCGAACATGGTCGTTTTTGTTATCGTGCTGCTTGTTATCATACAACTCAGTTATTAGCAACTCGCCTTCATCTCAATAAAGAACAATATACCATCTCTTTTCAATCCCGCCTGTCAAAAGATTGGTTGAAACCATTCTCCGACAAGACTCTGATAGACCTGGCGCGAAGAGGGCACAAACGCGTTTTGGTCGTAGCACCGGCCTTTGTTGCTGACTGTCTGGAAACAATTATAGAAATTGGTGTCGAATACAAAGATTTATTCATCGCCAACGGTGGGCAAACCCTAACCCTGGTCGAAAGCCTGAATGCTGACGACCAGTGGGTAGAAGGTGTTAAAGAAATCATTTCTGAGTTTATAGACAAACCTTAAGAGCCTATTCTTTATTCGTTGTAATCTCATCCCATTTCGGTGGATTCGTATTCAACAAATGGCGTACAAAGAAATCGTAACGTTTATGTTCGCCGAAATCTTCACCCATTGTGTGGTGTGCGCCCGGTATAACGACCAAATCAAAATCTTTATTCGCTTTTATTAAGGCATTGACCACCTGCATGGTTGAGGCTGGATCTACGTTATCGTCCATCTCTCCGACAAGCAACATCAAAGGGCGACATAATAAATGGGCGTTTTCTACATTCGACGCTTCTTTATACTGATCTCCGACAGGATAACCCAACCACTGTTCGTTCCACCAGATTTTATCCATCCGGTTGTCGTGGCATCCGCAGGCAGAATAGGCTGCTTTATAAAAATCGGGATACTGCAACACTGCAGCTGTAGATTCTTGTCCACCTGCAGAACAACCATAAATACCTACCCGATCAATATCCAGCGAAGGATATTTTTGTGCAGCAGCTTTAATCCAGGCGATATGATCCGGCAAGCCGGCGTCTTTCAGGTTTTTATAGCAGATATTCTCAAACTCACGGGAGCGAAATGAGGTTCCCATTCCATCGACCATAACCACAATAAAGCCTAACTCAGCAATAGAGGTCATGTACCAGTTGTACGGCATAAATGTTTTAGGCACGTAATGCGAACCAGGACCTTGATAAATATATTCGATAACCGGATACTTCTTGTTGGGATCAAAGTTCGTTGGCCGCACAATGAGTCCCCACATATCCGTTTTCCCATCACGGCCTTTGGCTACAAAAACTTCCGGAGCTTTCCAGCCTTCTGCTTTGAGACGGGTAATATCAGCCGTTTCCAGAGGCATAGCGATCTTTCCGTCTTTTGCATTACGCAACACGGCAACCGGTGCTTTATCCACCATGGAATAAACATCTACCAGATAATTCATATCAGAGGAAAACCAGGCTTGATGCATTCCTTCTTCTGGCGTAAGACATGTAAGTCCCTTACCATCAAAGTCGATATAGTAATAACGAATGAGGTATGGATCTTCGTCTTTTTGCATTCCGTTAGCCGAGAAATAAATCCGACGGTTTTCTTCATCTATACGAAGTACCTCACGCACGTACCACTCTCCTTTAGTTAGCTGGCGGACAGGTTTTGCTGTTTCCCGGTCATATAAATACAGATGATTCCAGTTATCACGTTCACTCATCCAGATTATATGTTTGTTGTCTTTCAGATCATGCCGGAAATGGCGGGTATAATTTACATACTTATCACTCGTTTCTTCAATCAGCGGGCGTACATCGCCGGTTTCGGCAGAAAGTTCCAACACGCGATAAACCTGATGTCCACGTTGATTATACTCAAACGTCAGGGCGCGGCTATCTTTGTTCCAGTCAAGACTACTAAGCTCATATTGTTGATCAAATAATTCAGTTGAAGGAATAATAGCACGCCCGGTTTCCACTTCAAAAATTGCCGGAATCTTAAAGGGCAGTTCGTTCCCAGGTTTCGCATATTCCTGTTTGTGAAGTTTCGGTTGAAGTTGATCTGCCGGAGAAGATTCCACATAATAGACATAACGTTTCTCCACCGGACGGATTTTGCAGGAAGCGACTTTTTTGCTATCAGGCGACCAAGAAATATAGGCTGAATAATAGTTACCAAGCGTACCGTCAAGACTTAATTGCTTTTCTTTGCCGGTAGCCAGTTCTTTCACATAAATATTATCATTCTTGATAAAGGCTATGTATTTTCCATCTGGCGAAGTTACCGGATCGGCCACTTTCTCATCATCCCGCTCCATCCAGTGTTTTTGTTTAGGCGGAACAGGTAGTTTTCCTTCATTAATCAACTGATTTTTACGAACTACGTACATCCAACGCTGATTGTCAAACACAAAACGAAGCGTATCCTGACTTTTATTCACGAGTAATCGTTCCAGAGAAATGGCATTAGTCTTTACGTCCTTTCCGCTTTGTTCGCTCAACAGACCAGCCAAGCGTTTATGGTCAAATAATTCTTTTCTCTCCTGTTTATCCGCATTTACCGATACATACACGCGGCCTTCGGGAGTATTACGCACATACCAGAACTGATGTGTTCCGTCAATCCATTGCGGAGCGACATTAGAATAGAACACTTTATCTGCACCATACTTCGTCCTCAAGGAATAGGCACGATTATAATCATCGACCGTGCCTTGTGCAAAAGCCATGATTCCACCAAAAAGCATGACTAAAAACAAACTTAATTTACTTCGTTTCATACAACTATATTTTATATCCGGATTAGTTAGTACAAGGAAATATACATCACTCCATCGTTTCAGAAATATTTTTTATTCTTAAACCTAACCGGGAGCTCTATAATCAAAAAAATATTCAAGGCGCTTAGTAATGAAAGTTGAGGCGCCTCAAAATTTTATTACACTCTGTTCATTTATTCAACAAGCCATTCAAACAAGCCGGACGCATATTTCGGAGCCGATTTAAACTCCAATTTCAGAGCTTTTGTTGTGACTGGCGTAAAGGATACTTCATTCGGTTGTCCTTTTACTGTTTTATACGAACCCTGATTTTCGACAGGCTTCCATGCTCCGGTTGAATCTTTGTAATAAATAGTCCAGGACTCTGGAACACGACAACCGCCCCAAGGACCGTCATCATACCAAAAGACCGATGTAAAGGATACTTCTTCTGTTTTTTCAAATTCATAGGCCAACCACTCCGTTGTTCCTTCTTTCGGCCAGACATGATAATACGGCACACTGCGATCGTTCTCGTCTTTCGGAAGTAAGCCGTCATTAATCGAAGAAACGGCAGATCCCAGATGAGAACCTGTGATTTTTGCATTCGTTGTTACCGTTGGAGGCATAGTGGGACGTCCGGCAGACAAATCCATCGGCAACCAGACCGCCATTTCTCCCGCTCCCCGATGCGCCCAGGCATAATAAGGAATCAGAGTCAACTTGACATCTTTAGTAAACAAACGTCCTTTTTCATCATAACCTAATGTTTGTGCATCTGTTTCCAGTTCTTTGATACCAGACAACACATCCGGTTTGTCGATGACGGAAAACTCCGGTTTTCTATTCATAAAAGCACTAAGCACACTAAAGTCATTATCCGGCCATTCTGCACAATACACAATAGGACCACGTTCTACGGATACTTTTCCACGATCGGCCTCTACATTTGGATGCGCTTTAACAACACGGGGTTCCATGTCAAAATGGATTTCAACCCGATCACCTTTTTTCCATTTACGGTCAATGATGAAGTATCCCTTATCTATTGCTCCATCTACCGGTGTTCCGTTCACTTTCACAGAATAAGATAGCTTCTTCTGATCGGCATAACGATACAAATCGCTCGGAACAACATCGCCTTTCACCCATCCTGGTACACGAAGTTTAAGTGTAAACTCCTGACTTCCACGCGAGGCAATATCGATCTTTACATTACCATTCCAGGGATATTCGGTGGTCTGTATCAATTTCAAGGCTTTTCCTTTGACATCTATCTCTGAGGTATTACTCATATACAAGTTTACATACACATCCTTATCGTGTACAGCATATATATAACCGGGAACAGACGGAATAAAACGACATATATTAGACGGACAACAAGCACAACCGAACCAAGGCTGACGCTGGTGTTGCCCGATAGATTCCAACGGATTCGGGTAAAAGAAACCTCCCCCGTCAAGTGAGACTCCGGAAATCAGGCCGTTATATAAAGTACGCTCCAACACGTCATAATATTTGGATTCTCCATGAAGTAAAAACAAACGATAATTCCAATAAACGTTCCCAATAGCAGCACAAGTCTCACAATAGGCGGACATATTCGGCAGTTCGTAATTCTTTCCGAATGCTTCTCCCTGGTTAGTAGCACCGATTCCTCCGGTTATATATAATTTCTTTGTCACCACATTATCCCAAATTGCATCAATAGCCCGCACATAACCTGTATCTCCCGTTAGAGCCGCTACATCAGCCATTCCGGAATACATATATGCTGCACGTACGGCATGCCCGACAGCTTCGTCTTGCTCCAACAACGGTTTATGAGCCTGACTATACTCATCTCTCCGTTCGGTATATCCTCGTTTATCCAGAAAGAACTTGGCGAGATTCAGATATTTCTTATCCTTTGTAACAAGATAGAGCTTTGCCAAAGCCATTTCGGCAATCTGGTGTCCCGGCACGCGAACTTGTTTGCCCGGTTCATCGCCGATTTCACGACAGACACAATCGGCATAACGGATGGCGATATTCAGAAACTTTTTATCTTTAGTTGCCTGATAATGAGCAATAGCTCCTTCTATCAGATGTCCCAGATTATAAAATTCATGACTTAAATCTTCCACCTTTTCCCAACGTTTGCTGCCTGCCCACTCGTGCGGATGATCCGGATTCATCGTCCGGGCAGTATAAAGATAACCGTCTGCTTCCTGAGCGGCTTCGACAAGCGTAAGAATACTGTCAATATAGTTTACCATTTTTTTATCCGGATATGTCTGGAGCAGATAACTGGCTCCTTCAATTGTTTTATACACATCCGTATCATCAAAAGAGTACCCCTCCACCTTATATTCAGCGCTTGGATTGGCTGCTTTGACAAAATTAGTATAACGTCCGGTCTCTTCGCACTTACTAAAAGCCAAGGGAATCGTAACTTCCCGGCTAGCCTTCAGGCGTTGCCCCCAAAAATGATCCGTCACTTTCACGGCTGTAAACGGCACCGGAGAAATAGGATAACCCTCATCCGCCACTTGCGCATTCAAAGACAAACCGGCTCCGGCAAGTAGAATTATTAATCCTTTTTTCATGGTATAAATCATCTTAGCTTTGATTATTATTTCAATTATTTAATTGACTCTCCATTCTATTATTCCGGCGGAATATCCTTTTCGTCCGACTTCAACTACCTGAGGCCCTTTTTCATCCGTTGACACATCGGTATCCGGACGTTGTAACTGCGCTACAATTTTCAATTCTGTTGTCGTCACAGGCTTAAATGCCACCTTATTATATTTATCCAATTCTGTTCCATAGGGTGCGGTATTTTCTACTTCTTTCCATTTATCTCCAACTTTATATAATAATTTCCAGGATTCTGGAGCTTTGTAGATTACATCATAATGTTCAAAGGCCAACCAATAAACTTCCACACTTGAAACGGTCTGAGGTTTATCAAACCGGTAACCTACAGATTCTTCCGTTCCCGCTTTTAACCACCAATAATGATAGGGGGTATTTATATCTGCAGAAGATTTGGGTTCAAATAAATCATTCATCCCCCAGCCATCTATTTGTTCGCCTTTTGAAGCAATCGTAGGTTCGGCTTCCGGAATTGCATATTCAGGAGCTTCCGGCGTCCAAACGACCAACTGACTACGTCCTCTGTTATTCCAGGTACTATATGGTATAGCCTTAAATTTAACGGAAGTTTCTTCCAACTGTCCGTTTTCTTTATTTTCTGTTACCCTGTAAGCATCTCCACGAAGTACAGTGACCCCATTTAACAAGTCTTTTTCGTACGTGGATTCAATCTTTGCATCACGAGGAATCACCATATCGAATACATAGTCTTTGTCTTGATCAACACCTTCTAATGCATATACAATAGGGCCACGTTCCATGGATAATAAACCTTTATCATATTCGACTTTCTCATTTGCCTGAACACGTCTTACCGGCATATCCATCTGAATAGAAATAATATCGCCGGGTTTCCATGTACGTTCAACAACCGCATAGCCTACTCTGAACCGGCGTTTAACATCTTTACCATTTACTTTGATACTGACCTGAGATTTTTTATTATCAACATATTTATACAGATCAGTCGGTACGGGCTGATTCTTTGCCCATCCCGGGATACGCAATAACAAACAAAAGTCCGCTACCTCCGAAGGATTAACAGCAAGTTCCACATTTCCATCCCATGGATAGTTTGTCTTCTGCACAAGTTCGATCTCATTCCCCTCAATGGTCAATTTACTATTTCCTGCCACATACATATTTACATAAATATCTTTCTTATTTGTAGCATAAACATATCCTGGAACAGAAGCCATAAAACGAGTCACATTGCCAGGACAACAAGCACAACCAAACCAAGGGGCACGTTCGGCATGACCATCCGAAGCCAACGGATTATCGTAAAAGAATTTGTCACCGCTCAATGAAACACCGGAGATCAACCCGTTATAAAGCGTTCTTTCCATCACATCTACATATTTAGAATCTCCCGTTGCAAGAAACATACGTTGATTCCAATACACATTTGCAATAGAAGCACACGTTTCGCAATAATTATTAAAATTATTCAACTCATAATCCGGGCCAAAACCCTCTCCCTGCGCTCTGGATCCTATTCCACCTGTAATATAAAGTTTTCGTCCCGCCATGTTATCCCAAACACGTTTAACGGCAGCAAACAATGTTGTATTATGTTGTATAGAAGCCACATCTGTGACACCTGAATAAAGATAGCCGGCTCGAACCGCATGACCAACAATTTCAGTTTGCTGCAATATTGGCATGTGATCCTGACTGTATTTACTCAAACGATGTCCGTCCGTACCTCGCCCTGTTTCATCTACAAAGTAACGCGCCATATCGAGATACTTTTGTTCATTCGTAATATTGTATAGTTTTACCAATGCCATCTCAATAATCGGATGCCCCGAAGGAACATGTTTCTGCCCCTCATTCGGACCGAACACCTCGCATACCAGATCTGCGTTTTTCAATGCCACATCCAATAAAGTCCGCTTACCGGTCGCCTTATAATGAGCTACAGCAGCTTCATATAAATGTCCGCTATTATATAATTCATGACTATTAATCTTTTCCCATCTTGATTTTCCCCACCAACCGGAAAGACGCGTACAATTATTCGTAACGCAGGTCGTAAGGTAGCCATCAGGCTCTTGTGCGGCAGCAATAAGCGTAATCACGCTATCCAGATAAGCATCTAATTTTTCATCATACTTAACAGCCAATGAATAAGATGCTCCTTCAATAATTTTATACGGATCGGTATCATCAAACGAAAAATCACCTTTATGTTCTCCTTTAATCAGACCTCCGGCCAAAGCAAAATTATCAAATCGCCCATTAATCTTACATTGGTGAAATGCAGAAGGGATGGAAACGGTTCTATTAATCTCCATCCTGGGTAGCCAAAAGTTATCTGTTAAATGTACATCAGTAAAGGAAACTTCTTTTATCTCCCCAAGTTGAACAGTTGGAGATTCTTCTTCTGTAACGCTACTGCATGCAGTAACAAACAGGGACACAAAAAACAAAAACAGCTCTTTCTTTTTCATGGATTAAAATAAATATATTAGCACTTACTTATTGTATTTAAAATAAAGATAAGTAAAAGTACAATATAAGTGTATTTAATCCACTTTATTAAAAAAGAAATATCAAAAAAATCACGATTTCAGATAAGTTGCCACTCCCTCTGCGCAGCGTTCTCCATCTATCGCGGCAGAAACGATACCTCCGGCATAGCCTGCTCCTTCGCCACAAGGGAATAATCCTTTTATGGTAAGGTGTTGATAAGAGTCTCTGTCACGGACAATTCTGACGGGCGACGAAGTCCTTGTTTCTACGCCTATCATTACAGCTTCGTTGGTTAAGAACCCGTTTGATGTTTTGCCGAATGTCCGGAATCCGTCTTTCAGTCTGGTAGTGATAAATTCCGGCATCCATTTGTTCAGGTCGGAGGTTATAAGTCCCGGACTATAGGAGGTGGATGGTAAATCTTTTGAAATGCGCCCCGCTACGAAATCCGACATACGTTGCGCCGGTGCTGTCTGCATCTGATTGGCTTCCAACCAGCATTTTTTCTCCAGATCTTCTTGCAGTTTCATCAATGCCAGCTCTTTGTATTTGGCATATTGAGGAAAATCTTCGGGATGTATTTCTACAACCATACCGGAGTTTGCCCATTTCGAACCACGGTTAGCTGGCGACATACCGTTTACTACTAACTGTTCAGGAGCACTTCCCGCGGGAACAACGAATCCACCCGGACACATACAAAAGGAATAAACACCGCGGTCTTTTACCTGCGTTACCATGCTGTATTCTGCTGCCGGAAGATACTCTCCTCTACCCTCCTTATTATGATATTGAATCTGATCAATCAAAAGTTGCGGGTGCTCTAATCGTATGCCCATTGCAAGTCCTTTCGCTTCAACAGGTATCTTATTATTGTATAAGTAATAATAAACATCACGAGCGGAATGTCCGGTTGCCAGAATTACCGGCCCCATAAATTCCTGTCCGGTATTGGTTTGTACACCGACTACTTTTCCGTCTGAGAGAATCAGCCCGTCCATACGTGTCTGAAAATGAACTTCTCCTCCACAGTCAATAATGCGGTTTCTGATTTTCTCGATTACGCTTGGCAGTTTATCCGTACCGATATGTGGATGGGCATCAGCAAGTATTGCGGGATTAGCGCCGTGTTGACAGAACACATTCAGTATTTTATCTACTGACCCCCGCTTCTTACTACGAGTATAAAGTTTACCGTCAGAATAAGCCCCTGCCCCGCCTTCACCAAAACAGTAATTGGATTCCCCGTGAATACGATGTTCTTTTGCGATTAGGGAAACATCTTTTCTACGCTCACGCACGTTTTTACCTCTCTCTAAGACAATCGGACGAAGCCCTAATTCAATCAAACGCAAAGCTGCAAAAAGTCCGCCGGGACCCGCACCAACGACGACAACAGAATTTGCTCCGGACACATCCTTATATTCGACAGATTCAAATTCAGGCTCTGTAGGTAGTTCATCAATAAATACGCGTAGTTTAACATTGACAAAAATGGTACGTTGACGAGCATCGATCGACCTTTTAATCACCCGAACTGCCTGAATGGATTGAATTGACGCACCTGATTCACGAGCGGCTACAAGTTTTAAAGCATCTTCATTGGCCGCTTCTTGCGGTAATATTCGGAGTTGTAATTCTTTTATCATATAATTTCTTTCGATTCATTCTGAGTATATAACAAATCAACCGAACAATTGTCTGAAAGCTTCTTCTACTTTTTTCACCTGCACGATCTGGATCTTGCATTTTGACGTATCAAAACCTTTCAAATTATTGTACGGTATGAGGATTCGGTTAAATCCTAATTTCTCGGCTTCTGAGATACGCTGTTCAATACGGTTTACCGGACGGATTTCACCAGAAAGCCCAACTTCTCCTGCCATACAAACGCCTTGCTCTATCGCAATATCTAAACTGGATGAGAGAATAGAGCTGATGACTGCCAAATCAATTGCAGGATCATTCACTTTCAAACCTCCGGCAATATTCAGGAAAACGTCTTTTTGCGCCAACTTAAAACCTGCCCGTTTCTCAAGAACAGCAAGAAGCATATTCATTCTTCTCAGATCAAAGCCCGTGGCACTTCGTTGCGGATTTCCGTAAACAGCAGAACTAACCAACGCCTGCGTTTCAATCAGAAAAGGACGAATGCCCTCTATGGCAGCAGCTATCGAAACCCCGCTCAATCCTTCATGATTCTGTGTCAACAATAACTCGGAAGGATTACTCACCTCACGCAATCCATTCTGGCGCATCTCGTAAATACCCAGTTCGGCCGTACTACCGAAACGGTTTTTTATACTACGCAAGATACGATACATATAATGTTGATCTCCCTCGAACTGTAATACCGTATCCACAATATGTTCCAACACTTTCGGACCGGCAATACTACCTTCCTTATTAATATGCCCGATCAATAACACCGGAACACCACTTTCTTTCGCGTATTTCAATATCGCAGCACTACATTCACGCACTTGCGAAACACTTCCCGGAGAAGACTCGATAAGTTCCGTAAATACAGTTTGGATAGAGTCAATAATCAACAATTCAGGCTGTACATTCTGCGCCTGTACAAATATCTGTTCAAGATTCGTTTCGCAAAGGATAAAGCAATCCGGATTATCATGCTCCATACGGTCAGCACGGAGTTTTAACTGTCTGCTACTCTCCTCACCGGAAACATAAAGCGTTTTTATCCCTTTCAGGCGAAGCACAGTTTGCAACACCAGAGTTGATTTCCCAATACCCGGCTCTCCTCCGATAAGAATAAGCGAACCTTTCACCAAACCACCTCCCAAGACACGGTTAAGCTCTCCATCCTGCAAATCCAAACGGACTTCCTCCTGAGACGTTATATCACGAAGAAGCACGGGTTTTACTTTTTCTTTATCCTGCAAACCCGGTATAACTAATTTCTTACCCGTAGATTCTCTAACTGCAATCTCCTCAACATACGAATTCCATGCTCCACAAGAAGGACATTTCCCAATCCATTTCGGAGAATCCGCTCCACAGTTAGAGCAGACATATATTGTCTTTGCCTTTGCCATCTTATCAAATTTGATGTAAAGGTAGAAAAAAAAGAGAGGCAAGCCTATGGGCTAAACCTCTCTCCTATTTCTTCATTCCGTATTTCCTCTTATGCATTCACCGGCTCCTGAGTAGAATCATCTTCTTCCTCATCTTCATCTTCTTTCGGTGCTTTCTTAACAAAGAAGGCACTCAATTCATACAATCCATACAATGGGAAGAATACAATACCCAACGTAAACGGATCACTACTTGGAGTAATAAACGCAGCCCCAACCAACAAGAATACAACTGCATGTCGCCTGTATTTATGGAAGAAAGAACGGTTAATAAGTCCAAGTTTAGATAATAACCAGGATACCAATGGCATTTCAAAAACAACTCCCATAATAAAGATCAACATATAGAAATTATCCATATATGACTCTAAAGAAACCCGTTCTTCTATTGCCGCACTTAACTGGTAAGTTGCCAAAAAACGCAGGGTCATCGGAAAGACCATAAAATATCCCACTGCACATCCGAGAAAGAACATCATCGTTCCGAATGTAAATACCCAACGAATATTTTTTTTCTCGTTTTCGTATAATGCCGGACTGACAAATTTCCAAACTTCATACATCAGGTATGGAAATGTCAGCAACAAAGCAAGCCAGAAAGATGTGGTCATATGGGTAAAAAACTGAGAAGCCAGTTTTATATTCATTATCTCCACATGATAAGACTGGTTGCAAAAATCCGGCAAAACGGAAGTCAGAGAACTAACTTTACATAACATTTTAAATGTCACAAAGTCAGCAGTGGTTGGTGCTAACACCACCTTATCAAACAGATAAGGCATAAAGGCAAATCCTGCAATCGCAAAAATGAACAGCGCTAAGATGGCACGAAAAAGAGTCCAACGAAGTTCTTCCAGGTGATCCCAGAATGACATTTCTTCTTGTTGCATCTTTCCTCGTTTTATTTCTTGTCTGTATCGTCTATTTTAATGTCGTCTTCCAATCCCTTAACACCATCTTTGAAGTTTCTTACTCCCTTACCGATGCCCTTCATCAGTTCAGGAATTTTCTTACCTCCAAAAAGTAAAAGAACAATGATCGCAATGATGATAATTTCACCTGTTCCCAGATTACCGATAAATAATAAGTCGTTCATGATATAAATTATTAAATTGTTAATATTTCTTTCCAATCAGACAATAAGCACTGATAAAAGAGCTTCCTGACAAAGGCAAAGATACAATATGTAATGATTTACACCCAATCTATTCCAAAATTATTACCTTTGCGGCGTCTTAAAAATCTGAAATTAGAAAAAGATTAGAAATATGAAAGCGTATGTATTTCCCGGTCAGGGAGCCCAGTTCGTTGGTATGGGCAAAGACCTTTATGACAACAACCCATTGGCTAAAGAACTTTTTGAAAAGGCAAATGAGGTATTAGGTTTCCGTATTACAGACTTGATGTTTGACGGTACGGACGAAGATCTGAAACAAACAAAAGTAACACAACCTGCCATCTTCCTGCATTCAGTTATTCTGGCTAAAACATTAGGAGATGAGTTCCAGCCCGATATGGTTGCCGGACACTCTCTGGGCGAATTTTCAGCACTTACGGCCGCTGGATCTCTGTCTTTTGAGGATGGACTGTCATTAGTATATAAACGTGCGCTTGCAATGCAGAAAGCATGTGAAGCTTCTCCTTCAACTATGGCAGCGGTATTAGGCTTACCGGATGAAAAAGTGGAAGAAATCTGTGCTTCTATCAGTGGCGAAGTAGTTGTTCCTGCCAATTACAACTGTCCGGGACAGATCGTTATCTCAGGCACAAACGAAGGCATTGATGCGGCTTGCGAAAAGATGTTGGCAGCCGGAGCTAAACGTGCTCTAAAATTAAAAGTAGGTGGCGCGTTTCACTCCCCATTGATGGAACCGGCTCGCGCAGAATTAGCTGAAGCGATTAAAAACACAACAATAAAAGCGCCGGTTTGTCCCATTTATCAAAACGTAACAGCGAAACCGGAATCAAATCCGGAAGTAATCAAAACAAACCTTGTAGCTCAGCTTACCGCTCCGGTACGTTGGACGCAAACTGTTGAAAATATGATTGCTGGTGGTGCAGATCATTTTATTGAACTCGGACCAGGCGCCGTTTTGCAAGGCTTGGTTAAGAAAGTTAACAAAGAAGTACAGACAGAAGGTCGCAGCTAAGCTTGTAAAAAAACGAGATCGACTGTTTACATAAAAAATCTCCTTTATTTTTTCTTCGGATTGTGTTCAAAAGAAAAAACAAAGGAGATTTTCATATAAGACTTTAAGTCTTTATTACGACTCCTTAATACGTGGACTCATTAGCTAAGTTCCATAAGTTCAAATAAGCCGCTTTTGTTATATCAACTAATTTATTCCAATTTATCTTTTCTACATGATCACTTGGCATATGATAGTCCGGATGGCCATCGGTATGATACCAGATAACAGGAATATTCAGCCGGGCAAATGATGCATTATCACTTCCTCCGACAGGTTTATCCCATGGACGGTAGTTCGGTGTAAGGTTTAGTTTATACTTTATAATATCATTCTTCAACCAATCGCCAAACACAGGATGAGCTTCCGTATAAAAATAAACAACATGTGTAGGGTTGGCTTCGTCATTATTTCGCCCGATCATGTCAAAATTAAGATAACCTTTCACCAGCTTCATTTGGGGAAAGTTTTGCGTAAAATATTTAGAACCGAGCAATCCTTTTTCTTCACCATCCCAGAACGCAAAAACAATAGTTCGTTCCGGCTGTACTCCGGATGCAACAAAAGCACGCGCTATTTGCAATACCGCAGATACTCCCGATGCATTATCGTCTGCTCCGTTATAAATCTGATCCCCATCCAACATCGGGTCAAAACCTAAATGATCATAGTGCGCCCCGACAATAACATATTCATCTTTATTTTTCCCTTCAATTTTTCCAAGCACATTCCGCATGGCTAAACGTTGATGTACCCCATTCTTTATTACAGCAATGGAATCCGGATCAACTTGAAAACGTTGCCTTTTCTGACGCTCACGATTATAAACTTCGAATGGTTGAAAATAACTGTCGTTAAGAGGAGATATTCCCAGTTGTTTTAATGTAGAAACAATATAATTACCCGCGATTCGTCCTCCCTGAAAACCGGCTTCGCGTCCTTCAAGTTCATCGTCCGCAAGAAAAGAAATATGTGCTTCAGCAGTCTGTTTATTAATACATTGTAATCCTTGTTCTTTGGGAGCTTGTGCCTGTAAAACAAAATTCAGGCAGAGAGATAAAGCGATTAAGCTAATTGCTTTCCTATACATATATTCATTAATTTATTTCCGTAAAGATAGTGATTTCTAAAAATAAGGGCATAAAAAAAAGGCCTCTCTTCGCTCCTATTCGCGATGAAAGCCTCTCCTATTCATTCTCTTACCATTCCATAACGGACGGTGGTAAGAGATACATCATGTTTATAACTCTAATTCTTGTAAATGTAGTTTTGATTAATTCTCAACTACGTCTGCTTCTAATTCGCTCATTAAGCGACGGATCTTTGCATTGATTCGTTGACTCATTGAACCGTTACCAACTAACTGGTATCTGTTTGCCTGATAACGCAACATCGCTAAAGTCCGCAGACTGTCTTCATTCTTTCTTGTCATCATTTTTTTAATTTTTAATCCCCTCTCTCTTGAAGGGTATTGGTTAATAATAGATAAACTAAACAATTCTTTTTCCTTATTACACTGCAAAGATAAGATATATGTTTTAAAACACATAATTAAGCAGCAACAAAATGCGATTAGTTATATATTTTTAACACAAAACAGAATATATTTATCGCATAAAAACACTAAACAACACCCATATCCTTCAACGCTTTAAGGATTCCATCGTTGTCAACTGTATCTGTCACATAATCCGCAACCCTTTTCACTTCTTCTTCAGCATTTCCCATCGCAATGCCCACACCAACATGCTTCAACATTTCAATATCATTACCTCCATCACCAAAAGCCATCGTTTCCTGAGGAGTTATACCGTAGTTTTCCAATAATTTATCGATGCCTACGCTCTTATTACTTCCTTTAGGAACGACATCGGTAAACAACGGCGACCAACGTGTCGATTCACTTCCGGGAAGCACTTGCATTATTCTTTCTTCCTGATGTTCTTCAAAAAAAGCGATCAACTGATATACGTCATCCTTAGGCAGATCTTTCAGATTTCCGGAAGGAGGTTCGGGGAAATTAAGCATATCTAATATTTGTTGTACCTTTTCATTTTTATAATTCATCAACATACTGTTTTCCTGAACTAAAATGCAAGGGAAAGATTCTGTGTTTTCCAGATAATCCAACAACGATTCAATGTCAGAAACAGGGATCTTATGTTTGTAAACAGCCTCTCCCTTTTCATCAATACAGTAACTTCCGTTCATAGTTACAAAACCGTCAAATTTTTCATTTCCGAGATTATTAATTGCCAGTAGATGTCGTCCGGTTGCTATAAAAACCTTTATACCTTTTTGTCTTACTAAAGCCAAAGCGTCGATGGTTGATTGGGGAATCCGATGCGTATTGAAACTTACTAAAGTTCCATCTATATCAAAAAAAATTGCTTTTATCATATTTATTGAAATAATACTGCAAAGGTACTGTTTTAAGCAGAGATAAAAAAAGCGATGACCAATCAGATCATCGCTTTTAATAGATATGTAATACGTGATTAAGCTTCTGTAGGAACTTCAACCACCCACTCTTGTTGAGCTAAACGTTTGTAGTTATTATATCTCCATTGTGCATTTTTCTTTGCAGCAGCGAAGAGTTCAGCAGCTTCTGCTGGATACTGCTTCATCACAGATGAGTAACGAACTTCACCTTTCAGGAAGGGTTCAAAGCCATCCCATTTAGGCTCCTTGCTATCCAACGTAAACGGATTCTTACCTTCTGCTTCCAAGACTGGATTGTAACGCCACAAGTGCCAGTATCCACATGCTACGGCATCAGCTTGTTCTTGTTGACTCTTACCCATCCCTGCTCTTAGTCCGTGACTGATACATGGAGAGTATGCAATAATCAATGATGGTCCGTCATAAGCTTCTGCTTCACGAATTGCTTTCAATGTTTGAGCCTGGTCGGCACCCATTGCAATCTGAGCAACGTAAACATAGCCATAAGTTGTAGCCATCAGACCAAGGTCTTTTTTGCGAATACGTTTACCTGAAGCAGCAAACTTAGCAATAGCGCCAACAGGAGTTGCTTTTGAAGATTGACCACCGGTGTTAGAATACACTTCCGTATCCAAAACAAGGATGTTCACATTCTTTCCTGAAGCAATCACATGGTCAAGACCACCAAAACCAATATCATAAGAAGCACCGTCACCACCGATGATCCATTGAGATTTCTTGATCAGATATCCGCTTAAAGAAGCAAGTTCTTTGCAATAATCGCATTTCTCTGCCTCAGCGGTAACCAATGCCGTAATCTGAGGAGCCAGTTCTTTTGTTTTCTCAGCGTCATTCTGATTAGCGATCCATTCTTCGAACAGAGTTTTCGCTTCTTCCGGACAACCAGCTTCAATAGATTGCTTCATGATCTTTTCGATACGTTCGCGCATTTTTTCTACTGCAAGCGTCATACCTAAACCAAATTCAGCAAAATCTTCAAACAAAGAGTTAGCCCAAGCCGGACCATGTCCGTTTTCGTTTGTTGTATATGGAGTAGAAGGAACTGATCCGGAATAAATAGAAGAACAACCTGTTGCGTTAGCTACCATTTCACGGTCACCGAACAACTGAGTGATCAACTTAACATATGGAGTTTCACCACAACCGGAACATGCTCCTGAGAATTCAAACATTGGCGTAGCGAACTGAGAATTTTTCACATTGGCGTTCACATTTACCAAATGCTGTTTGCTCTTCACTTCTTCAGCGCAGTATTCCCATTTCGGCACCTCATTCAACTGAGTTTCCAGAGTTTCCATCTTCAACGCCTTACCTTGTTTGTTACCCGGACATACATCCACACAGTTACCACAACCAAGACAGTCTAAAACAGAAACCTGAATACGGAATTTCATTCCATCGAATTGTTTTCCGACAGCTTTCAACAAACCATCTTCAAACGGGGCCTTTGCCTGCTCTGTTTCATCCAAAACAAACGGACGAATACAAGCATGAGGACATACATAAGCACATTTATTACATTGAATACAGTTTTCGGAAGTCCATTCCGGCACAAAAGGAGCTACTCCACGCTTTTCGTACTGAGCCGTACCTTGTTGCCAAGTACCGTCTTCAATGCCAACGAATGTAGAAACAGGCAGTAAATCACCATCCTGTGCATTAATGACATTCACTACATTGCTGATAAATTCAGGATATTTAGCACCTTCAGCAGCGTCATCCGGAAGATTAGCCCATTCCGGTTTAACGTCCAGAACAGAATATTCACCACCACGATCTACTGCAGCATAGTTCTTATTAACGACATCTTCCCCTTTCTTACCGTAAGATTTAACGATGAATTTCTTCATCTGTTCAACAGCCAGATCTACAGGAATTACTTTCGTAATACGGAAAAATGCAGATTGAAGGATTGTATTTGTACGATTACCCAAACCGATTTCATAAGCGATTTGTGTAGCGTTAATATAATATACTGTGATATTCTTCTTCGCGAAATAACGTTTCACTTTATTCGGAAGATGTTTTTCCAATTCCTCTGCATTCCAGACGGTATTCAAAAGGAAAGTTCCGTTTTCACGAAGACCACGGGTCACATCATACATCTTCAAATATGCCTGAACGTGACAAGCCACGAAATTAGGCGTATTTACCAAATAAGTTGAACGGATAGGCGTATCCCCAAAACGAAGGTGAGAACAGGTAAAACCTCCTGATTTCTTAGAGTCGTATGAGAAATAAGCCTGACAATATTTATCCGTATTGTCACCGATGATCTTCACAGAGTTCTTGTTTGCACCAACCGTACCGTCAGCACCTAAACCATAGAACTTAGCTTCATACATTCCTTCACCTCCTAAAGCTATTTCTTCGCGTGGAGGAAGAGAGGTAAATGTAACATCATCAACAATACCTATTGTAAAGTTAGTCTTTGGTAAAGACAAACCGAGATTTTCATAAACAGAAAGAATTTGAGCCGGAGTAGTATCTTTAGAAGATAAACCGTAGCGTCCGCCAACAACAACCGGTGCATTTTCCTGGCCATAGAAGCAATCCTTAACATCTAAGTACAACGGTTCGCCGGTTGATCCGGGTTCTTTCGTACGGTCAAGTACAGCAATACGTTTAGCAGTCTTAGGAACCGCAGCAAGGAAATGTTTAGCAGAGAACGGACGATACAGGTGTACCGCAACCAAACCAACTTTTTCTCCCTGAGCAGTCAGATGGTCAATCGCTTCACGAATAGCCTCCGTTACAGAACCCATTGCAATGATTACACGGTCAGCATCTTCTGCTCCGTAATAGTCAAACAGCCCATATTTACGACCGGTGATTGCAGAAATCTCTTTCATATAATCTTCCACAATTGCAGGAACAGCATCGTAATATTTATTAGCAGATTCTCTGTGCTGGAAGAATACGTCCGGATTTTCAGCCATACCGCGAGCTACCGGATTTTCAGGGCTCAATGCACGACTACGGAATTCGGACAACGCCTTCTGATCAATCAGATGAGCCAATTCATCCTGTTCAATTGTTTCAATTTTCTGAATTTCGTGTGAGGTACGGAAACCGTCAAAGAAGTTCACAAACGGCACACGAGACTTGATTGTAGCCAAGTGAGCCACTGCCGATAAGTCCATCACTTCCTGAACAGAACCCTCAGCAAGCATAGCAAAACCGGTTTGTCTTGCAGCCATTACGTCCTGATGGTCGCCAAAGATAGACAATGCATGCGATGCTATAGTACGGGCAGACACATGGAATACGCACGGAAGCAGTTCTCCGGCAATCTTATACATATTAGGAATCATAAGCAACAAACCCTGCGAAGCAGTGTAAGTTGTTGTCAAAGCACCTGCCTGCAATGAGCCGTGTACTGCACCTGCAGCACCACCCTCTGATTGCATTTCCTGTACAAGAACAGTTTCTCCGAAAATATTTTTTCTTCCGGCGGCAGCCCACTCATCTACGTATTCTGCCATAGTAGAAGATGGGGTGATTGGATAGATCGCGGCAACTTCACTAAACATATATGAAATATGCGCAGCCGCCTGATTACCATCACAGGTTAAGAATTTCTTCTGTTTTGTCATTTTGAAATATATTTAAGTAACACTTATTTGTCTTAATAAAGAAAACCGAACAACCATAAAGGAATTACGTTCTCGTATCCGATTTCTACCTTTTCAACCGCATAAAAGATGTCCGGATTCGTCTTTCCTTTCAGGCTCTCTTCTATTTTAAACTGATGTTGTCTTTCTACAAGGAAGTGTGTGTTTTTCATTCCTACGTTTAACTTATTATCCTTGTGCACGACGTTATAAAAAAAAGTTTCCCGCAAAGCCTGATGGTTTACTGCCATCGGGCGTATCGGATACATCAGATTCGTATTGTTCATATAAACCTTAGCCGGTTTCTTCGGGAAACTATCCCCTTCGGGATAAAGCATATTCATTAAACGGGCATCAGTAAGATATTTAATATAGTTCATCACTGTAGCCCGACTGGTTTCAATTTCTTTACTTAATTGACTTACATTCGGAACACACGGGGCGCTGATTGCTAACAAATATAACAATTTTCTCAGCTTTGGAAGATAGCTCTGTTCAATCTGTTTAATATAAAGAACATCGACTTCCAGCATCATATTCATTGTTTTCAGCAAATTTTCCGAAAAATTACGTTTTTCCAGAAAAAAAGGATAATATCCGTGATGTAAATAGTCATGTAGAAAAGCCATTGGTTTAACTTCCGAACAAATTCGTTCCGCAATCTCTACATGATCTTTTAAGATTTCATCCAACGTAAACGATGGAAAAGACGTTCCTACCATCAGGTTTATATATTCCCGAAAAGAGAAACCTCTCAGATTATAAGACTTCACACAACCGGACAAATCCGGATTTTCCTCTTTCAATCGCATTACGGAAGAACCCGAGAAGACAATCCTGACATCCGGATAATTATCATAACAATAACGTAGTTCACGAGACCAGTCAGGGTATTTAAAAACCTGATCAATCAACAGCACCTTTCCGCCTTTAGCTCTGAATTCCGCCACAAAATCCACAAGTGATCGCTCGGTAAAATAAAAATGATTTAAATTAATATATAAACACTCCTTATTATTACACCCATAAAATTCACGGGCATACTCCAACAGAAATGTGGTCTTCCCTACTCCCCTCGACCCTTTAATACCTATTAAACGGTCATTCCAGTTTATCTCATCCATCAATTGACGGCGAACAGGAGAGGCAGTGTGTTCTAATAAATAATTATGTGTCCTATAAAATGCTTCCACAATGTAAATTATATACCGATTGCAAATATATTAAATTTATCCACATTGCAATACCGAGATAGCAATTTTTAGCAATTAACTATAATCCTAACTTTACAAAGAGATTAAACATTCTCTTTACAAATTCACACCTTATTCGGGTAAAAAAAACAAAAAGGCTACTTATCTTTGTTAGCAATAAAAGAAATAACAATGAAAACAAGATTCTTAACACTTCTTATTTTATGTACTTGTATAACGAATTGTTTTGCACAGGAAAAATTCAACAAGTATTTTGAGACTAAAACTTTGCGCGTTGATTTTGCATTGAGTGGTAATTCGGATTTCCAAACGGCCGCAATCGAACAAATGCGAGAAGAACCTACTTGGGGAGGTCCGGTCAAAAACCTGATTGATAAGTTTGGCTATGGGGGATATTATGTAAATATTTATGACAAAGAGAGCAACGAATTAATTTACTCTCGTGGGTTTAACACATTGTTTGAAGAATGGCTCAGCACGGATCAGGCAAAAGAAGAAACACAAGCCTGGACGAATGCTGTAACCGTTCCTTTCCCAAAGCAGAAAATCGTCTTTGAACTCACGGCAAGAGACAAAAAAGACATGCAGTTTCATACATTATTAAAGCAGACGATAGACCCTCAATCTATATTTATTGACAGGGGGGAGCTGAAGAAAAATCATGTTTTTTCAATTCTGAACAGTGGAAATTCTACAGAAAAGGTTGACCTCGTTTTTGTTGCCGAAGGATATACAGCTGCTGAACAGGATAAATTCAAGGCAGATGCACAACGTTTTGCAAAATCATTATTTTCAATCCCCCCTTACGATCAATGTAAAGATCAGTTCAACGTGTGGGGTGTGGGGGTAGTTTCCGAAGAGTCTGGAACAGATTCTTCAGGCAAGGGGATATATAAAAACACCGCATTAAATTCCGGCTATTATACATTTGGTTTAGATCGTTACCTGACAACACCAGACATTCGCTCTATCCGAAATGCCATTTGGAATGTTCCTTGTGATGCTATTTTTGTTTTGGTAAATGCGCAAACTTATGGCGGTGGCGGGATGTATAATTTCTATGCCATCGGAACGGCGGATAACGAAAGGACTTTGCACGTATTTGTACATGAATTCGGTCATAGTTTTGCCGGTTTAGCTGACGAGTATTTCTCATCTGAAGTGGCCTATAATGATTTCTACAATCTTGAATACGAGCCATGGGAACCGAATATTACCACCTTAAAAGAATTTGATAAGAAATGGAAAGATTTGCTACCGGCAAACACACCTGTACCTACTCCGCTAACCGATCAATACAAAGACAAAACGGGTGTTTTTGAAGGGGGAGGATACATCTCAAAAGGTATTTATCGGCCTGCAGATCATTGTATGATGCGCGATTATGCACCTTTCTGTCCTGCGTGCAGTCGGGCTATCCTCAGAATGATAAACTATTTCTGTGATAAGGAATATTGATCGGGACGAATAGAATTTTGAAAAGAAATAACTACTTTTGTGCGATTAATCTTTCATCCGCATAAATATTAATCATATGGCAATTTACTTAGACGATGTATCAAGAACTTTTGGTGAATATCTTCTTATACCGGGGCTTACCACCAAAGAGTGTATCCCGACTAACGTTTCTCTCAAGACTCCTTTAGTAAAGCATCACAAAGACGAGAAGTCTGCAATCACGCTAAACATTCCGTTTGTTTCAGCAATCATGCAGTCTGTATCCGGTCCTGAACTGGCGATAGAACTTGCTCGTAACGGAGGGCTGTCTTTTATTTTCGGCTCTCAGCCGATCGACAGTCAGGCAGAAATGGTACGTAAGGTAAAAAAATTCAAAGCAGGATTTGTTATCAGCGATTCAAACCTGACTCCGGAGAACACATTGGCGGATGTAATAAAGCTTGTAGAAGCAACGGAACACTCTACGATTGGTGTTACGCATGACGGAACGCCTAACGGAAAATTACTCGGATTGATTACCAGCCGTGACTATCGCGTAGAAAAAGACCCGAAAGATAAAAAGGTCAAAGACTTTATGACTCCTTTCTCCAAACTGATTGTCGGAAAAGTAGGCTTAACGCTTTCAGAAGCTAATCAGATTATCTGGGAGCATAAACTAAACACGCTCCCTGTCATCGACGAAAATGATAATCTGGCTTATTTCGTTTTCCGTAAGGACTATGACAGTCACAGAGAAAATCCCCACGAATTATCTGCGCATGACAAGAGTCTGCTTGTTGGTGCCGGTATAAACACAAGAGATTACAAAGAACGTGTTCCCGCCTTAGTAGAAGCCGGAGTAGATGTGTTATGTATAGACTCATCAGACGGTTATTCGGAATGGCAGAAAGAAACGCTTCAATGGATCAAAAAAGAATATGACGGAAAAGTTTTAGTAGGTGCCGGTAACGTAGTCGATAAGGAAGGATTTCTTTACCTTGTTGAAGCCGGAGCTGATTTCATAAAAGTTGGTATTGGTGGTGGTTCTATCTGTATTACCCGCGAACAAAAAGGAATTGGGCGCGGACAGGCAACTGCCCTGATTGATGTAGCCGAAGCAAGAGATGAATACCTGAAGAAAACAGGCGTTTATGTTCCTATCTGTAGTGATGGAGGATTAGTGCATGACTATCACATGGTACTTGCATTATCTATGGGGGCAGATTTCTTAATGATGGGTCGTTATTTTGCCCGGTTCGATGAATCGCCTACGAAGATACTTCGTGTGAAAAACAATTATGTAAAAGAATATTGGGGCGAGGGCTCAAACCGTGCGCAGAACTGGCAACGCTACGATATGGGAGGCGCAGAAAACCTGAAATTCGAGGAAGGGGTTGATAGTTATGTGCCTTACGCAGGAAAGATGAAAGACAATCTGCTTATGACACTTGGGAAGATTAAAGCAACAATGTGTAGTTGTGGAACAACAAGCATCGAACAATTACAAAAGAACGCAAAAGTCACCCTGGTATCCTCAACCAGTATAGTAGAAGGAGGAGCACATGATGTTATACTGAAAGAACATAGTTAATCCGACACAAACACATCAGAAAGCCTGTCACCTCAATTCAGAGAATGACAGGCTTTTTTTTGCATCGTATTTGATGAAAAAATATAAAGGTTATTTTCGGAAATATAAAGGATATTTTCGCAAAAATATCCTTTATATTTTTAGACCCTATTTTATCATGATTTTCAACACCTAAAAACAGGCGATTTTTCAGGTAATAAAAGCTTGTTTTTATCCGCTTCTACCCGTTTTTTCTGTTGGTCTGAGAATTCCCAAAGAAAGAAATAGACATCTATTCTTTTTCCAAAATCACGCCATTTTCAACAACGGATAATATCGCTTGAAAAAAATCACGTATATTTGAAAGTCGTTGCAATAAGACTATAAATACAATTTCACCAAAGATGGATCGCAGAGAACAGATACTTATCCACACATCGTGGATCAGCATCATCGGAAATACAATATTATCATTATCCAAAATCATTATAGGAATACTATCCGGAAGTTTAGCTGTTCTTGGAGATGGAATAGATTCAGCAACAGATGTTATTACATCAATCGTTATTTTATATACTTCCCGGATAATAACCCGGCCGCCGACCACAAAATATGCCTTTGGATTTGAAAAAGCAGACACTGTAGCGACCAAACTACTCTCCTTTATTATCTTTTTTGCCGGTATTGAAATGTTTATCTCCACCTTCAAAGGCTTGATTTATGCTGAAGAACGGGAACTGCCGACAATGATGGCCATTTATGTGACCGTATTCTCTATCTTTGGCAAAATCATTCTTTCAGTTTATCAATACCGACAAGGTAAAAAGACAAACAGTTCCATGTTGATAGCCAATGCTAAAAACATGAAGATGGATATTTTTATTTCATTTGGTGTTTTATTCGGTTTGTTTTTCACGTTTGTACTCAATGCGCCGTGGCTGGATTCCGTCACCGGTTTACTGATCAGTATCTACATTATAAAAACGTCTGTAGAGCTTTTTATAGATACAAATGTTGCCTTAATGGATGGCGTTAAAGATACCTCTATCTACAATCAGATCATAAAAGCAGTTGAACTGGTTCCCGGAGCTATTAACCCACACAGAATTCGTTCCAGATTATTAGGAAACATGTACATCATAGGCTTAGACATAGAAATGGATGGAAACATTCCTTTATATGAAGCCCACGAAATAGCGCAGGAAGTGGAAGAGAGCATCAAAAATGAAATTGATAATGTATATGATATAATTGTCCATATAGAGCCTCTTGGCGTAAAACATCCCGAAGAAAAATTCGGTGTCGATAAGAACAATTTATCTTCTAACTCATAAATTTTATCTATAACACGCAAGCTGGTTTTTTTCTCTTTTTTTTTATTTTTGTAAAAGAGAAATTAGATTTGAATTTTCACTGAAATCAATATATTTTGCATCGCCTATGTCACATTTACCAGCTTTAGTAATTGACCTTGCATTAATTCTCATTTCAGCCGGTATTATAACTCTCATTTTTAAATGGCTAAAACAGCCTCTTGTCTTAGGATATATTGTCGCAGGATTTCTTGCCGGGCCTTATGTTGATATTTTCCCTACAGTTGTTGATACAAGTAGTATAAGCACATGGGCTGAAATCGGTGTTATTTTCCTTCTGTTTGCTTTGGGTTTAGAGTTCAGTTTTAAAAAGCTGATGAATGTTGGAGGAACAGCCGTCATTGCTGCCACTACCGAAGTCGTCTCAATGCTTGTAATCGGTTATGCTGTGGGAACATTATTAGGTTGGAGCGCAATGAACAGCATCTTTCTTGGCGGTATGCTTTCGATGTCTTCCACTACAATAATCATTAAGGCATTTGATGATTTAGGTTTACGGAATCAAAAATTTACCGGTATCGTTTTCGGTACATTAGTCGTTGAAGATTTGGTGGCCATATTAATGATGGTACTTCTATCGACAATGGCTGTTTCGCAACAATTCGCAGGTGAAGAATTAATAGGCAGCGTAGTAAAAGTTGTTTTCTTCCTTATTCTTTGGTTTCTTATTGGTATTTATATACTTCCGGCATTCTTCCGCAAGGCTAAAAAAATGATGAATGATGAAACTCTCCTGATCATAGTGGTAGGCTTGTGTCTTGGAATGGTCTATTTAGCTACGCAAACAGGTTTTTCAGCAGCATTAGGGGCATTTATTATGGGTTCTATCTTAGCTGAAACTATTGAAGCCGAACATATTGAGCATCTGATCAAACCGGTCAAAGATTTATTCGGCGCCATATTTTTTGTCTCCGTAGGGATGCTGGTCGACCCGTCTGTATTAGTGGAATACGCCTGGCCTGTGGTTATTATTACGATTATAACAATAGTCGGAAAAGCCATTTTTTCAACATTAGGTGTTTTCATTTCCGGACAGCCACTAAAAACATCTATCCAATCGGGATTCAGCTTGGCTCAGATAGGTGAATTTGCCTTTATTATTGCATCGTTAGGAGCCAGTCTAAACGTTTTGGCAGATTATGTTTACCCGATAATCGTAGCCGTATCTGTTATTACAACCTTTACAACACCCTACTTTATTCGTTTAGCAGAACCTTTCACAAACTGGCTATACACGATCTTACCGGATAACGCTTTAGCCTTTTTCGAGCGTTACGCATCCGGTGCCAAAACAATCAACCATGAGAGCGATTGGAAAAAATTAGTCAAGAAATTCATTGGGAAAATAATTATATACATTGTATTGTTATCTGCCATCTTATTATTTTCAATTAATTTCCTTTCTCCTCTTATTTTAGATAAAATCAATGGAATATGGGGAAGGATATCAGCTGCGGTATTGACAATATTATGTATGGCTCCTATTTTAACCGCGCTTATTTCGAACAAGAGCAATCAGCCGGAACTCTTTATGAGTCTTTGGAAAGATAGCAAATACAATCATGGACGTTTAGTCTTTTTGGTTTTATTCCGTGTTTACATTGCTTTAACCTTTGTATCATTGGTATTGATCAATCTCTTTCATGTTCAATACGGCGTGGGAATAATTACTGCAGTAGCTGTGCTCGCCCTGATCTTTTTCTTCCGCAGAAGTTTTAATCAATACGCTAAGATGGAGAAACATTTTATGACCAATCTGAATGAACGGGAAGAGGCTCAAAAAAAGACAGCATCTGCTATTAAAACCAGTTTTACCAGTCAGATGAATAACAAGAATATTCATATTGCAGAAGTTGAAGTGTCTCCCAACTCTCCTTATGTTGGTAAGACATTGAAAGAATTAAAGATTAGAAACGATTTCGGGGTCAGCATTGTAAAAATACTAAGAGGAAGCAGAAAGATATACATACCAGACAGCTCTCAATATGTATATCCCCACGATATACTTTCAATAGTCGGCACAGACGAACAAATAGAACATTTCGACAAAATAATTGAAAGTCACAGAAACATAATTCCCGAAGAAAATCATGAGATCAGCCTTCAGTCTTTCACGATAAACAAGGACTTTCCATTTATCGGTCAGAGCCTCGTTGATTCTCGTATCGGAATAAAATTCAATTGTATGATTATCGGAATCGAAAGAGAAAGCGGTTCATACATGAATCCGGATCCTCATATCGTATTTGAAGAAAACGACCTGGTTTGGGTTGTAGGAGAAAAAGAAATATTAGAAAAAATATGTGGCTAAGGAAATTCAGGTATTGCGTGAAGCTCGTAACCCGTCTGCATTTCAAACAAAAAATGTTTTAAATAAGAGACGTTTATATGTAAAATAATTTATCTTTGTCGAAATTTTTTAAACCATATGATCATGAATGAATTATTAAACAATTTGAACGAACTGTTTGCAAGTTTCTCAAAAGACGCTTCTGCTCAATTAGAAAATGGAAATAAAGCAGCAGGTGCACGCGCAAGAAAAGCTTCTTTAACAATAGAGAAAGCTCTTAAAGAATTCCGTAAAGTATCTCTTGACGATTCAAAGAAATAATAAGCCTTTACAGAAAAAGAAACAAGAGAGTGTCCTTTAAGGCACTCTTTTTGTTTTTATCAGGAGGTAACTAACTCAACAGATAATCCATCGTAAGCAAAATGAACATGCTTCGGTAAGAATAAACCGGAATCTGCATGCAAACCGGCATGGTGACTCATATGCGTTAAAAAAGCCTGTTTAGGGGCTATGCGGCCGATCATCTCCAAGGCCTCATCAATGGTTTCATGAGATGGATGCGGTATCTTCCGTAGTGCTTCTACAATCAAAACATCCAGACCACCTAATTTCTCAAATTCTTCTTCCGGTAATTCCTTCACATCTGTCAAATAAGCCATGTTGTTTATCCTGTATCCAAGTATTGGCAAATGACCATGCATCACACGAATCGGTTGTACTTTTATTCCTGCCACTTCAAACGGTAACAAAGCAATAGAGTGCATTGAGAAATGAGGTAAAGCAGGGTTCCAATGTCGATTAAACACATAAGGCATTTTATCCTCTATCGCTTTCAGCACATTGTCCTCCGCATAGATATCTATATTTTTATCATGAGAGAAAGGTCTCAGATCATCCAGCCCACCAACATGATCGTAATGTTCGTGTGTTATCAGTACTCCGTCAAGATGAGAGATATCATTACGGATCATCTGGCAACGAAAATCGGGACCGCAGTCTATTAGCAAATTCTTCTTTTCTATTTCTACAAATAATGACGAACGCAATCGTTTATCCCGCCTATCTTTACTCCTGCAAACCACACACTGACAACCTATCTCGGGAACTCCTGTTGACGTTCCTGTACCTAAAAACGTTATTCTCATCAGCCTACATATTTAACTTCAGGGACAAGCGAAATGCCATATTTTTGTTCCACCGCCATACGAATACTCTCTGCGGCAAGAGCTATTTCATCTCCTGTTGCTTCTCCTAAATTAACCAGAACCAAGGCCTGTTTTTCATAAACACCTACGGTGCCATGCTTTTTACCTTTAAATCCACATTGTTCAATAAGCCATCCGGCAGGAATCTTAACTTCCGTATCAGAGATAACATAATGCGGGAATTCACCAAACGTACTTTTCAAATGATTATACTTCGTCATGGAGACTACCGGATTCATAAAGAAACTTCCTGCATTTCCTTGCTCTTTCGGATCGGGAAGCTTATTCTTACGGATAGCGATCACTGCATCACGTATATTTGTTAGATTTATTTCATCGTATGCAGATAACTCTTCTTTCAGATTTCCATATTCTAAAGTGTACGAGGGTTGTTTGGAGAGGCGGATAGCTACGTATGTTATAATATACGGATCATTATGTTCATTCTTAAAGAAGCTGGAACGATAACCATATTTGCATTCTTCTTTTGAGAAAATCCGCTTAACAATGTCTAATTGATTATAAGCTTCAACAGATTCTATTACATCTTTTATTTCAACACCGTACGCTCCTATATTCTGAATTGCAGCAGCCCCTGTTTCTCCGGGAATCAATGATAGATTTTCGATACCGGAATAGCCGTTTTTTACAGCATAGGCAACCACATCATCCCATAACTCAGCCGCACCAATTCGCAAGGTAACAGATGTATCCGTTTCTTCCTTAACCTTTATTCCTCTGATAGCGGAATGTAAGATCACGCCATTATAATCGCCGAGAAAAAGAAGATTGCTTCCACCGCCTATATGAATAGACTGAGATTCCTGAAAATATTCGTCTTGAAGTATTTTAATTAACTCGTCTTCATTCTCATACTCCATAAACCAACGAGCTTTAACCTGCAAATGAAATGTATTATGTTCCTTAAGGGAATAGTTTTGTTCAAGCTTCATGCTTATCATCATTTATATTGATAAGACAAAGATAGTATTAATAAGCAATATGTTCATGTTAGAAAAAAGCACATCTCTAAAAACATATTTTTTTAAACACATTTTTCAAACAAAAAAATATAACATATTGAATCATTTTCAAAATAAGATAACAAAAACGAAATGGCTTATAAAATAAGAACATATACTTCATATTCCTGTCGAAAATAGACATAGTATAACAAGATTGTGAAGTTACATTTGTATAGCTAATAACTAACTCACAAAACATTATGAATAAAGCGGATTTAATTGAAGCGTTAGCCAGTAAAAGTGGCTTAGCAAAGCAAGATGCAAAGAAAGCATTAGATGCCTATATTGAAATTGTAACAGAGCAAATGACTAAAAAGGAAGAGATTACATTAATCGGTTTTGGTAGCTTTATACCTCGGCCTCAATCTCAACGTTTAGCCAGAAATCCTAAAACCGGCGAACCGGTTATGATCAAGCCAAGGACTACTGTTAAATTCAAACCGGGTAAATATTTACTTGAAGCAATGAACAAATAAGAAAACAGTTAAAATTACGTTATGCCGGAAAAGAAAAAAATTCCGGCATTTTTTATTTTTATATATTTTTCTTGTTATTGATTTGTCAGATAGCGACATAATTTCTATTTTCGACGCAAAATTTAATTATCAATACCAGGCTGTGATCAATTGAAGATTGACAGCCTTCGTTGTATATACTAAAACACGTTAAAAATAAATGGAAGTTATCAATCTGGGCGAATCAAACTCTATCCTCAACAGATTTGTTGCTGAACTTAGGGATGTTACTATTCAAACTGACAGTTTACGTTTTCGAAGAAATATTGAACGTATTGGTGAAATTATGGCTTATGAAATAAGTAAGAGATTTGCTTATGAAGTAAAAGACATTTCTTCGCCTTTAGGAATTGCCCCGATGAGTATTCCGCAAGATCAGGTGGTGATCAGTACTATTCTGCGTGCCGGTTTGCCTTATCATCAAGGTTTTCTAAGTTATTTAGACAATGCGCAAAATGCGTTTGTTTCTGCTTACAGAAAGTATAAAGATCGTTTGAATTTTGATATTCACATCGAATATATTGCCTCTCCACGTATTTCTGATAAGACTTTAATCATTACTGATCCGATGTTGGCAACAGGAAGTTCCATGGAATTGGCTTACGAAGCTTTACTGACAAAAGGAACTCCGGCACACATTCACGTAGCTTCCATTATTGCCAGCAAGCAAGCTGTAGATTTACTAACGAAAAGAATGCCTGATAATACGACAATCTGGCTCGCCGCTATTGATCCTGAATTAGATGATCATTCTTATATTGTTCCCGGTCTTGGCGATGCCGGAGACTTGGCCTACGGAGAGAAAGAATAATACATTCTTTCTCTAAATTGCTTTATTTCTTTTTATTGGCTACCTTCGCGGCCGTATTTTCAAAATTCGGCTATGACTATTGATGTTGAAAAAAAAGAAATAAGAGCTGTAACTCTTACTCCAATTGTACAACAGACCGCTTTTTGGGCTGAGGTTAAAGCAAATCAAGGCATTATTCCCTGTGCCTTTGATTTTAAAGTAAGAAATGATGAAGTATTTGTGGATAAAAAGAAAAAGGCATCTACAAATGCAGATTTTCTGATCCTGCAACAGCCATTAAACGACGACTATAGCATTGCTTATGTACCTTACGGCCCGGAATTAGAACCGAGTGAAGAGTTACAGGGTGAGTTTCTGGAAGAGCTTTCAGAAACTGTTCGTTCGTTTTTGCCAAAGAATTGTATTGGAGTACGTTATGATCTTGCCTGGCAATCGCATTGGGATACAGCAGAATATTATGATGAAAACAATCTCTGGGTAGGGCCTCCCGAAAAGAAATATCAAGAATTCAGACTAAACTACAATACAAGTAACTGGAATCTAAGAAGAGCAAACTCCGACATATTACCTTCAAACACGATATATATTGATCTGACAGCCGGAGAGAAAACAATCCTGGCACGTATGAAGCCTAAAACCCGTTATAATATCCTCTTATCATATAGACGAGGGGTGACAGTCAGACAGGCGGGCATGGATGAACTTCACATATGGTACGAGCTATACAAAGAAACGGCACAAAGAAACAGACTGTTTTTGAATGATATTGAATATTTCAAGACTGTATTGAACGCGAAGGCAGAAGATTCCCTCTCCCCCGCTACTGTAGAATTACTAATGGCAGAGAAAAACGGTGAACCTTTAGCTGCTATCTTTTTAATTATATCAGGAAACAGGGGAACTTATCTTTATGGGGCATCCTCTTCTAAACACAGGAATTGCATGCCTACTTATGCCCTTCAATGGGAGGCAATACAGCGTGCTAAAGCACGGGGGTGTTTGCAATACGACATGTTTGGAGTTTCTCCGGGACCTGATTCTTCACATCCAATGTATGGTTTATATAAGTTTAAAAGCGGATTCGGAGGAGAGTTATATCATCAGATGGGGTGCTGGGATTATCCTTTTGATGATGACAGTTATAAATTATTCATTGCAGCAGAAATGCATAGTCAGGGATACCATTTATAATAAAACAAGGCTGAATCAATTCAATGATTCAGCCTTGTTTGAATTCAGCTTCGTTGGTTTTAAATTAGATCCAAGACGAACGCCGATTATAGCCTGATGATAGCCAGCTATAATATTATTCTACACTTTATTCAGTCACCCGAAGACGTTCTCCTGCACTTTTCACAATGCTACGGTAATACGTTTCATCATAACCCGGGAAATCCGGATAAGCAGACAAGCCGTATCCGTTTTGTTTAAAATGTCTGTTTTCTTCTTTTTTGACGTTCCCGTCAATATATTTCACAATCAGATATTCGCCTAATTTTTTCCAGCGGGCTGTTGCCTCATCTGAATTCGTAGAACTAAACCAGGTAAGGAATTTCACAGCTTCTGCCGGATCTTTAGCATATAATTCTGTTGCCGCTTTATCTATTGCGGGCAATACAGCTTGGTAGTTATTTTCTAATTCTTCTTGTACCTTACGGATATCTTTAATCATGAAGCTGTATTTCGCGTAGGCCATATTAGCGACCCAGTTATGAATCCAGAAAGCAGATGTCCAGGAGAAGTTCATCATATCTCCATTACCCACCCGATAGCATTCCGGAGAAGCAGTTACGGAACAATAAATTGGCGTAAACACGGCCATATCCGCATCATCAACGGCAAACCAAAGCACACCGCCAACAGGATCCGGCAACCAGTTACGCATCTGCGGAACGATAACAAAACCTGTTTGTTGGGTTGCTATTGCCCGTTCATTCAGATATTTCTTTCCATCTACCTCAAAATTCATCGGTCTCCAACGATAAGGCACTTTATAGGGGCCTGCACCATCATCTTTCGTCATGTCCAGATCTGTTCCCTCGTAATGATCGCGCATTCCATTTTGCACATCTTGCACAGAAAGTTTCCTGTCAGGTTTGATATAAAGAGGCATTGGTTCCTTTGATGCATCACCTTTGATAAAATCGGTGTATTTATCCATAGACTTGTCGTACTTACGAAAGAATGACCATACACGAGCCTCACAAGCACGTAAGCCTCCGAAATCATAAGGACAGTAAGCCTTCGCAAAACTAAAATCTTTATCTTTTCCACTGAAATATCCTTTATCACGCGCAAAAGAAACTACATCCGGTGAATAAATACAATTTTCTTTATCATCAAATGGTATTTGTTGAATACGTGATTGATTGGCATGAGCAGAAATACAATCGTCCGGAATGCGGATAGCAACCCAAACAGCCCCTTTATTTCCAACGCCCTTACCGATCAGCTCCATAATCCAGACTTCATTTTTATCTGCTATTGAAAAAGATTCCCCACTACTATAGTAGCCGTGTTCCGCAACAAGTCCTGTGATCACCTGTATTGCTTCACGCGCGGTTTTTGAGCGTTGCAGAGCAATATAAATAAGGCTTCCATAATCCATTATACCAGTTGTATCCACTAATTCAGGACGTCCGCCGAATGTACTTTCTGTAATAGCAACCTGATGTTCATTCATATTACCTACCACAGAATATGTATGCTCTACCTGAGGAATAAAGCCCAATGGCTTATTGGTATCCCACTCCCTCACTTCAAGCATACTTCCTTTTGGCCAGACAGCAGCCGGCCAACGATACAATTCGCCATACAATCCATGGGAATCAGCCGCATAGCTAATCATTACAGAGCCATCTGTCGTGGCATTTCTCCCAATCAGAAAGCTGGTACAAGCCATTGTCTCAAGAACTGAACACATAGCCAATGCAGCTGCTACTATAAAATGTTTCTTCTTCATTATAAATAAAAATTTAGTATTATAATCCTCCGGATTTTATTTTTTGAAGTTCTTTCGGATTAAAAACAATGTAACGGAGAAGTTAACCACCAATATAGCACCGCAACACGCTATAAAGAAAGCGAGTAAAGGCTTCTCTCCCTGATATACGAAATAAGCAATTATTGTTGCAATAACAGTACAGGCAATCAGTACAAGCAAAATACGAGTGATTAACTTCTTCTTCATGATTATTTAAACAATTCTTCCAATTTCTGACTTAATGCTTCTCCACGCAAATTCTTAGCGATAATTACACCTTCTTTATCAACTAATACAACATGAGGTATTGAATTAACACCATACAAAGCAGCACCACTGTTTTTCCAACCTTGAAGATCGGACAATTGTGTCCAAGGAATACCTAAGTCTTTAATACCTTTTTCCCAAGCAGCTTTGTCGCTATCTAAAGATATACCAACAACATCAAATCCTTTTGCTTTATACTTATTATATAGCTGAATTACCTCAGGCATATCTTTACGACAAGGAGGACACCAGGATGCCCAGAAATCAATCAGGACATATTTACCTTTGCCTACATAATCCGAAAGTTTCTTTACTTCTCCTTTTACGTCTGCCATTTCAAAATCCGTAAACTTTTGTCCAACGGCCACTTTTTTAAGAACATCCAAATGAGCGATCAGTTGTTCTACGCCCGGAGCACTTTTAAATACAGAGTCTGCTTTGGCTATAATCTCATTCTGATCTTCTTCGCTAAGATCATAGCGGAAATCAGAGATTAGTTTACCGGCAATCAGTTTGGTCGTATTTCCCGAAAAATATGTTTTTGCAAGAGCCGAACGTTTTTCGGACAATTCTTCATATTTAGCCTCTGCAGCTTTAACAACTTCAGCATCTTCGCTCTTCATATCCGCAAACAAAGACATCATATCCACTCTGATCAATTGCAGTTCTTTTTGGAACGCAGTCAATGCATCATTTTCCGGAGTACCAGTAACGGCAGATACAGAGTCTAACGAAACAGCAAGTTTTGCATTTTCCAGGGTAAACGTTGCTGAAAACGGAGCATTTAAGCCGGCAGGAACACGAGCTGGTTCAACAACTTCACTGCTGAAGCGCAAAGAACGTAATACCGGAGATTCCTGAACTCCTTTCAATGAGAATACGCCATTTTCAACGAGAGCGCTATCCAAAGGCGCAGCATCTCTATCTCCATATGCATAAAGATATACATACTGTCCGTTCAGTGCCGCGTCAGACACCTTTCCGGCTATTTCATATCCGGGTTTTTCGCTACAAGCAGCGAACATAAAAACAGAACCGATAAAAAGAATAATTTTCTTCATCTTAAAAAAAATTAATTTTTGACAACCTTACAAAAAAACAAACCATAAAATCTAAATATAACTGCGAAGATATTGCATTATAGGCACATAATATTCATATTTTAGATACAAAATAGCAAAACAATACCATTTCAATGACTTTTTGAACTGAAAAGCTATATTTGCATCTAAAATAACTGAGTAAAACACAATGAACAAACAATTAAAATTAATTTTTATTGGATTATTTAGTCTTTCGCTTTATTCTTCAACTTTTGCGCAAGGTTACAAGAATCCTGTTATACCAGGATTTTATCCCGACCCCAGTATATGCAGAGTTGGAGAAGACTATTATTTAGTAACAAGTAGTTTCGAATATTTCCCTGCTGTACCGTTGTTTCATAGTAAAGATTTAATCAATTGGAAACAGATAGGGCATTGTCTGACACGTGCATCACAAGTTAATTTAGAGAATTGTGGGGTATCAGGGGGAATCTACGCGCCTACAATTCGTTACCACAACGGAACATTTTATATGATTACAACTAATGTTTCAGATAAAGGGAATTTCTTTGTTTATACTAAAGACCCAACCGGTGAATGGTCTGATCCCATCTGGATAGAGCAACCAGGTATTGATCCGTCACTTTATTTTGAAAATGGGAAGTGCTATCTGACATCCAATCCTGATAATACAATATATTTATGCGAAATAGACATTAAAACAGGTAAACAATTATCCGAAAGTAAAGCAATATGGACAGGTACAGGGGGGCGTTACCCTGAGGCTCCTCATATTTATAAAAAGGAGGACTGGTATTATCTGCTTATATCCGAAGGAGGAACAGAATATGGGCACCAGGTTACTATTGCGCGAAGCAAAAAAATAGAGGGACCTTATATATCCAATCCTGCGAATCCGATTCTAACCCACACCAAAGTAGAAACGCAGATGAGTCCAATTCAGGGAACAGGTCATGTTGATTTTGTTCAGGCACACAATGGTTCCTGGTGGGTCGTTTTTTTAGCCTTTCGTCCGCAAAGTGGATTACATCATCTGTTAGGTAGAGAGACCTTTCTGGCGCCGGTACGATGGGATAAGAATGCCTGGCCGGTTATTAATGGAAACGGAACAGTTTCTTTAGATATGAATGTAGAAACTTTACCTCAAAAACCTATTGACACCTCTTCTTGCATAAGCGATTTTGAAGAAAACAACATCGGACCCGAGTGGAATTATTTACGGAATCCGCATTTTGAAAATTATTCTTTGGTTCAAAAGAAAGGTACGTTATGCCTGAAACCTACCATTGTTTCATTAGACAGCATAGGTTCTCCTACATTTATCGGGCGAAGACAACAACATATTAATTTTACTGCAAAAACAACGGTGTCCCTTAACAACTCAAAAGCAGGTGACGAAGCAGGCTTGACGGTTTTTATGTCAAATCAGGCGCATTATGACATCTTCATAAAAGAAGCAACCGGAAAGAATAAGAAAAGTATTGTTTTGCGTTATCGATTAGGAAGTTTGGAACATATCGAAACAGAAATCAGCATTCCCGAGAATCAAGTTTATCTGCAAATAAAAGGGAGTGCCGACTATTATACATTTTATTACTCTACTGATGATAAGACCTATAGACCAATAGGAAAGATGGATACACGTTATCTGAGTTCTGAAACAAACGGAGGATTCACAGGAGTATATATTGGTTTATTTACTACATCGAAAAAGAAAACATCAAATGCATCAGCCGATTTTCATTGGTTTGAATACAGTCCGGAAAAAGATCGTTTCTAATTAAAAACATTGCCGGAAAACATATTTATAGCACTTAGAAGCATATAGTTTCAAAAAACATCGTAAATTGCATCGAATTATGAAAGAGAAGTGCGTAAAGTATATGAAATTTGCGTTACCTGTATTATTTATATTATATATGGGTGGTATTATTTCGTTTACACACGTACACATCATCAATGGTGTAACGATTGTTCACTCCCACCCTTACAGTAAGAACGCAGACGGCAGCGAACACGAGCATACCGGCACTGAGTTACAATTACTTCATCAACTTTCAACAATTCAACAGGTAGGATCTTGTTTATTTGATTATACGATAAATCCTTATACTACGTATGCGGTAACAATAAACAACGAACCGGTTTTCCATACTCATATCAGCAAAATCAACAAAGCTGTACAGCTTCGTGCCCCTCCCGTTTTAGCCTGACATATTGTATCATCACAAAACGACCGGGATTATACTCGGTCTCAAACGTATTTATTCTTTATAAAAAACAATTTGATTTATCTGTATTCCTTTAGCCTTATAAAGGCAAAGAAAGGCTATACGGGTAGATTCAACAAATAGTATATTCAATCATGAACAAATATATTTTCATGCTTATCAGCTTGTGTTTTTTCTACACACAGGCAGGAGCAACACAGCCTCAACAAAGAGGGACAGACGCAAATATTATAGGACATATTTTAGATAAGAAAACAAGGGAGCACATTCCATATATCAATATATATATTAAAGACACCAAAATAGGTACAACCACAGACGAGTCAGGACATTATTTTTTGAAAGATTTACCTGAAGGGACATTCACTTTAGAGGCTAAATTTATCGGATATAAAACAGCGCAGACAAAGGTGGTTATTCAGAAAAACAAAACGGTTGAAGTAAATTTCGAATTAGAAGAAAATGACATTTCTCTGAATGAAGTTGTAGTTACGGGAACAAAAACAGCCAAACGGATTACGGATTCACCCGTTATTGTTGGGGTTATCGATGGTAATACATTAGGCAAGATTCAGGCAAATACTCTTTCTGAAGGGTTGTGCTTTTCAACAGGATTACGTGTTGAAACAGATTGTCAGACGTGTAATTATTCACAACTTAGAATGAATGGTCTTGGAGGCTCCTATTCACAAATACTAATAAACAGTCGTCCGGTATTCAGTTCTGTCATGGGGTTATATGGAATGGATCAGATTCCGGCCAATATGATTGACCGGATTGAAATTGTTCGCGGTGGAGGCTCGGCATTATATGGATCGTCTGCTATCGGTGGTACGGTTAATATTATAACAAGAATACCTTACAGCAATTCATACGAGGCTTCTCTTAATCATTCTGTTATTGACGGAAAAGCAAATGACAATCAAATCAGTGTCAACGCCAACATAATATCAAACAAAAGAAATGCAGGAATCTCATTCTTTGCAAACCGTCGCGAACGTGAGGCGTATGATGCAAGCGGGGACAATTTTTCTGAGTTTCCGTTATTGAAAGCAAACACATTCGGCATGACAACATTTTTCAAGCCTTCCGAAAATCACAAGATAGAGGTAAACTTAAACAGTATTTATGAATATCGTTACGGAGGGGAAATAGTTGATAAAGCAGCCCATCTTGCTCTTCAGTCGGAAGAACGTACTCATAACGTTCTTACAGCAGGGATTGATTACGAATGGACTCTTGATGACAATAACTCCTTAATCGCTTACATGTCCACGCAGAACACAAAACGGAAACATTATACAGGAATTGTGCCGGACGAAACAGATACAGAAGCATACGAAGAGCATTTCAAGAACCCGCCATATGGAGATACCGACAACACAACATATCAACTCGGAACTCAATTTAATCATAAAATAACGGATTTTCTATCGGGAACAAATCTACTTACTGTTGGAGCAGAATATCTGTATGACGATATTTATGATGAAATATCGGCCTATTCTTATCTAACTGATCAGACAACAAAGAATGCAGGTTTCTTTTTACAAAGTGACTGGGAAATGTTTAAAGGGCTCAATTTATTGTTGGGTGCAAGAGCCGACAAACATAATATGGTAGATAATCTAATTGTTAATCCACGTGTTTCAGCTTTATATAAAATCAAAAATACACAATTCCGACTTTCTTGGGCATCCGGATTCCGCGCGCCACAAGCTTTTGACACAGATATGCATATTGCATTTGCCGGCGGAGGGGTTTCACGTATCCGATTGTCGGAAGATCTCAAACCGGAACGATCTAATAGCTACAGTGCATCTGTCAACTATGACAAAGCAACAGAAATGTTTATCTGTGGTTTTACATTCGAAGGATTTTATACGAAACTAAACAAAGCATTTGCATTAGAACAAGTCGGATCGGATGACTTTGGAGATATTTTTGAAAAAATAAACTCAACCGGTTCAGCAGTAAAAGGTCTCACCTTAGAACTTAGAGGAAACTACAATGGTCAGATACAATTGGAAACAGGATTTACATTACAAAACAGCCAATATGATAATCCGATTATCAATTCTGAAAATCTGGAGGCAAGAAAAAAATATCTTAGAGCCCCCGACCAATACGGATATTACACATTGACGTTTTCACCGAATAAGAAATTTAATGCCTCACTAAGCGGAGTATATACAGGCTCCATGCTTATCATGCACGCAGGAGGAGCTCCTGAAACCCCTCAAGATAAATATATTAACACAAAGAGTTTCTTAGACAACAACCTAAAGGTTTCCTATCTCTTTGAATTGCCGAATCTGAATACAGGACTCGAAGTTTTTGGAGGTGTAAAAAACATCTTTAACGCCTATCAGTCTGATTTTGACAGTGGCAAAAACAGAGATAGTAATTATGTATATGGACCAGGATTACCTCGAAGTATTTTCTTCGGCATTAAGGTCAAATCAATTTAATAGAACGAATAAGAGCTTGTTTAAATTTTTATAGGATATTTCTTGAGGGCTTGTTTCGGTCTTCTTTCGTCTTCTTTTTTGCTTATCTGCATCTCCGCATTCAATCACATAGCCCGCTATGTTCATTCATACGGATATACAACTAAACAAAAAATAAAACGAAATAAGCCACGAATAAAAATTTAAACAGGCTCTAAAAAAATATAAAGGTGAGCCCACTGCAAAAAGTACCTTTTTGCAATTTTACCCCCTCTTTGAAGTATCTATAGGGCGTTAATTTCTGATAAAATAGACTTTTCACAGTGGACTCAAAGGTTATTTTTCCAATTATGTCCTTTATTTTTGGGAAAATAACCTTTATATTTTTACGCCGATTTTCACCTTGATTTTCAATATATAAATTTAAGACCGATTTAAGAGGATAAATTAGTATATATTTATCTACTTTACAGCTCTGTTAGTCATTTTGTGAAAAATGATTTTGAACAAACTTTGACCATAAATTATCTGAATTTTAATTCAGCCAACGGGTATCCTCTGTTTCATCTTTTGACGGCAGTTAAAAGATAAAACAAAAGGTCTGAATTCTTCTTTACTCAGCGATTAGTCTGTAGTAATTTAATTATTCCGGATCAGTCCGAAACCCCGGTTGTTATTACACTTGGATTATGTCGTTTTTAATGGGATTACCTCGATAGGTTAAAACAAATCGTGGACAGCAAATATAAAAAAGTGAAATAAAAAAAAACAAAATAATAGCAAATTTTGTCATTTTCAGACAAATTGTTGTCGGCTTCAACAGCGTTGTTTTAACGCGCTTTATTAAATAAAACGACAATACATGTACCCGAAAAACAAACGCCGAAAAACCACACCTAAAACGCGCGATACGGCATGCCTGTTTTTTTGAATTATCAAAATTGAACAAAAAAAGGCAATGGATAAAATCTCCCTATTCTTTTTGGAAAAAGATTCTATTCTTTTTTTGAATATAAAGGATATTTTTCAGAAAATAACCTTTATATTTTCGGTAAAAAACGGGCTGTTTTAGTCTAAATACAATATTTATTGGTCTAAAACGGTACTATAAATCAAAAAACAAGGATGGACATTTTTTTACGCGTAAGTAAAAGGACGAAAAAAGTATCTATTTGTCA
>NZ_JAQWCQ010000075.1 GCF_028705895.1 Massilibacteroides sp. | reverse complement strand
AATCTTTTATCACTACTTTTGCCCATGTGGTAATTTTTATTGGTGGAACAACAAAATTACACACCTAAGGCGAAACCGAAAGGGAGTAGCCTTTTTTTATGCAAATTTTAGTCGGTCAGTAGTGATATTTTTTTATTCATACTAATGATGATATAGACTTAGTCTGGTTTAAGGATTAAGCCTATACTTTTTTTTCCATTCATTTTAATCGTTGCTGGCTTCTCGAAATGTACATGTCGTAAGTGCGTTGTCTCATTGGTTGCAGGCAATGCGTTTAAGTAGGCCTCATCAAACCAGCCGTCTTCTCTGAACGGATTAATGGTGAAATAGCCGACTCCGAATGAAGTCAGATTCTGGAAAAAATGCGTTCCCTGACTGGGATCGATCCGGTAATTTTCAAGTCCGCATTCAACGATTACACGCGCATTACAGATATGTGGCCATTTAACCGGAATGCCTAACCAAGGATCACTGCTTCCCCAACGTCCCGGCCCCACAAGAATATAACCCGAATCCGTATTTGTGAATTGGCTGTTTAATTTCTCCAACTCGTATGCTATTGTCTGGTTGTCGGCAGAATTGAATGTGTCAGTCTTGACGTAAATAATATCCTGTACATTCTGTATGATGCCATGTCCGAGAACACTGGTTGAACTCAGTATTGTCTCTTTTTTTGGAATAATCGTCAAGTCGTCGTTCATTACTTCCTTATTTTCTACAATCGGTCTTACCTGAAGAAGGTAGAAAATGGCTTGTGAACAGTTTTCGGGATTAATGGTAACCGCAAACTCAATTTCAATAGGCCGTCCCATTTCTTCTTGCCCCACATGAAGAATCCGGTCGAGCGTTTCGGCTAACGGGAAAACATCGTGCTGCAGGATATTCACAAAAGAGAGAATCTTGCGTCCTCCCGGATAAAAGCCATCTCTGATTACCTGATCATACGGATCATAGGTTGAAACTAAGAATTTTAGTCCTCCGTCGGCTTCCGCATTCTTTAGATTTAACCTGAGTAAGTTGAATGAGTCATCGACAGAGAATTGCTTTGTTGCATTGGTTAAGTCGAGCGCATAAAAACGCGTTTGCGTTTCTCTTAACGCAAAGTCAAGCGTGCTCATTTGTAATATATTATGCGGGTGACGAGGGGAGAAACGAAGGGTTTGTCCTCCGTCCACAATATATTTTCCCAATCCCAGAGCAATATTGGCAATACCGTCTTCTGCTTTTTCATTTCCGATGGGGTAGAAGTTCAGCGAGCGGGCAACCCCTGATATATTCGGATAAAAATGTGTATTGTATTTTGTCCCGACAACTTCCTGCAAGACAATGCCCATCTTTTCCTGATCGATCACATTGGATGTAGCGGTCATATAGGCTTTGCTGTCTTTATAAAAAACAGACGCATAGACAGCCTTAATCGCATCACTTACGGCACGAAGCATTTCATATTTATCCTCTACTTTGGGAACCATGTAAGTGGAATAAATTCCTGCAAAAGGTTGATAGTGTGAATCTTCTAGGAGGCTTGAAGAGCGTACGGCAATAGGTCCTTTGATCACATCGAAGAACGCCATAAAATCTTCGACCAACTCTGTCGGGAGACTTGCTCTAAGGAAATATTTCAGTATATCATCATCCGAAGCATCACTCAATGCCAATGGGTACAACTCGTTTGTATCCATAAACGTGTCGAATATATCCGTACAGATCACGACTGTTTTAGGGATATTTACGGCAAAATGATTGCTGTCGAACTCCGGATAACGTTTCACCATAGCGCCGATAAACGCCAGTCCACGCCCTTTACCGCCTAAAGAACCTTCGCCTATACGAGCAAAATTACTATATTCATCAAACCTGTCTTTCTGATAAACGGCAACAACGCCGCTGTTTTTCATGCGTCTGTATTGAACGATCACATCAAAAATCAATTGCCGCGCCTCGTTCATATCCTTATAGTCGCTCACATCAATGCGTCTCAATAATTCCGCAGGAGGGAACATGGCGCGTGAGTAAAAGAAACGGGAGAAATGATTGCGCGAAAGATGATAAACAAGTGAATCGTCGGGTATGTCGAATATCTTCTTTTGTAAATCCTTGAGGTCGTGAATGCGCATGATCTCTTCCTTTGTCTGAGGATTCAGGATTACGAAATCTCCGAACCCAAAACGTTGCATGATTTTCTTACGTAAGTCCTGCGGATAACTTTTAGAGTTCTTGTCAATAAAAGAAGCCTTTAGTTTTTTGGCATAAACAACATTATTCGATTCGGAGGATTCCATAATGATCGGAATAATCAATCCAGTATTTCTTACATACTGGCCAAAACGATATCCGGCATACGGATCTTTTTTCCCTTCGCGCGAAAAACTCATATCGGCAATAATGCCAAGAATATTGTCTTTGTAAAGATCGAAGATACGAACTGCCTCTTCATAATTTCTTGCTAATTTTATTTTGGGACGTCCGCGCATACGGAGTGTTCGTTGATGAGCATTCAACGCTTCCTTTGAAAATTCCTGACTCTGCTCCAACACAAAACGGTAAAGGTGAGGTAAGGCCGATGAATAAAACCGGATCGAATCCTCAACTAATAAGATGATCTGAACCCCCACACTATGCGTGTCATCCGGCACATTCATTTTATCTTCAATTAATTTTATGATGGCTAAAAGTAGTTCCGAGTTACCTAACCAACTGAAAATATAATCGAAGGCACTCAAATCTTCGTTCGCAACCCGTTTAGATACTTCCTTCGAAAAAGGAGTCAGTACAACGATCGGGATGTCGGGATACTTCGTTTTAATCACTTTTGCCGATCCGAACATATCCGCTTCATCCATATTAGGCATATAGATTACCAACTCAAAGTTTCGGTTGGAAAGTTCTGCAAGAGCTTCATTTTTTGTGCTTACTTGCGTGAATCGGGGAGGATAACGAAGACTAAGGCTAACGTATTCATTAAATATCTGTTCATCCACCCGGCCATCATCTTCCAGCATAAAAGCATCGTATTTCGTGGCGATCAGTAATATATTATAGATACGCTTATTCATCAGATTGGCGAATGAGGTATCTTTAAAGACAAGATTCTTAAAGTTGGGAATATTGCTCATGTTTGTTTCAACTAATTATAGCTTCAAAAATAGCGAAAAAAGGAAGACAAACATATTAAGACAATAAATGGAGAATATGAATTCCGGTGTTTTTGACAGGTTTCTAAAATATGTTGAGGAATAGCTTAAAAAAGATAGTTTTAATCTTGGTTAACTCATGTTTTTCCATACATTTGTGAACAATATGATAATTCATAAAAACATAGAATACTATGAAGACAGATTTAATCCTCGCAGAGCTTGAAGCGAAACATCCTGGTGAAAAGGAGTATTTGCAAGCGGTAAAAGAAGTTCTTCTTTCAATAGAAGAGGTGTATAATCAACATCCTGAATTTGAAAAGGCTGGTATTATTGAACGTCTTGTTGAACCCGAACGCGTAATCACATTTCGCGTGCCTTGGGTGGACGACAAAGGGAAGGTGCAGGTAAATTTAGGTTACCGTGTGCAATTCAATAATGCGATAGGCCCGTATAAAGGCGGACTTCGTTTCCACCCTTCCGTGAATTTGTCTATTCTTAAATTTCTTGGCTTCGAACAAACATTTAAAAATGCGCTGACTACCTTGCCTATGGGAGGTGGAAAGGGCGGATCAGACTTCTCTATTCGCGGAAAAAGTGATGCGGAAATTATGCGTTTCTGTCAGGCATTTATGCTCGAACTCTGGCATAATATTGGTCCGGATACCGATGTACCTGCCGGTGATATTGGCGTTGGAGGACGTGAAATAGGATATATGTATGGAATGTATAAAAAATTAGCACGTGAGAATACGGGAACCTTTACCGGAAAAGGTATGGAATACGGAGGTTCTATCCTGCGTCCTGAAGCAACCGGCTTTGGTGCACTCTATTTTGTACATCAGATGCTGAAAACTCACGGTATTGATATCAAAGGAAAGACGGTTTCTGTTTCCGGTTTTGGGAATGTTGCTTGGGGGGCAACAACTAAAGCAACCGAACTCGGAGCTAAAGTGGTGACGATCTCGGGACCTGACGGATATATTTATGATCCGGACGGTATCTCAGGAGAGAAGATTGAATATATGTTGGAATTGCGTAATTCGGGAAATGATATTGTTGCTCCGTACGCAGAGGAATATCCGAATGCTACGTTCTATCCGGGAAAGAAACCATGGGAACAAAAAGTAGATATCGCTCTTCCATGTGCTACGCAAAACGAATTAGATGAAAATGATGCGCGCAGATTGATAGAGAACAAGACGCTTTGTGTAGCAGAGGTATCCAATATGGGATGCACGGCTGAAGCGGTAGATTTGTTTATTGAGCATAACCAGTTATTTGCTCCGGGTAAGGCTGTTAATGCTGGTGGAGTAGCTACCTCCGGACTTGAAATGACGCAAAATGCGATGCATATTTCGTGGACTGCCGCTGAAGTGGATGCGAAACTACATCAGATTATGGGTAGTATTCACGATCAATGTGTTGCTCATGGTAAAGACGGTAATTATATTAATTACGTGAAAGGTGCTAATATAGCCGGATTTATGAAAGTAGCCCGTGCCATGATGGCGCAGGGGGTTGTTTAATAATTGAAGTAATCGTTAATTCTATATGTAAGAGAACGTGCTTTGTCACGTTCTCTTAGTTTTATTCTCTTATTTTCTTCGGATTTTTAGCGATAAAATCTTTCCATCCGGTATATTTCTTCTCCGATAACGGATTGTTTGTCTGCAGATAATGACAAAGAGCAGCAGCCAAACCATCAGTTGCATCTAATTGAGGAAGCATGGAAGAGTCCGGAATATGAAGTATATGTTGCAACATGCCGGCAACCTGCTCCTTTGAGGCGTTTCCATTTCCGGTAATAGACATTTTGATTTTTAGAGGAGCATATTCAAAAATAGGAATGTCACGGTTTAGGGCAGCCGACATTGCCACCCCTTGAGCGCGACCTAATTTTAGCATACTCTGTACATTCTTTCCAAAGAAGGGCGCTTCAATCGCTAATTCGTCCGGATGATACTGGTCGATAAGGGATGTGACGCGTTCAAAGATTTTCCGCAAACGCAGATAGTGGTCGTCGAATTTGTTCAGTTGCAAAATTCCCAATGCCTCCATCGAAGGTTTATTCCCTTTGACAACAAGTACTCCGTATCCCATAACAATCGTACCTGGGTCAATCCCTAATATGATACGTTCCTTACTCATTTCCCTGCCAGTCTATTTCCTCCAGAAGGGTTGTAAACCCAACAATTTTCCGTCCAAAACGACCGACAAGCTCTTGTTGCAAAGCTCTACCTTCACTCTCTAACCAAAAGTTTAAGGTGTCCATATTTTTTACATGAAACTGAACAGAAAAGCTTACTCCATCATCTTCACTATCATGCAACACCTTTCTCAGGAATGGATTCAGTAGAAACCCATTTGCACTTGCCTTCGGCATATACACCTCTTTCAGATAAGTAACCCCTTCGTCTAAAATTTCATTATCAATATGGAAAGTCGTATTGTAAACAATCATTGTGTCTAATTTTATATTCAAAGGTAGTATAATTTTTTTTCATCCTTTATTTTTTCTTTAGACCGTGATCAAAAGAACCTATCGCTTTTACTTTGCTAAAAACATAATTTTGCTACCTTTGATTTTTATGACAATTTGATTTAGGATATAAGAAGTGTTAATTACTAACATACCAGCGCATTAATGAAACAGCTAAACAAAAAACAAACAAAATCCATCAGAACTTATTCTATCGGGATAATGCTTTTACCCTTTCTGCTATTCTCAATTTTTATATCTTGTTCGGATGATTCAGAGGATGAAGAACTATCTTCTGTGGCGCAAATAGATTCATTTACCTTCGAGCCTAAATCTAATAAAGAAATAATAGTTACGTCGCCGGGCAGAATGTCCGGTTCAGATATCAGTATATCTATTCCAAATGGTGTATCGCCGACTGCCTTTGTGGCTACATTTACTTATTCCGGTAAATCCGTAAAAGTAGGTGACGTAGAACAAGTCAGTGGAGTAACGAAAAATGATTTCAGCAAGCCGGTAGTTTATACTGTAACCGCTACGGACGGGACAACCGTTAATTATACTGTTGTGTCAAAAGAACTACCTCTTGTCCCGAAAGTATATGTTAATACATGGGGTGTGCCTATTTCGGATAAAGAGACATACGTCAAGTCAGAGGTACGGATTGAGGATGTTCAATATGCTACTGCTACCGATCTGCCGGCAGGTATAAAAGGGAGAGGAAATTCTACATGGGACAAACCCAAGAAGCCTTATCGGATTAAATTAGATAAAAAGGCATCCCTATTAGGCTTGAGTAACGATAAAAACTGGGCTTTACTTGCTAATTATTTTGACAAGACTTTATTAAGAAATATCACGGCTTTTGAAATAGCGAAGATCGCTGATATGGAGTGGACTCCGTCATCCGTCAGTGTTGACTTTTACATGAACGGGATATACCAGGGAGTCTATTCGTTGACCGAACACGTGAGAGTCTCGGAGGAAAGACTCAATATGGACTTGGTAGAACCTTCCGATAATTCCGGAGAGGCATTGACCGGTGATTATTTCCTTGAACTGGACTTTCATTGGGATGAATATTATAAGTTTAAAACCGATCTGGAACAATTACCAATTATGTTCAAGGATCCTGAAGAGCCTACGGATGCACAATTCAATTACGTAAAGGATTATTTCAATACGGCCGAACGTGTTTTATATTCTTCAAATTTCAAGGACCCGGACGATGGATACCGTAAATATATAGATGTAGAGTCGTTCATTAACTATTACATTGTGCAGGAGTTGGCCAAAAATGTAGATGGAAATATGAGGGGGAGTTGCTATATGTCCATTCGTCGTAACGGGAAGATCGAAATGCCTTTGGTATGGGACTTTGATCTCGCTTTCGGAAATGCTGATTATATTGTAGAAGAACAGGGAGCATCTTCTGCCGGTCCCGATGGATGGTATATCAAAACCTGTTCGCCTTGGTTCGATCGTCTTTTTAAAGATCCTTATTTTGTTTCAGAATTAAAAAAACGGTGGGAAGAATTAAAACCGGAACTGGACGGAATACCTGATTTTATCCGTGAGCACGCCCTTGCCATACAGGATTCACAAGCAAGAAATTTCACCTCCCAACCTAATGGTGCCGGATGGAATATCAATCAGGAGGAATGGAATACAAGCCGAAAAGGTGTATCATACACCTCCGAAGTTAACTTTTTTATCAATTTTGTGGAAAAACGCCTTCAATGGTTGAACACAAACATAAACAAACTGCAGTAATTGCCATATTAAAATAACTTCATTACAATTCATCGCCGAATAATAGGAAAGTTTGCGAAAACACCTATATTTGCATTCTAAATCATGGGGCATTAGCTCATCTGGCTAGAGCGTTAGACTGGCAGTCTAAAGGTGATCGGTTCGAGTCCGATATGCTCCACCTCCTCTTTTTCAAAACCCCCTGTTCTATAATGAACAAAAACAGAATAATCTGTTAACTTTGTATTACTTAAGTGATTCTTATGGAAAAACAAAATATAGTTGCTGAATTATGTGAAGTAATACCTCGTTTGCCGGAGCTTAAATTCAAACATCCTATCAATTGGACGATCTGTAAAGGGGAACACTGGGCTGTTGTTGGGCCAAATGGAGCGGGGAAAACTTTGCTTGCCGATTTCTTACAACAAAAACATGCCTTGAAAAGCGGCCGTGTTGAATTGCCGGGTACGACGGTGAGAAGTATTGCCTTTAAAGACATTTATTCCTTGACGGATGTCCGGAACTCATATTATCAACAAAGGTGGCATTCAACGGAAACGGAAGAGAGTATGCTTGTCTCTGATTTGTTAGGAGACATAAGGCTGTCTGTCGAGATAAAAAGGTTGCTTTCCTATTTTCAGTTTGAAGAACAATTATCTAAACGTCTTATTTTTCTCTCCAGTGGTGAACTTCGTAAGCTTTTGATTATACGTACGCTGATAACGATGCCGGATATTTTAATCCTTGATAATCCATTTATCGGGCTCGACGAAGACTCCCGTGTTGTTCTTGTGCAATTGTTGAAAGATATCGCGTCATTAGGGCAAACGCAGGTGATTCTTCTGTTATCTTCTGCAAAGGATATTCCTGATTTTATTACCGATATACAGCCTCTGAAAGACCGGATTTGCCTATCTCCTTCAACACGGGATGATTTTCTCAATAATAGACCCTTAATATCCGAACTCTTTCCGGAAATAAAAGAACTTCCGCTTTTTCCGGTTTTTGAGGACTCTCTGTCTTCACATGAGGTGACTCTTCGAATGGAAAATATTTTAATTCGATATGGAGAAAGAACTATTCTTCAAGACTTGAACTGGGAGGTGAAGAATAATGAAAAATGGTCGCTGTCGGGAGCAAATGGCGCCGGTAAATCTACTCTGCTGAGTTTGGTTTGTGCCGATAACCCTCAATCTTATGCCAATACATTCTATCTCTTTGATAAAAAAAGAGGATCAGGAGAAAGTATCTGGGATATTAAACGACGGATAGGGTATGTCTCTCCGGAAATGCATTTGTATTATAATGAAAATGTGGCCGCATTGCAGGTTGTGGCCTCCGGTTTCTTTGATTCGATCGGGCTTTTTCGTAAATGTACCGAAGATCAATTGCATGTGGCTACGCAATGGCTGAATGTATTTGGGGTAACCTATCTGAAAGATCGTTCTTTTCTTACACTCTCTTCCGGTGAACAACGCCTGATTTTGCTGGCCAGAGCATTTGTGAAGACTCCGGATTTATTAGTACTCGATGAACCTTTGCATGGTCTGGACTCTGCAAATAAAAAAAGAGTAGCCCGTATTATAGAATATTTTTGTTCATTACCGGGAAAAACATTAATTTACGTAACGCATTATCCGGAAGAACTGCCGGCTTGTGTAAATAAGCATTTCGTACTAAAAAAGCATCAATGATGAAAAAATGGAGCTATAGTATATGGGGCGTGTTTGCCATTCTGGTGATTACTTTGTTTGTCTTCTTGCAGCAAGAATATGCTTATCATTTCTTCTTTATTGAACAGAACTATATGTTTCAGTCTTCATTGGCTTATGCTGAATCGAAGTTCATATTACCCGGAGGATTTATTGAATGGACTGGAGAATTTCTGATGCAGTTTTTTATGTATCCTTATGTGGGAGCAACGATTACGGTTGTACTGCTTGTTCTGATTGCCTTGCTGACGAATGGAATATTGCAGAAAATAAATAAAGGATATGATTGGCTGATTGCCTCTGCTGTTCCGTCTTTATTTCTGTTGTTTATGCATTTCGATTTTAATTATATGCTTGCCGGAACGGTGGCTTTTCTTTTTATGTTGGCTGTTTTCCGAGTAGCAATATTGATTAAACATGCCGGGTGGCGTTTGATATATCATTGCATAAGCGTCTGTCTGCTTTATTGGTTGTGTGGCTCTGTTTTTACTCTCTACATTGTATTGACAGTCTTGTTTGAGTTTCTGAGTAAGAGTTCGCTCCGATATTGGTCGCTTGTATTGATTCCTTTTGGCGGATTACTTGGTTTTCTTAGTTTGTCGCTTGCTTTACAAGGAGAATATCGCTTTGTTTTCCTTCCGGATATGTTTTATCATAACAATCTGAGTGCAAAAACACATATTTACTTTTCATGGATTGTGCTTGTTGTTTTGTTTATATTCGCATTCATATTTAAGCCACAGCAAGAAAAAAAGAACTGGAGACGAATTGTTGAACTTCTAACTTCATTCATTCTTGTTTTGTTACTCTTCGGGTGGGGGGTAGGTCAACACGGAGATCAAAAGGCTAAACAGGTAAAGAAATTAGATTATTTTGTACGTGCGGAGCAATGGGATAATATTATAAAAGAATCTGACGGACTTCTTACTAACTATCTCTATTTGTGTTATTTGAATATGGCTCTCGCCGAGAAAGGTGAATTGGCAGAACGTATGTTTTTGTACGATCAGAGGGGGATCGAAGGATTAATGCTGAAATGGAATCGTACATTCTCTATATCTGTGATGTTGAGCGATGTCTATTTTGTGATTGGTAACGTAGCAATAGCGCAAGAAATGGCATTTGAAGCGTATATCAGTTCAATGGGAGGAGGAAATCCCCGTATGTTGAAACGATTGATTCAAACTAATTTGATTTATGGAGAGTACAAAGTTGCCGGGAAATATATAGATTTGTTGGAACAGACACTCTATTACAAGGACTGGGCAAAAGAACAACGGCGTTTTTTGTATAATGATGAAGCCGTAGAGTCAGATCCGTTATTAGGTGAAAAACGTAGAGGTTTGGTGGATAATAGTTATTTGTCTAATACGCAAGGGTTTGCTCAAGACCTTATCAGTCTGGCGGAACATTACCCGGCAAATAAGAACGCGATAGAATATTTAGGTGCTTCATTGTTACTAACAAAAGATATGCAAGGATTTAAATCCCTGTTGGAAACTTATTATGGTACGGATATCCTGCCCGAATTACCATTAGGCTTTCAGGAAGCAGTCATAATTCTATTTGAAAATACACCTGATGAATGGGAGAAATATAGCGTTTCTATGCCGGTAATAGATCGTTTCACCGGATACAAGAGGGCAATTCTTGCAAACAAACACAGTCAATCCTTACCCCAACTCATGGCGCGTGATTTTGCAAATACATATTGGTTCTATTTTATGTTTAAATAAAAGCATATGAGATATTTATATTTTTCTTTCCTGATTCTTCTGATGGCTTGTTCCTATTCGCTCCCTGAAGCTGAGAAGATAGACTCCTTACCGACTATTTTTCCGGATTATACGGATGTGACGGTTCCTCCGAATGTAGCTCCGTTAAACTTTAAATTGACAACGGGTGATGGTGCAATCCGTGCTTGTTTGCAATCTGGTGAAGAAAAAATCATTGTCGGAAGTTCAAAGGGTAAAATACAGATACCACTGTCCGGATGGAACGATCTGTTAGCGCATTCCAAAGGGAAATCAATTCAAGTAACTGTTTATGCGAAACAGAACAACTTGTGGAAAGAATATAAGTCATTTTCTATTCATGTGGCTGAAGAAGAGATGGATCCCTACATCACTTATCGTTTGATTGAACCGGGTTACGAGTTGTGGAATAAAATGGGTATTTATCAACGGCATTTAGAAAACTTTACTCAAAGTGCTATTATGGAAAATAAGATGACAGGCAATAATTGCATGAACTGTCATTCTTTCTGTATGCAAGATCCCGATAAGATGCTCTTTCATATGCGTGCAACGTATCCGGGTACGTTTCTTATCAATGGAGATAAAATTGAAAAACTAAATACAAAAACGGAACAAACGATCTCTAATTTAGTTTACCCATCCTGGCATCCGGGAGGTCGATATGTCGCTTTTTCAGTCAATAATACGAAACAGGCTTTCCATATGAACGACCGGAATAGGGTAGAGGTCTTCGATGAAGCTTCAGATGTCGTTGTTTATGATTCGGAAAACCATGAGATTGTAACAACTCCTGTTCTCTTCTCCAAAGAAAGGTGGGAAACGTTTCCTACGTTTTCGCCTGATGGAAAGACGCTTTATTTTTGTTCCGCCGCGCCGCGCTCAATAACAGACTTTAAAGAGATAAAATACAGTCTCTGCGCCGTCTCCTTTGATCCGCAATCCAGAAAATTCGGATCGGTTGTTGATACCCTATATAATGCAAATGACGGAAAAAGTGCTTCCTTCCCCCGCGTTTCGCCCGACGGGAATTATCTGCTTTATACGCTTTCAGGTTATGGGAATTTTTCCATCTGGCATAAAGATGCCGATTTATACCTTATTGACCTGAAGTCCGCTACCACCCGTGCAGTAGAAGAGGTAAACAGCGATGATGTAGAAAGCTATCATTCCTGGAGTAGTAATAGCCGCTGGTTTGTGTTCAGTAGTCGCCGTATCGACGGACTTTATACCCGTCCTTATTTTGCTTACTTAGACAAAAACGGGAAAGCCGGTAAGCCCTTTCTCTTACCACAGAAAGATCCGGATTTCTATCACAACTTCATGAAATCATACAACGTCCCCGAATTCATCAAAGGCAAGGTGAAAAAACAAAGCCGCTCCATTGCCGTGAAAGCTAAGAACGATCCGGGAGTTGATGTGAAGTTCGTTAAATGAATCCAACTCTTTTTGGATCAGTCCGAAACCCCGGTTGTTATTACACTTGGATTATGTCGTTTTTAATGGGATTACCTCGATAAGTTAAAACAAATCGTGGACAGCAAATATAAAAAAGCGAAATAAAAAACAAAATAATAGAAAAATTTGTCATTTTCAGACAAATTGTCGTCGGCTCCAACAGCGTTGTTTTAACGTACATATTCCGGTGATACCCACCCAGCGATTCCGGTGATATGCACCCAGTGTTTTCGCTCAGGTTACTGACAAAATTACCGTTTTTTTCTTAAACTCTCTCCTTTTAACTCAAATCGATGTGATGTATAGACAATTCTATCG
>NZ_JAQWCQ010000026.1 GCF_028705895.1 Massilibacteroides sp. | reverse complement strand
AAATCGTGATTGTTTATACAAAGGCAATCACATTACAGTTCTTAGCGAACAAAGATAATGATAAGAATCATACAAACAATAGTTTCTTTTCCTTTTTTATCTCTTTGCGGGTATTCTTATCCATTGATTATCTTTCCTTGTACGAAACATACTTATCTCTTGACAAAACCCTTTAATCAAGAAACAACAAAGGATGTACTTTCACAGTGCACCCTTTGTTATATGATAACCTAATTAATCTACATTTGTCTAAACATCACCTTTTAGTGTCCTTCCATTAGGTAAGGAAGGAACGAATTGTTACTAATCAAAAACGAATCAATACTTAATTATGGAAATTATAATTGAGAAAAGGCTTGGTTAAGGTCGTTCTTAATATCTTCTATATGTTCTATACCTGCAGATATTCGCAATAAACCAGGCACGGCGCCTGATGCGACTTTATCCGTCTCGGATAGTTGTTCGTGGGTGGTTGCTGCCGGGTGAATGATTAATGTTTTCGCATCTCCTACATTTGCCAAATGACTTATCAGCTTGAGTCCGTCTATTACTTTATCGGCAGCTTCACTACCGGCTTTTAACTTAAAAGAAAGCACTCCTCCAAATCCGTTTTTCAGGTATTTCTTTGCTAATACATGATATGGACTGCTTTCCAAACCAGGATAGTTTACATATTCCACTTCCGGACGTTGCTCCAACCATTTCGCCAGCTCTAACGCATTTGCAACATGGCGTTCTACGCGAAGAGACAAGGTTTCAAGCCCTTGCAAAAGAAGAAAAGAGTTGAAAGGACTAATCGTCGTACCCCAGTCACGTATTCCTTCAACTCTTGCGCGCAAGGTAAAGGCAATATTACCCGTAGGACTATCGAAACCGAAATGATCCCAGAACACCAATCCATGATAACTTGGAGAGGGCTCTGTAAAAACAGGAAATTTACCATTTCCCCAATTAAATTTTCCACTATCCACAATCACTCCTCCTAACGCAGTGCCGTGTCCACCGATCCATTTTGTAGCACTTTCCACCACAACACTCGCGCCATGTTCTAATGGACGAAAGATAGCACCTCCAGCTCCGAAAGTATTATCCACAATCAAAGGAATGTCATGTTTATCCGCTACTGCAGCAATCGCTTCGAAGTCGGGTATATTCAGATCCGGATTTCCAATCGTTTCCAAATAAATCGCTTTAGTCTTCTCATCAATCAGCTTTTCAAACTCAGCCGGATCATCGGATGGTGTGAAACGCACTTCAATTCCCAGACGCTTAAACTGATTCTTGAACTGATTATAGGTACCACCATATAAATGAGAGGTGGACACAAAATTATCTCCAACTTCCAATATATTATTTATTGCAATAAATTGAGCTCCTTGTCCGGAGGATGTAGCCACAGCCGATGCTCCACCTTCTAAAGCCGCAATACGTTTTTCAAACACATCGGTGGTCGGGTTCATCAGGCGAGTATATATATTGCCGAATTTACGAAGACCGAATAAATCCGCCCCGTCTTTGGCATCGTCAAATACATAAGATGTAGTTTGATAAATAGGTACCGCTCTCGCATGTGTTGTTGGGTCAGTTACTTGTCCGGCGTGAACCTGCAATGTCTCAAATTTAAAGTTTTCTATAGCCATAATTCTTTACTATTTAATATGGCACAAATATATATTGTCATCAAAATGCAAACAATCACATAAACATGGCATTCCATATACCATATATAAGGTAGATAAACTCAATATGTAATCCGAATCTGGCTAAGGTCAAAGCGATTATTAGTTTGCGTCACCGGATAATTTTCATCATTATAATCATAAGTCCAGACAACTTCAGTAACAGCATCATCTTCCGGCGCAACCTCGTCTATGGTTACACCCAATATATTATTCACATGGCAATCAAACAATTTGTTATAATCTCCAAAATAAGCTCTATTTCTATAAGCTCTATATGCATAATACCAAAGAGGCAAATCTATTTTCGAAATTGCTCCGGGCTTATCGTCATATTCGTAAGTATATGTAGCAACCTTCTCATTTGTTTCCTTATTATAAATGGTTAGCTTCAGCAGACTTTCCATTGTCGGATCGTAAGCAAAATCTCCATAATACAGCCCCTCCTGAAGCGGGCTCTCTGCTTTATCTGGATCAGAAGAGTAAAATCCTAATTCGGTTATTCTCATGGGTAGCCCTCCGAAAACATCAATTTCCCATTTATAAACATCAAAACTGGGTTCACCTGAAGATTCAATCCGGATTTTATTATTATCCATTTTCTGAAATTTCGTAAAGGCATGTCCATCTGCCACAGCCTTATCCTCCGGAGCATAACTCACGGAAACAAGATCATCATTTTCGTATTCATATGACGCCACAGAACCTTTAATTTCTTTAATTTCAGAAAGTTTATCTCCGTCATAATAGAAATAAACTTTGGAACCGTCCTCTTTCTGAATCATACTCGGTTTCCCGTTTTCTTTAGTAAGCTTTAGATTATCGTCGTTTTTATCACAAGACAAAAAACATATAAAAGAGAGAATTAAAAGGGATAGATTAACAGCTGCTCTCATCAGATTATTTTTTAAGTTATACATTAGAGCCTGTTTAAATTTTTATAGGATATTTCTTGAGGGCTTGTTTCGGTCTTCTTTCGTCTTCTTTTTTGCTTATCTGCATCTCCGCATTCAATCACATAGCCCGCTATGCTCATTCATGCGGATATACAACTAAACAAAAAATAAAACGAAATAAGCCACGAATAAAAATTTAAACAGGCTCTATATTAATAGAGATGAAGAAAAAAAGCGACATGCTGCATTGATAGCAAAGATATACTATTCATTTTTTGTACTTTTAGGCCAATTAAATAATTGGATAATCAGAATTTAAATAGATGAAAAAACAGATGAGGCCGGAGACGCTCTGCGTTCAGGCAGGTTGGCAACCTAAAAAAGGAGAACCACGCGTTCTGCCTATTTATCAAAGTACGACTTTTAAGTATGAAACAAGTGAACAAATGGCTAAGCTTTTCGATCTGGAGGAAAGCGGTTATTTTTATACCCGACTACAAAACCCGACAAACGATGCCGTAGCTGCTAAAATAGCCGCTTTAGAAGGAGGAGTAGCCGCTATGCTGACTTCTTCAGGACAGGCCGCCAACTTTTTCACGATATTCAATATTTGCGGGGCGGGAGATCATCTCGTCAGCGCAACCGGAATTTATGGAGGGACGTACAATCTATTAGCCGTCACATTGAAAAAATTAGGTATTGAATGTACTTTTATCGACCAGGATGCTTCTGAAGAAGAGATAACAAAGGCATTCCGTCCCAACACCAAGCTTTTGTTTGGTGAAACAATCTCAAATCCGGGTGTAATGATACTTGATATTGAGAAATTTGCGCGAATAGCTCATTCTCAAGGTGTGCCTCTTGTTGTTGACAATACGTTTGCAACACCGATCAATTGTCTCCCTTTTGAGTATGGCGCCGATATCGTTACACATTCCACGACTAAATATATGGACGGTCACGCGACGAATGTTGGCGGTTGCATTGTGGATAGTGGTAATTTCGACTGGGAGGCATACGCTGAAAAATATCCGGGGCTATGCCAACCCGACCCTTCTTATCATGGATTAACCTACACAAAAACATTTGGGAAACTGGCTTTTATCACAAAGGCAACCAGTCAGTTGATGCGTGATTTAGGCTCAATACAATCGCCACAAAACGCATTCCTGCTTAATCTGGGTCTGGAAACGTTACACTTACGTATGCCTCAACATTGCAAAAACGCTCAGGCAGTAGCCGAATGGTTAGAAAAAAATGAAAAAGTCAAATGGGTTTGTTATCCGGGACTAAAAAATAACAAACACTACCACCTTGCGCAGAAGTATATGCCGAAAGGAACATGTGGCGTAATGTCGTTCGGACTGAAAGGAGATCGCGAGACTGCAACCCGGTTCATGGACAGTCTTGAGTTAGCCGCAATTGTTACTCACGTGGCTGATGCTCGCACTTGTGTTTTACATCCCGCCAGCCACACACACCGACAACTAAGCGAACAACAACTAATTGAAGCGGGCATCGCCCCTGATCTGATTCGTCTGTCTGTTGGTATAGAAAATGTGGAAGATATAATTGCCGATTTAGAACAAGCCTTGGAAAAAATATAACAACCTATTGTAAAAGACGTACTGTTTGTACGTCTTTTACATTTTTCCGAAACATTTCAAAAAAAAGCCTCCATCAATTTCCCTAAAAAAATTGATGGAGGTAATTTTTTCCGCTTTACTCTTTCGCAAGGTCTAATCACGGTGTATTTCTATTATTTTATCACTAGTTCACTTCCATTTATTTCGCCCTCACAGGTTACTTACTTTATTAGAAAAGCTAAGAAGCTACTTATCAAATTTGCTTAACTATTGTTTCATTTTCTGTGTCTGTTATCATATTCCCTTATTTATCATCCACAAGGATCAACAATAACAGCATTTCATTTAGCAGTTAGAATTGGAACAAGAAGTTTATAATCAAAACAATTCTAACTATTTTAATAAAGTTCTAACTAATCTTATATTCTATTTCGAAGATATGCTGCTCTCAGCATTTTTTCTTTTATGACAACAAAGATATAACAAAGTTTCATTATTCCAAACATAAAAGTGTTTTATTTTCGTTTATAGAGTTTTTTAATTCTTCCCGAAACACACACAAACTTATTACAAGGAAATACATATACGACATCACAGCTTTATTTTCAAAGCCAGACATCCAACAACAACAAATATACAAGATAATTTATCGATAGCAAAAAACATCAAAACAAAAACCCGTAAATTTCATTAATTGAAATTTACGGGTTACAAAAGTATCTAAATCCCCTTAAATAGATAAACTTTTACCAAGTCTGGCGATCCAATTAATAAATAGACGGTGAAATAGTCCCAGCGGAATCTCTCCCTGAAGCAAGTCTTCACGAAATTCCCTTAACACAAGCCAGTCAGACTGCTTTACCCAGTATTGGAAATCAGCATTCACCTTGTGATTATCAGACAGTTCAAGCAAAGCATCCATATCAAAAGTATCCGAAACAACCCCTGCTCCCGACTGCATTGCATCGAACGCATTGCATGCTTGTTCAATATGCGTAGGAATCATCAACACGGGTTTCCCAAGGTACATGGCCTCACAAACAGACTCAAAACCAGCTGTTGTTGCATAGGCCTTTGATCTGGCCATATAGTCTACAAACAATTTGTCATCCAGTTGATGAAAAGACAATTTATCGTCATAATCCTCTTTTTTTGAAACTCCTTTTTTGTCCCAGAAAAAATGCAACACAACATCCGGATTCTTTTCATGCCAATTTTTTACTTCTTCGGCAAAACCGCTATTCAAAAGGTAACCATGTAGATAATTTCCTTTTTCGGCTTTCGCGGCAAGCACTTCACTTCTTAAAAGAGGAGGAACTACAACCATACGTGCATTAGGCAATTCCCTCATTTTACGAAAAGAAAGAGCCAGAATTTTTGTTGCTCCAATAGTGGTCATACGTGTAAAAAAACGAAGAGAAGCTAAATGCAAACGGGCTTCATTCGGGAATTCAAAATCGGGATGAAGAAAAAGATATTGATGAGCTATACTAATCATATGTGCCTTAGGAGGTAACAAGAGATAAGCCAGACCGGTCAGCAGTTCATAAAAGTTAACCACAACCTCTGCTTCAGTTTCTTTAATCATGCGCCGGACAAAACGAATCCCGGCAATGTATTTGTGTTGCCTAAGCAAATTATATGCGATAGTCTTCGGCATATTCACCTGCTTATTTTTTGCTGTAGGAAGAAAGTTGGGACTTTCGAAGGAATAAACAGGAGCCTCTATTTTATCTGTAAAGAAAGAAGGGATACGACGAGCCGGACTTTTACCGACTAAAACGCCGACAATTGTATGCCCATCCTTCAATAGTTTTTGCCGTAAGGACAATGCTTGCGTCAGATGTCCCCGACCTTCACCTTGTACAACAAATAGTATCTTCATATTACTGCAGCGTAAGCTGATTGACGTGTTAGTAAATCTTCAGAAGAAAACGCATTCACATTATTATAGTCAACTACAGACCACTCGCCTTGTTCATCCTCCACTAAAGCAGTTAGACTTTCCACCCAGTCTCCCGAGTTTAAATAATGTATTGCCCCATAGTGCATATTAGCCGGACGATGGATATGTCCACAAATCACCCCGTCTGCTTTTTTATCTCTCGCCAGTTTAACCAACGCCTGCTCAAAGTCCGAAATATAAGACACCGCATTTTTTACTCTATGTTTAATCGCTTGTGACAATGAAAAATAGGACTTTCCACGTTTTTCGCGCATCCGGTTGTAATGCTTATTCAGCCATAGTAGAAACGTATAGCCAACGTCACCCAACCGGGCAAGCCAACGCATATTTGTGGTCACGGTATCAAAGACATCTCCGTGTGTCACATAATAACGTTTTCCGTTATCTTCAAGCATATAGTCTTTTACGATAGAAATATTAGAGAAAGTCAGTGGAGCAAGATTATCTAAAAAATCATCATGATTCCCGCGTACATATATAATTTGGGTATTCCGGGTTTCCATCATTTTCATTAGAACTTTAAAAAAGCGAGTATGTTCCTGCTTCCATTTGCGCCCAGGCTTCTGGAGTTGCCACCCATCGATGATATCTCCGTTCAGGATCAATTTATCGCAGTCAATGCTATTAAGAAAATCGGTCACTTCCTGCGTATGGGAATGTTCACTTCCTAAATGAATATCGGAGACCACTACTGTGGGATAATATTTCTTTCTGTCCATAAATCGTCTTAGTTAAGATATTGACAAAGAAACACTTCTCCTATTACAGAGTTAAGACAAAGAAATGAAAAAGAGATGTAAAAGAGGGTGCGTTATCCACACCCTCTTTTAAACAAGTGTCAAAATCAATCCTCTTCCTGAGAGGCTTCGTATTCTTTCAATAACTTATCCTGAACATCAGCCGGAACAAGTTCATAGTTTGCAAACTTCATCACAAACGAAGCACGTCCTCCGGTTATCGAACTTAGCGAAGTAGAATAATTGGACATTTCCTTCAATGGCACTTTCGCCTGAAGTTTTTCATACCCTTTCTCACTACTCATTCCCATAATAAGCGCTCTTCGTCCCTGAAGGTCACTCATTACATCACCCAGAAAATCGGCAGGCACAGAAACTTCCACATCATAAACCGGTTCCAGAATCTTAGGCCCGGCTTCTTTAAATGCTGTACTAAATGCATTACGTCCTGCAAGCATAAACGAAATTTCATTACTATCTACCGGGTGCATTTTTCCATCATACACAAGTACGCGTACATCCCGCGCATACGATCCGGTCAATGGACCTTGTTCCATTCTTGCCATAATTCCTTTTAATATAGCCGGTAGGAAACGAGCATCAATAGCTCCACCAACAATACAGTTAACGAAGACCAGTTTTCCGCCCCAGTCTAAATCCAAAATCTGCGTATCACGTACATTCATCTTATATTCCTGACCTCCGAAACGATACACATCAGGTGCAGGCATACCTTCATAATATGGTTCAACAATCAAGTGAACTTCACCGAACTGACCGGCACCACCGGATTGTTTCTTATGGCGGTAATCAGCACGTGCAGACTTTGTGATCGTTTCCCGATACGGTATTTTAGGTTCGATAAACTCGATCGCAAGTTTTTCATTGTGCTCAATACGCCATTTCAACGTGCGAAGATGGAATTCCCCCTGTCCCGAAACAATCGTTTGTTTCAATTCTTTTGATTGTTCCACAACCCATGTCGGATCTTCCTCACGCATACGCGTTAATATTTCACTCAATTTTTCAGAGTCTGCTTCATTAACAGGCTTAATCGCACGACGATATTTCGAGTTCGGATATTTCACAAAGTCAAACGTATAATCTGCACCTTTCCCGTTTAAAGTATTACCGCGACGTACATCTTTCAACTTTACCGTAGCGCCAATATCTCCTGCCATCATTTCGGGAACACCTGTTCTGTTTTGTCCCGCAGGAACAAAAAGCTGAGCAATACGTTCTTTAGAACCACGATCCGAATTCAGCAGATCGTCTCCTTCTTTCACCTTTCCGGATAGCACTTTAAAATAAGATACTTGTCCGATATGAGGCTCAACCATTGTCTTAAAGAAGAATAAACTGGCCGGTCCCGTTGAGTCTGGAGTTATTTCCTTCCCGTCTGTTGTCACCAAACGAGGCATTTTGTCCGTACAAGGAACTACATTCCCCAGAAACTCCAGCGTACGGCGCACGCACATATCACGAGCTGCAGAAACACAAAAGACAGGAAACATGCCGCGTGCCACTAATCCGGCACGGATGCCTGCACGCATATCATCCTCATTTAATGTTCCTTCTTCAAAGAATTTCTCCATCAACATATCATCATGTTCAGCAGCTGCCTCAACTAATATTTTATGCAAGTCCATAGCCTTGTCGGATTCTTCCGCAGGTATATCCAATACTTCAGGAACACCACCTTCGGGTTTCCAGCGATACATCTTCATCTTCAGGACATCCACGACAGCATTAAAATCAGCACCGGTATTTACAGGATATTGAACAGCAACAACCTTATCCCCATAGCGCTCTTTTAACTGGACAATCGTTCCATCATAGTCGGCCTTATCATTATCCAACTGGTTTACAACAAATATAACCGGCTTATGAAACTTTTCTGTATAACGGAATTGATTGATCGTCCCTACTTCTACTCCATATTGTGCATTCAATACCATTAAAGCCGTATCCGTCACATTCAACGCCGATACCGCGCCTCCGATAAAGTCATCCGATCCGGGGCAATCAATAAAATTCAGTTTCCTATCTTGCCACTCTACACTAAAAACGGTTGAGAACACTGAGTATCCATACTCCTTCTCAACCGGGAAATAATCGCTCACAGTATTTCCGGCTTCGACTGTTCCGCGACGTTTTATAACTCCACCCTCGTAAAGCATCGCTTCAGCGAGAGTGGTTTTCCCAGAGCCAGAACTTCCCAATATTGAGATGTTCTTAATTTCATCCGTTTGGTAAACTTTCATGATATTAGATTTTATTTTGTTTAACTAAAAGAATATTCCCAACAACAGAGCCTGCAAATTATATATTGTTATGGAGAATAACAATTTAAGATCGCTGTTTGAGAACATGTTTTTCACATATGCACTATTCACAAAATGAATAACAGAGTCATAAGGGCAAGGTAAATATATACTAATATACCCCCTCCAACGGAGATCAATTTTATCACCTGAAAATCAACATAAAAATCCACCTAAAATTATAAAGGATATTTTTGCAAAAATATCCTTTATAATTGGAAAAATAACCTTTATATTTTTTTATTCATTCTATCTTTGCACGAAAACGAAAAACGGAATGGCCGGACTTTATATACATGTTCCTTTTTGTGCAAAGCGGTGTATTTATTGTGATTTCTTCACCAGCACAAATCAAAGTACTAAAGCTGCTTATATAGATGCGGTCTGCAAGGAACTCGTTCTGCGGAAAGATTATCTAAATGGAGAAGCTGTTCAGACCATTTATTTCGGAGGGGGAACGCCTTCGCAACTTTCCGCTAAAGATTTTGAACGCATATTTAATGTTATCCATCAATATTATAATACGGCAAATTGTAATGAGATTACAATAGAAGCCAACCCGGATGATATGACAGAGGCGTATGTTACGTCTCTCAGACAACTCCCCTTCAACAGAGTTAGCATGGGCGTACAAAGTTTTCAGCCGGAAGATCTGGTTTTTCTGAACAGGCGCCATGACCGCCGGCAGGCAATTGACGCTGTAGCGATCTGTAAAGCGAACGGGCTTCCGAACATCAGTATAGATCTTATATACGGATTGCCCGGACAAACTCCGGAACAATGGAATCAGAACCTTGAAGAAGCAATTGCTCTGAATGTACCTCATCTTTCCGCCTATCATCTTATATACGAAGACGGAACGCCCTTAAACAAATTAAAAACATCGGGAAAAGTTATTCCTGTCAGCGAAGAGTTAAGCGAAGATTTCTTCGGTCTTCTGATAAAAAAATTAAGAATGGCCGGTTATCTGCATTACGAAATCTCCAATTTCGCCTTACCTGATTGCTTTTCCAAACACAACAGTTCCTATTGGAATGAAACGAAATATTTAGGAATAGGCCCCTCCGCCCATTCGTATGATAAAGAAAGCAGACAATGGAACGTGGCTTCAATGAAACATTATCTGAACGGCATTTCGGCCGGAACGCCGGATATGGAAAAAGAACTTTTGGACAATAATACCAAATATAATGAATACATCATCACCGGATTAAGGACAATGTGGGGAATCAATTTAGAAAAGATAGAAGAAGAATACGGAGCAGAAAAGAAACTTTTTTGCCTGAAACAAGCTGACACCTACATAAAAAACGGACTGATTTTAGAAAAAAACGACTCATTACGCCTTTCTTCGGAGGGAATTTTCATCTCAGATCGCATCATGAGTGATCTTTTATGGGTCTGACTTATGTACAAAACCCATGCTTTATCCAACAAACCTGCCGTTTTTAAGTACATTTAAGGTTAATTATCTTCACAATTATCGAAAAATAGCTTGTCGTATCAAACTATTGTATATATTTGCGCTGTGTAAAATGATGTGAAGGTGCCTTATTTATATATAATATCGGGATGCAATGGTGCAGGGAAAACGACAGCTTCTTACACTATATTACCAGAGATGCTTAAATGTAAGGAGTTTGTAAATTCAGACGAAATTGCCAAGGGGCTTTCCCCCTTTAACTCCGAGAACATTGCAGTTGCTGTTGAGGCAGGTAGAATAATGTATAAACGGATAAAAGAATTAATCGCCGCACAAGAAACTTTCGCATTGGAAACGACTTTAGCCACTCGTTCAGTTGTAAAACTGATGCAAGAGGCACAAAAAGCTGGTTATTATGTTACATTGCTTTATTTTTGGCTTAATACACCTGATTTAGCAGTAGAACGGGTAAAAATGAGAGTAGCAGCAGGCGGACATAACATTGAAGAAAGTACTATCCGCAGACGCTACGAAGCAGGAATACACAATTTGTTTGAGCTCTATTTACCGGCCAGTGATTATTGGATGATAACAGATAACTCAATGACTCCAATGGAAATCGTAGCCAAAGGATTCAAAGATCAAAAGAAAGAAATTTTTAATCCCTTTGTTTTTAAAAAACTTGAGAATCATGAATGAGAAAGAACTTAGAGAATTTGATGAGAATATCCTGAAAGGGGCAAACATCGCTTTCCAACGCTTGGTCACAGAGAAGAAGAAGGTAAATGGTGAGTTGGTCTTTTCACGTAATGGGAAAATATTCCGTGTCAAAGCTTCAGACTTAGACAAGTTCACGTTTTAAAGATTTTATTAGAAATACAAAAAAAGCGGGTAATTCTGAATTGCCCGCTTTTTCCATATATACACATCTGTTTCACTCGCTTAATTCCATTTCGTCCAGCAAATAACCGGCTCCGGCATATTTGTCTATAATAAACAGAACATAACGGACATCTACAATAATACTGCGCTGGTAATCCGGCAGGTATTGGATATCTCCTCCTACTCCTTCCCAGTTACGGTCAAAATTGATCCCAATCAGTTCTCCGTCCGCATTCAGAACAGGGCTGCCTGAGTTACCACCCGTACTGTGTGTTGAAGCGCTAAAGGCTACAGGCATCCGTCCGTCCGGCAAGGCATATCTGCCGAAGTTTTTTTCAGCATACAGTTTTTTTAATTGATCCGGCACTACAAATTCCCAATTGTCCGGGTCTTCTTTTTCCATCACCCCATCTAAGGTTGTTTGGCACTGATAATAAACCGCATCACTTGGTGAATATCCTTTCACTTGCCCGTAAGTAAGTCTTAATGAGAAATTAGCATCCGGAAAATTCGCTTTATCACCATACATTTTCAAAAGCCCTTCTACATATTTACGATGAGCCTGGGCATATCCTGCATCAAAATCAGCTAAAGCTTTTGTCAATGCTGTTTTTTCTTGCTGAACTGCTACGGCAAACTGAATCATAGGATCTTTTTCCAACGCTTTTACAGAGGGAGAAGACTTAAATTTTTCGAAGTTTCTCTCGTTACCAAAAATTGACTTTTCAAACAAGTGATCTACAAACTTATTCACATCTCCTTTAAAACGCTTATCGATAACGGCAAACCATGCCGGCTGAGAGGTCGGAGACACTAATCTGCGGTATTCCGACAACATTATCTTTGCTATTTTACGGTCCACTTCCGGCGAATAGTTTTTATCGTAAAATTTCAGGTAAGCAAGTTCAAATAAATGAAGTTGCTTTTCTTGTTCTGATTTGTTTTTTGAACGCAAAGCATCACACAAGGGTTTAATTTGAGTGGGAACACGAGCAAACTCTATTCCTCGCAACAAAGCTTCATCCAACATCCAACCACGAAAACGAAGATCTTTTCGTTCATAAACAAGTTGCTCCAGACTTAGCAAAGCTTCTTCGTAATCTGGCTGACAATTTTTCTTTCCCCATTCGATAAGCCGGTCTTGTTCCGCTTTCTTTACTTCCTCCAGATGATGTTTATTGATTGCCCAACTACTACCTATGGCATTTTTATAGGCATTCGTAGAACTGGCATATTTACTTGAATACTGAATACGTATTGCCGGATCATTAAGCATTTCTTCAAGCATAGCTTCCTGCCTCAATTCACGAATATTTATACGAACCGTATTATCAATATCCCGTCTTTCTTCGACCTCCCATGACGTATAATATTTATTTGTACGTCCGGGGAATCCCATCATCATGGCAAAGTCATTTTCCTGTACCCCTTTCAAGGATATTTTCAACCATCGCTTCGGACGAAGCGGCACATTTTTGTCTGAATATTCAGCCGGTTCACCATTTGCATCCGCATAGACACGGAATACGGAGAAATCTCCCGTATGGCGAGGCCACATCCAGTTATCCGTATCTGCTCCGAATTTTCCGATTGAAGAGGGAGGTGCTCCCACAAGGCGAACATCGGAATAAATTTTCTTGGTAAACATATAATACACATTTCCACCATAGAAGGCTTTGATTTCTACATCAACACCCGGATTGTTTTGAAGGAAAGCCTCCCCTATCCTCTCTTTAGCTAATCCGTTAAGATACTTGGGCGATAAGAAATTCATACCTGTCGGGTCTTCGTCTTTCGCAAGCCTTCCTTTGACGTAATCGGTAACATCTTCTATTTTATCTATAAACGTAACCTTTAATCCCGGATTAGGCAATTCCTGTTCACGGGATGCTGCCCAGAAGCCATTCGAAAGATAATCATGTTCCAACGTACTATGCATCTGTATCTGACTATATCCGCAATGATGATTAGTCAACAGCAAACCTTCAGGGGAAACCATCTCTCCTGTGCATCCGCCGCCAAAGATGACCACTGCGTCTTTCAGAGCCGATGAGTCGGGACTATAAATGTCATAGTCTTGCAATTTTAAACCTAACGCCTGCATTTCTGCAAACTTCTGTTGCTTCAACAATGGCAATATCCACATTCCCTCATCCGCTTTCACCGAACAAGACAAGATGGCTGCAACAATCACCAACAATCCTTTTTTCATACGTTTATTCTTTTATTTTTCTTCTGCACTCCATTCATTATAGGGTCGTTTAGACAACATGGCATTATAGTAACGTACCTGACCGGTCACTTCCTGTCCCAACCAGGAAGGATGAACAAACGGTTCATTTTCTTCTTTCAATTCGATCTCAGCAACTACCAGTCCTTCATTACATCCATCAAAAACATCGACTTCCCAGACATGCTGTTCATGGGGAACAAGATAACGTATTTTATCAATAACGCCAGGCTCACAGAGCTTTAATAATTCCTCTGCCTCTCTTACCGGAATATGGTATTCAAATTCAACTCGTGCAATCCCATCCTCACCCGAAGGACCTTTGATTGTCAGATATCCTTTTTCGTCACGAATGCGTACACGCACCGTCCGTTCGGGTACGGAGGTAAGATAACCTTGCACGATCCGACCGCCGGATGTCACATGTTTGGAGAAATCTCCGCTAACAAGGAACTTTCGTTCTATTTCCTTAGCCATATCACTTAATCGTTACCATTGTAGCACCAAAACCGTATTCACGGAACGAAGCATCCTGATAATAGTACGTTTTGTATTTTGTTTTCAACTCTTTCTCGATGGCATTCCGCAGTACACCATCTCCTTTCCCGTGTATAAAGACAATCTTCTGTCCTTTTTTGCCGGCATATTGTTTCAGTACTTCGTGAAACTTATCCAATTGATAGGTCAACATGTCGGTATTCGTTAATCCGGCCGTGCTATCCAACAATTCATCAATATGCAAATCCACCTCAACAACAGCAGCTGCGGGTTGTTTTTTCACGATTCGTTGTCGGGCACGTCTGTCTTCTTTGCTTTTCTCCATCATAGCCTCCTGTAGTTCTACGGTAGAGACCAGTAATTCTTTCTCAGGAATATCTTCACGTACAACCGGAAAAACTAACGCATCTTCTTCAAAGAAGTCGTTTTCCATGAAACAATGTATCTTATAAAATTTCACCGTATCGGGGCGTAATTCAACTGAAGCTGCATTTTTCAAAGCAAAAGGTTTATCTTTTTTGAAAGCGACAAACTGCACACAGATGCGCTCCAGTTTATTTAACTCCCCTTTCTCAAACTCTTCCATGAATATTTTGGTATTCGGCTCTACTATACCGTTATACCGACTTATCCAACTATTATTCTCTCTGTACATATAATTTATGAACAAATAATAATTGCTGCTATTAATAAAGTAAGCTTCATATCCCGTTTGCTGAAAAGCTTTCGGGTCAACCGGCAGATAAGCCAAATAAATATTCAATCGTTCTCCTTCAGGAGTTTCCTCTATCAGTTCTTCTTCCGGTTCAGGCTGCCTCACTACAACCTCCTGAACAGGAGGTTTCGGCTTATTTGAACTATGAACCTGAGGAGCGCCATCGTCTATTATAACACATTCACGAATAAAAGTCGGCACTTCAAAACCGTCTTCGTCTTCCACAAGCACTTTGTCTTTCCCAGCAAACCCTGTTACAGTACCGCCTCCTACACTATTCAGGAAACGCACCTTATCTCCTACTTTTATCCCCATATCGTCTCGTTCTATGATTGTTATACGGACAAAGTTCACTAATTTTGCGCAGATAATAAAACAATGACTGTAAAAACTAAGCATATACGTATAGCGGAATATAACTATCCGCTACCCGATGAACGCATTGCCCGATTTCCATTGGCCAAGCGTGACGAATCCAAGCTCTTACTCTATAAAAACGGAGTAATTAATGAAAGTCAGTTCAAACACCTGCCGGACTTTCTTCCGGAAGGTTCTCTGATGGTTTTCAACAACACGCGCGTCATTCAGGCACGTATGTTATTCCATAAAACAACAGGCGCTAAAATAGAATTATTTTGCCTCGAACCGATTAGTCCGCATGACTATGCGTTGGTGTTTCAGGAAACAGAACGCTGTTCATGGCTATGTTTAGTAGGTAATTCGAAGAAATGGAAAGAAGGCACGTTGGAGAAAGAGATCATGTCGGGCGAAAAACGAACGATCATTCGTGCGGAAAAGAAAGACAGTTATGGTGAGAGTCATCTGATTGAGTTTTCGTGGGATAACCCTGATTTTACATTTGCAGAAATTCTGGATGTTGCCGGGATTTTACCTATTCCTCCTTACCTCAATCGTGAAACAGAAGAGAACGACCTCAAAACTTACCAGACGGTATATTCTAAAATAAAAGGTTCGGTTGCCGCCCCTACTGCAGGACTTCATTTTACAGATGAAGTATTAAAAGACTTGGACGAAAAAGGTTTTGGCAGAGAGGAGGTAACCCTCCACGTAGGAGCAGGTACTTTCAAGCCGATCAAAAGCGAAACAATCGAAGAACACGAGATGCATACTGAATTTATTTCGGTAAACCGCTCTGCGATTGAAAAAATCAAAGCAAAAGCAGGAAATATTATTGCCGTCGGCACCACCTCTGTCCGTACTTTGGAAAGTCTGTACTACATCGGAGTCATCCTCTCTAAAAATCCAGAAGCAGAAGGAGAAGAGTTAACCGTCAGTCAATGGATGCCTTACGAGGAAGAGAATAACACATTAAGTGTGAATGATGCATTGCAACATATATTGAACTATTTAGACCGGCATAAAGCGGACAAACTGCTGACGGCCACACGTATTATTATTGCTCCTGGATACAATTTCAAGATAGTGAGAGGCATTATCACTAATTTTCATCAACCTCAGAGTACATTATTACTGCTCATCTCTGCTTTTGTGAAAGGAAACTGGAAACCGATTTACGAATATGCACTCACACACGATTTCCGTTTTCTAAGCTATGGCGATAGTTCCTTGCTCCTATAAGCAATAAGAGTTGATTTCAAGCGTTATAGAATAATAAATTAAGCGTATTAAATGACCTTGCGTACAATTATATCCTATATACTTTTACTCACTGCATTAGCAGGAGGATTGGCTTCATGTAAGACTGCCAAACTTTCTGATGCTGAAGAAAAACAACGGATCGGAGAATACTTTGAAGCGGCAGCCATCTATCGCAAGGTGTATGCTAAGACGAAACCTGTCAAACGTGACCTTCGCGGGTATATTGCGTTTCGTATGGCCGAATGTAACCGACTGATCAATAATACCCCACGTGCCACAAGCGCTTATCTGAACGCTTTAAGATATGAATATCCGGATAGTATAGTCTATCTGCGTGCAGCACAGATGGCACATAAAAGCGGGAAATATACAGACGCGCTTAAATATTATGACGAATATCTTAATTATAAGCCGGATGATCAATTAGCCATTAGCGGAATCAAAGGAGCTGAATTAGCCTCTGAATGGAAAAAAGATCCGACCAAATATATTGTACGACGGATGGATAAGTTTAATTCCCGTCGTTCGGAATTTAGCCCGATGCTTTATGGTGACAAATACGATCAACTTTATTTCGCCTCTTCCAGAAGCAAAGACAAGGAAGCAAAAACGAGTGCAATTACAGGATTAAACAACAATAATTTCTTTCTCGTAAAACAAAACGAGAAAGGAGAATGGACCGCCCCTGAAGAGTTAGAAGACGCGGTTAATACTGAATTCGACGAAGGAACACCGTCTTTTTCGCCTGATGGAAACACAATGTATTATACCTATTGCGCTCAAGATCCGGAAGGCAACAGAACCTCTGAAATATACGTATCTTCACGTAGCAGCGCATCTTGGGGAAAAGGGACAAGGGCATCTATTGTGAAAGATTCTGTAACTGCCTTAGGACATCCGGCAGCGTCACCTGATGGAAAATACCTATATTATGTTTCCGATGCTATAGGAGGATATGGGGGTAAGGACATTTTCCGCTCCCGTTTGATCGGGAACGATTTCGGACCAATGGAAAATCTGGGGCCTGAGATAAACACACCTGGCGATGAACTATTTCCTTATGTACGCGATTCTGTAACGCTTTATTTTGCATCCAACGGGCATCCGGGTATGGGCGGTTTAGATCTATTCAAAGCAACGCAAGATAGTACAGGAAAGTGGACTGTTGAGAATATGAAGGCGCCGGTCAATTCTATGGCTGACGATTTCGGAATAACTTTCGAAGGAAAAAAAGAAAAGGGTTTTTTCAGCTCAAATCGTAATGACGCACGAGGGAGTGATCATATTTATTCTTTTGAATATCCGACATTTATCGTTTATATTGAAGGGTTGGTTTATGACGTAGATGAATACCCAATCGAAGATGCAACGGTCCGTATCGTAGGGAAAGACGGTTTGAATGAAAAAGCAATTGCCAAAAAGGACGGTAGTTACAAAATTGAATTAGAAAGAGACATCAAATACGTCATGATGGCAAGTGCGCGCGGCTACCTCAATCAATTTTTCGAATTAAAAACCGATCCGGAAGAAAAGAGTGAGACTTATTTTGTGGATTTCTTCCTCTCTCCGATCAGTAAACCGGTAGTGATAGAAAACATCTTCTACGATTTTGATAAGGCAACTCTCCGTCCGGAATCAAAACAAGCGTTAGATGAAATGATCAAGATGCTGAACGATAATCCCAACGTCACCATTGAGCTTGGTGCACATACCGACCGCAAGGGAACAGAGGAATACAATGAACGTTTAGCCCAACGCCGCGCACAGTCAGTTGTTGATTATCTGATTGCAGGAGGCATAGCCGCCGACCGCTTAGAAGCAAAAGGATACGGGGAAAGTGTTCCTAAGACCATCAATAAGAAAATGGCTAAAGAAATCGACTTTCTGAAAGAAGAAGACGTACTGACCGAAGAGTTCATCCTCACTCTTACCCCCGAACAACAGGAGATTGCGGACCAGATCAACCGCCGTACCGAATTCAAAGTTCTAAGAACGAATTATAATCTATTCTGATATTACTACGACCCTCTACCACTAAATTCCCTATCTTATACTACAACCCCTAAATCCCCTGAAGGGGACTTTCAACACTCTGCATAGAAGTCCCCTTCAGGGGATTTAGGGGTAGAGGGGATTTAGGGGTAAAAGTACCACCTTTACTTATACTCCTGCCAGCTTTTTATTTGAATTTCGCTTTTATCAATGCTACAGAATGCATCTATAAAGGCACTTGCCAGACGGGCATTAGTGATCAACGGAATATTATGATCGATCGCTGCACGGCGAATACGGTAACCGTTCGTAAGTTCACGTTTGGTATGATCTTTCGGAATATTTACTACTAAGTCGAATTCGTGATTCGTAAACATATCCATGATGTTCAGATCGCCTTCTTCATCCGGCCAGCAAACGGCTGTTGCTGGAATTCCGTTATCATTCAGGAATTTTGCCGTTCCGCGAGTCCCGTAAATCTGATAGTTTTTTGAAGCTAACTGGCGACATGGGTCAAGTAGTTCCACTTTACTTTTTGCTTCTCCGGAGGAAACGAGAACATTTTTCTCCGGCACGTGATTTCCTACAGCTTCCATTGCTGAAAGAAGAGCTTCGTTGAAATCGTCACCGATACAGCCTACTTCCCCTGTTGAACTCATATCAACTCCTAATATCGGATCGGCCTTATGCAGACGTGCGAACGAGAATTGAGAAGCTTTTATACCTATCCAATCGATATCAAAGGCACTCTTATCCGGACGAGAATAAGGCGCATCCAGCATAATGCGGGTAGCGGTCTCGATAAAGTTACGTTTCAAAACTTTAGAAACAAACGGAAAACTACGTGATGCACGCAGGTTACATTCGATCACCTTTACATCGTTGTTCTTTGCTAAGAACTGGATATTGAAAGGGCCACTGATATTTAATTCTTCAGCAATCTTTTTACTCACTCTCTTCACGCGACGTGCTGTCTCAAAATAAATCTTTTGTGCAGGGAATACCAATGTAGCATCTCCTGAGTGGACTCCGGCAAATTCGATATGCTCAGATATGGCATATTCGACCACCTCACCATTCATGGCTACGGCGTCAAACTCGATTTCTTTCGCTCCCTGAAGGAATTCAGAAACAACAACCGGATATTCTTTAGACACACTGGCGGCTAAATCCAGAAATTCCAACATCTGTTCTTTAGTATAACAGACATTCATCGCCGCACCACTCAACACGTATGACGGACGAATCAGAATAGGGAAACCGACCTTTTCGATAAATGCATCAATTTCTTCCATGCTGGTCAACTCCGCCCATTGCGGTTGATCAATACCTAACGTATCAAGCATAGCAGAGAACTTATGGCGATTTTCAGCCCGGTCAATAGATAACGGAGAGGTTCCCAGTATAGGAACTTGCTGACGATTCAATTTCATCGCCAGATTATTCGGAATCTGTCCTCCTACAGAAACAATGACTCCCTTCGGAGTTTCCAGATCGATCACGTCTAAAACACGTTCAAAGGAAAGTTCATCGAAGTAAAGACGGTCACACATATCGTAATCCGTAGAAACCGTTTCCGGATTGTAATTGATCATAATTGATTTGTAACCCAATTTACGTGCCGTTTGAGCAGCATTCACAGAACACCAGTCGAACTCCACCGATGAACCGATGCGATAAGCACCCGAGCCAAGAATAATCACACTCTTCTCGTTCTTATAATAAGGTATATCATGCTCCTTACCATCATAAGTAAGGTATAGATAATTTGTCAGTTCAGGATGTTCAGAAGCAATCGTATTGATTCGTTTCACTGTAGGCAGAACCCCTGTCTTCTTACGCAGATTACGGACACGGATACTTTCTTTTTCCAGATTTCCTGCCGGATTCTCCACAAAACGGGCAATCTGGAAATCAGAAAAACCTAAACGTTTTGCTTCTTTCAATACGTCTTCAGGCAACTCTTCAATCACCTTATACTCTCCTATCTTACGACTATAATCTACAATATTTTTAAGTCTTTCAAGGAACCAGGGCGTAATTTTAGTCAATTCATGAATACGTTCTACAGAATAACCTTCTTCAAAAGCCTTTGCCACAGCAAAAATGCGTAAGTCAGTCGGATTAGCTAATTCTTCATCTAAATTCTCAAACGCCAGTTCTCTGTTTCCTACAAAACCGTGCATCCCCTGCCCGATCATACGAAGGCCTTTTTGCATGATCTCCTCAAAACTTTTGCCGATAGACATGATCTCACCCACAGATTTCATGCTTGAACCAATCAGACGGCTTACACCCGCAAATTTAGTTAAATCCCAACGTGGTATTTTCACAATCATATAATCCACCACAGGTGCTTTATAAGCAGAGTTTGGTGTTCCCATTTCTCCGATCTGATCCAAGGTATATCCCAACGCCAATTTCGCTGCCACAAAAGCCAACGGATAACCGCTCGCCTTAGATGCCAACGCTGACGAACGGCTCAAACGGGCATTGACCTCAATCACACGATAATCATCCGTTTCCGAATTAAACGCATATTGAATATTACATTCACCTACTATACCTAAATGACGGATCGTTTTTACAGAAAGTTCCTGCAGCAGATCTAATTCCGTTTTATCTAAAGAACAGGTCGGAGCGACTACGATACTCTCACCTGTGTGAACACCCAGCGGATCCACGTTCTCCATGCTCACAACCGTAAAGCAATGATCATTCTTATCACGGATCACTTCAAATTCTATTTCTTTCCAGCCTTTTAACGACTCTTCTACTAAAATCTGCGAAGAATAAGCAAAGGCACTTTCCGCCAGGGTGCGAAGTTCGGCCTCATCCTTACAAATACCACTACCTAAACCACCTAAAGCATAAGCCGAACGAATCATAACAGGGAAGCCTATTTTACGTGCTGCAGCAACAGCATCAGCCATACTTTCCACCGCCTGACTAACCGGAGTTTTTACATCGATTTCGTTCAGTTTCTTCACAAACAAGTCACGATCCTCAGTGTACATGATCGCCTCTACGGAAGTACCCAGTACCTTCACTCCATACTTTGCTAAAATACCCGAAGTATAAAGTTCAGTACCACAATTCAACGCAGTCTGACCACCAAAGGCCAATAAAACACCGTCCGGATGTTCTTTTTTGATAACCTCTTCCACAAAAAAAGGCGTGATCGGCAGGAAATAAACCTTGTCCGCTACGCCTTCCGAAGTTTGAATAGTTGCAATGTTCGGATTAATCAATACCGTGCTAATCCCTTCCTCTCGTAATGCCTTCAGTGCCTGAGAACCGGAATAGTCAAATTCACCCGCCTGACCGATTTTCAGCGCGCCGGATCCCAATACGATCACCTTTTTAATTTCAGTCGTTGACTTCGTAGTCATGTTTTTGATTTTATAGAATGTTATACTTACAAATACAACCAAGCAGACGCAACTCATCCTTACTCTCAAAAAAACGAGAATATGATCACAGAGTCCGTCATGTTAACCGCATACCGGCTACAAATATACAGCTTTCCCACATGTAAACCGATCGTTTGTTTTCGAAAAACCATTTGAAACAATAAAAATGCTTTATTTCTATTCCTCTTTTATTAAAAAACGTATCTTCGCCGAAAAGAGAGCGTTTTGTTTACAAAAAAAGAAAGAGAATATCTATGAAAGCAAAAATTTTACCCCTGTTAATCATAACATTACTAATCACTTTATTTTCATCTTGCGAAGGACGAGACGGGATAGACGGTGTTGGCTCATGGGACGTGTTTGAAATAAAAATTGAAGGACGGCAATGGGAATGGGATCCGGAGAGAGAACTGTTTTATTTCTATTATGAAGATCCAGGCATCACCTCATTTATTGCAACTGACGGGTTAGTTCAGGCGGCAATCCGGTATGATGATACCTACTTTCCACTACCATATACCCGTCATTTGTATGACGGAGGCTATCTTACAGAAACAGTAAATTACGAATATGGTGCCGGGTGGATTCGTTTTAATTTCAGCGCAAGTGATTTATTCGATACAGTTGATGATTACCAGAATTATCAACCGGGTACTCACTTTATCAAAGTCACTTTACTTTGGTAAAACCGATAAAGAAAGTTCGTATCCTCTTTAAAAATTCATAAGGAAATCCGTGAGATTCGTTTCGCCATCCAGGTTGAGTCGTTTACGGAGCCTGTAACGACGCAATTCCACAGCGCGAACGGATACATTTAACAAAGAGGCTATTTCTTTCGTCGATAAATTCATACGAAGCAGACAACAAACCCGGATATCACCGGGAGTAATATCCGGATACGTTAGCCGTAAACGGTCTGTAAAATCCCGGTGCGCACTATTGAAATAAGTTTCAAAGGCGTTCCAGTCCTCCTGATCATCCAGACTCTTTGCTATAGAAGAACGCAGTTTTCTGTACATCCTGTCGGGATAATGATCACCCAGATTCTTTTTTTGCTGATCCAACTCATCTATCAACGACTGCATTAAGTTGTTTTTCCGAACATGTGCAGATGTTTGTCTTGTTAACTCATCGTTTTTATTCTGAAGTTCGGTTTCCAACAATTCATTCTTCAATTTCTGTAATCGTTGTTGTTCTTTTCTTCGTTCAGCTTCCAGCCGCTCAAGAGTTTTCTTTCTTTGAATCTTTATATAGCGGAATGTAGCCAACCAAGCAAGAAGAGCAATGATAACGAGATATAAGAAACCAGCCCACCAGGTTTCGTACCAGGGAGAACGAATGGTTAACATTACCGTTATTTCGGGAAATGGGCCGCGTATAGCGTATGTCCTGATATGAATATTGTATTTTCCGGGAGGAAGTTGTAATAAATTAATACGTCCGTTTTTCTGCCAGGCAGACCATTCAGGGGAAATGCCCTCTATCAGATAACTGATCTGCTGATTTAATGTGAATACGGAAGTTCCCGCATAGAGGGTTAACTCCATGAAATCATGTGGCAATGAGATCTCTAATTCTTCAGGAGAAAGAGACTGCCTTTGTCTTTTCTTATCCGTAAACTCAACTCCGGTCAGATGAGGAGGGGCAAATGTCTGCAACCCCTCTTTTAATATTCTCCTGCTGTTCAGAACCACGACTCCCTGCATAGTAGAAACTAAGTGAAGCGTATCATTCAACGGGATAAAAGACTTCCCGCGATTCACAAGATTCAAATTATAATTATCAAACAAGATACGACATTTCAAATGTGGCTTCCTGTTTTCAATATGAAACAAGCCTGCTTCATTTTTCTGTACAAGCCAGCAGCTGTATTCTGATATAGGATAAATCCGGTTTGTTCCCGCAAATGATCCTAACCCTTCCATATCGTCTAAAAGATCTTTTAATTGTATCTTTTTTCTTTCTTGCACCGGCGGAAATAACATCTGTGCCTCACTGTCAGAAAGACGGAGAAACGCATCATTAGGAGAAAGCGTACGTTTAAAATAACCCGAATTACTCTTCAGATAAAGTTTATTCCCTTCAAGGAAAGCCTGTTCTGGCTTCCCTGTGAAACTACGTTCCCCAAACAATCGAATAGGAGGATTAAGCGTTAATAAGGCCAAGCCATTATCCATAGCAATCCACAAACGTTTATCCTGTTGTACCAGTAAATCATGTATTTGATTATCCTGAAGAAGATTATCTGCAGTAAGATGAAGCAAGGTAGAGCCTTCGGAGTTGAGAACATACAGCCCTTTTCTGGAAGTACCCACAAAATAAAACTGATCAATTTGTGCTGTTGCAGTTATTTGTCCCTCCTTAAAAGAGAACGGAAGTGCCTGTATTGAAGAATCTTCAAACGATTCGCCAGAGGACTCAAACTGTAGTTGCCCGTATTCATTTCTTTTCCATTCACATTGAATGCCAGAACCGGCAGTAAAAGTCCGCCCGTTTTTTGTAAAAATACGAGATATAACCTTTTGTTCGGGTAGCTCATGTATTCTCCACGAATTGCCATCAAAGGTTAGTAACCCCGAATTATTCGCCACGTAGAGTATCCCTTCCTCCGAAACAGAAAGCCCCCAATTCTGACAACTGGCTTTATAATCTCCTACAGTGTAGTTCTGAACAAAAACAGACGGCACATTATCTTCGGCCAACAGTCTGAATGTCAAAACAAAAAGAGATAATAATATTCGTAAGCCATTCATACATATGCCATGCAGGAGTGTTCGGCTTTTCTCAGTGGGAGTAATCAACATCTTTACTACAAATAAAATATCTAAACTCAACGTGCATAAAGATAGTACCTTTAATGAATATCTTTTTTGATAACTGTCAAAAAGTTTTTCTATAACTATGAAAAAACTTTTCCACAACTGTGGTAAAGTTTTTCCACAGTTGTGGAAAAAGAAAGAGTATGTTAATACGACAAAATGTAATTATAAAAGAATATAAAAAGATTACAAGATAAAATATAAACTCGTTTCTTTGATCAGAATAGTATAGTAACAAACTTTATGTGCGGTATAAGTTCTGAAGAATTTGAACGGAATTTCAAATCTTTATATAAACCTTTATGTCTGTTTTCTTTACGCATAACAACGAATCCGGATGATGCGGAGGACATTGTCCAACAAGCTTTCTCCGACGCGTGGACTAAGTGTAAAGAGGGAGAAACGATCGATAACTTTAAAGCGTATATGTACAGAACGGTAAGAAACCGCTCTTTGTCCTATCTATCTCAAACTCACCTTATCCAAACAGCAGAAGAGTTTCCGGAAACAGAAGATCTTTCTGAAGAAGAGCAGATTTACGAAGCGGAACGAAACGCCCGATTATGGGAAGCTATTGATAAGTTGCCACCGGCGAGGAGAGATATTTTTCTTATGGCTAAACGCGACGGCATGAAATATCAGGAAATCGCGGATAGTCTCCAATTGTCTATTAAAACAATTGAAAACCAAATGGGAAAAGCACTGAAAACACTTCGTGAAACGGCCACGCGGATTTACACCTTCTTTTTTTGCCCCGCTTAAAAAAAAGAATAAAAGTGAATAGGGGTATTTCTCTTTTTTCTGTCTTAGTAGTAAGACACGGCTATTATGCCTATAATAATATTGGGAATGAAGAAAATTATTGTTTTACTTTTAGTTCTGTTAAGCGTAAATGAGATCCATGCTCAGTGGTCGATATCGCCCGAAGCCGGTATAACTGCCGTTAAAGCTGCAAAACTTGAAGATTGGAGTGCAAGAATAAAAGCCGGAGTCGCTGTTGAATATGATTTCAATCACCGGTTTAGCTTAAAATCGGGTCTGTATTATGCTGACAGAGGTTATTCCTATTCATTCATACTCTTTCAGCAAATAGATGGAGAAGCCAATACTGCTCCGGTATTTTCTGAAATAAAGCCCAATTACGGCTACCTTCAGTTGCCTGTAATGGCTAAAATCGGATGGGACATTGGTGAAGATATACGTTTTAATGTAGCAATCGGGCCTTATTTGGCTTACAGACTGTATGCCGGAGGAGATCAGTATTTTTACAGTAATCTCTATCAAGAACGCGATGAAGAGTATGGGTATGGCTGGAGTTCTTACTCCATTTATTCACACTCGATACCGGGTATAGATTCCGGCTATACATTCGATTGGGGAGCAAGTCTTTCTGTTGGCGTGGAGGTAAAAAACTGTGTGATGAATATCGGCTACGATGCTGATCTGGGAAAGAAATTCAGCGGCGATGAAATAAAGACAAAATATTACACTATATGTTTGTCTTTAGGATATAAGTTCAGAGTATAAATACAATGATAAACAAACACGAAGATAAATTTGAGCAACGGATTCGTTTTGTCGCAAAATATTACCGCAAGGGTGCGATAGATGCGGATAAGGCGTGGACAAAATTCGCAGAGAGAGAAAAGGTAAAACAAAAATACTTCTTGTTCCGCTACCGTCATGCCGTTGCCGCCGTTATCCTATTGTGTTTGACAATGACAACATGGTATTTTATGACAAATGAAAAAGAAGAATGGTTAGTTTTAACTACGGCCTCCGGACAGGTAAAAAATGTATTCCTTCCGGACAGCTCTATGGCTTTGATGGCAGAAAATTCCACAATAAAATATGATCTGATTGCTTTTAAGAAGGGGAGCCGTGAGGTTGAGATGAAAGGAAAAATTTTCTTTCAGGTGAAGAGAATGGAAAGCTCCCCTTTTTCTGTATCGACAGTAAATACGGTTGTTACAGTATTAGGAACCAGTTTTCAGTTGGATGAAAAAGGAGATCGTACGGAATTGTATGTAAATACCGGAAAAGTTGCTTTTGCTGATAAAGACGGAAAAGAAGAATTAATCCTGACAGCGGGAATGTCTGCTGTGTATAAGAAAGACGAAGCATCCATGATAAGCGAACCTAAAGACAACACGAATGCGTTGTCATGGAAAACGAAAGAATTACATTTCAATAACACGCCACTGAAGGATGTAATCGGGGATTTGTCCGAATATTATCATGTAAAAATCATCAATCGTTTAGAGAATGGGAATAAACACCTGACAGCATCGTTTAACAATTTGCCATTAGATGAAGTGTTGCTAATTATTAATCAGACATTAGATGTACACTTAGTGGTAGAATAAACTTGATGTGTTATGCGTATTTTTTGTTTGTTTTTATTGTTTAACTGCTGTATTTCTGTTTCATACACGCAAATCAGAGGGGCTGTTCCGACGATCACTATTGATATGCGGGAAAAACCATTGAGGCATATCCTGACTGAAATAGAGAAACAAAGTGGTTTTTTCTTCTCTTATGAAACAAACTTATTAGACGATCTACCCCTTGTTTCATTTCAAGCTAAAAACGAAGCATTTACTTATTGCCTGAAACGTTTGTTTCAGAATCAGACGCTTTCTTATCGTATTACGGGGCAATATATTATTCTGAAACATAAACCGAGAATATATACTGTCAGCGGTTTTGTCAGAGATTCGGCTTCGTATGAAAATTTACTTAGTGCAACAGTTGTGGAAAAAAATTCCGGCGAGGGAACCTTAACGAATAGTTTTGGTTTTTACAGCATAAATCTGCCACCGGGAGAAGTAGTTTTGAAGGTTTCCTATGTTGGTTATCAAGTTCGCGAATTTAAATTCCGGATAGAAAAGGACACGCTTCTTGACTTACCTTTGGTCAGATCCGGATCATTAAAGGAGGTTGTCGTTCGCGGAGTCAGTCCTTCTTCTTCTGTTTTATATAGTAGATCCGGAGTAACAGATGTGCCTCCGAGACAAATAAAACAAACGCCGGCATTGTTGGGGGAAGCTGATTTAGTAAAAACAATCCAACTATTACCGGGAGTGACAGCCGGAATGGAAGGGATGAGCGGCATTTATGTGCGGGGAGGCAATGTGGATGAAAATCTTTTCTTATTAGATGGCAACCCGGTTTACCATATGAATCATATGCTCGGTTTCTTTTCCGCATTTAATCCGGATGCAATAAAGAAAGTCACCTTTTATAAAGGAAGCTTTCCTGCCGAATATGGGGGAAGGCTTTCTTCCGTAGTAGATGTTCGTATGAACGATGGTGACCGTCAGGAATATCACGGAAATTTATCAATCGGGCTTCTCTCCGCCCGGGCAAATCTGGAAGGGCCGATAGTAAAAGGACGAAGTTCTTTTCACGTCTCCGTGCGGCGTACGTGGTTGGACTTGATAACGTGGGGGATACTCTCTTCACAGAACAAAGACAGAGATGATATAAGCGTAGGGGGATATCATTTTTTTGATATTAATACGAAGGTAAATCATTCTTTCTCTGATCGCAGCCGGATGTATCTTAGTTTTTACATGGGACAAGACAGTTATCATGAAGGAGAAAAAAGCAAAGTAAGAGACGATCTGACGGATCTGAAATGGCGCTGGGGAAATTTGCTTGCTTCTGGAGGATGGACTTATGTATTCTCTAATGGGTTATTTGGAAATTTCATAGCCGGTTATTCTCGATACAGATCACGGATTTTAACAGAAGATGTGAAAGTACATCTATTAAAAAAAGACAAGATTAAACAGATCAATAGTGTGACGGGCAACTACAGTTCCGAGATGGAGGATATTAGTTTTCGTACGTCTTTTGACTATAGGCCGGAATCAAAACACAACTTTAAGTTCGGCTCAGACTATCGTATGCATGTATTCAATCCCGAAAACAACAAGTTGAAGACCTTATACATCGACTCTCTCGTGATGCAGAATACAAACACCATCTTTTCTCATTCGCGATTATTAGGACACGAAATCTCACTTTTCGGTGAAGACGAAATACGTTTGTCTGAGCGCTTGAACGTAGTGGCCGGTTTGCGTTATACGCTTTTTAATGTGGAAGGAGAAACGTATCATTCATTTCAGCCACGTGTCTCTGCGAGATATTTATTACATGAAAAGGTGGCGATTAAAGCGGCCTATAGCAAAATGAATCAATATATTCATTTGCTGTCAAACGGAAATGTAACTCAGCCAACCGATATCTGGGTTCCCGTAACGAAGCATATCCGCCCAATGTATTCGCAACAGTTTGAAGTTGGCGGTTATTATCAACCGACTAAAGAATATTCTCTTTCCCTTGAGGCATTTTATAAATATCGCGACAATCTGATAGAATACAAAGACGACAGTTTCGCTTTAACGGCATTCTCCGAATGGGAGGAACGGGTTGCCTTAGGGAAAGGATATGATTATGGAATAGAATTACAAGCTACAAAAACAGCAGGAAAGACAACCGGTAGTGCTTCATATACGCTATCCTGGTCGGATTGCCGGTTTCCGGATGGTTCGGTAAACAAAGGAAAACGATACCCTTCCCGCTTTGATAACCGGCACAAAATAAATTTAACGTTATCCCATAAATTATCCCGGAAAGTAGAGTTTACAGCGAATTGGATGTATGCCGGAGGGAATAGAATGACCGTTCCAGATCAGATCTATATAGTTGACACTTCATTGGGGACAAATAGTAATCATCCTTTTTTAAATCAGCAATTTGTTGCTGTAGCGAATGACAGAAATAATTATCGATTGCCTGCATTTCACAGATTAGATGTTGGCGTAAATTTCTACCGGTATAAGAAAAAAGGACGGATGGGCATCTGGAATATAAGCATATACAACCTTTATAACAGGATGAATGTATTTAATGCCACAACAACTCTTATTCCACATATTAGCTCCGGCTCTTCTGTTGTTGACGTAGAATTAGAGAAAACTACGCTTTTTCCTATCTTACCCTCTGTTTCATATACCTATAAATTTTAGTGCAATGAAAGGATATAAGCAACTTTATTTCTGGTCTTTTCTTCTGATTTTCCTTTCTTGTGTGAAGGAAGATACTATTAAGATAAAAATAGGCGAACCCAAATTGGTATTGAATGCAGGCATTAAACCGGGACAAGAGATAACAGCCTTTTTGACTCAGTCTGCTGCTGCAGGAAGCTCTCTGCAAGATTTGGAACTGAAAACACCTCCTACCATTCGTGTTTATATCAATAACGAATTCAAAGGAAATATGATAAAGGAAAAGGAAGAGGAGACTGATGGATATTACGGCGAACTAATTAAAGGGCTTTATTCACTTCCTGAAATAAAACCTGCAACCGGAGATAGAGTAAGATTGGAGGCAGAAGCGATCGGGTTCGAAACGGTTTCAGCGGAAATAAAAATTCCGGAAGCTCCTGAGATGCTCTTGGTTGATACTGTTCGCTATTTGTCAGGCTATTCTAACCAAGAAAAAATGCGTTTATACATTAAGCTAAAAGACAAACCTCAGGAGAATAATTATTATCGGGCGATACTGAAGAGTCAAATGTCGGACGAAGGAGATGGATCTGTAACTCCCCGCACGAACCAATTCTACGAAGAATATGTGTATGATTACGGGAGTTATAACGTAATGGTTGATTATGAAGATATTGTGTTCACGACTGATCTGCCGATGCATATATTAAACGGTTCCAGACAGAATTACTATGGTATTTTTTCAGATAATTTATTCAACGGAAAAGAATATATTCTACGGCTTTCTTTTTCTACCTATTTTTACAATTACACAACAAAAGAAGAAGATAATAAGGCTAAATACCGGCTTAGACTAATCTCCATAACAGAAGATTATTACAATTATTATAAACAAAGCAATCTGTTATCGTTTAGCGTTGGCAGTATTCAATTGGCTCCTTCAAGAGAATTTCTGAACACTTATTCTAATGTAAATAATGGATTCGGACTTGTCTTTGCGTATAATGAATCAATTCAGGATATTATTGTAAATCGCAACTTAATGGAAGATGGGGAAGAGTAAAAACTGTCGTTCCCATTTATTTTTCATCGGGTTAAATTCATATTGCATTCCCGCACCAATACTTAAATCCTTGTTAAGTCTAAATTCTAAAGCACCACCGATATTATTATGATAGAAAAGAGGATTCATCGCCATATGCGGGTTGCTCCATTCTTTGTTTGCGTAGCCGGCATATTGTCCCCAAGCTCTCACTTTAAGCCAGTCTGTGGCCTGAAAACTTGCATGCGTATTTGCTCCTGAAACTAATCCGGGACTCATATTGAACGGCGTGAAATAGCGCGCGACATACCCACCACCTCCAATTTCCCAAGGTCCGCTATGCCAGGTTAAGTCGGGGTTGATTGAAGTCTGTCCTCCTAATCCCATCCATGTTTGCTGTTGGCCGGCAACTGAAAACATAAGATTTTCATTTAAGGGAAAGAACTCCACTTCTTCAAAATCAAAAACGGTAGGAGAAACTCTCTTTTTCATAAGAGCAAATTCATCATAATAAGGTTTATATGCCCCCGACATTACTTGCATGTCCATTGGCCGTTCATCCAGTTTTGTTGTAGTCCCCGGTTCGTACGTCTTAAGCTGTTCAGTAATCATACGAGTAGAAGCCGGCGTATAAGATTTATATGAAAACTCAGGTATATTAAAATTAAACTCAACATATTTAGGCAAAGCAATAATCTTACCCTCCTTATTTAACATAAAAGTAAAATCAGACTGGGCGTACAAAAACAACCCTCCCCACAACAAGAAAAACAAAACAAAGCATATTCGTTTCATAATCATCAACTTTTCTCATGCAATATACATATTTTGTTTTAAGGAGCAATACGTTTAACAACCATAAAAAAAATACTTTTTACCTTAAGAGTATAAACTCCTGAGTTTATACTCTTAAGGTAAATTTCTCTCCGGTTTTTCTTTCAAAGCTTTGAATAAAATCTATAAAACCAATTTTTGCACTTGTTAGAGACACTAGTTTGCCTTCAAAAGAGGTTTGAATATACAAACATTCGTCCTTTCGTAAGTCTTTACTTTTTAGAAATAACTCATTCACACATTCGCTCATCTTTTCTATGAGATCCTTGATTTTAGAATCTTTTTTGTCAGACGAACTTACTACCTGAATTAAATCCAACATACTTGCATGGGTTCTTAACATTAGCTCAATTAATTCTCTGTTTTTTAATGAATCTACTGACTGTTCCATTAGATATTTTATTAGATTAAGAAATTGATAAACACTTTTTGGTATAGATAATAAATAAAAAAGCGTGGGAACTGTATTCTGTTTATCTATCAATCAGGTTCTCGCAAAACCCTTTGGTATGGATAAACAACAGTAGCCCACGCCAATATATATATTATCTATGTTCAAGATAAGTATATACCAAAGACGTGAGCGTTGTTGCTATCATCCTCATACCATTTCAAAAATTTGCGAGATTTGACTGATAAGGATAATTTCAATAACGTACTCTTAATTCTATGTCTTACTGCATGCTAACTCTTTAACATACGGTATCAATGCAAATATATGTTTTTTTTAACAGAAAGTTAATTCTGTTTCTCTCCTTTCTTTAACGTTCTATTAATTTGTAAGAAATACAGTGGCACATAAGCTCTTATATAATAAGAAAAACAATCAAACAGTTATATTGCTGTAACTGCTTGATTGTTTACGATCTTAAAATCGGATCTGGGCCGATTATTTGCTTCACAACATATACAACTGTGATACAGCTGATTGTGAATTTAAAAAATACTGAAAGGAATTACTTTCTATTGAACCTTTTCAATAGTATAATAAATCTTATCCGAAGCACAACGAGTGGTATAAAGCTTAATTGTATATGTTCCCGCTTCATCTATTTTAAGATTTTCACCATCCTGAGATAGATCATCTTTGGTTCCGCCTAAATTAATTCCCCAATCCTTGTTTGCAACAAACTTCAACTCTCCTACATTTAATTCGGCTGTAATCGACCAGGATTCATCTGCCGGATTCCAAATCATATCCGGAGCAACTGTTGCATCCCAAGCGGCCGATGTAGCAGGGCCGACAATTCCCCATGAAACGGCTGATGCAGTTAGTTTTCCATCCGGAAGATTTGCTTCAATATAATAAAATCCGGGAACAGTCATATTGATATTAGTACCTTCATCATTTATAAGACCGTCACTGACAGTTGTAAAATCATTCCAATTATATTCAGCATCCCAATTACGCGCTTTTGTAAACTTAAAGTTCTCATTCAGATAACTGAAACCCGTATATACGCCATCATAGCCGGGTGAACGAAGCGCGGGAGCATTTTCTACAGCCCAGGAAGCTGTTATAGATTGATGGTTGCCCGGAATATAAATGAACTCTTCAAAAGACAGTTCTTGAATAGTATAGGTGTAATCCATCATATTCAGAGTCATTTTATACATTCCCGCTTTCAATATCAGACCAGCCTTTGCGTCTTTATTAGTTAAAGTACCATCCGGGCTCGTATCCCCATCTGTCTCTACTCCGACAACACCCGGATTAGCCCAGAAATCGTCCGTATCAATATTGCTTTTGGGAATAATTTTCCAATATTGGTTGTCTGCGGTAGCCGTAAAGACCAAAGTGAAGACCGGGTCTTCGTAAACATCCTGACCGCTATGGTTGAATGCTTTCATGCCATCGGCACTCCAACCGGAGGTTATTGTATTTCCATCGGTATCTTTTATATCCAACATGTCTCCTACCAAATAATAGGCATCGGAGATATCCGGTGCAGCCAAAGTTACATTCACGGCCACCGGATCAGATTTCAAAAGAAATCCATGACCTTCTTTCTTTACATTGGCATAAACGACAACTGATAAAGCACGTTCTACCGGACGTTTGCCGTAAAGTGCTACAACAGTATTGGTTAGCTCTGCAGTATTTACATGTCCATTCATATCAACAGCCAATTCTTTTGTGCCGTCAATCATTGCCTTATAAGCAGTAACTTCTGCTCCGCTTGGAATATCTGCAGTTGCAGAAAACAAGGCTATAGTTTCCGACTCCACATCTGCCATATTGATAGAAGATACGGAAGTTGCCGTGAGCGACATATCAACAGGTTCCTCCGCATCAAAACCTTGTGGGGCTGCCCAATCGTCATAATCTCCTTTACAACCACTTAATACGAGAGCTGTAAAGAACAAACTATATATTATATTTTTCTTCATATTCGTTTCTCTTTATAATTCCTGAATTATTTGCTAAAGAAATGATAGTAACCGTCAATATCATTCAGTATAACCACATAACTTCCTGCAGTTACCGGAACATTGGCTCCCCCATTTACACCAAATCCATAAGGAAAAGTATCAGCTCCCCAGTTAGGAGTCCAGCCGGAATACAAGAATTTTGCTGTTGTGTCTCCACCGGTCGCATCCAGTTCATATTTCCAGATATGATTTATTACCCCTTCAACTGTGTTTACAGGAGACATTGTGGTTTCCTCTCCCCAACCATTGAAATCGCCTGAAATGAATAATTTGTCATAAACATTTCGGGGCTCATCTGTTGCAACAATAGAGAGTACATTCTCTTTTGTATTCAAGGAAATCTTATAGTATCCGCTTACAGGAACAAAGAAGTCACTGCCTTCTCCATCGGCATCTTTCAGGCGAGGTTTGTTAAAGTCTCCCCCATCGGCTCCCCATTGATCATCCCATTCACCGGGAACTCTTACAATTTTGAAGCCCTTGTCAGAAGGGAAATAACCAATGTAAGTCAAATCTCCTTTACCTGTTACATCATCGTATTTAGCTCCTTCAACAGGCGATAATGGAATAACACCGGTACCTATTTCACTACCCCAGGAACCATCACCAATACAACCGCCAATCAAATACCACAATTCCGGATCTGCGGCGACTAATGCAATATAATAAGGGTCGATCGATAGTTCTATAACATTTGAATAGCATTCATATCCAGCAGCCAGTGCTGCTTTCATTCTTATGTACAGCGGCATACCGTCAGCAGGAAGCTGTCCCTCATCTGTAAAATTGCCTAATTTCATTACCGCCTTGTTCACTAAATCAGCCGCAGCTCCAAACTCGCAAACAGTAACAGAGCCGTCTAATTCAACATATGTTGCATCATCCAATTCTACCGAAGTTGCCTCATTCCAAGTACCGGAAACTGAAAGTTGCGCGTAATACGTAACAGGCGCGGTATAACCATATTCCGGCTGTTTATAGGTGAGTCTGATAGAATCAGTATTTTCCAAATCATAGACATTGCCTCCTAATGCAGGCATATTCAATTCAAAAGTGCTTGGTTGCTGTATTGTCGGATTAGAATCTATATCATCCGAACATGCAGCAAATATTGCTAACCCTGCTAAGAGCAAAGTGAATAAACCTTTTTTCATATTCTGTTCTTTTTTATTAATAACCCGGATTCTGAATTAAATTGGAGTTGTTCGCCAAATCGTTTTCAGGAAGAGCAAAAATCGATCTGTTAGCACTAAACTGTGCGCCTTGATAAGTACCTCCCATCCATTCCCATTTGTAAGATGCTTGCCCGGCATATTTATTAAAACGAACCAAATCCATACGACGACGACCTTCAAACCAAAATTCTCTTGCCCACTCATCGCAAATATCGTCTAATGTATAAAGATTACGTTGGGCAGCATTAGCACGGGATCGAAGCACATTTATTTTCTCCTTTGCGTCCGCATTAGTACCATTCAAACGCGTTGAAGCTTCGGCATAAGTTAAGTATGCTTCGGCAACACGAAAGAGAGAAAGGTCGGCATTAACATAATCAACCACCTGATTAGACTGTCCATCCGAACGGACATTGCGGAACTTTACACAAGCAAAGCCTGCGGTTGCGTCCGTTTCATCTTCAATGGAAGCAGAAAAGCCGTTTCCATAGAAAAGAGCACGATCATCATTAGCCGGTGCCGTCATTTCAGCAATCGTCTTTCCTGCAGGTGGAGTTGTTGTATAGAATTTATCAAGCAAAGGTTTACGAACCCGGACACATTTCCCCCAACTACAATTCGTTCCCGAAGGAATAGTGGCATCCATTGTTGAACTATAAGAAGCAAGTATCAAAAAATTCATTCCGCCATAACTTTTTGTTGTAACGCCATCAAATAGTATTGGAAAAATAGTTTCATATTGCGCTCCATTCGTGTTATTGTCTGCTAAGAAAAGCATTTGATAAGCAGAATAAACCTCACCGGTTACAGGATTTGTCGCTCCGGTTGTACACAAACGGTAATATCCGTTATTAATGACTTTTTGCGCATAATCCATCGCATTCTGCCATTGAGCAGTACCCGTATAAACTTCCGCATTCAAATAAAGCCGAGCCAATAAGTTCCACGCGGCGACCTTATCCACGCGGCCATACGTGTTTTGTCCGGCTTCCGCCATATCGGTTTCGCATTCCTTCAGTTCTTTTTCTATATAATCGAAATACTGAGTGCGGGTATAACGTTCTGCTAATTCAGAAGAAACACTCTCCGTAAATGCGGCATTTCCATACAAATCCATTATATAGTAATACTGTAATGCACGTATAAACCGGATTTCCGCCCGTTCCATAGATGATGTTCCATCATCAGGAACTTGTTCCAGGAAGAAATTACATAATGTAACCGTAAAATAAAGCCGATAATAAAGTCCGATAGAAAATGCAGCGCTTGCCCCGTAAGAATTATGAAGCATTTCATCCATACCGGTATCTGTGAGCCAGATCCAGTGAGCTTCATCTGTGGTCAGTTCATTCAGATTCCACGCCATACGGAAAAATTCCGAACGCCCCTCGTCCATATCGGCAATATCCGCATTCCCGCTCGGACCGGTCTGGCCGGTCAAACAGAAACTTGCATATATCTTATTAAAAAGTGCATCTTGATCTAAAGTCATTGTTTGCTGCGGATTGATAGGATCGACATCCAGATCGCCGACACAAGACGAGAACCCCGTCATAAGCATCAGAGCGGCAAGCAGAATAAATGATTTTATATTTTTGAATTTCATATTACTCTTATTTTAACAGATTAAAAATTAAGGTTAACACCAAAGATTCCCATGAAAGGGCGAGGATAAATGCTACCATCATACCCTCCGTTAATTTCAGGATCCAGACCTTTATACTTGGTTATCGTAAAGACATTCTGAGCTGTGAGATAAGTACGTCCGCTGATTTTTAATCCAAACAGTTTTTCAAAAGAATAGCCCAACGTAATATTATCACATTTTAAGAAAGAAGCATTCTGGATGAAATAGTCGGAAAGAGCATCCAACGCATCTGCTTTACTCCAATTTTTGGCTAATGACATTTGCGGTACATTATGCCATGCATTGCCTGAGTAAATACCTGTAACCGACAAATCCGAACGATTACATTCTACAGCATTATAGGCATAATTACCCAAATTGGTACGAAGAGAGAAGCTAAAGTCCCAATTCTTATAAATCAGTTTTGAAGTCAGACCCATTAATACATCCGGATCGGATTTCTTATAGAAATAACGGTCATTATCATTGATGATACCATTTCCGTCACGATCCACAAATTCACCTTCTATCGGCTGACCTTTTTCATCGTACACTTGCTGATAGGTGTAATAGGCAGAAACAGCCTCACCTACGGAATATCCTTTGATACCATTAGAACCACTATCTCCAACGGCAATACCACCATGACGTATGATATATTTCTCACCCGTACTCTTCACCAGTGCATCAATCTCATTTGTATTATGAGTAAGATTGAAACCCAGCTCCCAACGCCAATCTCTCTGCTGAACAGCTCTCCATGTCATTGCAAACTCAAAACCTTCATTATGCAAGGAACCAATATTACTCGTCACTTTATTTTTGAAGTTTGAGCCGGCTGCTACATAAACGTCATTGATCAGATCTTTCGTCTTACGATAGTAATAATCTAAATTGGCCGTAATTCTGTTATCCAGAAAGCCTAAATCAACTCCAACGTTATAAGTAGTCGTCTTCTCCCAGGTCAAATCACTGTTATAAGCATCCGGACGATACGTGCTGCCTTCACCTAAAAGAGGATAATAGGCACCCTCTGAATTGGGTGTATAGGAAGCAAAATAGGTATAATCTCCAATACCTTCTTGTTGCCCTGTAATACCATAGCCCGCACGAAACTTAAAATCGGAAATGGCGTCCACATCCTTCATAAAGCCTTCTTCTTTTATCTTCCAAGCCAACGCGGCGGAAGGGAATAATCCCCAACGATTTTTCTTAGAGAAACGAGACGAACCGTCATCACGTAAAGTGAACGTCACTAAATAGCGATCAAACAAAGAATAGTTCATACGCCCGAAGAAGGAAATCAAATAGTTTTCAGTCTTATATAATGTGTTCTCCGACGGATTGTAGATTTCTCCGGCATGTTCCATATTGGTGTCCGGATAAGTTCCATAGTAATAATAATCAGACTCTTTATTGAAATGTTGCCATTCATAGCCGGCCATGATATCAAAATGATGTACTGATCCAAAATCTTTCATGTATTGGGCATACATATTCAAAGACAGGTTGTACGTATCTTGTGAATCCCAACCGACACGTCCGTAATAATAATTGTCCGTATCAAAACGACTGTATTTTTTATTCGTCTTGCCACTGGCAACGTCCATACCTCCGTTCACATGTAAATGGAGATCTTCGAAGCCGTGTATTTTATAGTCCAGCTCGATATTACCCATCAACACTTTCGACTTTCCTTTATCCGTACGGTTCTTTAACAAACCTACGGGGTTAGGGGTAGCCAACGTATTAATATTATGTTTCCATTCATAGTCTTTCCAATCTACAGTTTCAGGCCATTCCCAATATCCACCGAAGTTTTTATCGTAAAATTCTGTTCCGCCATAAACCGGTTTGGTAGGATCCATCGAAGTCGCAGCTCCAATAGCGTCTGTGTTGGCGTAACTTGTTTCTGAATACATCCCCTTTGCATTGAAGTTTACTTTCAAATGATTATCAAGAAGGGACGGGGAGAGATTTAAACTGGCCGTATAACGTTCAAAACTTGATGTTTTCAAGATACCCTGCTGATTGGTGTAACCCGCAGAAACACGATAAGGCATATTCTTCAAACCTCCGGAAACGGTGATGTTGTGGTCTGTATTGACCGCCGTACGGTAAATTTCATCCTGCCAATTCGTATCCGCGAAAACATGTTCGCCTTGCGCATTCGTATAACCCAATGTCTGATACTCCGCACTTGCAATAAATTCTTCATCAGAATAACCATAGGTGTTTTGCACAAGGTCCATATACTCTTTGGCATTCAGCACATCGAGTTTATTGGTAACCATACTGACCGACACATTACCATTGTACGATATACGAGGCTTCGAATTACTTTGTCCCTTTTTCGTTGTAATTAAAATAACACCGTTTGACGCCCGAGATCCGTAAATAGCCGTAGCTGAAGCGTCTTTCAACACCGTAAAACTTTCGATATCCGCCGGATTAACCAAAGCCAAGGGGTTTGAAAGTCCTTGTACGCCGTAATTATCCATGGCAAGTCCGTCGATAACAATCAACGGATCATTACTGGCATTCAATGATGAACCACCACGAATACGGATAGTAGCCCCACCACCCGGTTCGCCACCATTATTAACAACATTAACACCGGCAATCTTACCTTGTATCATGTCCTGAGCGGATGTTGTTAAACCTTTGTTCATTTCGTCCGGTTTAATTGCTGTAACAGATCCCGTCAAGTCGTTCTTCTTAGCGACACCGTAACCAATAACCACAACTTCATCCAGTAATTCAGTGTCTTCCTCCAAAGTCACAACAACATTGGGGGCGGCTGCAACTTCCTGAGTTTTATAACCAATAAAAGAAATAACCAAAGTAGAACCTTTCGGAACATTTATCGAGAAATTACCGTCAAGATCAGTAATTGTTCCATTTGTGGTATTTCCTTTTTCTACAATACTTGCGCCTGTCACTTCACCCAAGGCATCTTTAATATGCCCTTTCACGGTGATGTTTTGTGCATAAACGCCTATTGACAAGAATAGCCCTAAAATTAGGGAAAGAATCGTTCGACTGATTCTAAGATTAACTTGCTTCATGCATTCATTAAATTAATGTTAACAATAATTTTCTATACTATCATTCTAAAACAGAAATAATTAGTTTTCCCGCTTTCAAGCCTTTAGCCTTAGCCTCAAAGACAATCTCGCCGGCTTGTTCGTTGCTTTGTACAATAGCCGTCAGTTGTCCGCTAAAAGCAGGCATCTGAGGCAAATGAAACAAATCAAGACTGGTCGGGTCGCCATTTGCAGCCGCGCGATACTTGCCCGTTCCTTTGACCGTAAAAGACACCTTATGATTGGCAGCCGGACAGAGATTTCCATCCTTATCAACCACGCGTACCGTAATATACGCCAAGTCTTTCCCATCTGCAGAAAGTTGAGCGCGGTCTGTCACGACCTCCAGATGGTGAGGTTTACCGGCTGTACGGATTATTTTCTCTTCGGATGGTGCACCGGAAGCATCATAAGCCACCACCTTTATTTCACCCGGTTCATAGGGTACATCCATCCAAATCAGGCGATAGCGGCGCTGTAAAGCCAACGAATCCTTGCCGACCAAAGCACGGCTTTCTTCGGATGTGAGTTTGCGTTGTTTCCCATAGCTCTTGCCGTTGACAAACAATTCGGCTGACGGATAATTCGTATAAACAAAAACCGGCGTATTTTCTCCTTCTCTTCCCGGCCATGTCCAATGAGGAAGTATGTGCAGGGTATTCGCCTTCTTATTCCAAAGACTGCGATACAAATAGTAACGATCTTTCGGAATACTTGCCAGATCTATAATACCAAACAGTGAACTGTGACTGGGCCAGGCATCCGTATCATACGGAGAAGGTTCCCCCAAATAGTCAAAGCCTGTCCACACGAACTGTCCGATCGTCCAGGCATAATCGTCTGCCAAAGCAAAATCCTTATCCGGCACATTAGACCAAGAGCAATACTCCAAGTCATAACCTGACGATTGATGATCGTCATATTTAGCATCGGCACGTTTCAATACAGGGAATTTATAAACACCACGAGAACTAACGGTTGACGAAGTTTCAGAACCAAGCACAATGTTTTGTGGCAGTTTCTGATAAGCCTCCATATAACGATGCGCACGATAATTGAATCCCGGCACATCTATCATAGCAGCGAAGCCATTGGCCAACACACAGGAAACCTGATCCATACCGCATGTCACCGGACGTGTCGGATCTTCGCGATGACAAATATCCTGTAAGAAAGAAGCAACCTTATACCCCTCCGGACTACATTGAGTCGGAACTTCGTTACCGATACTCCACATCACAACACTTGCATTGTTACGGTAATGGCGCAACATATTTACCATATCCCGTTCCACCCACTCATTAAAATAGCGATGATAACCATTCTCGCATTTAGCAATATCCCATTCATCAAAAGGCTCTACCATTACCATAAAACCCATCTCGTCGCAAAGCTCTATCAATTCAGGAGCGGGCATATTGTGCGCAGTACGGATAGCATCGCACCCCATATCCTTCAGTAACGTGAGTTGACGGCGAAGGGCTGCCGTATTAATAGCCGCACCCAACGGCCCTAAGTCGTGGTGGTTGCATACACCCTGAAATTTGCGATGCTTACCGTTCAGAAAGAAACCCTTATCCGCGACAATCTCGATGCTGCGAATACCGAAACGGGTGGTATATTCATCGGTTTGTTTGTCGCCAACATAAATTTTAGAGATAGCTTTATATAAATGAGGAGTCTCGGGCGACCAGAGAGAAGGAGCATCAATCAAAAAGTTCTGCTCAAAAGGTTGCCCGTGATTTATCTTGCGAATATTGTCTTTTGCGGCAACCACATTCCCTTCCGGAGAAATAATATTCGTAACAATACGTACCTCCCTGTTTTCCGCTCCGACAACCGTAGTCAACAGTCGCACAGAAGCGTAATCGTCTGCCACATGCGGGGTTGTAAGTTGTGTGCCCCAAACCGGTACGTGAACTTGCTCCGTTGTAACCAAACGTACATTACGATATAAGCCTGCTCCTGGATACCAACGGGAAGATTGCGGTTTATTTTCCAGACGCACAGAAAGCGTATTCAGTTGTCCGTCCTTATATATATAAGGTGTCGCATCAAAATGAAACGAATTATAGCCAAAAGGCCAGAAGCAAGCCTCCTGTCCGTTGACATAGATACGCGCTTCACTCATAGCGCCATCAAAGATGAGTGTCACTTGCTTATCAGTCGGGGCCTGAAACGTAGTGCGATACCAGCCTACACCTACATATGGCAATCCACCGGTACGTCCGGTTTTAACAGAAGCCTGTTTTTCAAAGTTCTGCATAACCGCCACATGCTGTAAATCATTACTTCGATCAAAAGGACCAAAGATAGCCCAGTCATGAGGGACATTAACTGTTTCCCACTTGGTATCGTCAAAGTCAGCTTGCGATGCATCAGGCATATCACCTTTAAGGAACTTCCAATTTTTATCAAGGAAAATTTCCGCACGTTGCCCCATAACCAACAACGGGAAAAGAAGGCAACAAAGTGAAGTCAATAGTTTCTTATTCATAATACAATAGTTCTGTTTTATTTGAAGGCATCCATTATTACAGTAGGACGTCCATCTTCTGTAAATGCTCCCAAACGATATTGACTGGGTTTGCATTCCGGCTCCCAATAGAATACCCCTTTACAACGACCGTCAGTATTCTCCATACATTCTTTCAGGATTCGGTCTAATTGTCTTTTCCCCTCTGCCAGGACAGCTGATGTTGCCAGATTTCCACTGGCATCAGCACATTCCATTCCGGTTTCCACAATCATTACATCACAATTATACTTGGTACTTACCTTCTGTATATTCGCGGTGCAATCCGTAATAACCGAATCGGCTGTTGTATAACTAAAACTGGTGTTTTGCATTGCCCAATAAGGATAGAGAGACATACCGATCATATCCCATTTGGCTCCATTGTTTTTCAGAATATCCAGATTCCAATTATATAGTCCGTTGCTAAATCCATTGTCTAAATGAGCGATTACAATAGCCTCCGGGAAGACCTTCTTTACAGCATCATACCCGGCGGAAAACAGTCCGGCATATTGTTTCGGATTCTTGTCTGCCTGTCCCATATCCCATAAAAATCCATTGCTTGTTTCATTGCCTACCTGTACCCACTTCGGAGTGATTTGGTTTTCTTCTAATAATTGCAACACCTCATTCGTATGGTTTGCAACAGCTGTTTTCATCTGTTCATAGGTATATGATTTCCATGCGGCCGGGATATTCTGCTTACCCGGATCTGCCCACCAGTCGCTATAATGAAAATTCACCATAATGTCCATACCGAGCGCTTTAGCTCTCTTGGCCTTCACCAGCAAATCCTCTTTATTACACCAGTTATCATGTTCTTCAGGATTCACCCAAACCCGCAGACGGACCGCGTTAAGTCCAAGTTCTTTCATCAGTTCAGTACATTCTCGTTTCTCTCCTGCGGCATTAAAAAAATTATATCCCTTAGCTTCATACTCGGTCATCCAACCGATATCGGCTCCTTTTGCAAATACAATTTCCGTAGTCTCATCATTATCATCAGATTTATCATCCTGAGATTCTGTTTTACCTTCATTACTACATGCAAATAAAGCAAAAGCAAGACTAAAGAACAGCGTAAAATACGTCATGTGTTTCATGGTTGCACTAATTATAATATGTTTTTTCAAGTAATCAAATTCAGGCTTTACCCGATACCGGCAAATGTAGAACAACACCTGTTTTTCCCAAAGCAGATTTCGGACATAAGAGGATAAAAAACAGACAAACCCTCACTGGAAAGGCTCAAATGATGGTTGGATGGATAAAAAGAGTATTATACCCGTTGGCGGAATTAAATCAGTGTATATTTCATGCCGGTTCAAAAGCTTGGCAAAAAGCTAAAATTTGATTCATAGTAATAAGAAAAAAAATATAAAGGTTATTTTTCCAATTATAAAGGATATTTTTGCAAAAATATCCTTTATAATTTTAAACCTATTTTTCTATTGATTTTCAACACCAAAAACAAAGCCTTACAAAAGGGGAATATATTAGTATATATTTGATCTTCTCTATGGAGCTGTTATTCATTTTGTGAATATTCCATATACGGATATTGTTTGGGAGTAAGTCCAAATTCAGACTGAAAGCATTTGGAGAAATAAGAGTGATTCGAGAAGCCCACCATATACATTACTTCTGCTACCGTAAACTTTTTTTGCTTCAATAGCATGGCTGCTTTCTTCATACGAATAGACTTGATGTATTCTACTGGCGTTATACCTGTTAGTTGTTTTAATTTACGATACATCTGTTTGTTACTTATCGCAGCCAGATCACAAAGCATATTCACATTCAGTTCGGAATCAGAAATATGTTCTTCAATCAGACGGGTAACGTTTGCTAAGAATTTCTCATCTTGAGAAACGGCCTCCATCGCCTTTGGGGTAGCCAACATTTCCATACGTGCTTTATCCTCGTGAACCTGTTTATTGTAAAGCAGTTGTTCTACCCGCAGAAGCAGAATGTCCGGTTCAAATGGTTTGGCGATAAATGCCTCTACGCGTAACTGAAGACTTTCGAGTTCTGTTTCCTTATCACTTTTTGCCGTTAACAGAATAACCGGAATGGTACTCGTAGGGATATGCTTCTTTAAACGGCGCACCATTTCAAATCCATCCATAATAGGCATCGTCACATCCGATATTATTAAATCAGGTAATAACTCCAGGGCAAGCTCCAAACCTACTTTACCATTTTCCGCAACACGACAATTATATTTGGCCTGCAGAATCTGGTAAATGAACTCTGCCACTTCTGCATTGTCGTCAATAATCAATATATGAGGAGCATCCGGAGACAAGGTGGCCAACGAAGAATCGGAAGTATCTATATGTGTAGCCTGCTCTTTATTCCCTACCGGCAGTGTAAGAGTTATAGTTGTACCTGTATTCTCTTCTGAAATCAGTTTCACGCTACCACCATGCAATTCCGTATATGTTTTCACCAAATAAAGGCCAATTCCCGTTCCTTCTTTTTTTCCTGCTGTTTTTGATGACTGAAAAAAACGTTGGAAAACATAAGGTTGATCTTGATAAGGAACTCCGATACCAGTATCTGAAACAGAAATACGGATGTCCTTCCCTCCTTCAGAGCCAAACAGAGAAAGGGTTATAGTTCCACCTTCCGGTGTGTATTTCACCGCATTTGATAAAAGATTATCTAATATAGACTCTAATTTGATCGCGTCCATCTGTATATACAGACATTCCTGATCGGAATGAAAAACAATATTAAGCTGTTTTTCTTTTATTTTCCCCTCCGTATAAAGCGCGAGTAAATCCCGGACAAAGGAAACCAATTCAATTTGTGATAAAATCAACAAAGCGCTATTGCCACTATCCACTCTGTTAAAATCCAGCCCTTGGTGAATCAATGAATTAAGTTTTATGGCATTACGCTGAACCTGTTCTAACTGCTTCTTTTCTTCGGGATTCTTGATTTCAGGCAGCATTTTACTGATGGGTGCAATAATCATGCTTAAAGGCGTCTTGAGATCGTGGGAAAGATTGGTGAAAAATTCCATTTTAGCACGCGACTGTTCCAGAATCTTTTCTTTCTCCAACCGTTCCAGCTTGAAACGGTTCTTTACCCGAAAAAAGTTAACAGTCCAAATAATCAGTACGCAGCATAGCAGGAAATAAAAGGCCTTCGCCCATTGTGTATAATACCAAGGAGGAAGAATATGGATATCCAGATGATATACTTTCTCAGACGGTTTCCCATAAGCATCCAACTTACTTACTTTCAATTGATAATCGCCATAAAACAAATTATTATAAGTAAGACGGTTGGCATTTGGAGCCAGAAAATTCCACTCACTATCTACTCCCTCAAGGCGATACACAATCCGGCTTTTTTCTTCCTTTGAATAAGGTAAGTCGGAAAATTCAAAAGCAAGGTTATTTTGTTTGTAGTTCAATCTTATCTGCTCTACACGGCGAATACTCTGATTAGCCTGTTCTACGTTGGGCTTATAAAGTTGGTTGTTTACATAAAGGGCGGTCAACAATAATGGCTGTTCAGGGTATTCAGCTAACAACGCATTGGGTGAGGAAATCGCAAATCCATCTGCAGTACCCAAGTATAACTTCTCCTCCTTCTTATCAAAGAACAAACTGGTAAATCGTTTATCACTAACACTTAACCGGCGTACTTCCAACGTCTGCTGATCCACAACCCATAATCCGTCGGTAGTGGATATCCATATTTTCCTGTCTGCCTCAACCATAGATAACACTTCGTAATGATTGAATGGATCAAGAGGGAGTACACCTATACTATCTCCCGAAGATGTTGCCCGCATTACTCCTCCCGGAAAGCCGATCCAAACCCAGCCATCATCACTACATAATACATAATTGGGCTTTTGTTCTTCCTGTATTTTGCCCGAAGTGATAGACGAGATCCTGTTTGTAGAAGGATTTATCTTATCTATGCAATTAGCACTGCTTAAAAGAGCTAACACATTGCCGTCTTTATCTGGGATTAGCTGATTAATAAACATGCCCGACAATCCGTTATCGGTACGGTATATCTTCTCTGCCATATACAGCTCGTTAGAAGAATTTGTAAGACGCTTCTTATCGACTACAAAAATTCCCCCCAGACAGGTAGCTATCCAAAACTGCCCGTCCGAATCTTCATAAAGATTATATGCCCAATTTGCATTGTAACGATGGGTGCTGTCCACTATATTATAATGTACGAATTGCTTACTTTCCGGATTATAGCGGCTGATACCTCCATCTGTAGCCACCCAAAGTTGTTGTTCACGATCTTCATAGAGATGCCTTACCCGGTTATGAGACAAGGGATATTTAGGATCACCCATCTTATACCATATCGAATTCTGTCCTTCACCCAGAGGGTCAGTAAAACGAATTAACCCGTTAGTCCCTCCAAACCAATAGGTCCCATAAACATCACGTAGCATGGAATAGAATTGATTACCCTCACCGGTTCCGGTAATCTGCGAAATTGAAATGTAACGCAATATACTGTTATGCCTTGACATGGAAATACCATAATCCGTACCCAACCAGATATTATGTTCGCGATCCGCGAAAATTGTCCAGATAATATTATTGGAAAGAGATTGCGGGTTACGAGAGTCATGTACGAGATGGGATAGAGATTTATCTTCCCGGTAAATATACAATCCGTTATCAGTACCGACCAATAATTGTCCGTTTCTATCTAAAGCTAACGATTTGATTGAATTATCATGAAAGACATCAATACGTTGCGTTTGTCCGTCTGCAAGTGCATATCTGAAAAGACTACCTTCAGTACCAATCCAGAGACAACCGCGCGTGGTATCTTCCAAGAGAGAGTTAACAAACTGATTACTTCTCCCTTTAATAACAGGAAGTTCTATTGGTTCTACTCTTCTGACAGCGGAATTATAACGACAACAACCGTTATACGTACCAATATATAGATTATTATCAGACGCACTGATCAGGGAGTAGATTGTCTGATGCGGCAATCCCTCTGTAACAGCAGTAAGTTTTTGGGAAACCGGTGAATAGGTATAAAGTCCATTCAGCGTGCCAAGCCATAAGAGGTCATCATAGAACGTCAGTGTACGGATATCTGTAGGAAAATCAACCTTAGGATCCTCATAAGTATCTGTTTTATAATTATAAATCAGCAGACCGTTATCAGCTCCCAGATAGAGATACGTACTATCTGCCACTACGCCACAATAAATCCAGGTGTTAACACGTTCGCCGAAAACGAAGTGAGGTTGTGAGGAATAACCATCATAACTAAATAATCCCTTGTTGGTACCGATCCAAATCAACCCTTGTGTATCCTGCAGGAAACAACTGATAAAAGAGGCTTCCGCCCCTAAGCTGATATTGTGGAACAACCTGTAATCAGACTTCTGACCTGACAAACGGCAAGGATAACATAGTTGTAACAGTGTTAAAAAGAAAAGAAGACGTCTGATCATACACAGTATTATATTATAAAGTCAGATAAAGATAAAATTTATCTGTAATAAAAACAAACGTTGTTTCGTGGCTACACGGGTTTATCTCTTGATTTAATTCCAACCTCAGGAAACCTTCAAACGGTATAAACGACCCTCCAAACAGACAATAAAAAAAGCAGCCACATCTCTGTAACTGCTTCATAATTTATGAGCCGAAAGCCGGACTCGAACCGGCGACCTATTCATTACGAAT
>NZ_JAQWCQ010000025.1 GCF_028705895.1 Massilibacteroides sp. | reverse complement strand
GTACTACTTTTTGTTGATCATGTAAATCTTTCAAAGAACTTTTTGCAACCCAACCTTCGTCCTGATTGCGGGTGCAAAAGTAGTGCTCTTTAACATACAATCCAAATATTATTACAACTATTTTTGAAGAAATAATCATTCCGAATTTCACAAATTCAAAAACAGTTATGATTTTCTAAGTAAAAAGCACTACCCCCTACTCCTAAAATTATTTTGCAAACATTCGAAGAATATCGTTCCCGTTAGCATAAAGAAGCAAACCTAACAGTAAAAACATTCCTGTAATTTGAGCGTATTCCAAAAACTTATCACTCGGTTTTCTACGCGTAACAACTTCATATAAAAGAAACATAACATGCCCTCCATCCAATGCCGGAATTGGTAAAATATTCATAAAAGCCAATATTATGGAAAGAAAGGCGGTTTGTTCCCAGAATCTTCTCCAATCCCATTTTGCTGGAAACATATTCCCGATCGTACCGAATCCGCCCAGGCTTGTTGCTCCTTCTTTTGAGAAAACATGCTTCATATCAGAAACATATCCTTTCAAAGTATTTACGCCCAGTTTTATTCCTGCCGGAAATGATTCAAGAAAACCATATGTTTGCGTTTCCAAAGGAAAGAAATCAGCCAACGATTTCACATAAACTCCCAACTTTCCTTCCTCCGTTGTAGTTAGCACAACCGTCTGTTTCATTCCGTTACGATAAAAACCAACCTCTACTTCCGCATTCTTATTTTGATCTAAGAATTCATTTGCTTCTACAAATGTCGGCACAGACACCCCATTAAAGGAGACAATACTATCATTAGCCATAAGTCCGGCTACTTTCGCCGGAGATTCTTCTTCATATAAAGAAGAGATCACCATAGGAAATCTATCAGCGGAAGCAAAATAGGTTTTTTCGCGCATCAAACGCTGCATCATGTCTTCCGGAATGGGAATAACAGTTTCGACACCATCTCTCAGCACTGTTACTGTTTTAGCATTAATAACTTTTCGAATCGAGTTTTGCTCATAGCGCTCCAAAACATCGTCATTGGCTTTATAGAGAAGGTCACCATCCTGAAATCCGATATTCTTAGCAGGTTCGCTGTAAGAAAGCCCCATCTTGAGATTTTTCATTGGCATATAGGAATCTCCCCAAGCTAAGAGAATCATCGAATAAATAAACAAGGCCAGTAGAAAATTAAACAGCACCCCTCCGATCATTATCAGCAACCGCTGCCCCGCGGGCTTAGAACGAAACTCATAAGGCTTCGCAGGCTCTGCCATTTGCTCCTTATCCATACTCTCATCAATCATCCCCGAAATCTTACAGTAGCCGCCAAGGGGGAGCCAACCTATTCCATATTCCGTATCACTGTTCTTCGGTTTAAATTTGAATAAAGAAAACCAGGGATCGAAAAACAAATAAAATTTCTCAACCCTTACTTTAAATAAACGTGCAAAAAGAAAATGTCCGAATTCATGAACTATTACTAATATTGATAAGCTAAGGATAAGCTGCAATGCCTTTATTAAAAATGTCTCCATCTGTCTTTATTTCTTTTTTTATTTTTATATCAAATCAATTCCGATGTTATCTTTCTTGTTTCTTCATCGGTCAATACATAATCATCATACGTCGGATTCTGTACAAAATCAACCTTCGTCATTACCTGCTCTATCAGATTACTCATTTGCAAAAAGCCTACTTTATCCTGTAAGAAAGCAGCAACGACCACTTCGTTTGCAGCATTCAGGACACAAGGCACATTTCCTCCGCGACGAACGGCCTCAAAAGCGAATCCAAGATTTCTGAAACGAGCCACGTCAGGTTCTTCAAATGTTAACGAAGCATAGTTCATAAAATCCAACCGGGGCATTTTGCTAAACAAGCGTTTGGGATAAGAAAAGGCATAACTTATAGGCAATTTCATATCCGGCAGACCCAATTGAGCCATTACGGCTCCATCCTCGAACTGCACCATAGAATGAATAATTGATTGAGGATGTACCACGATCTGAATTTGCTCCGGCGAGAGTCCGAACAACCATTTTGCCTCAATCATCTCAAATCCTTTATTCATCATAGAAGCTGAATCAATTGTTATCTTAGCTCCCATCGTCCAATTCGGATGTTTAAGCGCATCAGACTTAGTCACCCGAGCCAGCTCTTCTACAGAAAATGTACGAAAAGGCCCTCCCGAAGCTGTTAAAATTATTTTTTCAGCGGGATTCTGGTATTCACCAACTAAACACTGAAAAATAGCAGAATGTTCGGAATCAACAGGTATTACAGGAACTTTATACTCTGCGGCTAACGCTGTAATCAGTTCTCCGGCGACAACCAATGTTTCTTTATTGGCTAAAGCAATCGCCTTTCCTGCTTTTATCGCTGCAATCGTCGGTTTTAACCCTGAATAACCAACCATCGCTGTCAAAACCATATCTATAGGCTCCAACTGGACAAGTTGGGCGATAGCTTCTGCACCTGCCCAAACCTTAATAGGCAAATCCTCCAAAGCCTCTTTTAGTTCTGGATACTTTTGTTCATTTGCAATGGCGACAACTTCAGGCATAAATTTCCGGGCTTGATTTATCAGCAAATCAACCTGATTATTCCCTGTTATTGCATAAACCTCAAACAAGTCCGCATGTTCACTAACGACTTCAAGCGCCTGCGTTCCTATCGAACCGGTTGAGCCTAATATGGCTAATTTTCTTTTCATGAATTTTAAAAAACAATATATTCTTCCGGATTCACCGGTGTTCCTCTATACCACAATTCAAAGTGCAAGTGAGGTCCGGTAGATAATTTTCCTGTATTACCTACAAGCGCAATCGCCTCTCCGGCAACAACCACATCACCTTGTTGTTTTAAAATCAACTCATTATGTTTATATATAGATAAAAAACCATTTGTATGTTGAATCTGGATCACATTCCCAAAATTGGGATCAAATCCCGTAAACACCACTGTACCATCCAAAGTTGCCATCACACTCTCTTTTAGTTCCGCTGCAATATCCACCCCATAATGCCTGATATCGGCCTCATAATTCGCTGTGATAACTCCATTTACAGGCTTATAAAAAAACAGACCATCAGCAACAGACGCTGCAGGATTTAATACGGTAAGATTATACTTTTCCTCTTCTTCTAAGGATTTAATAAATTCAGTCTCAGTCTTTGAGCGAGGTATATCATAATTTACATCAGTCTGCGCCAGGGAGTCAATCCTTTTAATAGAATCAATAGGAAGAGTACCGGACAGAATACCGGTAACATTATTCAGATACAAAGACTGAATAGCCAACATACGTTCTAAAGAATCAGCACGCAATGCATTGTCGACTATTTCTTTACGGATTTCAACATCTAAATATCCAGGCAGATAATTCCTTATAGGTGTTTTTATGATAATAAATGCCGTCACAGCAATCAACAGAAAAGCAAACAGGGCTAATGATACAAAAGCAGACAACTGAGACAGATGGAAAGACCAAACCTCTTCCAACGTCGTCTCATTAAAAAAAGACAACTTATATTTAAATCGGATTCTGTGCCAGAATGATTTTGTCGTTTTATTCCGCTGTTTTCTTGCCATTCTAATTATTTGAAACGTAAAAGTAGTAAAAAGAGTATATGCCGGACAGCCCTTTTACGCTTATTAACTTGCTATAGCTCAAACAACCCCTCAGGGATTGTCATCGTTATACTTTTTTTATCCTGTTCGAGTTTGACAATAAAGTCTTCCACAGCCGGAACCAACAATGTCATTTGTTCATGAGTAATCTGAAAAATGACGTTTAACGTACTATCGTCGATATCTTCTATTTCTCCCAGATATCCACGTTGCGTATCAAACACTTTATATCCAATAAAATTATCCCACGTGATCCCTGAATCAATCGCTGTATTTTCAACCCAATCTTTAGGACAGTAAACATCCTTGTTTGTAAAAGGCTTTACATCTTCTTCCGAATCTAATGTCTCTAATTTCAACAACACAACCGAATCCGATTTATACCTGGATTCCTCAATAAAAAAAGGGACAAAAATACCGTCTAATTCGCAAATGATATATAAGTCACCATCCGCATCAAACAAATCAAAGGAAGTCACTAAAGCTATCTCACCTTTAATACCATGCGGTTTGGCAAACTGACCTATTTTTACAATATCTTCTTTTCTAATCATCACAGTCGGGTAATACGGGCTCCTAATTGATTCAGACGCTTGTCTATATCCTGATACCCACGATCAATCTGATCTATATTATGAATACAACTTGTCCCTTCCGCACTCATTGCGGCGATCAACAAAGCAATACCTGCCCGAATATCGGGAGATGCCATAGTAGCTCCTCTTAATTTGAACCTGTTCCCCAAGCCAATAACGGTTGCCCGGTGCGGATCACAAAGAATAATTTGCGCTCCCATATCAATCAGTTTGTCAACGAAAAACAGACGGCTCTCAAACATTTTCTGATGGATCAACACACTCCCTACTGCTTGTGTAGCCACAACAAGGAAAACGCTCAATAAGTCAGGTGTCAATCCCGGCCAGGGCGCATCTGCAATAGTCATAATAGAGCCATCTATAAACGTATCAATTTCATATGATTCATGAGTCGGGACATGGATATCATCACCGATTTGCTCTACTGTAATTCCTAAACGACGAAATGAGTCAGGAATAACACCAAGCATGTCATAGCGCGTATTCTTTATTGTTATATCAGAAGCGGTCATAGCAGCCATACCGATAAAACTACCCACTTCAATCATGTCAGGCAGAATCGTATGCATCGCCCCATGCAGTTCATCTACTCCTTCTATTGTAAGAAGATTAGACCCCACCCCCGAAATACGAGCGCCCATTGCATTCAACAGAATAGAGAGCTGTTGCAAATACGGTTCACAGGCCGCATTATAGATAGTTGTAACCCCTTCTGCCAGCACGGCTGCCATTAATATATTGGCAGTTCCCGTCACTGAAGCCTCATCTAAAAGCATGTATGCTCCTTTCAGACGCTTCGCATTTATCTCATAAACTAATCGCTGCGGGTCATATTTAAACTCGGCACCCAATTTTTGAATACCTACAAAATGCGTATCTAATCTTCTTCGCCCTATCTTATCTCCTCCGGGTTTAGGGATCAAAGCGGTTCCAAATCGTGTAATTAAAGGGCCAACTATCATAACCGAGCCTCTCAATGAAGCACTTTTACGGAGGAACTCTTCCGTTTTCAAATAATCCAGATCCACATCATCTGCCTGAAAACTATATGCATCAGAAGAAACACGCTCGACCTTGACCCGCATATCTCTCAGGAGTTGGATAAGATTATTTACATCCAGAATATCGGGAACATTCGCAATCTCCACTTTGGAGGCGGTAAGGAGAGTTGCACAGATCACCTGCAAAGCTTCATTTTTTGCGCCCTGAGGTGTAATCTCTCCCGACATGCGGTATCCACCCTCTATAACAAACGAACTCATCTTCCTTTGCGTGAATGATTTTTACGATTGGTATTCGTATTATTTCTGGCCAGGAGGTCACGGACTTCCGTTAGTTTATATTCGTCCGTAGAAAGTGAGATTTTCCCTTTGGATAATTCGTGTAAATCTTTAAAAATCTTTTCATCATCTACAGATTCTTTATTCCAGGCAAGAAAAGATTTTTTCATCTGATTAGCCAAAAGTTTAATCAATTGATCACGTTCTTCGCCTTCTTGCAATTCTGTTGCTTTCTGGATCATCTGCTCCAGCGTTTTTCCATAGTGGCGATAACGGATACGAGCATTTCCATAAGGAATTTTCGAAGGTCGTGAATGTAAATCTTCCTTTTTCACTATCTCGTAGGGATAATCTATATCCAGTTTGAAATCTGCCATAATGGCAAGATGATCCCACAAAATATGCTTAAAGTCATTCACATCGCGCAAATGGGGAAACATATTACCCATTATATTTATAATTGTATCTGCACAACGCTTGCGTTCCTGACGGTCTTCAATCGTGACACAATAGTCCACCATATTCTGAATATTACGTCCATACTCAGGCAAAGGCAGCGTTTTTTCTGCTGTATTATATTCCATACTAATAACTATATTTAGAATGCAAAACTACACATTATTATTGACTTATGAAAGTAAAGCTCTTCCATCTATCAGGCTATAGAATTTACCGATTGATAATTTTCTTCCTTCCGGATTATTGTGTATATTTTTGTGACAGATAAATCACATAAAAACATATAAAAAATCAAACGTATGGAACCAATTATTAATTCTCAAGTAACAGATTTTAAAGTACAGGCTTATCACAACGGAAGTTTCAAAACAGTAAGCAGCGAAGATATCAAAGGGAAATGGTCTATTTTCTTTTTCTATCCTGCCGACTTCACCTTCGTTTGTCCTACAGAATTGGAAGATATGGCTGACAAATACGCTAAATTCCAGGAGTTGGGTGTTGAAATCTATTCAGTAAGTACGGATACGCACTTTGTACACAAAGCATGGCATGACGCTTCTGAAAGCATTCGTAAAATCAAATACCCTATGCTTGCTGACCCAACAGGGGTTCTGAGTCGTGGATTCGGTGTAATGATTGAAGAAGAAGGCGTTGCTTATCGTGGAACATTCCTTGTAAATCCGGAAGGAAAAATTAAAGTTGCAGAAATACACGATAATAACATCGGACGTAACGCTGACGAATTGCTTCGTAAAACAGAAGCTGCATTATTCGTTGCAAGTCACGATGGTGAGGTATGCCCTGCAAAATGGAAGAAAGGTGATGCTACATTGAAGCCAAGTATTGACTTAGTCGGTAAAATCTAAATAACAGAAAAAAACAGGCCGGCAAACCATTATTGTCGGCCTGTTTTGTATCTTGTCTATAACAAACAAAAAAAACAGTCTATGTTAGAACAAGAATTAAAAGATCAATTGAAAAGCATTTTTGCCACTTTAGGGGCAGAATATATTTTTAATGTGACTGTTTCTCCTACTCATGAAAGCAGAGAAGAACTTGTCGGTCTTTTGAGTGATGTAGCTGATAGCAGTTCCCAGATAAAGCTACAGATAAATGATGGGGAAGGGTTACAATTTTCGATCCTTAAGGATGGAACGGATACAGGAATAAAATTCCGTGGAGTACCAAACGGGCATGAATTTACCTCTTTACTATTGGCTATTCTCAATGCTGATGAGAAGGGGAAAAACCTTCCGGATGAAACTATCAGCAACAGAGTTAAGGCGCTCAAGGGGCAGATTCATCTGACCACTTATGTATCCTTAACCTGCACCAACTGTCCGGACGTTGTTCAGGCATTAAATGCGATGGTGACTTTAAACCATAACATCACGCATGAAATGGTTGATGGAGCAATCAATCAGGCGGAGGTCGATGCGTTGAAATTGCATGGCGTTCCCGCTGTATTTGCTGATGGCGAATTGATTCATTCGGGGCGTTCTGATTTTGGAGAATTATTAGGAAAATTAGAAGCGAAATATGGTATTGACGAAAGCGCTATCGACATAACAGACAACACTGTAAAAGAATACGACGTGCTTGTTGTCGGTGGAGGTCCGGCCGGAGCTGCTTCAGCAATTTACTCTGCACGAAAAGGATTAAAAGTTGCTGTTCTGGCTGAAAGAATCGGAGGGCAGGTGAAAGACACGGTAAGTATTGAAAATCTGATCTCTATTACAGAAACAACCGGTAGTGCTTTAGCTGATAATCTGAAAACGCACATGGCGCAATATCCTATTGACATATTAGAACATCGTCAAGTAGGTAAAGTTGAGTTAGCGGATAATAAAAAAACACTTATCACGGTTAATGGTGAACGCTTTACAGCTCCGGCAGTAATCGTAGCAAGTGGTGCAAGCTGGAGAAAACTGAATATTCCGGGTGAAGCAGAACATATCGGGCATGGCGTTGCCTTTTGTCCTCATTGCGACGGACCATTTTATAAAGGAAAACAGGTTGCCGTTGTAGGAGGAGGTAATTCTGGTATTGAAGCAGCTATCGACTTAGCTGGTATCTGCTCTAAAGTAACGGTTTTAGAATTTTTAGATGAGCTTAAAGCTGATCAGGTCTTACAGGAGAAAGTAAAAAGTCTTCCGAATGTAGAAGTTTTCACAAGTTCGCAGACTCTGCAAGTTGTTGGAAATGGTGAAAAAGTAACAGGAATACAGGTGAAAGACAGAAACACGGAGGCAACACGGACTATAGAATTAGATGGAATCTTTGTACAGATAGGTTTAGCACCTAACAGTAGTCCATTCCGTAATCTGGTTGACACCAACCGTTCGGGAGAAATTGTTATAGACAATCATTGTCGTACCAATATTCCCGGAATTTATGCAGCAGGAGACGTTTCCACAGTACCGTATAAACAAATCATTATCGCAATGGGAGAAGGTGCAAAAGCTGCCTTATCAGCATTTGACGATAGAATCAGGGGAATTTTAGGATAACAAAAAAAATTATCCTACGTTTTAAATGTATTTTACTAACCGTTTTATATTTCCCCTTTATTTTTGACTGCGGTCAAAGATAAAGGGGAAATTTTGTAAACATTAGGGAGCATCGAAATTTAGAGGTAGGTCTAAATCAATTTTAAGGTAGGTCTAAATCAAATTAGAGGTAGGTCTAAATTTAAAAAGATTTCAACCTTGATTTTCAATTAACAAAAGATATACGTTATTCTCCGGATTGTACATGGTACACTCCGCTACTTCTGCCGGAAGGCAATGTTACAATACATTTTATATCCAGACCTTCTAACTTCAAAGGCAAACGAAGAGTACCGGTATAACGTGTACCTCCTGCAGCAGGGTCACTGCCGTCAGTTGTATAGTATATTTCAGCGCCTTCAACCGGGGCAACTAAATTAATCACGGCCTGAGCATTCTCAATCTTTACTTTATCCCATCCAAACGGCTCGGGAATACGGAACATAATACCGGCTTTATCCATTGAAGCAAGGCGTGCAGGAATACGCTTCAGAAAATCCGCATAATCTTTTTTATCAGCAGGCGACCAGCCGATTTCTGCTAAAGCTAAAGCGCGGGGATAAGTCATATATTCGACCATTGCGCCGGAATGTATATACTCCATCCAGATATTACCCTGTACACCCTTTATAAATTTTTGTTGTTCTTTGGTGATCTTTGGAGTATAAGGTTCATAGCTATAGACTTTATCTAAAGGCAAGAAACCTCCGATATTAATTGGCTCGTTTTGTTTATCGCGAGATTGATAATAATCAAAATAAAGATAAGTATTGGGAGTCATAATAACATCGTGATGCATATTCGCTGCAGCAATACCTCCTTCTTCTCCACGCCAACTCATAACTGTTGCATTCGGAGCCAAACCTCCTTCCAGAATTTCATCCCAACCAATAATGCGCTTCCCTTTACTATTCACAAAACGTTCGATACGCTGTATGAAATAGCTCTGCAATTCATGTTCATCTTTCAGTCCTTCAGCTTTAATGCGAGCCTGGCATTTCGGACATTCTTTCCAATGTTTTTTGGGAGCTTCGTCTCCCCCGATATGTATGTATTCACTGGGAAACAACGGTATAATTTCAGACAAGACATCTTCTAAAAAGGAGAACACCGCATCGTTTCCTCCACAGAAAATATCATTTTTAATCCCCCATGGCAAAGGCAATGCTATCGGCTTTCCGGAACAGGATAGTTCAGGATATACCGACAGAGCTGCAGATGCATGTCCGGGCATTTCGATCTCGGGTATAATCTCGACATGACGTTCAGCCGCATATTTCACCAATTCTTTCACATCTTCCTGCGAATAGAATCCGCCATGAGGAACTCTATCCTGCAACCCGCCTTCGCGCGTGTATTGAGAACTACTTCTCCAAGCGCCTTTTTTCGTTAATTCAGGATATTTTTTAATCTCAATACGCCAACCTCCATCTTCGGTCAGGTGCCAGTGAAAAACATTCAGTTTATAGTGTGCCATCTGATCAATAAACGATTTCAGATAATCTACGGTAAAGAAATAACGTCCTACGTCAAGCATCAGACCACGATAAGCAAAACGTGGCTCATCTGCTATTTTAAGACAAGGGATTTTGGTTCCCGTATTAGGAATCAATTGTTGTAAAGTATTGACTGCATAAAACAAACCGGCACCATTTCCTCGTATTGTTATCTCATCTTTAGTTATATCGATGCGATAGGCTTCATTCGGCAGTGATTTATCTGTAATCAGACGGATAGAGTTTTTTCCGGAACCGTTTTTCAATGTAAACCCAAAAGTATCCTTCAAATATTTATTAAGGAACGTCACGTTCTTTTTTGCATCTTCTCCCTGAGCGTTTATTCGGGTAGAAGAAGAAAAATCAAATTCTCCGGATGAAAGTTCCATCGTTTTAGGAGTCGGTATCAACGACGGCGATTGTGCCCATAAAGCACAGGAAAACAGAAATAGGACAGCAACAATAATACAATTTCTCATGTTGATATAGATTTAGTTAGTTAACTGACAAATATAGTGATAGTTTCTATATATTTCTTACTTATCTTTGCGGGCTAATATAAAACGACACATGGAATATAGATTAAACAAATATATCAGTGCTTCAGGATATTGCTCCCGACGTGAAGCAGATAGATTCATCGAGAGTGGCAATGTCACGGTTAACGGTAAACGAGCGGGAATAGGAACAAAGGTATTACCGGGGCATAAAGTGTATGTAAACGGCCATTTGGTCAGCGCTGATATTGAACCTGTCTATATTGCATTCAACAAACCTGTAGGTGTTGTTTCGACAACAGACCGTTCCGACAGAAACAATATTATTGACTTCATCAGTCACGAACAACGTATATTCCCGATAGGCCGTCTGGACAAGGATTCTCAGGGATTGATTCTGCTGACGAATAATGGAGATATCGTGAATAAAATATTACGGGCCGGGAATAACCATAAAAAGGAATATATTGTTTCTGTGGACAGACCTGTCACCAAAGAATTTCTGACGCAAATGGCCAATGGGGTTCCTGTTTTAGACCGGGTTACCCGTAAGTGTGAATTGGAAGAGATCAATCCTTATACGTTTAAGATAACTCTTATACAGGGATTGAATCGTCAGATCCGCAGAATGTGTGAATACTTCAACTATGAAGTAACCAAGCTTGAACGGTGTAAAATAATGAACATTCAATTAGGTAAATTAGGACAAGGCAATTTCCGTGAACTCACCTCAAATGAGCTGGAAGGCCTGTTTGATCTCCTTGATAAATCGGACAATCATGTTGATCCGGAAAAATCAGCCAAAAAGAGCAAATCGAAGTCGCCTCAACCCCGCATGTCGGCAAAAGCATCAGGCCCTCGCATAGGGAAACAGCGTGCAGACAAAGCAAAGAAGAGACAGATGAGTGATTTTGAGAAATATAAATTTAAACGGAATAAGAAAAAAGGAGAAAAGGAATAGCTCTCTCTTGTATTTCTGTTTCGATACAGTATTCAGGTTGTTACATCCAAGTCCTTTAGTACAGAGATATCATAATTTCTAACCTTTTATTATCTTTGTATAGTAAACAACAGTGTTATAGCTGTATAAATACCTATAAATCATGGACAATCGTTTTTTAGCACTGATAGAAAACAGCATAAAGAAACATAGAGACTTACCTGCCTTTTCTAACTATAATGGAGCCACATTTTCATTTACTGATGTAGCAATCAGGATTGAGAAATTCCACATACTCTTGGAGCATGCAGGAATAAAAAAAGGAGATAAAGTTGCGCTGGTAGGAAAAAATTCATCAGAGTGGGCAATCTGTTTTTTTGGAGCACTCTCTTATGGTGCTGTGATTGTACCTATTTTACATGATTTTGTTCCGGAAAATATACACAATATTATAAATCACTCTGAGGCAAAAGCTCTTTTAGTGGCTCAAAGTAATTGGGAAAATCTTCGTATCGAAGAGATGCCGGATGTTAGCCTTTTCATGTTACTCGATGATTCGTCGATTATTTCTGCTACAAATAAGTCTGTTTCGGAAGTTGCTAAAAATATTGATTCTTATTTTGATAAAAAATACGCAGGTGCATTCTCGGTTGATACCATTAAGTATCACGTTGAAGAGCCCGATGAATTGGCTGTGCTTAATTACACATCGGGCACAACCGGTTTTTCGAAAGGTGTAATGATCCCGTACAGAAGTCTTTGGAGCAATACTCAATTTGCGTATGACAAACTTCCTTTCATCTATTCCGGAGATAATGTTGTATGTATGCTGCCAATGGCGCATATGTATGGTCTGGCATTTGAGATATTAAACTCGTTCAACAAAGGTTGCCATGTTCATTTTCTGACGCGCACTCCAAGCCCGAAAATTATTATTGAAGCATTTGCAACGATCCGCCCAGCTCTTATTCTTGCAGTTCCTCTTATAATCGAGAAAATTGTAAAAAACAAAGTATTCCCGGAACTCGAGAAACCACTTATCAAGTTTTTGTGGAACACTCCTGTTCTTAAAGGGATTGTGAAAAAGAAAATTGCGGCTAAACTGAATGATGCGTTCGGAGGAAACTTCGGAGAATTAGTTATCGGAGGTGCTGCGATTAACAAAGAGGTCGAGACATTCCTGCAAACTATTAAGTTTAAATATACCGTAGGTTATGGTATGACTGAATGTGGTCCTCTGATTGCTTACGAACAATGGGATACTTTCAAACAAGGTTCGGTGGGACGTATAGTCGATCGCATGGAAGTCAAGATTGAAGATAAAAACGAGAAGGACGTAGGTGAGATACTAGTTAAGGGGATGAACCTGATGTTGGGGTATTATAAAAACGATGAAGCGACAAAAGCAGTAATGCAATCAGATGGTTGGATGAGAACTGGTGATCTGGGAACTGTTGATGAAGACGGGTTTATTTATATTAAGGGACGAAGCAAAACAATGATTTTAGGTCCGAACGGACAAAACATTTACCCTGAAGAGATTGAAGACCGATTGAACAATATGGATTTTGTTGGCGAGTCGCTCATCGTTTCCAGCCAGAGCAGGTTGTTAGCACTAGTCTATCCGGACTGGGAAGCTATCGACAGTCAAAAAATCAACCATGAACAAGTTGAGTCCCTGATGCAGGAAAATATTGATAAGCTAAATAAAGCGCTCCCTCCTTTTTCTAAAATTACAGGGGTAAATATTCAACAACACGAATTTGAGAAAACACCTAAAAGAAGTATCAAACGTTATCTTTACCAAGCTCCTGAAGCCTGATCCGAAAAGTGATTTATGGCCTTGAGAATATTACATACGGCAGACTGGCATTTAGGACAGACCTTCTTTGGTTTTGACCGGGAAGATGAACATGATTTCTTCCTGAACTGGCTAACGTACAAGTTAAAAGAGCAGCAAGCAGATATCTTGTTGATTGCCGGTGATGTGTTTGATGTAGCAAATCCTTCTGCAACGGCGCAACATCATTTCTTTCGCTTTCTTAAAGAGGTAAACAGTCTATGTCCCAATCTGCAGATTATTATTATCGCGGGGAATCATGACTCGGCAGCCCGATTGGAAGCACCGTCTCCTCTTTTGGAAGAATTGAATACAACTATTTTCGGTTTTGTAAGACGAACGGAAAATGGAGAGATTGATTACGATTCATTAATCTGTCCTTTATATAATAAAGACGGAGAGCGCGAAGGGTTATGCTTGTGTGTGCCTTATTTAAGACAAGGGGATTATCCTCCTGCGGAAAATGACGAAGAAGGCAGCTTTACGGCAGGTGTCTCACGGCTTTATCGAAAACTCACGGAACGGGCTAAAAAACAATTAAAGGCTGACGAGGCTCTTGTTAGTATGGGACATTTACATGCAACCGGAAGTGAACTTTCGGAGAATGACCGTAGTGAACGAGTGATTATCGGTGGCCTTGAATCTATTCCGGCAGATGCTTTCGATAGGGATATTGTTTATACGGCTTTGGGGCATATTCATAAGGCGCAGCGCGTAGGCGGACGTGATAATGTTCGTTATTCGGGAAGTCCGTTGCCTATGTCTTTTTCTGAAACGCGGTATAAACATCAAGTTGTTTCGATCCGTATTGAAAAAGGGAAAACAGTTGAGATTGAATCCATTCCTATCCCGTTAAGTGTTGAATTGTTAACAATTCCTTCTTCCCCTCAACTACCTGATGCAGTTATCGAAGCCTTGAAGGAATTACCGGACAAAGCAGACAGTGCGAATAATACGTTGCCTTATGTAGAAGTACGAGTATTATTAACGGAACCTGATCCCGGATTTCGCCATCGGGTAGAAGAAGTTATAAAAGAAAAAGCCGTCAGGTTGACTTCAATTATCACATCGTATCCTAAAGGAAGTGAGTCGGACAAGATATCTCCTCTTTCGTATGAAGAGTTTCAGCAGATTTCTCCTTTAGCCATGTTAGAACACGCCTTTTCAGCAAAATACGGAAACGAATTGCCGGAAGAGATAAGGAGCCTGTTTAATGATGTAGTACGGGAGGTTGAGCCATGAAGATATTAGCTATTCGCGGGAAGAATATTGCTTCGTTAGAAGGTGAATTTGCGGTTGATTTTACAACAGAGCCTTTAGTTTCTGCTAATATATTTGCCATCTCAGGCCCTACAGGTTCGGGAAAGTCTTCTTTACTTGATACGATGTGTTTAGCTTTATTTGCCAGAACTCCGCGAACGGATCAGGCTAAAGAACTTAATGTTCGATTAAAAGATGTAAGCGATGACGCATTGGTACAAAGTGATCCGCGATTTCTCTTGAGAAGAGGAACGGCAAGTGGATATGCGGAAACAGATTTTGTTGCATTGAGCGGTCAACGTTACCGCGCTCGCTGGTCGGTTAGCCGCGCAAGGGAAAAAGAAAACGGACGTCTTCAAAATCCCCGTGTCAGTCTTTTCAATATAGATAAGGAAGAAGAAGAACAAGGCACGCGTTCGGAACTGCAACAAAAGATAGCAGATTTAATCGGGCTTTCCTTTGAACAGTTCACTCGTTCTGTTTTGTTGGCTCAAAACGATTTTTCCACATTTCTTAAAGCAGAGCAGGGAGAAAAGGCTGCTTTGTTAGAGAAGCTGACGGGTACTGAATTGTATTCCCGCATTTCAAAACGTATTTATGAAAAGAATGCAGAAGCACGTACTGCTTTTGAAATTACACAAACACAAATTGCCGGTATTGAACTTCTCTCGGAAGAGGACGAACGAATATTGAACCGGCAAGCGAAGGAAACAGAGGCTTTATTAAAATTATTGGAGCAGTATAAAAAGGAATGGAATACATTAAATGAGGCAGTAAACAGCACTTCTTTATTGCTGAAGAAGAAAGAAACAGAAAAGAAAGAAGCAGAAGAAAGATGGTCAAAGGCATTGCATTTGCGTGAGAAAACAGAGATCGTGTTGGATGTCGAAACTAAAGCTGCTGCTGCATTAGAACAAAGTCTGAAAGAGTTGCAACCTCAACTGATCGAAGCACGCAAATTAGATACCGAACTCGTAAATGCAACGAAATTGCTGACAGATCATAGTAAACGTCTGGCTGAGTCTGAAAGGAAAAACAATGAGGCACAAAAGAAAGTGCAAACAATTACGTCCTCTCTTAAACAAGGAGAGACTGAAAGAGCATCCATTACAGACTGGTTTGTTAAATTCAAAAGCAAAGAAAAAATAGCGACTCAACTACCTTCTCTTTTACTACACTTAGATGCTGCTGAACGTACCCGCACGGTTATTGAAAAGGCAAGACAAGAAGAGAAAAAGGTCAAACAGGAAATCGAGAGATTAACCAAAGAGGCAGCATCGTTCAGTTCTTTATTAAAGAAAAGAGAAGAAGATATGGAGCAGCTAAATTTGCAACGTATCAAAACGGAAGAAGAATTGAACACTATTGATACGCTTCAGATCGAACAACAAAAAGAGTTAATACTCACTCAACGGGAACAGTTGCTGCAGGAGCAGTTGTTGTTTAGTTCGGTAGGTAATGATGCAAAAGAATTGCGCTCAAAATTAACGGATAACACGCCCTGTCCTGTCTGCGGAAGCATTGACCACCCTTTCGCAACGAAAGAAGTGCATGAAAGAATGCAGGAGATACAACTCCGGATTATTGCACTCACACAACAATCGAATACGATTGATAAGCAGTTAAAGGATATTGCAGAAAGAAGAAAACAATTAGATAAGCTTCGCGAATTATTAGTGAGAGTAACAAAAGAATTATCAGAGACAGAAAAATCACAAAACGACCTGAATAATAACATAACGGTTTTGAGTAATCGTTTACAACAACTCCTCGATGCACAAACAGAACAGAATGAAGAGTTAGACAGGGCACTCTCGGCAACTAATAATCTCTTTGACAATATTCACTGGCAGGAGAAGTGGATGGAAAATCCAGTCGATTTTCGTCAGCGTTTATCCCTTTTTGTTTCTGAATGGCAAAGTAAAGAAAAGAGAGTACGGGAACTTGAACAATTATTAAGTGGATTGAAGTCGGAACTGATTTCTTATACCACGTTCTCGGAGACCTTACAAAAGGAATTGTCTGTTGTTAAAGAAGAATTCAACAAGCAGAATGAGACTTGCCGAAGTTTACAGGAAAAACGCAATTATCTCCTGAACGGTAAAGCTGCAGACCAAGTAGAAACAGAACATCTGAATCTGATTGATGCTAAAAAGACACAAATAAAACAACTCCAACAAACACTGGCCGAGCAATCAGGAATAGCCGAACAATCTCGTGGTCAGAAGGAACAGATCAGCAAGGACTTACTGTCACTTACTGAAACGCTAAAAACTGCACAGACTTCTCTGGAGGACTGGTTGACGCGTTATCACGAGACATCAGAAGGGTTATTGCCGGAAGAACGTTGGTCAAAAACATTAGAATTAAAAACAGGAATCGATTTCCGTCTGAAGGCACAGGAAGCCAATAAGAAACGAATAGCAGGATTAAAAAAGGATGCCGACCAAAAACAAAAAATCAGCGACCAATGGGCAAAGCTCAACGAGCTGGCAGGTTCAGCAGACGGCGCAAAATTTCGAAGAATCGCCCAATCATACACGTTAGACATACTTCTCAGCTATGCCAACGTACAGCTACAATCGCTAACCAACCGTTACCGTTTAGAACGTGTTCCTGACACATTAGCCTTACAGGTGATAGATCGTGATATGTGCGACGAGATCCGTACCGTACACAGTCTATCGGGAGGCGAATCCTTCCTCGTATCACTCGCCCTCGCCTTAGGTCTGTCCTCCCTTTCCTCCAACCGGATGAAAGTAGAAAGCCTCTTCATAGACGAAGGCTTCGGCTCCTTAGACACAGAAACCCTACGTACCGCCATGGACGCCCTCGAAAACCTCCGCACTCAAGGAAGAAAAATCGGCGTCATCTCCCACGTACAAGAAATGACTGAACGTATCCCCACCCAAATACGTATCAACCGACTTGGGAATGGAAGAAGTGGGGTTGAGGTTATGTAGTTTAATCCCCAAAGTACGATCATCCCCTCATAAAACTATTAATAAAAAAAATCATCTTTTACTTGGATATGTAAAAAGCTTTTTCTATTATGCAATGATAAATCTAATTACACATTGTAAAATTAAAAACATGACTATTATGAGAGAATGGTTAACCCAAAAAACTCATTTCATTTTGTGTTTGCTTTTTCTGTTAGTCTTCGGGACATCACCTTCAATTGCCCAGAACAGAACAATTACAGGAACTTTATTTGATAAGCAAACAAACGAACCTCTAATCGGCGCATCAGTTGTTATTAAAGGAACCTCAATAGGTACAGCAGCTGACATCGATGGTAAATTCTCATTAGAAGTAAATGATCCAAACGCAATTTTAGTTTGCCGCTTCATTGGCTACAACTCGTTGGAATATCCTTTAAACGGACAAACGACAGTCTCAATCAGTCTTTCTCCTAATACGGAGGTATTGGATGAGGTGGTTGTTGTTGGATATGGGACGATGAGGAAAAGCGACTTGACGGGATCATTAAGCTCTGTTAAATCAAAAGATGTAACGGCATTTACTGTCGCTAATCCTATACAGGCGCTACAGGGACGAGCTCCCGGTGTCGTAATTACGTCAAACAGCGGATCTCCCGAAGGAAATTTCAGTATACGTATCCGTGGAACCAACTCTATTCGCGGAGACAATACCCCACTCTATATTATTGATGGTATCCCAAGTAATCCATCCTCTATCAACAATCAGGATATCGAATCTATCGAAGTATTGAAAGATGCCTCGGCAACAGCCATTTATGGGTCTCGAGGCGCAAATGGTGTTATCCTAATCACAACAAAAAGAGGTGAAACCGGTGCCACATCTGTTGTCTATGACGGCAGCTATGGGATCCAATCCCAAATAAAAAAATTAGACATGATGGATGCCACAGAATGGGCATTATACAACAACGAACAACAGCTAAACGACACAGGGAAAGAATACTTCACTGCGGAAGAAATTGCTGCTATGGGAAAAGGAACAGATTGGCAATCATTAGTTTTTAAAGATGCTCCTATTCAAAATCACAATTTGACCATTAGTGGAGGTAATGAAAAGACACAAATCCTAATTAGTGCATCCGCCATGCTTAGAGACGGTCTTATCCCGAATAGTTATTATAACAAGTACAATCTAAGATCAAATATAGACCATGCAATAAATGATTATTTTGACGTTGCTTTGACGTCATCGTATGCGAGAACTAATAAAAGTAACAAAAATAGTGGAGGGGGTAACCGAGGCGGTTCATTAATGGGAGGAGCAATCAGTTCACCACCCTCTCTCTCTCCGTATAATGAAGATGGCACATATCAGGATCTCAGATTGGCTTACCCGTTTATGTCTAATGCCTTGTTCAATCCAATCAATTTGATTAATGAGCAAAGCAACAAAACAGAAGCGGATCTATCAAATAACAATATCGCATTAACCTATAAACCAATTAAAGGATTATCAATCAAGTCTTCATTCGGCATTGAAAGTCTTGACTTTAGAGATGATAATTATACAACATCAAAATACCTATATGGTATGGCCAGTGCTAGCGTTGGTAATACAAGGCAAACTTCAATCATAAATGAAAACATTGCCAATTACAATATAACATTAGTAGAAAAGCACAGGATTGACGTAACTGGAGGTTTTACTTATCAGGACTATCTTGAAAAGAAGATGTCGGCGAGCGGCTCTGATTACATCAGTGATGCACCGGAGAGTCATCAACTAGGAGCAGCATCAACGTTTGGAACACCTTCTACTTCTTATACTGACTGGACAATCATGTCATATTTAGGGAGAATTAATTATTCATTTAATAGTAAATATTTAGCGACAGTCAGTTTTCGTGCTGACGGTTCCTCACGATACAGTAAAGGAGATAAATGGGGGTACTTTCCTTCAGTTGCATTAGCATGGAGAATATCCGATGAGAGTTTCCTAAAAAATGTGGAACAAATCTCAGATCTTAAATTAAGAGTAGGCTATGGAGAAACCGGATCAACTGCTATCAGTCCTTACACAACGCTCAATATGCTAAGTCAAGGAAAAACGCCTGTTAACGGAGACCTATACACCTATTATGCCGCAAGCACAACTCTTCCGGCAAATCTAAAATGGGAGACTACCGCACAATACAATATCGGCCTTGATGCCTCTCTTTTTAACCAAAGGTTAAGACTAACAGCTGATTACTATAACAAAACAACCAGAGATTTGCTCAATGCCGTTACTCTACCAGCCTCATCCGGTTATTCTACGACCATCAGGAATATAGGCAAAATGAGTAATAAAGGATTTGAGTTGATGGTTGATGGGGATATTATGAATACAAAAGACTTCTCTTGGACTGCCTCAGCCAATATAGCTGTAAACAAAAATGAAGTGAAAGAACTGTATGGTGGAAAAGACATTTATGGAGGTCGTGTTGGGTTAGCCTACATCGAAGATTTTGTCAATTTAATACGAGAGGGAGAACCATTAGGCGTTTTCTATACATATAAAGAAACAGGCTATGACGAAACAGGTAATTTAGCCTATGAAGACCGTGATGGTAACGAAACTCTCACGAATGATGACAAATACATTACCGGAAATCCACATCCGGACTTCACTTATGGATTTAATTCAGACATTCGTTTCAAAGATTTTGAATTTTCTTTCTTCTTCCAGGGAAGTCAGGGAAATGACATTTTTAACATTGGCGAGACAGCCAATATGGACGTAGGTATCGGATTAAATCTCAAAAGGGATGTATTGTATAGTCATTGGAAAGCTGATAACACAGAAGCCCAAAATATGGCAGCAAAATATCCAAAAGCATCTCGTAGTGTAAAACAAAATTATTCCGACAGATATGTGGAAGACGGTTCATTTCTTCGGCTCAAGAACATTTCTTTAGCATACAATTTACCTGTAGCTAAATGGAGCGTTGGAAATTGGCTTAAAGGAGTGAAGATTTATGTTAGCGCACAGAACATCTTGACGATTACAAACTATTCAGGAATGGATCCGGAAGTAAACTCTTGGGGTGGCGGGAATTCAGTAAATCTAGGCTTAGACTATCTGACTTATCCGAATTCAAAATCAATTACATTTGGAACAAAAGTAGAATTCTAATCTACACTAAAGTTTTAGAAAATGAAAAAAATTATCATTATATTATTAGTTATTCCTGTTCTGAGTTCATGTCAGGATTGGTTAGATGAAGAGCCTAAAGCTGTTGCAACAGAGACCTTTTATAATACAGAACAAGAAGCTGATGCAGCCGTGTTAGCGCCTTTGGCAAAATTAAGAAATGGATATGCAATGTCATATCCTGGATTAATGGAATGTTTTACTGATTACAGCTATGGACGAGGAAGTTGGACATCGAACAGCGACTATAAAGGATTAGACACACAGAATATGACACGTGCAAACGGTATATGGGCGAGTATGTATAATGCAATTAGGGATTGTAATATTGCAATAGAAAAGTTACCGAACGCAACAGCAATGACAGATGAGCAGAAAACACGTTATATAGCAGAATTAAAATTTATCAGAGCTTTGAGCTATTTCGAATTAGTCCGCCTTTGGAAATCCGTACCATTAAGAACTCCTGAGAATATGGCTGAATGGAATTTAGGAAAGACCTCAAGCGAAGATATCTACAATTTCATTATAGAAGATCTGAAATTTGCTATTGACAATTGTCCGGAAAATTCTCGTTTAGTAGGTACTCCTAATCAAAATACAGCAAAAAGTTTACTCGCAAAAGTCTATATGTTTCAAAACAAGCATAATGAGGCTTTACCTCTATTAGAAAGTGTTATTACCAGCAATAAATATACTCTGCTTACAATTGAGAAATCCCGAGATTTCGAAAAAATTTTCGGGCCTACAGTTGTTAGCACACCAGAGGAAATCTTCTACTTGAAAAATGTTCGTCCCGATAGTAAAGGATGGGAGTTTGTTATGTTTTGTGCACACCCAGGAGCAAAAATAGACGGAAAACAAATGCATGGAGCTGGAGGTTGGTATGGACTATACACAACGACTGAGAATGCAATGATTTCAGAATGGGATGTCAAAGATCTAAGAAAAGAATACAATATTTTTCCTCTGGATTTCGGCATGGGAGACAATACCTTCTTAATGGCCAAATACTATGACCCCGAAGCTCCAAACGCTCATGGAGCCGGGAATTCCAACCCATTAATCAGATATACAGACATTCTTCTTTATTATGCAGAGGCTGCAACAATTGTAAACGGAAAACCGACAACCGATGCCATGGAGAAATTAAATATGATTCATAGAAGAGCCTACGGATATTCACCCACAAGTCCATCTGAGATTGATTATAAGTTAAGCGATTATAGCACAAAAGAACAATTTATGGAATTAGTGATGCGTGAACAGGCTTATGAGGCAATGAATGAAGGAAAACGGTGGTTAGAATTAGTTCGTTGGGGTATTGCTAAAGAAGTGATAAAAAAAATAAAAGGGTTAGACATAGCGGATAAACATTTTCTTTTTCCTATTCCAACTACAGAATTTGACTACAACGAAGGTCTTGATCCAACAACAGATCAGAATCCAGGCTACTAAATTATAACTAAGGCTGACGGTTGATAATCATCAACCGCCGGTCTTTTCTAATACGATTAAGAAAGTATGAAACGAAGCGTCATTTTTATGAAAGCACACAAGAAACATGGTATTAAAAATCAGGCGAGTTCCATACGACCTTAATGAAAAAACAATTAATAACGTATGAAAAATTTGAAGTTGGAATATAAATGGCGATTAGTCCTTATCCTATGGGTTGCTTATTTTTTAAACCAAGGTGATCGTCAGATTTTTAATGTTGTTATTCCTTTGATTAAAGAGGATTTACAAATTTCTGATGTTCAGATCGGTTTAGTTGCCACTCTTTTTACATTATTCTATGGGATAATGGTTCCTGTAGCCGGATTTGCTGGAGATTTATTCCGACGTAAATGGATTATATTTTTCAGTTTACTTATATTCAGTATTGGAACAATGTTTACCGGATTTGCAAACGGAATCATTTTATTAGTTTTATTTCGAAGTATAGCCACAGGTGGTGGAGAGGCCTTTTATTATCCCGCAGCAACTTCCCTTTTAGGACAGTTCCACCATAAGACACGGGCTATGGCTATGTCTATACACCAAACATCACTTTATGCCGGTATTGTGGCCAGTGGTTTTATTGCCGGGTATATTGGAGAAAACTATGGTTGGCGAATGGCGTTCTTGTCGTTTGGGATTATCGGTGTTATCTGGGCGTTTGTTGTTCTTTGGGGTATTAGAGATACACCTATGCCAAAAGAAGAGATGAATGAACATGAAGAGAAGCCAAGCTTTATGGAAATTATTAAAGCTATCTTTTCCAGAAAAACAGTTTATTTCTTAAGTCTAGCCTTCGGATGTATGTGTTTTGTTAATGTTGGTTACTTAACATGGATGCCCACTTTTTTGCACGAAAAGTTCAACATGTCTCTTTCAGCAGCCGGCTTGCATTCTACGTTATATCATTTCTTATTCGCCTTTTTCGGAGTAATGATTGGTGCGCGTATTTCCGACAAGCTGGCACTAAAACGTAAACAAATACGTATGGAGATAGAAATACTCGGTTTATTATTAGGTGCTCCTTTTATTTATTGGATAGGCTTTGCAAATGATAAATTATGGTGTTATGTTGCAATGGGTTTATTCGGCATATTCAGAGGGATTTACGACTCCAACTTATTTGCCGCGTTATTTGATGTAATAGAGCCGCGATATCGAGCGTCTTCCATGGGTATCATGCTTGCCTTCGCATTTATTATCGGAGCATTAGCTCCTGTAATACTAGGACAGATTAAAACTATTGCAGGATTGGAATCCGGCTTCATTTTATTAGCAGGAGCTTATTTTTTGGGAGCAATACTCGTATTCCTTGGATTAAAACTGTTCTTCAAAGAGAACTATTATGATGAGGATAATTATAATTAAATATATTAATATCATGAAAACTTTAGTACTCATCTTCTTCTGTGTTCTTTTCAGTGCAAGAACTGAAGCACAACAACCTTTTCCTAAAAGTGCAAATGAAGATAAAGAGAAAATCATGGGGGATAGCTATTGGCAATTGTGGAACCCACAATTACAATTAGAAATAGACAAAAATATAGAAAAGTATAGAAAAGCCAATGGTGAAATATCGCTAACGGATTTGAATCCTGGGACAGATGTTAAGATTGAACAGATATCACATCATTTTCTGTTTGGAGCACATATTTTTAATTTCGATCAATTAGGCGCAGACGATTTAAACAAAAAATATAAGGATTTATATGGGACGTTGTTTAATTCTGCAACAATCGCTTTTTATTGGAAAACATTTGAACCTGAACCGGGTAAGCCTCGCTATAAGACAGAGAATATCGATGAAGCATCTTATTGGAACAAACTCTCTGAACCATGGAAAGAATTTCACTGGAGACGCCCTTCACCAGAGAAGGTTATCGAGTTTTGTGAAGAAAAAGGAATCCAAATGCATGCACATCCTCTGATCTGGGGTAATACAAGATGGAATCATCCTGAATGGATTTCCAAAGAGCCTAACAATGTTAATCAAATGGAACGTTTATTTGAGAAAAGAATCAACGAAATAACAACCTATTATAAAGACAGACTTCCAAGTTGGGATATAGTAAATGAAAGCGTAGACCCTACTCCAGGCAAACCTCGTTATGGAGTAATTCCAGAAGATTACACTTATAAATCTTTCAAATGGGCAGAAAAAGGATTCCCGTCTTCCGTCATGTTCAATATAAATGACTCGTGGAGAACCGTCTATCCGCCATTTATTAAAGGGCTGATTGACAGAGGAGCCAAAATAGATGTAATCGGGCTCCAGATGCATATTTTCTCAAACGCAGAATGCGGACGTATAGCTAAAGGAGAAGATGTTATTGCAAACGGAACATCATGGCAACCTAAGAATGTAATCGGATATTTGGAAGAACTGGATAAATTAGAGCGTCCTATTCATTTAAGCGAAATTACTATTCCCGCACCAGGAAAAGATGATAAATCAGAAAAAATACAAGCGATAATGGCTCAAAATATGTATCGACTTTGGTTTTCGTGGCCAAGCATTTTTCGAATCACTTGGTGGAACGTAGTAGATGATTGTGGAGCTGCAGGTGAACCTACAACTTCGGGTTTATTCAATAGACAGATGCAACCTAAACAAGCTTTTCACGCACTAAATAATCTTATTAATAATGAGTGGAAAACAAACATCACCATTAAAAGTGACAAAACAGGTAAGATAAAATTTCGTGGTTTCAAAGGTAGTTATCGTATTACATGGAAAGACAAAAATGGGAAAACACAAACTACTGATTACTATTTAAACAATTAATATCATGAGAAATACATTAATTACATTATTGGCATTATCGCTCTCAGTGTCATTGCACGCGCAATACTCTTTCCCGAAAAGCATGAAAGAAGATAAAGATAAAATAATGAGTGAGGCATATTGGAAAATATGGAATCCGAAAGTACAGGCTAAGATCGATAATGATATCGAGAAAAACAGAAAAGCGGATGGAGCGATCATATTAACTGATTTTGCTCCTGACACAGAAGTTAAAATAGAACAGGTTTCTCACAATTTTATTTTTGGTGCGCATATCTTTAACTTTAACCAATTAGGCAAGACGGAGTATAATGAAAAATATAAATCTTTATATGGCTCTTTGTTTAATTCCGCAACAATCGCTTTCTATTGGAAAGTATTCGAGATGCAGCCTAACCGTCCGCGCTTTGTGGAAGAGTACTGGGATACGGAAGAGTACTGGAACAATGTAGCTGAACCTAAAAAAGAACCACATTGGCGCCGTCCGGCAACAGATCCGGTCGTGGAGTTTTGTGAAAGTAAAGGAATCCGTATGCATGGACATCCTCTGATTTGGGGAAATAGGAAATGGCACAATCCAAACTGGTTAATTCAAAATCTAATGACAGAAGAAGAGAAAGCTAAAATGGATAAGCTGATTCTCGAATACGGAAATGTAGAAAACTATTTGGACAGTGAGAAATATACGGAAGAATACAAACAGATGACAGCCGCTCAATTAGAACAGACGTTTCCCAATTTCACAAAAACATTAAAAGAGCGCTTCGAAAAGCGTATAGTCGATATCGCGAATTATTATGGGGGACGCATCCATAGCTGGGATGTCGTTAATGAGAGTGCCACAGATCATCAAAGGGGGTTAATGGTTCCTGGTAGCGGCATTTGCAAAAGTCATTATGGTGTTATGCCGGGCGATTATACTTATGAAGCTTTTAAAGTAGCAACAAAAGTTTTTCCGGAAAATGTCCTTCTAAACATCAATGATTATAACCTAAGCCAGAGTTATACGGATCAAACAAAAGATCTACTTGCTAGAAATTGCAAGATAGATATTATGGGGTCTCAGATGCATTTATTCAATCCACAGCAATGTCTTGATATTGCTGCGGGAAAAGATATTCAAACTCCTGATCATATCTGGGGATGGGATAAACGCCTAAGCGAAGCTAAACTGCCGATCCATTTGAGTGAGATTACAATTACAGCGCCGGGAAATGATGCGAAAGGGAAACAAATTCAAGCAATCATCACACAGAATCTATATCGCTTATGGTTCAGTCTGGAATTGATGATGGGAATTACCTGGTGGAATGTTGTAGATGATTGCGGCGCACCGGGAGAACCGTCCATCTCCGGTATATTTACACGCGACATGGTTGCCAAGCCTGCATATTATGCGCTGAATAATCTAATAAATAATGAATGGAAAACAAATTTAAAAGCGAAACCGGATAAGAATGGTGAAGTCAAATTCAGAGGCTTTAAAGGTAATTATCGTATTACATGGACAGATAAAGCAGGAAACACACAGACTAAAGAGTATTATTTAAAATAGTGGTATAATGAACAGAAAACACACATCATTATTCTTTTTGTTTTTATTCTTAGGACATCCAATTTTGATATCCGCACAGGAAATAGTAGAAACAAAAAACGAAGCAAGGTCTATTATGAGTGATCGCTATTGGAATTTATGGAATCCTCAGATTCAGGCTAAAATAGATTCTGGTATTAACCAATATAGAAAAGCTAATGCAACAATTGTTTTCAAAACGATTCCTGTCGGGACAAAAGTTGAAATACAACAAATCGGTCATTCCTTCTTATTTGGTGGTAATATTTTTCTTTTCGGAGATTTAAAAACTCTAGAAAAAAACAAAAAATACGAGGATACTTTTGGCACATTATTCAATGCCGCAACTATCCCTTTTTACTGGAAAACGCTTGAGCCTGAAGAATCGAAGCCTCGATATGAGAAGGATAGTCCTTATGAATACCGAAGGCCTGCTACAGATCCTGTTGTGGAATTTTGTGAATCAAAAGGGATCAACATGAATGGTCATGCTATCATTTATGGGATGAGACGATGGGGACATCCAACCTGGCTACCAGATAATCCGAAAAAGATGGAAGGTTATTTTGAGGAGCATGTGAAAGAACTCGCGAATCGTTATGGAGATAGGATTCAACGCTGGGATGTAGTTAATGAATCCATTGACCAAGCAAATAGAGGAGTAATGCCGGATGATTATGCGTATAAAACATTTTCCTGGGCAATGAAATATTTTCCGAACTCAGTTAAGTTCAATATTAATGATTGCGATATCCATTGGGGACCATCACGACGTTATGTAGAGATTATTCGAGATCTTATTGATCGTGGAATACGCATTGATTATTCAGGGGTTCAAATGCATATTTTCAATCCGAAAGAATCAAAAGAAATTGCAGAGGGAAAAGACATACTAAGTCCTGAAAAGAACTATGCTGTATTGGATTGTTTATCAAATGCAGAACGTCCTATTCATATCAGTGAAGTAACGGTTAGTGCACCCGATGATACACAGATCGGAAAATTAATTCAGGCTGAAATTGTCAAAAATCTTTATAGACTTTGGTTTAGTTATCCTACAGTAATGGGAATCACCTGGTGGAATGTGGTAGATGGAGGGGCAGCTCCAGGTGAGCCGTCTATTTCAGGTTTATTCACTACTGAAATGAAAGAAAAGCCTGTTTATCACGTACTTGACAAATTGATCAATCAAGAATGGAGAACAAACATTCAAGTAAGAGTGGACAAACAAAAAAAAATTAACTATAGAGGATTCAAAGGTAAGTATCTTGTCTCTTGGAAAGACAATAAAGGTAAGACACATACAAAAGAATTTTCTTTGGAAAAAGAGGGAGACAGTTTCGAGTTATAGAATTGTACGATACATAAAATAAAACTAAAATGAAAATTGTTGACATGAAAGTCCGCACCGTTGCAATTCCAATGAATTGTATGTTACGGCATAACACGGGAGTACATCCGGGTTATTTGATGAGAACGATTCTGGAGCTTATTACAGACGAAGGTATTGTTGGATTAGGCGAAGTCGGCGGAGGAGATCAGCGTGGCGCTTTGTTGAAGTTGAAACCGCGGATTATCGGGATGAATCCGTTTGATATGGAAGCCATTAAGTTGAAAGTGTTGAGGAGTATTTATTATTTGTCGAACTCACGACTTTACGGAGCAATAGAGATCGCATGTCTGGATATACAAGGTAAAGCGTGTAATGTTCCGATGCATCAGTTATTAGGCGGGAAACTACGAGATTCTATTCCGATGATCGCATATCTGTTCTGGAGATATGATCGCCCGGGTGGAGGACATGATAAATACGCTGAAGACATGGCAGACCTTTGTGTGGAACTAAACGAAACTTTAGGAGTTCAAGCAATGAAACTAAAAGCAGGCGTTATGGATCCGATGGAAGAAGTACGTGTATTGCAATTATGCCGTGAACGACTTGGTGATGATTTCGGATTACGCATTGATCCGAACGGTGTATGGAGTGTTGCTACCGCTGTAAAGGCCGGACGGAGAATGGAGGAACTCGAACTACAATATTTCGAAGACCCGTCGTGGGGCATTGAAGGAATGAGAGCTGTGCGTCAACAAATCGGAATTCCTTTAGCCACAAATATGTATCCGAACAAATTTGATGACCTTGGCCCATCGATCCGTCAGGATGCGATCGATATTATCCTGACCGACCTACATTATTGGGAAGGACCGAAAGGCGTGAAAGATCTGGTAGCTGTTTGCCGTACGTTCAATCTTGGAGTAGCGATGCACTCAGGCGCAGAGTTTGGTATCGAACTGGCTGCTATGTTACACACAGCTTCTACTATCCCTGCCATGACCATGCCTGGAGACGCACACTACCATTATTTGGAAGATGATATTATTGTGGAGGGAAAACTTAAATATGAAAACGGAGCGATCAAAGTACCTGAAGGTTCCGGATTAGGCGTAGAGCTTGATGAAGAAAAAATGGAAAAATACGAACGTTACTTCGAAGAAAAAGGAGATTATTACGCCCGATTTCATCAAGACCCGTACAATAAAGACTGGTATCCGATAGTTGGAGGGATTTAGTCCTTTCGGAGTTCATCTAACAGTAAGCTATAGTATTTTCGTTAAATCAAAACAGTTATGATACAAGTAATTCACAGAGCTTTGGATATTCTGGAGTTTTGTTCAAAACATCCTGATCAGGTATATTCTTTGACAGAAATAGCTGATTCAATGAAATTAAATCATGCAACCTGCGCAAACATTCTAAAAACACTGGTCAGCAGAAATTATATCGAACAAATGGGGTATAAAAAAGGGTATCGTCTCGGAAGTATGGCTTATTATTTAACAGGTAATTTTTCTTCTCGAACGAGCCTAACAAAAATAGCAAAGCCTATTATTAAAGAGCTTTGTGAATTACTTAATGAGACTGTTATAATAGCTATCTATAACAAACATAATCATAAACGTATTGTTTTGCATACGGAATACACCGATCATGAACTACAGGTTAGATCGAACAAAGAAAAAGATGGTTATGATGCCTCAACCGGACGACTTATTCTAGCTTATTTGGAAAGAGAGGAACAGGAGGCTGTTATAAAAAAATTCGGACTTCCTAATTCGACAATTTGGAGAGAAGCTTCAACAAAAGAGAGTTTTTTTAAAGAATTAAACAAAATTAAAGCACAAGGAATAGCATATCAAACCACACCTTCACATGTAGTTGGTATTGCTGTTCCTGTTTTTTACGACAATAAAATCATTGCGAGTCTGGGAATCTATCTTCCGGATTTTAGATTTGTGGGAGACTTAAAAAATTTGATTGTTGATAAACTGATTGATTCAGCAGTTCAATTAACAGAACAGTTAAATGCAGCCAAAGTGCACCATTAAAATAAAAAAGACATGACTATTCATAATTTATTCGACTTATCCTCTAAGACCGCTTTAGTAACAGGAGGAGGACAAGGAATTGGAAAGGCTATTGCCTTAGCTTTGGCCGAATATGGAGCTAACATCATCATCAATTATCGAAGTAACACGGCATTAGCAGAGGAAACGGCCGTCCAGATCCGTTCATTGGGGGTAAAATGTTGGCTTTGGCCTCTTGATCTGGCAGAGGATAATATCACAGAGAAATTAAACACGTTTATTATTACACATGATTGTCCCGTTGATATTCTGGTGGCCAACGCATCAGTGCAGATTCGCAAACAGTGGGATCAGATAACAGATGAAGAGTTTGCTACACAAGTAAACGTAAACCTACGTTCTACACTTAATCTGATTCAGACCGTGGTTCCCTATATGAAAGAAAAACAATGGGGGAAAATATTAAATATCGGTTCCGTACAACAAACACGTCCACATAAGGATATGTGTATTTATGCGGCATCAAAAGCAGGACTTGTCAATCTGGTTAAAAACCTGTCTGTCCAGTTGGCACCCTTTGGAATCAACGTAAACAATCTGGCTCCTGGTGTGATAACAACAGCACGTAACGAAGAAGTTCTTGCAAATCCCGACTACAATAAGGCAACTATGCAAAAGATTCCATTAGGCTTTGCTGGCAAACCCACTGACTGTGCAGGATTAGCCTTGTTGCTATGTTCAGATGCTGGAAAATATATTACGGGAGGTGATTTTTTTGTGGACGGAGGAATGAGTTTGTTTAACTAATTAAAATCAAAATAAAATGAGTGTAGAGCAATACAAAAAAGAGATTGGAATGATGAATCTGGAAAAACTGATTGAGACCAGAGAGTATATTTCCAAAACAAAATTTCCTATTGATGAAAAAGAACTATTACAACGATTCGAACAATTATATACAGGAGCAGTAAACGATGTATTAAGAGAGTTTTGCTATTTAAATCAAGCTTTACCTCGTCACATTTTACCTTTAAGAGAATATAAAACAATAGCTGGTTTTGCTTTTACTGTAAAGAGTAGTCCAAATGTCTTAATCTCCGGGGAAATGGATTTCCGTTCACAAATGCTTGATGAATTAGGAGAAGATGCTTTTGTTATTTGGGATACCACCAAAGATGAGAAAGCAACTCTTTGGGGTGGTGTAATGACCGCCACAGCAAAAGGGAAAAAGGTAAAAGCAGCTTGTATTGATGGTGGCATACGTGACACGCACCAAATATTATCGGCCGACTTCCCTGTATTTTACAAATACCGTATTTCCAACGGCAGTCTTGGCAGATGTTTGATTACCCATTATCAAATTCCTATTTTAATTGGAGATGCGTTGATACGTCCGGGTGATATCATTATGGGAGACATTGATGGCGTATTAGTTGTACCACGGGATATTGCTTATGATGTTCTTCTACGTGCAGAAGAAATCAGAGAAAATGAGAAGAAAATATTCAGTTGGGTCCACGAAGGACAGACCATTCAGGAGATCAAAGAAAAAGGAGGATATTTTTAAAAGCTAATGTATTATTAAATTTTATCCATTAATAAACATATCTTATAACTGCTTTATGCTTATTTTCACCGAGAAAAAATTTAAAGCGGTTATAAGATGAAAGAAGCAATTATGATTTATCTATTGATAGGAACGTATAGTCCGGAGAATGCGGACGGAATTTTTGTTTATGATTTGAATACGGAGAGCGGGAAGACGGAATATGTCAGCAGTGTCTCCGGCCTGGCTAATCCTTCTTATCTGGCGGTCTCTGAAGATGAGCAGTTTGTTTATGCGGCGAGTGAAAGTGGTGAAGACGGATCGGCAGCGGGGGCTTTTTCTTTTGATAAGGAAACAGGGAGACTTACAAGTATCAACAAAGAAGCTACTAAGGGGGCAGGGCCATGTTATGTTCTGACAGACTCAGAGAAAGGGTTCGTTATGACAGCAAATTATCGCGGAGGGAATATCAGCGTATTTCCTATAACTGAGGATGGTTCTCTTAAGGCGGCTTCTCAGGTTTTCGACTTCTTCCCTGAATCGCACATGCACATGGGTATTATTTCGCCGGACAAGCGTTATCTTTTTGCTACTGATTTAGGTAAAGATCGTATATATAAGTTTATTATTAATGATACATCCGGCAATGATGGTCGGTTCTTGAGAAAAGGGAGTCCTGAATTTTTCTCCGTTCATAAAGGAGCCGGACCTCGACACATGGTATTTCATCCTAACGGAAAGTATTTTTATTGTATCAACGAATTAGATGGAACTGTTTCATGTTTTAACTATAACGACGGAGTATTAAGTGAATTTCAAAATATCGCATCCGATACTGTTGAACACGAAAGAACTAAAGGTAGCGCGGATATCCATATTTCTCCAAACGGGAAGTTTCTTTACTCGTCTAATCGGCTAAAAAACGATGGGATTGCCATTTTTCGGATAAATGAAATGAACGGCAAACTAACATCCGTAGGTTATCAGTCAACAGGTGTCCATCCCCGCAGCTTCATTATAACGCCTAATGGTAAGTTTCTGTTGGTCGCCAATCAGCACAGCAATCTGATTCAGGTATTCAGTATTGACCCGACAACAGGATTGCTAACTGATACTAAACAAGATATTACAATAATAGAGAAACCTGTTTGTCTGAAGTTTGTTCAGAAAGAATAACTCTTATAAAGCAAAACTTTATACGATAATCAGACTGGCAGAAATACGTAAATTATCGGCTATATTTCAACCAAGGGATTGTATTTCTTCGTTTTGATCAGGACTTTGCTATCATCAGCAAGGGCGGTTACGAAAAGATAAATTTCTCCTCCGTCTTTTATTTTAGTTTTTTTCCGTAGCGCTTCTACTGTTAAGGGGAAATTACGGATGGTGATATTTGCTTGAGGCACTTCCTTGACTATCTTTTTACATAGGGCGGACGAGAAAGGTATTACTTCTTCTACTGAGAATGTCCGACCGGGGAAATCAGGAACCAATACATCCGATGTATAAAGATGGCTGTTGATATGGAGTTTTTTGACCGGATAGTTGGCTGTGATTATTTTAAAAGCACCGGCCTTCAGCAGGGAGGCATTCGGTTCATAAAGATATCTGCCAGCGGTCTCGGTAAATATTGGCGTTGTACTTCTTTCTTCTTCCATCGAAAAGGTAAAACGTTCCGATTCTCCTTTTGTTGGGAAATTCACACAGACAATATGTACGGGCAACGGCTCTTCTTGTTTTCGCTCGACAACAAACAATAATTCCTTGCATTCATTTCTAACGGAGATTACATGCACTTCGGTTGTTTCGGGAAGCAAAGTCAGGGTATGTAGAATATCCGCCATGGGGGAAATCTTGGCAATTATCTTTGGCGCTCGTTCCAATAAGATTGGATATAAGGATGTCAGATCCGGTTCACAGTCCGACAAGGCAAAGACCCGCTTATTTCCATCTCCACGCCGGGCAGGATCAATAAAAAACACGTCAACATCCTTTATGCCCGTTGCCAGTTCCTCTCCATTGCCGTTAAGGACAGTAATATTATCGGCCTGAAGCGTCTCAAAATTGGAACACGCCGCCTCAGCATAATTCGCGAAACGCTCTATATAAGTAACCTTTTTTGCTTTCAGAGAAAAATAATAACTGTCGATACCCAATCCTCCGGTCAGATCACAAACATGGTCTTCCGCATTTACCAATTGTTGTTTATAACCGGCCGTTTGTTCGGAGGAACATTGTTCGGCGGCGAGTTTAGATGGAAAAACCAACGCCTTATTGGCATACCAACCGGGAAGTTTATCCCTGATCTGTCGTCGGGCAGTGATTTGTTCAACAACAAAAGGGATATCTACATCCGGGAAGCGGGAAGCGTTCAACAGCAAACGGGATGGTTCCGTCTGGCCATGTTCTTCCATAAAATCGATCAATTCCGGTGTCAGTTTCATTCTCTCAATCTATGCCAGAGGTAACTTCTTTGATGTCAAATATTTCTTTCCGGTCTAATTCAGCCCAGAATCGAATTGCCAACTTACGAACATACTCCCAATAAGGCGGTGTATGGGCATATTTTTCAAACGCTTGCTTGATTTCTCTCTTTATCATCTGCTCTATCTCGGATTTGAATCACACCTGAATTGTACGGTCTTTTATGGAGAAATCAGCCATAAGTAAGGGAGAATCCGTCGGAGGAGAGCTAATCAGACCGTGTCCGAAAGTAGCTTCAGTACTCACCTGCAAACCGTCGTTCATACAACTGACAGGCGGTTTTATTCCGGCATAGGAATAAACAGAAACATGCCCCGGCTCAGCACCAAGATACTCAATCGCAGCCAGTCCCATCTTAACTCCCAGAATAGAGTAAATGCCTAAGTGTCCATGCAGTTCGTGAGTTAATATACCGGCTTTCCATTCCTCCAGCCCGAAACGTGCAACCGTCTGCGTAACGATTGGTCGCACGTCGTCACTATACAACTCCGGATCAACGGGTAAGTGTACGCAAGACAGCATATCCACCAAAGATCTGAAGAATAATACCCGGTATTCCGATGCTGAAATCCTGAATCGCCACAAAGAAATCCTTTACAATTGTCCATTCAAGGATTGTCCCTGCAAACTGACAAACAAGCACAGCAGTCCGAACACCCCAAAAGGAAACCTTACCTAAACGGTGTGCGACTAAAGCAGCTGCAACTGCCAGAATAGATGATTTGATCAGTATCGGCAACAACACCGGAGCGGGAGGCATACCAAATAAAAGGTGGTTAGCCAATGGAGAAAGAACGGCTGTCAGCAAACCTACCGTCAATCCATATTTATACGCTGCGATCAACGTAAAGAAATAAATTGGCAGCAAGATTAATCCCCCGTTAGGCACAAGGTGGCACAACTGGGGAAACACGATATTACCGGCGACAAACAAACCAGCAAATGCATAGGTCTTTAGTTGAGTATAAGACAACGAATAGAGTTTTACAGTAGTTTCCATACCTTATAATTTATTTAGCATATTCTTTTTTAGTAACCATTCACACCAGGCATCTAATCCTGTTCCTTTAGTAGCCGAAACGTCAAACAATTCCAGATGATGATTTACTTTCAACGCGTTTTCTTTCAACTTTTCAATATCCGTATCTAAATAAGGAACAAGATCAATTTTATTGATAACACAAACATCCGCCTCCTGAAACATATATGGATATTTCAACGGCTTGTCGTCTCCTTCAGTAGGACTAATGATAACAACCTTCTTTGCCTCACCAAGATCAAACATCGCGGGACAGACTAAATTACCTACATTCTCAATAAAAAGAATCGAACCCTCTTTCGGATTCAGATGTTTAACCGCATGATTAACCATCGCTGCATCCAAATGACATCCCGTCCCTGTATTTACCTGAAATGCCTCTATTTCAAGAGCCGCAATACGATCCGCATCATTGTTTGTTTGCTGGTCGCCTTCAACAACACAGATCGAAGTTTGATCCTTTATCCGCCGGATTGTTTCCTCCAATAAGGCCGTTTTTCCTGCTCCCGGAGAACTCATCAAATTGAGACAAAAAATATTTTCGCCTCAAAATATCCCCTGTTACGTTCAGCAAGTAAATTATTTTGCTGAAGAATATCCTGTTCTATGGATATTACCGTACTCTTTTCGCGATCATGAGAATGACCGTGGCTATGCCCGTGTTCATGATTGCGTCCATGATCGCTACATCCGCAAGTTCCACACATAATTTATTTTCTTTCAATTATTTATATTAATATCGGATTTAATTAATTAGCTAAGAAACGGTCATTTATAACAACTCATCCAAGATTCTTAGCAAATCCTCTTCTAAATTGCCATTATAATCTGTATGAGGAATGCCAAATCTTTCAAGAGCTAATTTAAATCGTTTATACCCTTTTTCATCTCGCAAAGCAACCCAACTAATTTCTAATTCTTCACATTGATTCATATTCTGTTGCGAAAGAGTGTCAGCAACAAAAATATTGCTACTACGAGCAATAATTGCATCTGCACTTTCAGGATTTCCTTTGCCCATTAATTTAACCTCACACAAATATTCTTTGCCATTATTCAACAAATAGAAGTCGATTTCTCTATCCACCTTTTTTCCTTTGTCTTTTACAAAATGTGAAGCGTCATAATATTTCTCATCAACTTGGTATAATTTACACAAAGTTAACATTAGATATTTTTCAGCACTTTTACCTGCAGTACTCCACAAACCGCCACGTAAAGCAGCACGCTTAACTGCTAATGTATTAATCACAATCAAACTTTCGGAAACGTTCAAATCAACACTTACTCCCTTCATTTTAATAGTCAAGGTTAAGTCTATTTCCTTTTCCATTTCCACAAGTGATTGAATACTGTTATAAAGTGATTCAAAGTGTTCGTTTGCGGCTTCAATCACAACAGTTTTCGTAGCTGTTCCGTACATGTTACTGATTGTCTTTTTGTTCAACCCTGAATTTATGGCAATTTCATCCGAAGAAAGAGCATCGTCCATAAATACTTTTTTATACCAACCAATAGTTATTTCTTCAGAATCCAATTTGGCATAAGCGATCTTTTTGAAGAAATCTACGGCAAATTGAAGAAACTCAGCGTTAATAAGGTTGACAATTTCAATACGGTAATCTTGTGATTTTATCAAGCGGATAATAATATTTTTTACAATTTGGTCTGTAAGTGTCATTTTGCAGATTCTTTAAATTGTTCTAATGTTAAAAAAATCGTTTTACGTTCGTTAAACAATGCAGAATCCTTTGTTTTGGATTGCATATATTCAAAATATTTGGGTTCTTGTTCTGTTAGGAAAAATAATCTTTCCAATGCTTTTGCAGTTCGTCCGACTGTACCACTACCACCAAATGGGTCGAAAACCAAATCGCCTTTGTAAGAATAATATTGAATTACACGTTTGCAAAGTTCAACAGGGAAAATAGCTGAATGTACTTTATCAAAGCAAGGGTCAATTCTCCAAACATTTGTTGTTTCGTATCCGTCTGCAACTTTGCTTTCCTCCACTGTTTTTCGATCATAACTCCTTATATTCCAATCCAACAACTTTTCAGTCGCTTTTCGGTAAACCATCAAATATTCAGTAACCGAATTAGGCTTATAACCCAAGGGTTTTCTGTGTTGCATGAAGCCACCAATACGGTTTTTTACACTTGCTTCAGGTTTTAACCATACAATATCATCAATAAACTCCCAACCATTTTTAACTAAATACGGATGTAAATCAAAGGGAATTCCATAACGTTTACTTGAATGAGAGCGACTTACGCGAGGAATAATTATTGGCGAAGTGTTTACAATCAAAAAACGCCCTTCTTTTGTTATTCGGTGTGTTTCTATGAAAACTTTCTCTAGAAACTCTAAATATGCCTGATAGCTAGGATAAATTGAGTAGTCGCGGGCGTTATAATAAGGCGGCGAAGTAAATGTTAAATGCACACTTTCGTCAGGAACAAATTTTAACGCTTTCAAAACATCTGCATTCACAACAACATTTTTAAGAAAATGGAACGTCTCTGCATGAGCTAAAGTGTTTTTTGCTGATTTTTCTTTTGCAAAATATTCCTTGTAAATAATAGTTCGCACCATTTCGTTTTCGTGATTTACAAGCGGTCGCAAATGCTCTTCAACATCTTTATCTTTTTCAAAAACGAACAAAGCTCTAATTGCTTGACAAATAATTTTGGGATCTACATCTTCTAAAAAGCTATATAAAAGTGGTTTGTTCTCACATTTTTTTTGCCTGCCGATAGCTGACACAATCTCACGACGAACTCCAGTGTCTGTTTCATGCTGATAAAGAGTATATAAACTTTTCACATTGGATTTCCCATTGAGTTTTCCAATGTTTTTCACAGCATTTAAACGGACCTGCGCATGGCTATGTTCCAAAAGATCATATAGAAATTCGGAGCTGAAGTCATTTGGGAGTTGCCCTAAATTTTCAAGAATAAAATTAAGGCTTCCAACATCTCGCTGTGCCTCAATAAGCTTTGCAATAGCACCATTCTTATCTTGTTTCAGTTTTGTGATATATTCTTTTGTTAGCATTATTAATTCTTCTTTTATATCTTGTTATGCTGTCTTTTTTAGGCTATCTATGACCGTTACAAAACTACTAAATATTTAAGGAACAGCAATACCGGCCTCCAACCCTTTAATCTTGCTTACCTGCAATTTGGTGGACTGATTCGAGATTTAGGGTTTGCTACAAACGTGCATACTATTCATTAAATCTGTACATAAATACGATATCTACTAGCGACTTACGCACTATTCATTTCAGAAGTTTTGTTAGAAGTCTATTTAACAACAATCGATTTAATTCTTAATTCTTTTCCTTTCAGGATATTCACACAATAAGACCCGCATTGAGGGCAAGGACTAAACAACGTTTCAACAGGAAATACCGCGTCGCAATCGCCACATCTTCCTTCTGCCGGAATATCATGCCGGACAATCCGTGCGCGATGGAGCATCGTATCTTTCACGGCACTTTGTAAGGCAAATTCAAGAGATGAGATTTCTATTCCTGCCAAACTACCTATTTCCAGTTCCAGTTCTTCTATTTCTTCAGCCTGATTGTCTTTTGCATTTTGCTCAGCGAGTCGGACTATACTTTGTGCTATTGCTAATTCATGCATATCTTCCTTATCTTTCGATCTTTGCAGCAGCAATAGTTAATTGACCGGCTGCAATACCTCCATCATTACATGGAATCCGACGGGGAATGTACAAAGAAATTCCTTCCTTAGAAAACAATTTCAATAATAGTTCTGTCAGTCGTTTATTTTGGAAACACCCTCCCGACAGAATCACTTTGTTTACTCCCGTTTCCTTACAATACTTTTTGGCCATCCTAAGAATCAGGTCGGCAAATGTATTATGAATTTTGGCAGCAATATTATGTATAGACGCATTCTTTTCCATATCCGTTAGAATATGTGCAAACATCTCACGGAGACAAATCGGAGACGAACAGTCCACAGGATAAATCTCCGTTATTTCTTCAGAGGCCGATTGTTCCAAAAGTACGGCAGCTTGTGCCTGATGCGTAGCAACATCGCAAAGCCCTAACAAAGAAGCTAAGCCATCAAACAGCCGTCCGGCACTTGAGGTAAGCGGGCAATTCAGATTTTTATCAATCACACTCCTGATCTGTTTAATCTTCTCCTCTCCGATTCGCTTCACAAAAGAATCCGGCAATGTTAGTCCATAATAAAGATAATAGGAAACGGCCATCCGCCAAGGTTCTTTAGAAGCCATATCTCCTCCCGGCATCGGGACGTACTCAAAATGAGAAAGTCGTATATATGTTTTTCTATCACACAAAAAGAACTCTCCTCCCCACACATTGCCGTCATCGCCTAATCCTACTCCATCCCAAACTATAGCAATCACCTTTTCATTCAGATTGTATTCCAACATGCAGGCCGCGGCATGTGCATGGTGATGCTGTACCTGAACAAGGGGGATCTCATTTTCTCTACTAATTGTCCCGGCGTGTTGTGAAGACAAATAATCCGGATGCATGTCGCAAACCAACAATTTCGGTTTGAAACGAAACAGAGACTGAAAACGCGACATAGATTCTTTATAGAAAGAGAACGTTTCCCAATTTTTCAGATCACCGATATACTGACTCAAAACGCAGATATTGTCTTTACCCAAAGCAAAAACGTTCGTCTTTTCTGCTCTAAAAGCAAGAATCCCCTCCATATCCTCATCCGTAAAAAAAGGTTCGGGCACATAACCGCGCGAACGTCTTATAATACAGGACTCCAATCCGATCAATTGTTCGATGGAGTCATCGACACGATTATAGATTGCTCTATTATGATGAAGGAGCAACGCTACTTTTCCACCGAACTGCAGTTCCGCTTCTTCGGGGGTTATCGCAATAGGACATTCACTCAGATTCCCGCTTGTCATAACCAAAGCAGGAGTAGCTACCCGTTCAAACCAATCATAATGAATAGCCATATAGGGCAATATCGCACCAACTGTATTCATCCCCGGATTTATTCCGTGAGACAAGGTTTTCCGTTGTTTAAGCATAATAATCGGTCTTCTGTAAGACGTAAGAACCTCTTCTTCTTTTTCGTGACAATATGCATACTCTTCTAAAGCAGCCAAATCACCAAACATGACAGCAAATGGCTTGCTATCCCTGTATTTTATCGCACGTAATTTCTGTACGGCTTTATCATTCAGCGCATCACAAACCAAGTGATACCCACCTACTCCTTTAACGGCAATAACCTCTCCCGCATGGATCAGATTCACCGTTTTATTTAGCAATTCCTCATAGTTGTCTGAATATTCGCCGTTCAAAATCGCATAATAAACCGGGCCGCAATGATTGCAGGCTACGGGCTGGGCATGAAAACGACGGTCTGTGATATTCTTATATTCTTCCTTGCACGTTTCGCACATCTCAAAAACAGACACGGTGGTGTTGTCGCGATCGTACGGCAAATTCTTCACAATGGAAAAACGAGGGCCACAATGCGTACAATTAATAAAAGGATAGTTGATACGATGTAGTTGCGTTTTCCTGTCTTGCAAACAACCCTCACAAATAGCAATATCAGGAGCCACTTGCGTGATCCGGGCTTCACCGGATTGACTTTTCACAATTTTAAAGTCCGTAAAGCAACCGCTCCGATCCGCTTTTTCTCCAATATCAATGCGATGAATAGTAGCCACCGGAGGACATTCCTTCTTAATCCGATGTATAAACAAACCCAACTGTTGTTCAGTAAGTTCCGCTTGTATAATAACCCCATTGACACAGTTCGACACCTCACCTTTTACTCCCATAGCCTTAGCCAACAAGTAAACAAAAGGTCTGAATCCAACTCCCTGCACCAATCCTTGTATGAGAATCTTAACCACCATATTTTTTCACATAAAGCCAAAGGCATTTTCTTTTTCCATATATGTGGAAAAACTTTTCGACAACTGTCAAACAACTTTACCATAACTGTGAAACAACTTTACCACAGATATGGAAAAAAGGATAAATCACAGCAAACTTAACTAAAGAATATAAAAAACAGGACTTGTATGCCTTTATATATTTCACAATAGTAGAGGAAAACCCATACTTTAATGGTTTAGATTAAATCTTTAAGTGTTTTTTGCAAACGTTTAGGCCAAGAGAACACGAAAAATTCATAATTTTACATTGTTTATTAAAATTCTATCTTAATCAGCGTAATTTAAAGAAAAACATTGCAATAAGTAGATAAACAAGCGCGATAAAGACCAAAACGTTTATTGTTTTTGTTATAATTTTTTATTATAAAACTCAACAGTATATTAGAATTTCACATACAAATAAGTTATAAAAATGAAGATTGGACTTTTTTATTATGTAGTATTTGCCTTATTCCTTTTTTCTTCGTGCAGCAAGAAAGCTTCGGACAACAAGACATCCGCTACCCAGAACTATCCGGAATTAAAACTTTCAAAGCAATCGGCAACGTTAAGCACAACTTATCCTGTAACCTTGCGAGGAAAGGTGGACGTTGAAATCAGACCTCGGGTTGATGGGTTTATTGAAGCTGTTTATATTGACGAAGGAGCAGTTGTAAAGAAAGGACAAGTTCTTTTTAAAATAAATTCACCTTCTTCGGAACAAATGTACCTGTCGGCAAAAGCTTCACTCAACAGTGCACAAGCTCAACTAAATACGAGCAAATTGGATGTAGAACGCATTCGTCCTCTGGCAGAAAAGGGCATAGTAAGTAATGTACAACTGCAAATGTATGAAAATGCGTATCAATCGGCTCTCGCCTCATTAGAACAGGCAAAGGCGACATTGATGCAGGCTGAGGCGACCAAAAACTGGGCAACTGTGACCAGCCCTGTTGATGGCATCGTGGGTACAATTCCTTTTCGGATAGGAAGTTTGGTAAATAGTACCAGTTCACTTACAACAGTGGCTAATACAAGTAATATTTATGCATATTTCTCGATGAATGAAAAGGTGCTTTCCGAGTTTCTGAACACATTGGACGGAGAGACACAGAAAGAAAAGATAAAAAATGCTCCGGAATTAACTCTTCGATTAGCTGACGGAAGCACTTATGCTGAAAAGGGGAAATTAGAAACCATATCGGGCGTTGTGAATGTAACGACCGGATCGGCCAATTTCAGAGCTGTATTTCCGAACCGGCAAGGATTGCTGAAAAGTGGAACAAGTGGGAAAATCGACATTCCGAGAATCATGGATAATGTACTGATTATTCCTCAGGCGGCTACTTTCGCACAACAAGATAAAGTATTAACATTTAAGGTACAGGGAGATTCTGTAGTGCAAAAAAACATATCCGTCATAGCGCTTAATGACGGTAAGAATTATGTTGTGACCGACGGCCTCGCAGATGGGGATGTGATTGTAGAGAGTGGTGTCGCCACTTTATTCAATGGAAAGAAAATAAAATAAGCGTCTAATTAATTTAAGCAAATAAAGATGTTAAAAACATTTATAGGCAGACCTGTATTATCTACTGTTATATCAATTATTATTGTAATTCTGGGGATAATCGGTTTAGCAACATTACCTGTAGAACAATATCCGGACATCGCACCGCCCACAGTTCAGGTATCCGCAACTTATCCGGGAGCGAATGCCGATGTGGTACTTAACAGTGTTGTCATACCACTGGAGGAACAAATAAATGGTGTTGAAGGGATGACGTATATGACTTCTTCGGCAAGTAATAATGGTATGGCACAAATCAGAGTGTTCTTTAAACAAGGAATAGATCCGGATATTGCAGCGGTGAATGTACAGAATATGGCGGCCCGCGCTCAGCCTTTATTGCCGTCGGAAGTTGTTCAATCGGGGGTGACCGTAAAGAAGCAACAAAGTAGTACAATACTGATGATTTCATTATCTTCAGACAATCCGGATTATGATGGTTCTTTTATACAGAATTATGCGAACATAAATATTCTGCCGCAGATAAAACGTGTTTTTGGAGTAGGAGAAGCCACGGTTTACGGGGCAAGAGATTATTCTATGCGTATCTGGTTTAGACCGGACGTTATGGCCTCTTACAAAATTAATCCGTCAGAAGTCATTGCCGCATTGAAAGATCAGAATATCGAAGCTGCTCCGGGCGAGTTAGGTCAGGATGGTGATCAATCTTTTCAATACACCTTAAAATACACCGGCCGTCTGAAAACTGCCGAAGAATTTGAGAACGTTATTATCCGATCTGAAGACGGATATATCCTGCGTGTAAAAGATATAGCCGATGTTGAATTAGGGTCATTGAATTACACGGTAGTTTCAGCTCTTGACGGAAAAGAATCTGTAGCAATGGCTATAAGTCAGACCGCAGGTTCTAACGCGCAGGAAGTAATCGCCAATGTGAAAAAAGTAATGAACGATGCTTCCGCCAGTTTTCCTCCGGGAATAAAATACACGTTTGTTTCAGATTCCAGCGAGTTTCTTAGCGCTTCTATCAGTAAAGTAATATCCACATTGATTGAAGCCTTTATCCTTGTGTTTTTAGTTGTGTTCATCTTCCTGCAAGACTGGCGTTCGACTATTATTCCGGGAATCGCAGTTCCTGTTGCAATTATTGGAACATTCTTTTTCCTGCAATTGATGGGGTTCTCAATAAACTTGCTCACCCTGTTTGCTCTGGTACTGGCTATCGGAATTGTGGTTGATGATGCGATAGTCGTCGTCGAAGCCGTCCATGCCCAAATGGATAACGGTGAAAAAGATGCCAAACAGGCAACGCTAAACGCGCTGAAAGAAATTGCTCCTGCTATCGTATCCATTACTCTCGTTATGTCTGCTGTTTTTATTCCGGTAAGTTTTATCGGAGGAACAAGCGGTGTGTTTTACAAACAATTCGGACTTACATTAGCGGTGGCTATTTTACTATCTGCTGTAAATGCGTTAACTCTTAGTCCGGCTCTTTGCGCCCTATTCCTCAAGTCGCACGACGGGGAAGATAAGAAACGAGGATTCCTTCAGCGTTTCTTTTATACATTTAATATATGGTTTGACTTAGGAACTCAGAAATATAAGAACTCCCTTCTCTTCTTAGGAAAGAAGAAACATAGATGGATAACAGGCACCATTATAGGAGTGGCCGTCTTTATCTTTGCTTTGTTGATGAAAACAACACCTTCGGGCTTTGTGCCTCATGAGGATAGCGGAGGTGTTATGGGAATGATCACATTATCTCCCGGAGCATCACTTGAACGCACGGATTCCATCGTTCAGGAAGTTCTCAAAATAGCCCATGAGATGCCCAACGTAGCCCATGTCTTAAACATTACCGGGGTAAACTTCATGAGCGGTGTAGGTAGTTCGTATGCCACAGTTATGATGAAGATGGAACCCTGGAGTGAACGAAGTATTACTGCCGACCAGATTGCCGGCATGATGACGCAGAGAACGAAATCTATCACAGATGCCACCTTCATGTTTATGGGAACTCCTACCTTACAAGGTTTTGGTATAAGCAGTGGGGTTGAGCTGCAGCTACAGGATAAAATGGGAGGAGACATTAATAAATTCTATGAAGTAGCACAAAATTTCATCCACGAGTTAAATAGTCGTGATGAGGTATTGATGGCGATGACAACATTTAATCCTAATTTTCCTCAGAAACAAATAGATGCCGACCTTGCCAAAATCAAAGAGTCCGGTCTGACATTAGGGGAGGTTATGTCCGTACTTCAGGCTTATATCGGTAGTATGTATATTTCCAACTTTAATATCTACGGAAAACAATTCAGGGTAATGGTACAGGCAGCGCCTGAATACAGAAAAATGATGGATGATCTGGACGGTCTGTTCATTCGCACATCTTCCGGAGAGATGGCTCCTATTACTGAGTTTATCACAGTAACTGATATCATGGGTCCTCAAAGTCTGGCTCGTTTCAACATGTATTCTTCGATGAGCCTGAATATTGTTCCGAATTCTTCAGCTGATTATAGTACCGGAGATGTTATTAAAATTATAGAAGAAGAATTAGCTCAAAAACTTCCGGCAGGTTATGGGTATGAATATTCCGGCATGACAAGGGAAGAGGTGAGAAGCGGCAGCCAGACATTATTGATCTTTGCCCTATGTCTGATCTTTGTATATCTCCTGTTAGCAGCTTTGTATGAAAGTTACATACTTCCTTTAGCCGTTATTTTCTCTCTCCCCGTCGGATTAGCAGGGGTATTTGTCTTCTTGTTCATATTCGGTTCTTCGCAAGGTATAACGAACAATATTTATGTGCAGATATCCATTATTATGTTGATCGGGCTGCTCGCCAAGAATGCCATATTGATTGTGGAATATGCTATTCAACGACGGCAACAGGGCATGAATATTATTGATGCAGCAGTTAATGGAGCAGTAGCCCGTCTTCGTCCGATCCTTATGACTTCTTTCGCGTTCATCGTAGGTCTTTTACCTTTGGCGTTAGCATCAGGTGCGGGAGCCATCGGCAACAAGTCGATCGGTATTAGCGCCATCGGAGGTATGTTAATCGGGACATTAATAGGTATCTTAGTAATCCCTTCACTTTATATCATTTTCCAGACTATACAAGATAAGTTCAGTGATTCGGGATTGATCAATTCTAATGATGAATTTATACAACATCAACACGATAATAATAAATGATGAAACATAACTATATAAAAGGGGTAGTTCTATTGAGTGTAATTCTCTCAATAGGACTATCCTCCTGCCAGGTTTTAAATAAATACAAAACACCGGAAATAGACGTTGAAGCTCTTTATCGCGACAAGTTTTCAACGGATACAACGACCATTGCAAACCTCCCGTGGCGGGAATTCTTCAATGATCCTTTCTTGGTCGCATTAATTGATGAAGGAATTAAACAGAATTTTGATTTACAAATAGCGTACACGCGTATTCAACAAGCGGAAGCAAGTTTAGGAATGGCTAAAGCGGCTTATTTCCCTGACCTTGCTCTTATTGGTCAGGTATCTCACAACAGAGTAAGCACTGGAACCAACGGCAAAGATGTATTAGGATATGGTTCTACAGGCTATAATCTGGGAATTGCCGTTTCCTGGGAAGCTGATATCTGGGGTAAACTAAACCGTCAGCACAGAGCTAAATATGCGCAGTTCCTGAACAGTCACGCGTATAAAAATCTGGTTCAAACGTCATTGATTGCGAATATTGCTACGTCTTATTATACGCTTCTTGCATTAGATGAGCAATTAAAAGTGACAAACGAAACGATTGAATTATTGAAAGAAAGTGTCACCACCGTCGAAGCATTAAAAGAGGCCGGTATGCAGAATGGTGCAGCAGTAGAACAAAGCAAGGCTCTTTTATATAGCACCCAGATCACCGTTCCTGATTTAGAAAGTCAGATCAGAGAATTGGAGAATACGATCTGCCTTTTGGTTGGTAAGAAATCCGGAACGATCCTGCGCTCTCATATTTATCAGCAGGAAATGATTTCCGATTTACAACATGGTATGCCCATGCAGATGCTGGCTAAACGTCCGGATGTACAACAAGCGGAACTCTCATTCCGTGCTGCTTTTGAATTAACCAATGCTGCACAAGCCAGTTTCTATCCGTCAATTGTCTTGAATTCATCTACAATTGGATATAACGCTTCTACATTATCAAACTTTTTCAGACCTGAAAATCTTTTTGCCAGTATCGTAGGAGGATTAACGCAGCCTATTTTTGCCAAGAAGCAATTAATAGCGAACTATAAAATAGCGAAAGCGCAACAGAAGGAAACGTTGTTGACTTTTGAAAAGACAGTTCTTACGGCCGGGAAGGAGGTCTCGGATATTTTGTTTTCGTTGGAATCATCTTTAAAGAAAAACGAGATCAGAGCAAAACAGGTAGAAGCTTCACTAAATTCGGTTAATTACACAAAAGAATTACTTAAAGCAGCAGAGGCAAACTATATTGAAGTATTAAGTGCCGAACAGAATTTGTTATCAGCGCAACTAAGTCAAGTAAATGATAAACTGGAACAACTTCAATTGAGTGTAAACCTCTACCGTGCTTTAGGTGGAGGTACGGAATAAGAAGTTTCCTTTTTTTATTTTATTTTTCCGGCACAAGTAATTAAAAAATTATACATTTGGGACGGTTCAAGCTGATGTATTAATTAAAAGGTAAAATTATGTGCTTAGCTATACCGGGGAAAATTATAAGTATAGACAACTCTGTTCCCGACCTAAAAATGGCAAAGGTAGATTTCGGAGGGATGATGAAAAACGTTTGCATACAATGGATTGATGCCAATATCGGAGATTATATTCTGGCTCATGCCGGCATGGCAATATCCACGGTGAACGAAGAATATGCAAAAGAAACGCTAATGGACTTTGAGAAATTAGCAGATTCGGACGAGTAAATTGTGAGGTTTTAGTCTATCTTAAAATGAAGTATATTGATGAATACCGAGATAATGATCAGGTTCAACGGTTAATAGAAGCAATCAATAATGCCGTTGTCAATTCCTGGAGCATTATGGAGATATGCGGAGGTCAGACTCACTCCATAGCCCGTTACGGTATTGACAACATGCTGCCGGATAAAATTTCTTTATTACATGGTCCCGGATGTCCCGTTTGCGTTACTCCCACCTATATTATTGACAGCGCAATTGAAATTGCCCTGCAACCCCATGTTATCATGACCTCATTCGGAGACATGATGCGAGTACCGGGCAGTAAACTCGATCTTTTAGGAGCAAAAGCGAAAGGAGCAGATGTCCGGATTCTTTATTCGACATTAGATGCCGTAGATCTTGCCGAGAAAAACCCGGACAAGGAAGTTGTTTTCTTTGCTGTAGGATTTGAGACGACAACCCCCTTGCATCTGACAGCTATCAAGGAAGCTTCGCGAAGAAAAGTAAATAACTTCTCGATCATAACATCGCTTTTTACTGTTCCGGCCGCAATAGATGCAATTCTCTCAGAAGCGGATTGTAAAGTAGATGGATTTCTGGCCGCCGGACATGTTTGCGCAGTAATGGTTTATCATGAATATCATGATATTAGCCGATAAATTCAAAAAAACTATAATCGTTACCGGTTTTGAACCGATAGACTTGCTATATGGTATTTATCAATGTATATTGCGGTTAGAAAGAAAAGAAGGCAAAGTAGAGAATGCTTACAAAAGAATTGTTTCTGAAACAGGAAACATTCAAATGCAGGAACTAATAAAGGAAATGCTTGAACCCGTTGATCAGGAATGGAGAGGCATCGGTAAAATAGCCCAAAGCGGACTGAAACTGTCCGAGAAGTATAGTCGGTATGACGCTGTGAAAAAGTTTGGTATTTTGTCTGTTAGGCAAGATATCGACAGAAGTAAAGAAATGAATTGTATCGCAGGAGACATAATGAGGGGAAATAAACAAGTAGCGGATTGTCCGTTCTTCGGGATAACCTGTACGCCGGAACATCCGGTCGGAGCCCCGATGGTATCGACAGAAGGTGTCTGTGCTGCGTATTATAATTATAAATAAGAATAAGATGAAGTTAAATTGTCCGTTACCGGTTAATGATTCAGAGTGCATACTATTAGGTCATGGTAGTGGTGGCAGACTTACACATAAGTTAATTGCAGACGTTTTTCCTGACTTTGACGGTTTATTTTCGAAAACGAATGATTTTCAGTGTCTTTTGTTTTTGTTTAGACACTACACCTAATTTCTACTATCCAGTTTAAATGTAAGCCTCCGGTAAACCACGTATTGCAGTTCTTTACAAATTGATATAACTAGCCTCGAGTAGGATCAAGTCTTATCCTATTTGGGGTTAGTTGGTACAAGTTTGGCCTATTCTTAACGAGTAGGA
>NZ_JAQWCQ010000074.1 GCF_028705895.1 Massilibacteroides sp. | reverse complement strand
TCATAAGCTATATTGTTGAAGTTAACACTCTGTTATTCTTGTAAATACAAAGTTAACTAAAATGATATAGCTTATTTCTTGCCTATCTAACTGGAATCTCCTTTTTCAAACATAGGAACTATTTTTATCGTGAAATTAAATCATAAGCTCTTTTTCCTGCATTTTCCAGAATTTCAGATTCTCCATCAACTTTTTTATCTTCCATCAACACTTTACCGTCACAAATCAATGTATCAACGCAATTTCCATTTGCAGAATAAACCAAGTTTGATATAAAATTAAAATTCGGAGTAAAAGCCGGCGTATTCAAATCAACCAAAGCTATATCCGCTAATGCTCCTTCTGCTATACATCCAGCATCTACATTCAAGATAGACGCTCCAGTCTTAGTTGCGGATTCAAACATTTCTTCTGCAGATAGAACAACCGGATTTTCTCGCCATCCTTTGCCAAGTAGCGCTGTTAGTTTCATCACCTCAATCATATCCAAATTATTTGACGAGGCACAGCCATCTGTCCCAAATCCTACACGGATAGCGTATTTCTTCATTTCATCATATAGGAAACGAATACCCGATCCTAATTTCATATTTGATGCAGGGTTATGAACCACACTTACGCCATAATCGGCAAGTAATCTCAATTCTTCATCATCTACATAGACACCATGAGCTATTACAAGATTTGGTGATAATACGCCTAATTTATGTAGATAACGAACAGGAGAGCAACCAAACTGTTTTATAGAATCCTCAACTTCGCCTTTCGTTTCCGAAAGATGGAGGTGAACAAGAATATTATTGGCTGAGGCAAATTGATGCGCCCATTTCAGGAGTTCTCCTGAAACGGTATAAATGGCATGTGGCCCGATAGCGTAACGTAGTCGGTCGCTATATTGCCCCATTGAAGCCAACAAAGCCTCACTTTCACGTTTGCACTTTTCTGTCAGATGTGGTTTAAAGTGATCAAAACAAGTTCCTGCCAACGTTGCTCTAAGTCCCATATCCTGAACAGCCGTAGCTGTAGCATGAAAGCCGTGATACATATCAAAGAACGTTGTCGTTCCCGTCTTAATCATCTCCAGACAAGCTAATTTGGCTCCCCAATAAATATCGTCTTCTGTCAATTTTGCTTCATTCGGCCAGATTCGATCTTCTAACCAAGGCCTCAAAGGCATATCATCCCCAAATCCACGAAATAAAGTCATTGCCGCATGCGTATGGCAATTCACAAATCCGGGAATAACCGCTTTTCTTTTTCCGTCAATTATTTTATCTGCCGGTTTATGTATTTCCTTCGCAATTTCTACAATCCGATTTCCTTCGATATAGATATCAGTCGGTTTACTATTCCATTCTACGTCTTTTATAAGTATGCTCATCTGTCAGGAAAACTTAGCTTTCATGTTTTTAATTTTCTCTTCTTGTATTTTCTTTAGCAATGCCGAACGCTTGGAACGCTTCACTGCAGCAAAGGAGTAACTTTCTTTCACTTCGACTATTCCAAGTTCATCCTTCGCCAAACCACCTTTCTGAAATAGAAATCCAACTACATCTTTTTTACTTAGTTTATCTCTTTTCCCTCTATTTATCGTCAAAGTAACCCAATCAGAGGGTATTGGTGTTTTTACTTTTTCCGGAAGGAAAAATTCATCTGGCACAGGTGATATATACTCAGGGATAAACTCTTTGTCGTTTAAAATCAGATAAGCGTCACCCTCAGCATGCATACGTGCCGTACGACCGTTTCTATGAATAAATGATTCTTCATTTATGGGTGGATGATAATGGATCACGTTCTTCACTTCGGGAATATCCAACCCACGTGCAGCAAGGTCTGTAGAAATCAGAACAGTTGTAGAACCATTACGGAACTTAGCTAATGTTCTTTCCCGGTCTAACTGCTCCATTCCGCCATGAAAACTTTCATTATCCACGTTTTTTTCTGTCAGATAATTACTGACTCTCTCTACAGCTTCACGTAAATTACAGAAAACTAAAGCCGATCCTCCTTTTAGTTCCCCGAGTAAGGCATAAAGTGTATCCAATTTATCCGGAACAGGAGATTTCACAATGTGTATAGATAATCCCTTATTTTTTTTCTCTTCCGTTAAAAAGGATAATTTTACGGGAGACTGAATTCGGACAAATTCGGGAATACTGATAGCAGATGTTGCAGAAGTCAACACTCTCCTGCGCACACTCGGCAAGTGGGCTAATATTTCTTTCATTTCCGTGGTAAAGCCCAACTCAAGTATTTTATCAAATTCATCAAGGATCAACGTTTTCACATTATCCAAATCAATATTCCCGCGTTCCAGATGATCTAAAATACGGCCGGGAGTACCGATCAGAACAGCCGGAGCATGTTCCAGACTTTTCTTTTCTGTACGTATCGGATGCCCACCATAGCAACAATTAATTTTGTAACCTGCACCTAACGAGCGAAACACTGTTTCTATCTGAAGGGCAAGTTCCCGTGAAGGAGCTATGATCAGGGCTTGTATTGTATCAATATCGCGCGACAAGGTTGTCAGCAATGGAAGTAAAAATGCTAACGTCTTTCCGGAACCTGTCGGACTAAGCAATAACATATCTTTTGATGTACCGGCTGCAATAACAGCTTCCTGCATCTCGTTAAGCGTCTCAATCCCCGCGTTTTTCAACGCGAGGGAGACTACTTCTTTTTCTATCATATATTATTTGTATTCTCTATAAAATTCTGCAACTGATTCAATCCCTTTATAAAAGAAATCCAAACGACAACTTTCATTCGGCGAATGTATCGCATTTTGTTCTAACCCGAATCCCATCAGAACGGTCTTGATACCCAAGACTTGTTCAAACGTGGAGATAATCGGAATACTACCTCCGCGACGTACAGCCAATGGTTTCACACCAAAAGCAATCCCGACAGCTTTTTCGGCAGCCTGATACGCAAGTAAATCAATCGGACAAACATAACCTTGACCACCGTGCTTAGGGGTGACTTTTACCTTCACATAGTCCGGAGCTATATTTGCAATATATTGTTCAAACATCTTAGATATCTTTGTATGATCCTGATGTGGAACTAATCTGCAGGAAACCTTGGCATAGGCTTTAGACGGAAGTACGGTTTTGCTTCCTTCACCCGTATAACCTCCCCAAATTCCACATATATCAAAACAAGGACGACAACTATTTCGTTCAAGCGTAGAATAACCTTTCTCTCCAAATAAAGCATTTACATCAATCGCTTTTTTGTACTTTTCTTCATCAAATGGGATTTGTGCCATCATTTGACGTTCTTTGGCTGACAGTTCTTCTACGTCATCATAAAAACCCGGAATAGTTATACGTCCATCGGCATCTGTTATTCCTGCCATCATTTTGCATAACACAGTTATCGGATTGGCAACGGCCCCACCGAAATGTCCTGAATGCAAATCTCTGTTAGGACCGGTCACTTCAATTTCCCAATAGGCCAAACCGCGAAGGCCGGTTGTCAACGAAGGCGTTTCGGCATTTATCATACTGGTATCTGAAACTAAAATCACGTCCGCTTTCAACAAATCCTTATGTTTTCTACAGAAACCCTCCAAACTGGGAGAACCGATCTCTTCTTCTCCTTCAAAAATAAACTTCACATTACAGCGTAATAAGTCTTCTTTCAAAGCCGTTTCAAAGCCTTTTACCTGAATCATGCCCTGCCCTTTATCATCGTCTGCTCCACGCGCCCAGATTCGCCCATCACGAATCTCAGCTTTGAAAGGATCACTTTTCCATAAATCAAGTGGTTCTGCCGGCATTACATCATAGTGTGCATAAACCAAGACAGTAGGAGCATCTTCTGCGTAAAACTTTTCACCATAAACTACGGGGTTTCCTTCCGTAGGCATAACAACCGCCTTGTCGGCACCCGATGATAATAGAATCTCTGTCCATTTCTCCGCACAGGCAAGCATATCAGGCTTATGTTCCTGTTTTGCGCTAATGGAGGGTATTTGTATTAAAGAGAATAACTCTTCCAGAAAACGTTCTTTGTTCGATTCAATAAATGACTTTACAGACATAATATATAATTTTGTGTTTCTACTAATTATTTATAACAGATCGGAAGCCAACTCCGACAACTGACTACGTTCTCCCTTCAGTAGGTTTACGTGCGCAAAAATATCCTGTCCCTTCATTTTATCTACCATATAAGCCAGACCATTACTTTGCGCGTCTAAATACGGAGAGTCAATCTGTTGTACGTCACCCGTAAAGATCATCTTAGTACCTTCTCCGGCACGAGTAATAATTGTTTTGATTTCATGAGGGGTAAGATTCTGCGCCTCATCTACGATACAGAATGTCTCCGAAAGACTTCGTCCGCGAATAAACGCTAATGCTTCGATCACCAATTGATTACTCTTTTGCATATCATCAATCCGTTTAACCTCCGGCCCGTTTGGAGAGAATTGCGCTTTGATCACGTTCAGGTTATCAAACAGCGGTTGCATATAAGGAGCTACTTTTTGTTTTTCATCCCCCGGCAAAAAACCAATATCTTTATTTGCTAACGACACAATCGGACGTGCCAATAATATCTGTTTGTATATATCCACTTGTTTCAGAGCGGAAGCTAAGGCCAACAACGTCTTACCTGTTCCGGCTTTCCCTGTGATACCAACTAATTTTATTTCGGGGTCATTCAATACTTCAAAAGCAAAACTTTGTTCGGCGTTACGAGGTTGAATGCCATAATTTATACCTTTTTCGACTTTCTTCACTTTACCGGTAAACGGATTATAGCGGGCAAGCACTGAATTACGTATGCTTTTAAGGACAAAGCAATCGTTGGGTTTCAGCAAATTCTTAAAATCAAACTCGTCCACATCAATACCTTCCGGCTTACTGTAAATCGTATCTATCAAATCCGGATTAATATCTTCATAGGTCTCATGTGCTTTCTCAAACAGATCCACATTAATCACCTTATCGGTTATATAATCCTCCACAAGAATACCCAATGAACGAGCTTTCATACGCAGATTTACATCTTTTGTCACCAGAATAGTCTGCATCTTGGGTTTCTTTTCGGCAATAGAGAGCGCACAGGATAATATCCTGTGATCCGGGGTGCGTTCAGGAAAAGAAAGAGCTATTTTTTCCTGGTATTTATCACCGGTCACAACATAAAGATTTCCCATACCTATACCTAAAGAGACACCTTTAAGAAACAGGTCATTGCTTGTCAACGCATCAAGTTCACGGACAAATTCACGTGCATTATAATTAATCTGATCACTACCTTTTTTAAACTTATCCAATTCTTCCAAAACTACTATAGGAAGATAGATATCGTTATCCTGAAAGTTTTCAATACACTTGTAATCATGAAGAATAACATTCGTATCCAGCACAAAATTTTTCTTTCCCATAACTTTCTTGTTTTACGTTTGTGCTACTAATATAGTAAGATTTCCGGCATTCTTTTTATGAAGATTTATTAATTATCGTTTTTGACCACAATCATATAAACGAGACAAAAAAAGCGACACTCATATGAGGTCGCTTTAAAGCTCTATTTAAGCCAAACTTTATTTATCTTAATCTGTCAAGAGAACGAACCAAGGCTTCGTCTGCTCCGATATTCCGTATAGCAAGATAATTCAACACGATACATACTGCAGGAAATGAAGCCGCAAACTTCAGGCTATAAGAAAAATCACTTAATTCACCTTTAAACAGATAAATTAAGTAAGCAAATAAGCCGTAAAAACCCAACAATAGAATCGTATTAAAAATCGTCAACCGTATTTGAAGCAATCTCTTTTTAAACAGGAAGATGGTAGTCATAGCAACAGCCAGAATAACAACCACCAACACAAATAATCCCCTTACAGGATATATTAATTCTTTTTCTCCTAAGAGAGTATTCAACCCGAATACATCAAATGAATAAAGAGTATTTCCGGATTGAACAACTGCCAAAGGGAAAAAAACTACGATAAGCATTAAGATAGCTACCAGTAGCAAATAAACCGTTTGAATTCTTTGTAACATATTTGAGAATGATCAAAGAATTAATTAGAAATTATTTTTATCCTTTGCCGGATTTCTATAATACACCTTTCCCTCTTCGTACTCCTGAGTCGCAATCAGAGTTGATTTAGGCAATTTTTCATAGTAACGGGAAATTTCAATCTGTTCACGGTTTTCAAAAACCTCTTCCAGATTATCATTGTATGAAGCAAATTCCTGAAGTTTCTTTTCAAGGTCTTGTTTCATTTCAACAGACAGTTGATTTGCTCTTTTAGCAATGATCATCACCGTTTCATATACATTACCGGTATCTTCCGACAATCTCATCATATCACGGGTGACTGTATTTACAGGAGCATTTGATTTTCTGTAGTCCATATATTCTTTAGTTAATTAAAATTCTGCTTATAGATCAATATATATTCGTTATACGCTTATTCGCATATTCAAAGAAACGTTCTGCCTGGCGAACATATTTGCCCTCAGGATATTCATTTATATAATTGTAATATTCATCAACCACTTCGCGATACCGTCCCTGTAACTTTTCTTCCACACTTACGCGAGCCAACTCATATTTACTTTGCATTACCAGATAAAAGAATTCCTCTCTATATTTAGAGTAAGGGTAATTTTTCAGTGCATTCTGCGAAGTTATCACAGATGATTGATAGTTATTCCCCATATAAGTTCCAAGATTAAAATACAGTTTGGCTGCCAATAACTCCTTATAAGCCAACTTTTCCTGTAGCTCGAATAGTATATTCTGGGCTTCTTCTGCATGCTCGCTTTGAGGATAATATTCCAAATACAGCTGCAGCTGATTAATCGCTTCGTAAGTTTGTTTCTGATCCAAACGGGGATCCGGAGAGTCTAAGTACAATCCATATCCGGAATAATAACGGGCTAACTCCGTAAATTCTCCTTTCGGATAATTCGTATAATAGGTATTAAAATATTGTGAAGCCGTTACATAATCCTTCTGGCCATAATAACTCTGAGCCAAAAGGTACAACGATTCTTCCGCATTTCCAGTACCCTTGAAAATAGTCACCAGCTCTTCCAGAAGAGTAGCAGATTTGGTGTATTGTTTCGCATTGAAGTACTTCTTAGCATACGAATACTTCAACTCATAATCTGTGCTCTTCAGTATCTTATTATACTCTCCGCAAGAGGAAAATAAGACAATCATCATCGTCAAAAAAAATACTACCTTTTTCATGTATATACTTTTAGCCTGCAAAATTAATGATTCCTAAGCAGATTAGAAAACACTAAACGTTAATATTTACAACTTATAGAGATCGTTCGAGGCAAGCAGAACTAATTTATTCGCTTTAAGCACTTCCACACATCGTTCCAGATTATCCGGACGGATTATGATATTGGCATCCTCTCCCTGCGAGAAAGCATACATATACTCTACAAAAATCTCAGAAGCTGTAATTATTTCCATAACCTTGGCAAGGGAACCGGGTACATTCGGACAGCGAAGGCAGACTACATCAGTCACGCTCACCGCGTAACGTTCTTCTTTCAATATTTCTATCGCTTTATCCACATCAGACACAATCAGTCTTAATATGCCGAAATCCGAATTTTCGGCAACCGTAAATGCTGTCAGGTTAATATCGGCCTGTCCGAGTATTTTGGCGACTTCAGTAAACCTACCTCGTTTATTTTCCAGAAAAACAGACAATTGTTTGATTAACATATCTCCTCCTTTTTTATTGGGATTTAAACTAATTTGCGATTATCGATCACTCTTTTCGCTTTCCCCATACTGCGTTCTATACTTCTGGGTTCTACTAATTTCACATCCGGTTGCAGCCCGATAACACTTTGCATACGAGACGTGATTTTCTTTTTCAGATTGATCATTTTGGTCATCTCGTCAGAATAAAATTCAGCTCTTACTTCTACTTGTATTTGTAACGTATCCGTATTATTCACCCTATCCACCAGAATCAAATAATGAGGTTCAAACTCCGGCAATTCCAAAATTACAGATTCAACCTGAGACGGGAATACATTTACCCCACGAATAATCAACATATCATCACTACGCCCTAAAATACGCGACATACGTACCGATGTTCTTCCGCAAGCACATTTTTCATAATTAAGCGAAGTTAGGTCACGCGTACGATACCGAATCATCGGCATCCCCTCCTTAGTTATCGTCGTAAAAACCAATTCTCCCTGTTGTCCGGGTTCAACCGGCTGCAACGTCACCGGATCAACAATTTCAGGAAAGAAATGATCCTCCCAAAGATGCGTTCCATTCTGACATTCACACTCCCCTCCTACTCCCGGACCAATAATTTCAGTCAATCCATAGATATCATAGGCTTTAATACCCAATGATTCTTCAATCTCTTTACGCATATTCTCCGTCCACGGTTCAGCGCCAAAAACACCGATTTTCAGTTTAAAATCTTCACGGGGAATTCCCGAATCTTTTATTGTTTCACCTAAAAACAACGCATAAGAAGGTGTACAAGCTAATGCTTTAGAACCGAAATCATGCATCAATTGAATCTGTTTTTGCGTATTACCACTACTCATAGGAATCACGGTTCCACCGATATTTTCCACACCGCCATGCAGTCCTAAACCACCGGTAAACAACCCATAACCATACGCCACCTGTACCATATCCTGTTTGGTAACGCCAACAGCAGTAAGACAACGTGCCACAACCTCACTCCATATAGACAAATCCTTGCGCGTATAGCCAACCACAATCGGCTTTCCTGTAGTTCCCGAAGAAGCATGCAGACGAACAATCTCAGACATCGGAGTAGCCATCAGATCAAACGGATAATTATCCCTCAAATCCTGTTTCACGGTAAACGGAAGTTTCACAATATCATCAATTGTCACTATATCATCAGGAGTCACTCCCATTTCCTGCATCTTCCTTCTGTAAAAAGGCGTATTATGATACACACGCTCCACCACCCTTTTGAGACGGATGCCCTGTAACTTCCGCATCTCGTCCCGATCCATGCACTCAATCGTTTCGTTCCAAATCATCGTATTAGTTTGTTATTTTATTATAGTTAGCAATCTAAAGAGCCCGCAAAATAACAACTTTTTCCGACACGGCAGTTCTAAATGAGAAAAATCATATTCAAGGGCAAACAAAATAAGGTTACATCAGTTTCACAACTAATGTAACCTATCTATTTGACCAAACTATTTGGTTCATGATACACGTTCCACAATAAAACGTATCAGTAGCAAGCAGCGTAAAGAATCGTTCGAGGAATATCAGCAAATATTTCTCTCTGTTCCAACCCTCGAAGATCGCAAACCTGTATTTATCAGTCGTGAAGTTCGAGACAGTCTGGATGAAATCGTCCGTAAGTTGGGTGGACGAAGAATGAGCGTATCGGGCTTTATTGAGAACCTAGCTCGTCATCATTTGGATATTTATCGGGATGACGTGGAGCTATGGAAGAAGCTCTAAGATATGGGTTCTATTCATTGTAAAGTAAGTCTGTATAGTGTAACTACTTAGCTTTTCGAATGGAACATAAATGTTCATTTTAGCGGAGCGAGGTTATGTTTTGATTGCATCAAAACCCTCGCTTTGGCTTACCAGCCAAAGAAGAAACCGCTCCCGATGGTCGCAGTTTTTTAAGAATAACGATCTGTAAACTATATCGTCATTGAATCAGGACAATCAAGATAAACGAAAAGGAGGACGCCCTAAGAAGAGCCCCGTTACTCGTAAAGACAAGACCATTGCGGTCTGTTTTTCCGAGCCGGAGTTCTATGCTATTCGCCATCGGGCAGCCAAAGCCAATCTTTCGCTTAGTGTCTATTGTCACGATGCGATTCTGAACGGTGAAATAAAAGAACCGCTGAAAAAAGAAGAACTGGATACACTTCGAAGCCTCTCCAATATGGGAAATAATCTGAATCAGTTAGTAAAAACCATCAAGTTTTTAAGTCTAAAACGGCTCGAAAACAGGGCTGTTCCATTACTCGAGTCGATCCAAAATATAATAAATAAGCTCTCGGATGATTGGAAAAATAGTAAAAGGAAGAAGCTTTAAGGGATGTATTTCATATGTTTTGGCTGATAAAGATGCTAATATTTTAGCGAGTGAAGGTGTCTTGGAAACTGATGTTAAATCCATTATCAACAGCTTTTATATGCAAAGTTTGCTCAATCCGAACGTCTCGAAATGTGTGGGACATATTCCGTTGGCATTCTCTCCTGATGACAAAGAACGAATGACAGACCACTTCATGGAACGTTTGGCAAAAGAGTATATGAAGTTGATGGGAATAGAGAACACACAATACATCATTGTTCGGCACAATAATACGAGTCATCCGCATTGTCATATTGTATTCAACAGAATAGATAACGATGGCAAGACTATTACTGACAGAAATGACCAATACCGTAACGAAAAGGTCTGCAAGCAGCTAAAGGATAAATACAATCTGACTTATGGGCAAGGAAAAGACAGAGTGAATGTTCAGAAACTAAAGGGAGCTGAGCAGACCAAATATGAGATCTACCATGCGGTAAAAGAGACTCTTCCTAAAGCTAAGAATTGGAAGTACTTTGAAGAAGTCCTCAAACAAAAAGATGTATCCATAGAGTACAAGCGTAAAGTGCAGACTAATGAAATACAGGGAATTTCGTTCAAGAAAGGAGAGCATTCATTCAAAGGTTCGGAAATAGACAGGAAGTTTAACTATTCCAAACTGGATGCACAGTTAACTGAGAACAGCTATTCTCAGGAACAGCAACAATATGAACAACAGCAAGTAACCATACCTAAAAAGGCAAGAGCAAGCTTGATAGAAAATGCTGTATCAGGAGTAGCCGATGCGATATCAAGCATAGGCGGTTTGTTTGATATTCAGCCATCTAATTACGATATGAATGAAGCAGAGGCTTTACCCAGAAAGAAGAAAAAGAAGCCGATAAAGCGTAAGGGTATCAGAAGATAAAACGGAAAATAACAACTTAAAAAATAGAAAATATGGCACAGTCAGTATCAAACGATGCACTTTGGGAGAAACTCTCGGAGGTAGATAAGAAATTAGAAAAGCTCTCCGAGATGCAAGAAACATCTAATTTAGACAATGAACAGACAATTACTAAGTCGGATTTTCAGAAAGAAAAAGACGAGATCCTCTCCAAATTAGAGAGATACATTCAAGGGCTTGGAACACACTGTGATTCTCATTTCAAAGTTATTCATAAAAATATTGAGCAGTTAGAAAAGGATACGGTAGGAGTATATAATATACTGTCTTGTATGTCAGCTATACTGAAAGAACCTCAAGAGCCGTCTGCAAGAAATTCAGATGATAAAAAGTCCTATTTGAATTTCAAATTATTCAAACTACGGAAATCGTCTTTGGTGATTGCTATACTCGGCATATTGGTATTTATTATGACATTATTTTGTATGAAGCAGCAGAATGATTATGTACTGTTGTTGGATGAGTATTATAGGCAAAGCATAGAATCTATAGGTACAGGTGGGGGGCGCTAACCTAGAAAATCAACCCGAAGGGAAATCGTATGTGTATTTTAAAGGTGGCGGTACGGCAACATTAAGCGGTAATGTAAAAACACGAAATTATAAACGAATTGGTGACGATTGGGTAATAGTAAAGGATATATGAAAGAAGATTCACATATCCTTAATTAGCAAATTTGAGAAACAGTTTCTATTATAAGTATAGTCCTGAAACTCGAATAAATATCATTGCTGATAGGTTGTTTGGTTTTAATTTTAGATGGTCTTTTAACCTTATATCATCTATTTTTGCATGATAATATGTATTGTACGCATTGTAATTCGTAATTCCTCCGCCTAATGCAAATCTTGTCTTTTTACCATTTTGCTTATAGTCATAAAAAAGACTTAGTTGGATGCTAAAGGCAGGATTGAATTGAGTATAAACCATTTTGTTTTTACTTTTCTCTTCCATACGGTTTCCACCCAAATCGTATATTCTTTTATCCACAGATGCCACGTTAAATGGTATGGGTTCAAATAAAAAATTGAAGTCCGACATTAATCCAAAATCTTTAAATGTTGGAGTCACAAGTTTAAGCCCTAAAACACCAGATAAGTTTATAATATTATTGTCGTTCAGATTATAACTCACATTTTTTTCTTTAGGAGAATCAAACATCAGGTCTATTCGGGAGTGACTAAAAAATCCTCCAATAGAATATCCCACATACGAATTTATCCAATAATTGTATTTAGCCCCTAAGTTAAAAGACAGACTTTCGTTTAAATCCGAATTAATTAAGCCCCCCTCAATTTCAAATCCTTTTTTACTCTGTGAATATATTGGAGATAGAGAGAGAACAAAGCCACAGATTACTAAGACAGTAATAAATAAAAATCTCATATTGCCATTTTATTAAAGTTGGAAAACAAAGTAACTATTTTTTTCTGACTCATATATTAGTTACTTTTCCTTATTTGTTTCGTTCAAAACGCAAATACTTTTTATCTTATAAAAGAATACACCAAAATGAACCAGTGATTAACAAGGGCAAATATAGAGGCTATTTTTTGCTCGGTTATTCTTGAAAAACGGCCGTAATTTCGGCCGATTCTCCTTTTTAAAGTTTTTTTATCATATACGATTCCGAGACTGTAGTAATATCAAAAAAACAAAGGCTCCCACAAGCAAAAAGTTGAAGAGCCTCAGGAATCAGAAAGATTGGTAAAGATGTACTGCTTTAATTCTGCCAACGGATATACAAATTTACCCCCTTAAATTGGTTTTTTTTTGGATCAGTCCGAAACCCCGGTTGTTATTACACTTGGATTATGTCGTTTTTAATGGGATTATCTCGATAGGTTAAAACAAATCGTGGACAGCAAATATAAAAAAGTGAAATAAAAAAAACAAAATAA
>NZ_JAQWCQ010000073.1 GCF_028705895.1 Massilibacteroides sp. | reverse complement strand
GGTATAAAGGAGCGTTCAGGCAAGGAATTGCGTCTGAGCATAAAGCTCGAAGAGGAAATTTTTTTAATCTCTTATCACATGCATAGGAGAAGACGATACGTGGACTTTAATTTATAGAGGAAATATACCAAAATAAAACAATACCTTTGTGTCGTGTAATTGTAAATTAATATACATTATGTCAGTAGCAAAAGCAGATGAAAATAGGAAAGTAACCACGCACCGCCTAATCGAAATGAAGCGCAGAGGTGAGAAAATTTCCATGTTGACAGCTTATGATTATTCTATGGCCGCGATTATTGATCAGGCAGGAATGGATGTTATTCTGGTAGGTGATTCGGCCTCAAACGTGATGGCGGGTAATGTAACCACCCTACCGATTACGCTTGATCAGATGATCTATCATGGCAAATCAGTTATGAAAGCCGTTAAGCGCGCTTTGGTTGTGGTTGATCTTCCTTTTGGAACGTATCAGGGAAATTCGAAAGAAGCCTTAGCATCGGCTATCCGTGTTATGAAAGAAACACATGCCGATTGTATTAAGATTGAAGGAGGGGTGGAAATTAAGGAGTCGATCGAACGAATTTTGTGTGCCGGTATTCCTATTATGGGGCATCTTGGACTTACACCTCAGTCGATAAATAAGTTTGGAACCTATACAGTAAGAGCACGCGAAGAGGCTGAGGCCGAAAAATTAGTCAGTGATGCCCATTTGCTCGAGGAATTAGGTTGTTTTGCCATTGTACTTGAGAAAATTCCTGCAAAACTTGCTGCCCGCGTTGCAGAGGAGCTGACTATTCCGATTATAGGCATCGGAGCAGGAGGGGGTGTAGATGGCCAGGTTTTGGTGATGCACGATATGTTAGGTATAAACAAAGAGTTTTCTCCTCGTTTCTTACGTCGTTACGCCAATTTAAATGATGTGATAACAACTGCTGTGCAAGGTTATATAACAGATGTGAAAAGTCGGGATTTCCCGAACGAGAAAGAACAATATTGAGTTGTTAGTAGAGATGCACGACCGTGCATCTCTACTATACTCTGATAAGATCAATTTATTAATAGCAGATCATCTCCGGTGTGATGGGAGCAAACTTTTCCGCATCTGATTTACGGAAAGTTACACCACCATTATTCCAATTAGAAGGCCATCCGCCAATGATATGTCCTAAAAATACTACTTTAATCTCATGCAACCCTTTTGCTAAGGCAGCAGATTTATCATTACGTGAAAAGCGTTTCGTTTCTCCCTTATTGCTGATTAAGAGTTTTCCGTCAATCCAAACTTCCTCATTCTCTGAAGAAAAGAAATAAACGCCGTCTTCCGGTATATCTACGTACCCCGTTGCAATAGCAGCGTACTGTTTCACATTACGCATGGATTCGTCTGTTTTCTCTACCTGTGTTAGCTCACGAAGCGATTTAATAGTTGATTTTTTCCAGTCGCTTATCCCTTCTAATTTAGATGATTCGAGGAAATAACCGTAGGTCACCTGCATTTGTAGTCCGGGTGTTTTCCTGGCTACTTCTTTAGCCGGAGCTAAGGCTTGTTTTTCCACCGTAATCTCACGCGTTTTACTCATTTTACCTGAAGGCAGGACAGAACGTATCTTTAATACTCCCGATTCGGTAAATTCAATTGGCGTTTCATATATTGCAGATTCCGGAGTTGGTTCGCTTCCGTCTGTTGTATAAACTACTTTGATAGGACGGGTAGTCTTGAATTCAAGCGTTGCTTTATCTGTAAATGCCACAAAATCCGCAGAGCCATTAGGTTGTTCCGGCTGCGGAATATGATAATTGATACCATGCCCGTCTAAACGAACCAAGGCATTGTCCAACCGGCGTTCAAAATCTTTATAATCTTTGTTTTCCAACTTCGTCCAACCAATTTCCGATAAAGCAAGAATACGTGGATAGATACGATATTCCATTAAATCCGTATTATACATATACTCAGTCCATATATTACATTGAACGCCCTGTACGTGATGTGCCTTTCCGGTTGTTACTAATGTGTCCGGCGTCGGATTGTAGCTGTATGTTTTTTCCAATGTTGTATAACCACCGATTGCGACAGGCTCAATCTTAGAATCACCCTGATAGTGATCCAAGTACATTCCGTTCCCTCCCGGAGTCATAATAACATCATGATTCATACTTGCAGCTGCAATACCACCGGCTTCTCCACGCCATGACATGACTGTAGCAGTAGGAGCAAGGCCTCCTTCCAGAATCTCATCCCAGCCAATCATCTTTTTACCATATTTAGCCAATACTTTTTCGATACGTTGCACGAAATAACTCTGCAAGCGTTCTTCTGCACTATGTCCATCTTTTGCAACTAAGCCTTCTTCACGGATACGCTTCTGACAAAGCGGGCAGTTCTTCCAACTGGTTTTCGGACATTCGTCACCGCCAATATGGAAATATTCACCGGGAAAAAGAGCAGCTACTTCTGCAATAACATTTTCAAGGAATTCAAAGGTGCTTTCTTTTCCGGCACAAAGCACAACATCTTCAACCCCCCAGATAATACGTGGTGTGATTTCCTTTCCTGTACAGGATAATTCAGGATAAGCTGCAATGGCTGCCAATTCATGCCCCGGAAGTTCAATTTCGGGAATGATGGTAATGAAGCGTTCAGCCGCATAAGCAATTACCTCTTTGATTTCTTCTTGTGTGTAGTAGCCTCCATATTTGTTGCCTTCACCTTCAATACGCTTCGAACCAATCTCTGTCAGTTTCGGATACTTTTTGATTTCAATACGCCAGCCCTGATCTTCCGTCAGATGCCAATGAAAACGATTAACCTTAAATAATGCCAATACATCCAATTGCTTTTTGATGTTTTCTACCGGAATGAAATGCCGGCAGGGATCAAGCATTATTCCACGATAACCAAAACGGGGTTCATCTGTAATGTTTACAGCCGGAGCAGTCCAGGCAACTCCGTTAACTAAAGAGGGATTTTCTACTTCTGCTGGTAGTAATTGCAGAAATGTCTGCATACCATAGAAAAGTCCCTGAGGAGTTTTAGCTTTAACGACAACGTTCTTGTTCGTAACATCAAGAGTATAACCCTCATTGTTAACCTGCAGTGCTTCATCAATTAACAGTGAAATGGTATTTCCGCCCTCTTTATCGGTAACAGCACATGTGAATCCCGTTGACGGTTGTAGTTTAGATACAAAGAAATTGGCAATTGTTTTTGCCTCTTCTGTCGGAGCATAAAATGCAGTTTTGCCATTCAACGTAAAACTGCCATCGTTTTGCATAAGGCTTACAGGCTGAGGGATAATATTTATCCCTTGATTGTAAACTGCTTGCTTAACCGGTTCCTGCGTGCACGATGACAGGACGCAGAAGGCGGTTGCCGCGCATAATGTTAGAATCTTCTTCATCTTTGTGTTTTTAAATAATTTTTGCGTGTATATATAAAAAGTCCCCTGAATTGCATAATACACAATTCAGAGGACTTCTATTGAGAGAATTACCATGCAAAGAGCGGATACCCTTTCATCGTACAATTTACTTTTTCACGAACAGTCGTAATCGTCTGATCGTTTTCCGGATTTGCCAGAACCGTATCAATCAGTTCTACGATTTCGCCCATTAAATCTTCTTTGGCTCCTCGTGTTGTGATCGCAGGAGTACCAATACGGATACCTGATGTCTGGAACGGAGAGCGACTATCAAACGGAACCATATTTTTATTCACCGTAATGTCTGCAGCAACAAGCGCTTTCTCAGCAACCTTACCTGTCAGATCGGGGAATTTGGTACGTAAATCAATCAACATGCTGTGATTATCCGTACCATCGGAGATAATCTTATATCCCTTATCAATAAATGACTGCGCCATTGTAGCCGCATTCTTTTTAACCTGAGATTGATAAGTTATATACTCCGGCTCTAATGCTTCTGCAAAAGAAACTGCCTTTGCTGCGATTACGTGTTCCAGCGGTCCGCCCTGAATACCAGGGAATACGGCAGAATCCAATAATTGTGACATCATACGGATATCTCCCTTAGGAGTTGTTTTTCCCCAAGGATTTTCAAAGTCCTTACCTAATAGGATAATACCACCACGCGGGCCACGTAATGTTTTATGTGTTGTTGATGTAACAATATGAGCGTGCTTCAATGGATTGTCCAACAATCCGGCAGCAATCAACCCGGCAGGGTGAGCCATATCAATCATCAATAAAGCACCTACCTTATCAGCTATCTCACGCATACGTTTGTAGTCCCATTCACGAGAATATGCCGAGCCGCCACCTACAATTAATTTCGGACGTTCGCGTAAGGCAACTTCTTCCATCTGGTCGTAGTCCACGCGTCCTGTATCTTCTTTTACATTATATTCTGTCGCCTTATAAAGAATCCCTGAACTGTTAACAGGTGAACCATGAGATAAGTGCCCTCCGTGCGCCAGATTCAATCCAAGGAATGTATCACCCGGATTCAATACCGCTAAAAATACGGCAGCATTTGCTTGCGCGCCAGAATGAGGCTGAACATTAGCCCATTCCGCATTGAAGATTTGTTTCAGTCGTTCAATAGCAATTGTTTCGCTTTGATCTACTACTTCACACCCTCCATAATAACGCTTCCCCGGATACCCTTCAGCATATTTATTTGTTAAACAACTTCCCATGGCTTGCATAACCTGCTCGCTCACAAAGTTCTCTGAAGCAATCAACTCAATTCCTTTCAATTGTCGCTGACGTTCTTTTTCAATGATGTCGAAAATGATGTCGTCTCTTTTCATCTCTTAATCTGTAAATCTGTTGTTATATATTGGGAATTACACTTTTGAAAGTGAAAAACGCAAATTTAGTATATTTTTCACGAAGATACAGTGGCTTAGACTAATAAATTGTTAGTTTTGCGTATAGACACAAATGAAAAGTTATGATAGATTACACTAATTATCTGTATTTAGCCATACGTGCTGCTTTAGATGCCGGGCAGGAAATAATGAAAGTTTACGTTGATAAAGAGACTGAATTGGAAATCGAAAAGAAGGCAGATAATTCTCCGGTGACTAATGCAGATAAAGCGGCCAATAATTTAATTGAAAACGCCTTGTCTGTAACACCATTCCCAATCTTGAGCGAAGAAGGGGTACAGATTCCTTACAAAGAACGTTCGAAATGGGATACTTTCTGGATGGTGGATCCTTTGGATGGAACAAAAGAGTTTATTAAAAGGAATGGTGAGTTTACCGTAAACATTGCATTGATAAAGAAACAAACTCCCGTTCTTGGTGTTATTTATGTTCCTGTTCGTAAGGAATTGTATTATGCGACCGACTCAATAGGCGCTTTTAAAATTGATGGACTTGATTATGCTAATCAAATGTCATATAGTGATATATGTACTCAATCGAAACAATTACCTTTAAAACTACTTCATCAGAGCATTGTTGTTGTTGCTTCCCGCTCGCACAAAACGGAACATTGTATCGAATTCATCGAAAATCTCAAGAAACAAGGAAAACCTGTTACTGAAATAAACAGCGGCAGTAGTCTGAAAATATGTATGGTAGCAGAAGGAACAGCTGATATCTATCCTCGTTTTGCACCATCAATGGAATGGGATACAGCAGCAGGTCATGCTATAGTCCGTGCTTCGGGTTATGAGATTTATCAGATTGATGGAAAAACGCCACTTGTCTATAATAAGGAAAACTTATTGAATCCCTGGTTTGTAGCACGTTCTTCTTCTTTATTGTTGTAGTTTTACACCCTGTTTTACTCTGTTTGCATTATGTTTTTTGACATATGCAAGATATATACATTTTTAACTTTCAAAAGTTTGTAGATTGTAGATTAATCTCTATGTTTGTGCAAGTGATTACATGTTTAATGGTTTCATTATGCTTAAATCATACAGACGACTTTTTAATTGTTTAATTTTCTACTTTTAAACAATTCTTCCGGCTTACTTTCTTCTATAAGCCGGAGTTTATTTTACTGCATTAAATTTTCTTTATCTGATTTTCTTATCCGGTTTTATTACCCTTGTTACGCATTTATAGTATGATAAACACAGTAGCACAACGAACGCCTAAGAGCGCTTCAAATTTCAAACTTGCAAAAGAAGGGAACCAATATGGCATGAATGAACGTGTCAAGAAATTGAGAAAGCAATCCTTCGAAGCAGAACCGTCTTTGTCTATTGAACGGGCACTGATTGAAACGAATTTCTATAGGGAGAATTACGGGAAATATCCTATTCCTGTTCTTCGTGCCCTTAACTTCTTAGAGATATGTAAAAAGAAAACAATTTACATCGGAAATGATGAACTTATTGTAGGAGAACGAGGACCGAAACCTAAAGCCGTACCTACCTTCCCTGAACTTACTTGCCATAGTGTGGAAGATCTACACGTATTAAACACCAGAGATTTACAACGATATACGATTTCGCAAGAGGATATTGACACGTATGAACGCGAAGTGATTCCGTATTGGAGAGGTCGTACGCAACGAGAGCGTATTTTCGGACATGTACCTAAGGAATGGAGCTTATTGTATGAAGCAGGTCTGTTTACTGAATTTATGGAACAACGTGCTCCGGGACATACGGCATTGGACGGAAAGATTTATAAGAACGGATTGCTTGATCTGAAAGAACGGATTGCCGGCGAATTAGAAAAACTCGACTTTATAAATGATGTGGAAGCAACCGATAAACAGGAAGAATTGATGGCTATGTCTATATCCTGTGATGCGGCTATTGTTTTTGCAGAGCGTCATGCGGATATGGCAGACGAAATGGCATTAACGGAAAAAGACCCGAAACGTGCTGCCGAATTGCGTAAGATTGCAGAAGTTTGCCGCTGGGTTCCTGCTCATGCGCCTCGTAACTTCTGGGAAGCAATCCAGATGTATTGGTTTGTTCACTTAGGAACGATTACCGAGTTGAACGGTTGGGATGCGATGAACCCCGGTCATTTCGATCAGCATTTATATCCTTTCTATGAAAAAGGGATAGAAAATGGTGAGTTGACGCGTGATGAAGCAAAGGAATTACTGTCTTGTTTCTGGGTGAAAGTAAATAATCATACAGCTCCCCCCAAAGTGGGTATTACCGCAAAAGAGAGCGGAACATATAATGATTTCACTAATATTAATATTGGCGGTGTAAAGGCCGACGGATCTGATGGCGTGAATGAAGTTTCGTATATTATGCTTGAGATAATTGAGGAGTTACATATTCTTCAACCGGGCAGTTCTATCCATATCAGTTCACGCACACCAGACAAATTCCTTCGCGCCGGATGTAAAGTAATCCGGCAAGGGCATGGATATCCGTCGGTATTCAATCCGGATGTGTACATCCAGGAGTTGTTACGTCAGGGGAAATCATTGCAGGATGCACGTGAAGGAGGATGCAGCGGGTGTATTGAAGTTGGCGCTTTCGGTAAAGAGGCTTATTTGCTGACCGGCTATCTGAATGTACCTAAGATACTGGAAGTAACATTAAACAACGGTTATGATCCGGTTACCGGAAAGTTGGTTAGTATTCAGACCGGAGATCCCAGAGAATTTAAAACGTTTGAAGAGGTTTATCAGGCTTTCCTAACGCAATTACGTTATATCGTTGATCAGAAGATGAAGGTAAGCAATTATATCGACTGTATGTTTGCCAAGTATGCTCCGGCTACCTTTCTTTCTTTGTTTGTTGATGATTGTATTGCCCGCGGTAAAGATTATTATAATTGTGGTCCGCGCTATAACACCACCTATATACAATGTACGGGATTGGGCACGACGACTGACAGTCTTTCCGTATTAAGAACGCATGTGTTTGAAAATAAAACGTTCTCTATGGATACGATTCTGGATGCAGTCGCGCGCGACTTTGAAGGAGAAGAAAAGCTTCGTCAGTTTATTCTGAACAAAACCCCATTTTTCGGTAACGATACGAAGGAAGTAGATGAACTGGCCGTTCGCATTTACGATGATCTGGTGGATACCATAGACGGCAAACCGAATACTAAGGGAGAAACATTCCGTCTGAATATGCTTTCAACCACTTGTCATGTTTATTTCGGTAAAGTAATGGGAGCAACGCCCAACGGGCGTTTAGCAGGAAGATCCATCTCCGATGGAACGTCTCCATCTCACGGTAGTGATACGCACGGACCTTCTGCTGTGATTAAATCATTGAGTAAATTAGACCAGATAAAAAGCGGAGGAACACTGCTGAATCTTCGTTTTCTGCCGAGTTTGCTGAAACGGGAGGAAGATATCTCTAAATTAGCACATTTGATCCGCACGTATTTCTCTCTTGGAGGACATCATGTCCAATTTAATATTGTTGATACAGAAACACTTTATGCAGCACAGCAATGTCCGGAAGATTATAAGGATCTGCTTGTACGTATGGCGGGATATAGTGATTATTTCAATGATATGAATGCTGATTTGCAGAATGAGGTAATCTCAAGAACAGAAAACGAGTCTTTCTAATAGGATAAAATGGCTCTTATATTTGACATTAAACGCTACGCGATAAATGACGGACCGGGCATCCGAATCACTATTTTTATGAAAGGATGTCCGTTGTCTTGTGTCTGGTGCCATAATCCGGAAGGGATTCGTGTAAGCCCCGAAAAACTTTATACCAAAAAGAAATGTATCGGCTGTAAAAGTTGCGTTGACGCTTGTCCTCATCAGGCGTTAATGCTTACTCCCGATGGCATTGTGACAAACGAAGAATTATGTACGCTCTGCGGCAAATGTGTTGACGTGTGTCCCACAAAGGCAATGGAAATGTCGGGTACGAACTATTCTGTTGATCAGCTCATGCAAGAGATCGTAAAAGAGACAGCCTTTATGGATCAGTCTTCAGGTGGAGTTACTTTTTGCGGAGGAGAACCATTGATGCATCCGGATATGTTGCTGGATTTACTCTATCGTTGTGGAGAGGAAGGAATTCATCGTGTCGTTGATACAACGCTCTATGCTAAACCGGAAGTAGTAAACAAAGTATTAGATAATTGCGAGATGTTTCTGATAGATCTCAAACATATGGATTCAGAGAAACACCGTCAGTTTTGTGGTGTACCTAACGAACGGATCCTATCTAATATTAAGATGATATCCGAGGGCGGAGCTGATTTTTTTATCCGCATACCTCTTATTGAAGGGGTAAATGCCGACGAAGAGAACATCAAACGTTCCGCTGAGTTTTTATCCTCTATTTCCTGGGAAAGAAAGACTGTTAACCTTCTACCATATCATGATATCGGTAAAAATAAACACGAAAAACTGGGAACCCTATACAACCGCAGAGCTATCTCAATGTCCACTCCTTCTGAGGAAATACAGGAGCGCACAATATCCATATTCAAGGAATATGGAATCCATGCGCTTATAGGGGGGTAAATGTAAATGTGTTTTGTGTTTACAGAGCAACTTTTATCACGATTTTCCGGATTGAACCTTCGCCTATTCCGGGAGCATGACCATCCTCTGGAAAATAAACGGCAAATTCTCCGGGATAAATTTTGGTATAAGCTGTGGGACGGTCGATGTAAAATGTTATATCTTTTTCCGGGTTATAAGGTGATGTTTCCTCCTGCAGGTCTAATGTCGTTTTCCAACCGATCTTTTCTACGCCTAATATAGGAGACTGTATATCGATATATTTCTTGTGGGTTTCGATGGCAGCATCCTTTTTGTCTTTACCTTTAATGCTGCTGATCATAACAAAAAGTCTGTCGCCGTCTAATTCATATTTTCCGTCTTCAAGAGTGGAAAAGTCCGTATTGTGTAAATAATCAAAGGCTTGTTTGAATTTTGGGTGAAGCACTTCAATGTTTGACGTGTTTTTCAATGAATCGTGTATCATGTGGTATATTGTTTATTGTTTATGTGTTAATAATAAGACAAATGTCGTTTATTATGTTGTTAAATAATAGTTTTTTCTCCAATAAATATATAAAAAAATAACTGAAGAATAAAAAGTATTTTCATACTATTGTAACTCTTTTGCATCTATTGTTGTTGTATCTATAGAAAAGAAGAAAAGTTTATGAAATGATGAATAAAGAAACGACCAAAACGCTTCCGGTTTTGGATATGAGTTGTGCTGTTTGCGCAAATAATGTTGAGCATACAGTCGCCGAAATGGAAGGGGTAAAAAATGCGGTAGTTAACTTTGCTACACACACACTGACTGTAACCTATGATGGAGATGTCATAAGTTTGGATAAGATGAAAACTGAAGTCCAAGCCGTAGGTTACGATCTTATAATTGAAGAAGAGAATGCTTCGGAGGTACAGGAAGATATTGAAGCGAAACGTTATCGGCTATTGCGTCGAAACGTCATTGGAGCATGGACTTTTGCAATACCTTTAGCCGTATTAGGCATGTTTTTTATGCATATCCCGTACGCCAATTGGATTATGCTGTTTCTGGCATTAAGTATTATGCTTTTGTTTGGCAGGGAATTTTATGTCAACGGACTTAAGCATGCACTGAAAGGAAGTGCCAATATGGATACCCTTGTTGCTTTGAGTACTTTGATTGCTTTTATTTTCAGCTTATTCAATACTGTTTATCCGCAATTTTGGTATGACCGAGGCTTGGAACCACATGTTTATTATGAGGCTTCGGGAGTAATTATTGCATTTGTGTTATTAGGTAAATTGCTGGAAGAAAGAGCAAAAAGAAACACTTCTTCAGCTATAAAGGGATTAATGGGATTGCAGCCTAAGACAGCTTATCGTGTTTCTTCAGACGGTACAGAAGAGGAGGTTATGATTTCCCAATTACAGACAGGAGATTTGATTCGTGTGCATCCGGGAGAACGAATACCGGTAGATGGGGTTGTTACGGAAGGCGTCTCGTCGATAGACGAAAGCATGTTGAGCGGAGAAGTAATTCCTGTGGTAAAGCAAGCGGGAAGTAAGGCTATGGCGGGAACGATCAATCAGCAGGGTGCATTTGTGATGCAGGCAACAGGAGTGGGAGAGGCTACAATGTTGGCTCGTATTGTTCGTATGGTGCAGGAAGCGCAAGGAAGCAAAGCTCCCGTACAACGTATTGTCGATAAAATCAGTCGTATTTTCGTTCCCGTCGTGATGGCAATTTCAGTGCTGACTTTTGCTGTCTGGATGTTAATAGGAGGGGAGGCGTATTTTTCTCATGCCTTAATGTCGGCCGTTTCCGTATTGGTTATTGCTTGCCCATGTGCATTAGGACTGGCAACCCCGACTGCATTGATGGTAGGGATGGGTAAGGCTGCGAATCATCAGATACTTATTAAAGATGCTTACGCATTAGAAAATATGTGTAAGATAGATACCGTCGTATTAGACAAGACGGGTACACTGACTGAAGGAAAACCTTCGGTGGTGGATTCCTATTGGTTCTCAGAATCTAAAAAGATTTATTTAGACGTATTGTTTACGGCAGAAAAGAAATCGGAGCATCCTTTATCAATAGCTTTGTTAGAATGGCTTGAGGAATCAGGAGCATCGATGATTGAAGTTGATAATTTTGAAAGTTGTGTAGGTCGAGGCATTAAGATGAATGTAAAAGACCGCACTTACTGGGTTGGCAATAGGGCTTTCAAGGATAGTTTTGATGTCCAACTTGCTTCTGAAGCCAAATTGGTGGTGAAAGATTGGTCGAAAAAAGCAAATACAATCATTTATTATGGGTGCGGTTCTACGTTGTTAGCTATGATTGCCATTGCGGACAGTATGAAAATGACTTCTCCGCAGGCTGTCGGTCTATTGAAGAAAAAAGGAATTGACGTTCATTTATTGACCGGCGACAGAGAAGAAGTTGCCAAAGCAACTGCCAAAGAGGCCGGTATAGAAAACTACAAAGCCGATGTTTTACCCGAAGGGAAAGAAGATTATATAAAAGAACTACAGGCAAAAGGAAAAATTGTTGCCATGGTAGGTGATGGGATCAATGACTCGCAGGCACTTGCTCGTGCAGATGTAAGTATTGCTATGGGAAAAGGTACAGATATTGCAATGGATATTGCCATGGTTACGTTGATGACCTCTGATTTATTGCGCTTACCCGAAGCAATCCGATTGTCCAAACAGACCGTAAAACATATCCGGCAAAATCTTTTCTGGGCGTTCATTTATAATCTGATAGGTATTCCTTTAGCTGCCGGTATTTTATATCCTGTCAATGGTATGCTTTTAGACCCAATGCTGGCCAGTGCGGCAATGGCTTTTAGTTCCGTGTCGGTAGTGCTGAATAGTTTAAGACTAAAATATACAAACTAAAAAGATAAGAAGATGAAATTTAAAACGAATGCAAAATGTGGAGGTTGCGTGACGGCAATCGGAACAAAATTGAATGAGATTATGACTACAGATGATTGGTCAATCGACCTACCATCTAAAGTATTAGAAGTAAAAGCTGATGTTTCTTCGGAAGCCGTAGAAAAAGCTGTAACGGCAGCCGGATTTAAAGCTGAGAAAATCGATTAATTTTAATCAATAGTATGAATAAAAAAATATAAAGTATATTTTTCCAAAAATATCCTTTATAATTGTAAAAATAACCTTTATATTTTTACGCCTGTTTTTTCGTTGATTTTCAAGATGTAAAAAATGCCCGTTGACGGAGTTAAATTAGTCGATATTTAATTCGCCAACGGGTTTTTAGTTAACTGTCTATCTGAAAAGACTTTACTCCCACTGTCTCAATTCCGCAGCAATAAGCTGATATTCCTTTTCGGTTTCCAAGTATTGATCTACCGCATCATAATACGCTGATAGCTCTAATAAATAGTTGATCAGGGACAACTGCTTTTGCTTGAAGGCTTTCTCTAATAATTCTTCATTACTTGAGGTCTTTAATAGCTGATCACCTGACTTTGACGGTTTATTTTCGAAAACGAATGATTTTCAGTGTCTTTTGTTTTTGTTTAGACACTACACCTAATTTCTACTATCCAGTTTAAATGGTACGGTATGCCTTTTCATTTTCATGGCTT
>NZ_JAQWCQ010000072.1 GCF_028705895.1 Massilibacteroides sp. | reverse complement strand
AAAGAGTATTTACTGGCTCCATTCAAATGTTCACGGATCACTTGAAGACGAAATGTATCGTCAATTCCTTTACTTTGTCTCATAATAATTTACTTTGTAAACTGTAAACTTTTTTCAGTATAAGACACCTTTTAAATAACGAACCAGGATAATGAATTAAAATCATCAATAAAAAGAATGGAAATAGTAGGAACTTTGTATTTTTGCATCTATATAAACTGATTTTAATAAAATATGGATAAGAAATCCTTTCAAGGACTAAATGACAAGCAAGTAGAAGAAAGCCGCCGTTTACATGGAGAAAACATTTTAACACCCCCTAAAAAAACATCCTTATGGACTCTTTTTCTCGAAAAATTTGATGATCCGATCATTCGGATTTTACTCGTAGCATGGGTTTTGTCTATGATAATTGCCGGCGTTCATTGCTGGGGACCGGAAGCAAAAGGGTTTACTGCATTTCTTGAACCGATAGGTATATTCTTTGCTATTATTCTTGCCAGTGGTGTCGGTTTCTTTTTTGAAGTTAAAGCAAACAAGGCGTTTGATGTATTAAATACAGTAAATGATGATATTGAAGTAAAGGTAATTCGTAATGGTAACATCTCTCAGATTACCCGCAAGAATGTGGTGGTCGGTGATATTATCATGCTTGAAGCGGGAGAAGAAATACCGGCTGACGGGCATTTAATCGAAGCAATATCTCTTCAGGTAAATGAATCCACGCTTACAGGAGAACCGATTATTGCCAAAACAATAAACGAAGCTGATTTCGATGAAGAAGCAACATATCCGTCAAATATGGTTATGCGCGGCACTACTGTTGTGGATGGACACGGAGTCATGGAAGTCGAATTAGTTGGTGATGCAACAAGCTATGGAAAAGTGTATGAAGGATCACAAATAGACAATAATATTGAAACGCCTCTTCAGGTTCAACTAAAAGGATTGGCAGGGATTATCAGTAAAGCAGGATATACGATTGCCGGTGCAACTTTTATCGCTTTGCTAACCAAGTTGTTTATAACGAATCCGAACCTGCCATTGATGGATATGATCGGACATATACTGAATATATTCATGATTGCGGTTACTTTAATTGTCGTTTCCGTACCGGAAGGATTACCGATGAGCGTGACATTAAGTCTTGCGCTGAGCATGAACAGGATGCTTAAAACGAACAATTTAGTTCGTAAGATGCATGCCTGCGAGACAATGGGGGCTACAACGGTTATTTGTACAGACAAAACGGGAACGCTTACCCAGAACCAAATGCAGGTATATAAAACAAACTTCTATAACCTGCCTGATCAACAATTAAAGGATGATGAGCTTAGTAACCTGATCAAAGAAGGTATCTCTGTTAATTCCACAGCTTTTCTGGATTTTTCAGACAGCAAAATCAAGACATTGGGTAACCCCACTGAAGCGGCTTTATTACTTTGGCTACATAGTCAGGAACAAAACTACCTTACGATGCGCGAGAACACGCCGATCGTTGAACAACTGACTTTTTCAACTGAGCGTAAATATATGGCAACTGTAGTAAATTCTCCACTATTAGGAAAGAAAATACTTTATTTAAAGGGTGCACCGGAAATTGTTTTGGCAAATTGCAAACGCGTAGCAATAGAAGGAGGATATAAATCTGTTGAGGAAACAAAAAACGGTATCGAGAAACAGTTGCTCGATTATCAGAATCAGGCCATGCGCACATTGGGTTTTGCATACCAGATCATAGAAGAAGAACATACGGGAAGTTTCTTTTCCGAAGGCAAGTTAATTAAAGAGACAGACTTAACTTATCTGGGAATTGTAGCGATTTCCGATCCTGTACGCGCTGATGTTCCCGCTGCAGTCCAAAGCTGTTTAGATGCAGGTATATCGGTCAAAATCGTAACTGGGGATACCCCGGGTACCGCTAAAGAGATCGGGAGACAGATCGGAATATGGAAACCGGAGGAAGACACGGATCGGAATATCATAACAGGACCGGGATTTGAAGCACTAAGTGATCAGGAAGCGCTTGACCGTGTGCTCGACTTAAAGATCATGTGTCGTGCCCGTCCAACAGATAAGCAAAGACTTGTACAATTATTACAGAAAAAAGACGCAGTAGTAGCTGTTACCGGAGACGGAACCAATGATGCGCCGGCACTGAAAGCAGCTCAGGTGGGGCTGTCAATGGGTGACGGAACTTCTGTTGCCAAAGAAGCAAGCGATATAACCATCATTGATAATTCTTTCAGCAGCATCACAAGAGCAGTTATGTGGGGGCGTTCTCTTTACAAAAACATTCAGAAGTTCCTCCTATTCCAACTTACGATTAATGTGGTTGCTTGTATTGTTGTATTAGTTGGTTCTATATTAGGTACAGAATCTCCTCTTACCGTTACGCAAATGTTATGGGTAAACTTGATTATGGACACTTTTGCTGCCGCTGCCCTCGCGTCATTGCCTCCGCAAGACCGTGTGATGAAAGATAAACCCCGAAAAAGTGGTGTGAATGGAGACTTTATCATTTCCAAAGAAATGGCTTATTCAATTTTTGGTGTAGGAATTTTATTCGTTCTGTTTTTAGTTGGGGTACTTCTTTACTTCTATCAGGATGGGGAATTGTCTGCTTATGAACTCTCCGAGTTTTTCACCATCTTTGTGATGCTCCAATTCTGGAATATGTTTAATGCAAAAGCATACAGTGACAAAAAGTCTGCTTTTGCAAATTTGTCAGATAGTAAAGTATTTCTATTTGTATCCCTGTTAATTCTTATCGGACAATATCTTATTGTCACCTTTGGAGGACAGATGTTCAATGTAGTTCCACTAAAATGGGAGGACTGGGGAATTATAATCGGAATCACCTCAATTGTGTTATGGTTAGGTGAAATCATACGTTTTTTCGGCAGATTAAAAAAATAACTATGTTTAACAAACATGTTTAACAACATAAAAATCATCATATTTAGGTACAATTTCTATATAATTGACGTTATGTAGGGATTGTACTTATTCCTTTTATTTCATACTTTCGCGCATCATTTAATTAAAAGATACATACTATATGGATGCGTACAAAGATTTCCAAGGAACAAAATGGAAAGAGACGATTGATGTAAACGACTTCATTCTAAAAAACTACACAGAATATACGGGCGATGAGAGTTTTCTACAGCCCGCAACTGAGGCAACGACGAAACTTTGGGCAGCACTTAGCCAAATATTCGTTGAAGAAAAGAAAAAAGGCATTTACGATGCCGAAACTAAAATCCCTTCGCAGATTGACGCATATGGTCCTGGCTACATCAACAAAGATTTAGAAAAAATTGTTGGTGTTCAGACTGACAAACCTCTTAAAAGGGCTATATTCCCGAATGGTGGACTTCGCATGGTGCAACAGAGTTTGGAAGAATATGGTTACACTTTAGATGACACCGTCACCGAAATTTTCACAAAATACAGAAAGACTCACAACGAAGGCGTATTCTCGGCCTACACTGATAGTATCCGTCGTGCCAGAAGCAGCGGTTTGTTAACCGGACTGCCTGACGCATATGGACGCGGACGTATCATTGGTGATTATCGCCGTGTTGCCTTGTATGGCGTTGATCGCCTGATAATGGAAAGAGAAAAACGCTTCAAAGAATGTGATCCGATTGTTATGACAGACGAACTGATTCGTTTAAGAGAAGAACTGAGCTCTCAAATCCAGGCTCTAAAAGCACTAAAAAAGATGGCTGGGTCTTATGGTTTTGATATTTCAAATCCAGCCAACAATGCTCAGGAAGCTATTCAATGGACTTATTTTGCTTATTTAGCTGCTATCAAAGATCAGAACGGGGCGGCAATGAGTCTTGGTCGCGTCACTACTTTCCTTGATATATATATCGAACGTGATTTGAAGAATGGGGTAATCACCGAGTCTGAGGCACAGGAATTCATGGATCACTTTGTGATGAAACTTCGCATTGTCAGATTCCTGCGCACAAATGAATATAACGAGTTGTTCTCCGGAGATCCGGTTTGGGTTACCGAATCTATCGGAGGAATGACCAATAAAGGACGTTCTATGGTAACAAAAAACAGTTACCGTATGCTGCATACATTATATAATTTAGGTCCGGCTCCGGAACCAAACCTCACTGTTTTATGGAGTGACCGCCTTCCTGAATCCTGGAAGAAATATTGTGCAAAAGTATCCATCGATACGTCTTCACTTCAATACGAAAATGACGACCTGATGCGTCCTCAATTAGGGGATGACTACGGCATTGCATGTTGTGTATCTCCAATGCGTATTGGTCACCAGATGCAATTCTTCGGAGCACGTGCCAATCTTCCAAAAGCATTGCTTTACACAATTAATGGTGGTAAGGACGAAAAATCTAAAAAGCAGGTGTTACCAAAACATTGGGTAGAAAAAGTATCCGGTGATTACCTTGAATTCGACGAAGTTTGGGAGAAATTCGACCGTACTTTGGATTGGGTTGCCGAAACATACGTAAAAGCGCTGAACATAATTCACTATATGCACGACAAGTATTCTTATGAAGCTCTTGAAATGGCATTACATGATGTGGATATTGTACGTACGCAAGCATTCGGAGTATCGGGGCTTTCGATTATTGCCGACTCTTTTGCGGCCATCAAATACGGTAAAGTACGTATCATAAGAGATGAAGAAGGTGATGCGGTTGATTACGTGAATGAAAAAGACTATGTTCCTTTTGGGAATAACGACGACAATACCGACCAGTTTGCTGTTAAGATTGTGGAAATCTTTATGAACAAGATTCGTAAACGCAAGATGTACAAAGACGCAATTCCAACACAATCAGTATTGACAATCACGTCGAATGTGGTTTATGGTAAAAAGACGGGAAATACGCCTGACGGACGTCGCGCAGGAACACCATTTGCTCCCGGAGCAAACCCAATGCACGGACGTGATACAAGAGGTGCAATTGCTTCTTTATCTTCAGTAGCTAAATTGCCCTTTGAACATGCTAATGACGGTATATCTTATACTTTCGCTATTACTCCAAATACATTAGGTAAAAACAGAGACGAAGAAGCGAAAAACCTTTACGGCTTACTTGACGGATATTTCCTTCAGACAGGTCATCACCTGAATGTTAATGTATTCGATCGCCAGTTATTAATTGATGCGATGGAACATCCGGAACAATATCCTCAATTAACTATCCGCGTATCCGGTTATGCTGTGAATTTCGTACGCTTAACCCGTGAACAACAATTGGATGTAATCAACAGAACAATTACGACAGCAATTTAAGTAAACACTATATTAAAGAGTTATAAGCCTTATTTTATGTGCTTATAACTCTTTTTTTATATCTTGAGCTCAAATAGTATCAACTGAAAGTATGAAAGGCTTTATTCATTCTTTTGAATCCTTTGGCACAAAAGATGGTCCGGGAATTCGTTTTATATTCTTCATGCAAGGCTGTCCGCTACGCTGTCTGTATTGTCATAATCCTGACACATGGAGTGCAAAAAACCATGCGTTTGAAATGACTCCGGAAGAAGCGTTTAAAGAAGTTCTCAAAGTGAAAGCGTTTATACGAAATGGAGGAGTAACTGTTTCGGGAGGAGAACCCCTACTCCAACCGGATTTCATCTTAGAATTATTCAAGCTCTGTAAAGAAAACGGAATTCATACTGCGATCGACACTTCGGGCTATTTACTAAACGATAAAATAAAGGCAGTACTTGAATATACTGATTTGGTCTTATTGGACATCAAACATATCGATCCGGATAAATACAAGACACTCACAAGTAAGCCATTGGAACCGACATTACATTTCATTGACTATCTGACAGAAATAAAAAAGCCAATCTGGGTACGCTATGTTCTTGTTCCAGGCTATTCTGACGGTGAAAAGGATTTACATAAATGGGGGAAATTTGTTTCAACCATCCCAACGGTTGAGCGCGTTGACCTCCTCCCCTTCCATCAAATGGCTATGCATAAATGGGAACAAATCGGAACAGCGTATCAATTAAAAAATACGCCTGCTCCGACAAAAGAGGAAATAGATCGTGCTGAAAACATACTCAAGACCTATCAGCTACCTTTATAAAATACCTATTGAGCTTCCAATCAGGAAAGCACAAGAGATAATCAACACAAGGATAAACATTAGAATTCGTTTCATTTTCCCGTACTTATTTCTGCAAATTTGAACAAGACGTATTGCAATTTTATTCCATTCACGTGAAGATACTGAGGAGATTATAGTCTATTAGATAAAAGACAAGCAATCCCTGTTTTTTATTGACGGAAATCAAATAAAAAAATAGGGATTGCTTCGAAAAAGACTATTCAGACAATAACTATCCGGATATTTTGGTTTGTTGTATGGTAATATAACCTGGTCCCTCGACATCTGTCTGTGTCAGGGTGTATATTTCCCTGATTACCTGTTTTATATCAGTAATTATGCCCATTGGCGTACCAGGACCGGCCTTTATTCCAAGTGACAAAACGGTCTTTGTAGATAAGAGATTTAGCTTCTCACGTATCTCACCCATTGTATCATATGGATTTATGACTACTGTATAACTTTTATTGTCCTTATCATATATTTTAATGAGAATGTCAGAAACAGTTTCCTTATTTTTATTGTAATCGTGCGTGTTACCGAAATAGACCAAAACAGGCTTTTCCGCGAATTCAGCCTTCTCTTTGTAATGATGGATAACGTCATTCAGTGTTTTTGTTATTTGAGCAACCATAGACGTTGACGTACCACGATCGTATAAAAAATAAACCAACAATGGTTTATTGACCTTAGTTGCTTCACTGATGGCTGTTTTTAATTTAGATGCAAATTGTTCTATTTTAATACGGTCTTGGCTAAATAAGATTTCATCCTTACTATTCAGAAAAAGAGCCGTTGTAAATGATCGCTCTTTCAGCCTGTCAAACTTCTCATACATGGATAAAGAATCATCACCATAAACTTTTCGATAATAAGCGTCAAATTCCGAATCGAAAGGTTCGCATGAATACGATTGTTCATTTCCAGAGATTGTTGTATCTTCATCCGGTATTAGCTGTTGCAATTGTCCGGAAATCTCCGGTCTGGCAAAAGCGTACATGGCAAAAGCCGCCATAGGCACAAAAAGCGCAAGCTTCCAACGTGCCTGTCTCTTAGATTGTCTTTTTAACATCATTGTAATTCTTGTTTTAAGTTTACATTGATTCAAGCTGTTGGTAAAAGTGTAGGAGCTGGAACCAACAGCTTTTCTCAATAATAATAGTTGATATTTTGTTGCATCGATGCCATTGGTTACTACCTCAGAATCTGCTTCAAATTCATGTACGTTTCTTAACTCACGTTTTAACAACCAGATCACCGGGGTAAACCAATGAAATAAGAGAACGAATTCGAAAAACAATAAATCTAAGGAGTGTTTCTTTCTCAAATGAGCCAGTTCATGAGCGATCACCTCATCATACGAATCCTGATAATCATTTTCAGGCATAACAATATAGCGCCACCAAGTAAAGGGAGCAATATTTTTGTCTGTTAGAACAAGGATATAATCTTTCTTTTTCACTCTCTTTCCCTTGCGTAGGAAAAGTGATAAACTGAGAAAGGAATTAAAGGAGAGTAAAACAACTACCGACAAGCCCAGAAGATAAATGCTACTCAGAAGTAATCCCGAAGAGATCGTTTTTTCGATTGTATTAGTTGGCTGAATGGCAAAGTCCTCGTTTCCTTCTTTCTGAGAAAGAGAAACAACATCTTGCGTAAACAGCATATCTAATTCAACAAACGTTTTCTGTATTACTGAAGGATCTTCTGTTTTTATTTCAACTAATGGCAACAGAATACAGGCAATCGTTCCAAACAATAATACTTTACGGTTAAAAGCAAAAAAAGTATCCTTGCTCAAAAGAAGTTTGTAACCCGTGTAAAATAATACAAGACAACAAGTTGATCGGATGATATAAAGGAGAAATACACTCATTTATCGTTCTTTTTTTCTTTTATTTGTTCAATTAACTCCTGTAATTCCTCTACTGAAATAGATTCATCTTCAATTAATGATGAAACAACACGTGTATAGGAATTTTCAAAATATTTTCCGACCAACCTATTTAATGATCTCGTCCTATAATTCTCTCGTGTAATCAAAGCATAGTACTGATAAGTGTTACCATATGCCTTAAATCCAATATACCCTTTCTCTTCCAAAGCACGAACTATAGTGGACAACGTATTGTAATGGGGTTTAGGTTCCTCTTGTAAATCCAATAATTCACGAATAAACAGCGGACCTTTATCCCAGAAACAGGATAGTATTTCTTCTTCTTTAGGTGTAAGCTTTTTCATCTGAGCCATTTGATTTATTTTTAAAATACACAAACATAACTATAAAATTACACAAAACAACTACAATATATAGTTAAACAACTATAATCTATCTTATTTCATACATAATAGCATAATTATCAATAGATAATAAGTATAATGATTTTAAAATCATTATACTTGCATTGGCTTATTCATTTGTAACCAAATATGGATTAACAACAAATGAAAATGGCGCAGAAAAAATATCCTATAACTACATAAAGAGAAAAGGAGTGGCTTTCGCCACTCCTTTTCTCTTTATTATATCATCCAGAAGTTTATCTACAGGGGACTATCATTTAAGTACGCCAAAGTCAACAATCGCGTATTTATCTCCTTCATTTGTCAGTTCCACCGGTTCAAGTTTGATATATCTTGCTTTAACAGGTTGATCAAAACCAACATCTTGCCTGAGAGGATTATTACGGATATTATTAAACAGTTCGTTTAGTTTTAAAACAGTCCATTTCTGATTATCCGTACTTATAGATAAATTGTAACGTTGGATATTGGGTGCAGACACTTTATTCTGTGGAACATAATAGAAACCTTTTATTTCTTCTACAGCTGCCAGTTCAATAATAGTCGGCTTATTCTTTTCAACTAAAGATGCTGATTTTACATCTGATGTTTCTGATGAAAAATCCGGTGCATTGTATAATTCTAACTTATTTAAGATCGGACACGCTAATGAATTCGTAATATTGATCCGGATTTTTGAAGCTGTTACTGTCGGGAAACGAAGGATTCTTTTATACCCCACTGTTGTTGCTTTTGTTACCGGTTGCCAGGAATTTTGAGAATTGTCCCAATATTCAACATTAAACTCAGCAATACGCTGTCCTAACGGTATATATTCCTGCAATAACAAACGATTGAATGTTGTTTCTTCTCCCATATCCATCTCTATAGAAGCAGTTAAGACATCATCATCAGTTGTCCAGTAAGTATCGTAATTTTCATCAAATAGATTGGTCACTGCATAACGACTGTCATTACCTCTTGTCGTTGTGGCAGTCAACTTTCCTTTGGCCAAATTTTCCTTAAACGATTCGTCTATTGCCCTGCGAAGTTCCATCAGACGAGTTGAATCGTTCGGATGAATACGCCCGGTTTTATCGGGCGGAACGTTAAGCAGCAAGGTAGAATTACGGCCTACCGAAGTATAATAAATATCCACCAATTTACTTAATGACTTCACTTTGTCATCAGTTGATGGGGTATAGAACCATCCGGGACGAATAGAAGTATTCGTTTCTGCAGGCACCCATTTTTCGCCAAATATATTACCCATGTTTAAGCTATCCGGATTCGGTCCTTTAGCTCCCGGTTCATAACCTTCTACATCTAATCTCGACCAGTTTGTTTCGCCCACATGTCCTTGTTCGTTTCCTACCCAACGGCAGCCCGGACCTACATCACTAAATATAACAGCCTGTGGTTGATGTTTATATACCACCTCATGAAACATATCCCAATCATACACCTGTTTTTTACCTCCATGACCTTCACCATTGGCTCCGTCAAACCATTGTTCGAACACTTCTCCATAATTGGTCAATACTTCTGTTAAAGTATTTGCAAATACTTGATTGTATTCAGGCGTTCCATATGCCGGATGATTCTGGTCCCACGGAGAAAGATAAACCCCGAACTTCAGTCCATATTCTTTACAAGCATCCGAAAGCTCGCGTAACAAGTCTCCTTTTCCCTCTTTCCAAGGACTCTCTCTAACGGTATGAGTGCTATAATTACTGGGCCACAAACAAAAACCGTCATGGTGTTTAGCCGTAATAATTATACCTTTCATGCCTGCAGCTTTAGCAACAGACGCCCATTGGCGACAGTCAACCGCAGAAGGATTAAAAACTTTGGGATTTTCCTTACCATCCCCCCACTCTACATTAGTAAATGTATTCGGTCCGAAATGGATAAACATATTATATTCCATTTTCTGCCAAGTCATCTGATGCTCCGTTGGTAATACACCATAAGGCGAGGGAGGATCAACGGGCGTAGAACACGACAATAACAAACTGCCAAAAGCAAGCGCAACGACAGAGTTAAGCATTTTATACTTCATACAACTTATTTAAAATTTGTCCATAAAGATAAACAAAATCCTTTTCATAAAAATTGGACTATCAACAACCCTAATAATACAGATGTAGCAGTGGCGATAAGTCCGGGTATCATAAATGAATGATTCAGCATATACTTTCCTATACGCGTTGTTCCGGTACGATCGAAATTAATAGCAGCAACCACGGTCGGATAATTCGGGATAAAGAAATAACCGTTTACCGCAGGGAAAAGAGCAATCAACATAAACGGAGAAATCCCCAGCCCAATTCCAAGAGGAAGCAAAGCCCGTATAGTTGCAGCCTGACTGAATAAAAGTATAGACATAAGAAACAAAGCTATACCGAACAACCAGGGCATTTGCGTAACTGTCGATTCAATAGATGCTTTTAGTTCGACGATATTGCCGGCAATAAAGGTATCACCCATCCAGGCAATTCCAAATATTGCAACCACAGCCTGCATACCGGCAAGAAAGACCGATCCCTGAGCAGCTTTTACGGCATCTGTTTTTGTTATTAACAGAATAAGAGCAGCAGCAGATAGCATTAGTATTTCTATTATATAGGCCATACTCAAAACTCGTATTTCTCCCTCGACAACAAATGTGGGACGCCACGACTCTACCGAGCCAAACAACACAACCGCTACGGTAGTCAAAACAAAAATAGCTACAGCCCAGACAGCCTTACGAATGTCCTGAACTCCTTTAGCTTCATAATGTTCTGTTTTATAATCTCCATTTTCTAACTTTTTCAAAAAATCAGCGTCTTCATATAACTCTTTACCTACTCTCATAGAATAAAAGGCTCCGGCCAACACCCCGACTAAAGTACATGGGACAGAAATCATCAAAATATCCAATAATGTGATTCCTGAAAAAGACAACATACTAAGAAGTGCAACTGTGGCTGCTGAAATAGGACTGGCCGTAATTGCCTGTTGCGAAGCAATAACAGAAATACCCAATGGCCGTTCAGGACGTATTTTAGAATCGGTAGCTACTTCAGCAATAACAGGTAAAACAGAATAAGCAACATGGCCGGTTCCTGCTACAAACGTAAAAAAATATGTCACTAATGGTCCCAGAATCGTTATCCGTTCAGGATGTTTACGAAGAAGTCTTTCCGCCCACTTCACCATAAGATCAAGTCCGCCTGCCGCCTGCATAGCACTGGCGGCTGCAATAACAGCCGCAATCATCAACATAACATCAATTGGAGGAGAGGTCGGTTCAAGGCCAAAGATAAACGTGAGGCAGGCAAGCCCTAATCCTCCCAGAACACCGAGTCCGATGCCACCCAGCCTTGCTCCTATTACAATAGCAGCTAATATAAATAACAGTTGTAAAATCATCAATTACAATTCAATACTTTAGATTTGTTCAGCGAACAAAAATATGTATTTTTACGTCTATCTGAAAATAAAACACGTAACCGATTTACTTATCTTCTATTATTTTTTTTCGTAATTGTGTTGGGGTCATATTAAAATGCGTCTTACAATAAGAAGTAAAATGTCCGGAAGATGAAAAACCATATTCTTCAACAATATCGCAGATAGGAATTTGGGGATTCCTCAACTTGGCTTGTATATGTTTAGATTTTTGAATTAACATCCAATTATACGGACTGTCTCCAAAAAATAATTTAAATCTTCGGTTAAAGGTGGTAAGCGATAAACAACATGCATCAGCCAATTCCTGAACTGTTTTAGATGTTTTATAATTGTTTAGTACTAAAGTCCTAAAATCCATATTTCCACAGATAATAGGATAAAACAGAGAAGCGCAGACCTCTTTTGTATAAAAACCTCTAAATAACATAAACAATTCAGTTTGTTTAATTTCAAGCATATGTTTACATAGCATTTTTTGTTCTATATAGAAAACCAAAGATTCCAGAAAACTATAAATAGGAGAAAGAATTTTTTGTGATTCAAATGTATAGGTTATGTTACGAGCTGATTTTTCCAATTTCTCAAGTGCAAACTGTTCACATAAATTTATAAGCCTATCAAATATATGTACAACGATATCCGCATCAGCTAATATCAATCCCGCCGTCTCGGCTGATTTAGGAATAAAAAAAACCTCACCACTTTTAAAGACTTTTTGATATTCATTACTCAATATCTTTATCTCACCTTTTCTTATAAAAAACAAATAGTTTAGTGAAGAATCAATATCAGATATTAATTCCCCCTTCTTTATATAAAAATGTTTAAAACTAGTTATGCCATCGGACATATAATTTCTACAAGAATAATGTTCTTCAAGATAAAGTAGCTTCATAGTGATATTTCATTTAACAATAAAACGGCATTTGTTAAGGTTATGGTATTATGCAAATTTATACTTATTAATAACAAAAACAGTATTATATCCTGCCATTTATTTCCACAATCCAGTCATTATCTTACAGAAAACATTCATATGAAACCTCCATGACCAAAAAGTCACCCAAGAGGATGTAAATAGTTCTCGTTCTATGGTTTACCTTTGTGTTCAAACGAACCTCAAAAGTAAGATAGCATGGAAACAATTACTTTTCCTCAACA
>NZ_JAQWCQ010000071.1 GCF_028705895.1 Massilibacteroides sp. | reverse complement strand
AGATCAAGGCATTCAGATCACAATTTAGAGGCGTGGGAGATATTAAGTTTTTTATGTACACGCAAAGTTATGTTATATTCTTAACCTATGAAAGGAAGGATATCCACCGAGAAAATCCGCTGATCCGAAAATCCACTGATCCAAAATCCGCTGATCCTTTATAAATCCGCTGATCCTTTATATGGTGGTGATCGATTCGTCACGCCTATAAAAAGAAAAAGCACCTACATTTCTGTAAGTGCTTTTCTTTTTTGTCGGGGTACCAGGATTCGAACCTGGGACCCCCTGCTCCCAAAGCAGGTGCGCTAACCGGACTGCGCTACACCCCGTTTTTGCAAATTCCTTTGCTATTGCGGTGCAAAGGTAGGCATTTAAATCAATTGACAAAATTTTTTAGCAGAAATATTTCAAAAACTTGAATCGGGAGATTACATTTTGGGCTAACTAAAAACATCTCCGGCTACTATTTTTGAACTGATAGTAACACAAAAAAAAATATAAAGGTTATTTTCGGAAATATAAAGGTTATTTTTGCAAAAATATCCTTTATATTTTTACGCTTATTTTTTATTTGATTTTCAACGTCTTTAAAAAGGCCTTTTTTGAGGGATAATTAAGTCTTGTTTTTGACGTAAAAAGGAGGAGACAACGTGATGTTAGTTGGTATTAATTCTTCTGGAGGGTATGGAGCAGAAGAGATGTCTTAAAGTCATAAAGAGAGCCTTTTCTCAAAGGCTCTCTTTATAGGTTCTTAATAGGTATTAGTCTTTAAGGCAAAAAGATTGTTTAGGTTATCTTTGACAAAGATGCTTGAATAAATTAGACCGCACAAATAAAAAAAGATATTTTACAACACATTTTTATAAATATCGGCATTTATTAGCAGCTTATTCTTTTTTTTAACACTTTCGGCTTAGTGGTAAGACATTTTTTAAACATATCTAACCTCTAATCCTTTGACAGAATCATCGACATTTTTTCCGTCATATACGAGAACGCCATTTACATAGGTGCTCGAAATTGAATGTTTGAACGTGTAATTTTCAAATGGAGACCAGCCACATTTATAGAATAATGAATCTTTGGTTACCAGAGTTTTCTGATTCGGATCTACTAAAACCATATCTGCATAATAACCGGGACGAATATAGCCTCGTCTGTCGATATGAAATAAATCGGCCGGCATATGCGCCATCTTATCAACTACTTTTTCGTAGGTAAAATAGCCGTCTGACGCCAGATCAAGCATCGATAAAAGTGAATGTTGCACCAACGGACCTCCGGAAGCTGCTTTCAGGCAACCTCCCTCCTTCTCTGCCAATAAGTGCGGTGCATGATCTGTCGCAACTATATCTATTGTATTATCGTTTACTGCTTTTCGTAAGGCATCCCGATCTTGAATCGTCTTAACTGCGGGGTTCCATTTTATACGATTACCGAATTGGGCGTAATCGCCATCGTGAAACCATAGGTGGTGTACGCAGACTTCACCTGTTATTTTCTTCTCCGCTAAGGGAATTTTGTTGGTCAGCAAGCCCAATTCCTTTGCGGTGGACAGGTGCAGAATATGAAGACGCGATCCTAAACGTGTCGCTAATTCAACCGCTTCCGAAGAAGAGGCATAACAGGCTTCTTCATTTCTGATTTTGCTATGAAAAGATATATCCAGATTTTCACCATACCGGGAAGTATAGTATTCGATATTCTTACGGATTACTTCTTCTTTCTCGGCATGCACAGCGATCAGCATTCCTGCTTCCGAGAAAATCCGTTCAAGAGTGTCTTTATTGTCAACCAACATATTTCCTGTGGAAGAGCCGAGAAATAATTTTAATCCGGGTATGCGACTACGGTCTAATTTCCGAATCTCATCCGTATTATCATTTGTTCCTCCAAAGAAGAAAGAATAATTTGCTACCGATGTTTCTGAGGCACGTTGCAGTTTCCAGTCTAAAGCATCTAATGTAGTTGTCTGCGGCTTCGTATTGGGCATATCCATGAATGTAGTCACCCCTCCTGCTACTGCAGCCCGACTTTCACTGGTTATATCGCCCTTATGTGTAAGTCCGGGTTCACGAAAATGAACCTGATCATCTATAGCTCCCGGCAGCAACCACTTTCCTTTGGCATCCACAATCCGGTCTGCTTCATTTTCCAGAGCTGACACTAAATTATCTCCTGATTCTCCAACTGTTAAAATAAAGGCATCGTCCGTTAGAACGTAACCATCAAAAGATCGCCCTTCATTAATAATACGCGCGTTCTTTATAAGTAATTTACTCATGCGTTGAGACTTTTTTGTTTTTTCTGCGGATATTTACGGAAGAAACTCGACCATTTCAATTGAAGTACACCAAACAAAGCTTCTCCAAAAATAGAAGAGTTCATCTTTGAAGTTCCTAATACACGATTAATAAAGATAATCGGTACTTCTTTAATCTTAAAACCACATTTATAGGCGGTGAATTTCATTTCGATCTGGAAAGCATAACCTTTAAAATGAATACGATCGAGATCTATTGTTTCAAGTACTTCACGACGATAGCATTTAAAACCGGCGGTGGTATCGTGCACATTCATTCCTGTAACAAACCGGACATAGGTTGAAGCAAAATAAGACATCAATACTCTACCTAAAGGCCAGTTTACCACATTTACACCATTGCAATAACGCGAGCCGACAGCCACGTCACCCCCTTGTTCGGCACAAGCAGCATAGAGTTTAGGAAGATCATTCGGATTATGGCTAAAGTCAGCATCCATTTCAAAGATATAGCCGTATCCCTGTTCCAGAGACCACTTAAATCCACAAATATAAGCTGTACCCAAGCCTAATTTGCCTTCTCTTTCTATGATAAACAGACGGTTAGGAAATTCTTTCTGTAAGTTTTTCACAATATCAGCTGTACCATCAGGCGATCCATCATCTACAATTAAGATGTTAAACTCCTTTTCAAGCCCGAATACCGTCCGAATGATATTCTCTACATTTTCTTTCTCATTATATGTAGGAATAATAACAATGCTATCTGACATATGTCTTCAAATAATAGATGTAACTTCAATATTAAATCAAAAGTACGAAATATATTTCATTTCTATAATAAAACGAAAAAATGCACATTATTAATATCTTTGTATGCATTGCATAATAAACGGATTACTACTAAAATAATTATATAAATAGAACACCATGAATATTCAGCAATTAGAGTACATTCTGGCGGTAGATCAATTCCGGCACTTTGCGAAAGCAGCAGAGCATTGCCGGGTAACCCAACCTACATTGAGTATGATGATCCAGAAATTAGAGGATGAGTTGGGTATAAAACTGTTTGATCGCAACACACAACCTGTACGACCTACCCCCTCGGGCAGGAAAGTAATCGATCAGGCACGTGTTGTGCTTCAGCAAACGGCCTTAATAAAGGATATCGTAAACGAAGAAGAGCAATCACTAAAAGGAACATTCCGCTTATCTGTACTTCCAACGATTGCCCCGTATCTGTTGCCTCGTTTCTTTCAACAATTAGCGGAAGAACATACAGACTTGGACATTCGTGTACAGGAAATGCAAACGCTGCCCACAATTACGGCATTAATCAATGGAGACATCGATGCGGCATTAATTGCCTCACACCCTTTAGAACAACAGTTACAGGGAGAGACATTATATTATGAGGAATTTTTCGGTTATGTATCGCCTAATGAATCGATATTCAAGAATGAACTGATCCGTACATCAGATATCAATGGTGAACGTTTGTGGTTATTAGATGAAGGACATTGTTTCAGAGATCAGTTGATGCGTTTCTGTCAGTTGGATAAGGTAAAGATTCATCAGGCAGCCTATCGACTGGGAAGTATGGAAACATTTATGCGCATGGTAGAGAGTGGTAATGGGATTACGTTTATACCTGAATTAGCTGTATTCCAATTAAGTGAGGAACAAAAAAAGTTGGTACGTCCTTTTGCTATTCCTAAGCCAACCAGAGAAATAGTTTTAATTACACGTAAAGATTTTATACGGCATACCATCGGGAACATATTAACGGAATCTATTAAGAAGTCGGTACCGAAAGAAATGTTGACCCTTAAAGCGAACCAACGCATTGTTTAAGCAATACAAAAGGACAAAAAGGACATATATAAATGATATTTATCACATTTGTAACATAATAAATATCGCTTTTTGTTTTGTAATTAAAAAAAAGCATTACTTTTGTCCCAGATAAATAAAAAAAACATAGAGACAAGAATGACTCGATTTAGCTTTACATATTCTTATTTTTACTTTTACTTTAGTAGTGAGGGCAGGAATTTATATGTAAAGAATTGATAAGATAAAGAGTCAATAGAATATATAAAGTCCTGCCTGAACGGCGGGACTTTTTTTTTCTATAGTCCGCAAATAGAATAAAAACAAATGAAAAGGAAAGTCGCAATTCAGGGTATTGCCGGATCGTATCACGACATAGCAGCCCGAAATTATTACGAAGGTGATGAGGTTGAGATTATCGGATGTAATTCCTTCCGCGAGGTAATCGGTACAATGAAGAAAGATCCGTCGGTTATAGGGATGATGGCAATTGAAAACACGATAGCCGGAAGTCTTCTGCAAAACCATGAACTGATCAGAGAAAGCGGTTTTTGCATTGTTGGTGAATACAAACTACGCATCTCGCACTCATTAGTCGGATTACCGGGATCAACGATACATGATCTTACGGAAGTAAATTCCCACCCTATTGCCTTAATGCAATGTTCAGACTTCCTCGACACATTACCCAAAATAAAAATCGTTGAAAAGGAAGATACGGCAATGAGTGCCAAGTGGATATCGAAAAACAATCTGGAAGGACACGCAGCCATATGCAGTAAACTTGCTGCAGAGATATACGGAATGGAGGTATTGGCCGAAGGGATAGAAACGAACAAACGTAATTTCACCCGCTTCCTTGTTATTGCAGACCGATGGACGGCAGATGAGTTACAACAAGAAACCGACAAAAACAAATCTTCTCTCGTATTCGCACTCCCCCACTCCTCCGGCAGCCTTTCCAAAGTCCTCTCCGTCCTCTCCTTTTACGATATGAATCTTTCAAAAATACAATCTCTGCCTATCATTGGGCGCGAATGGGAATATCTGTTTTATATTGACCTTACATTTACAGACTATACGCGCTACAGACAAGCGTTAGATGCTATAAGACCATTGACTAAAGACTTTAAAATTCTTGGTGAATATGAAGAAGGAAAACAAAGCGTGTGAGATAGTCCCTGCATCGCGTGTCAACAGCGTTCAGGAATACTACTTTTCTAAAAAGCTGAAAGAGGTGGCTGAAATGAATGCTGCCGGAAAAAAAGTAATTAATCTGGGTGTGGGAAGTCCCGATATGCCCCCGTCTGAAGAGGCTATTGAAGCGTTATGTTTTCACGCCCGCAAAACAGATACCCACGGCTACCAACCGTATGTAGGCATACCGGAACTACGTGAGGGTTTTGCGAATTGGTATAAAGAATGGTATCATGTAGAGCTTGACCCGCGTAATGAAATACAGCCGCTTATTGGCTCTAAAGAAGGCATTTTACATATTTCGTTAGCATTTCTGAATCCGGGTGATGGAGTCTTGGTTCCTAATCCGGGCTATCCCACTTATAGTTCTGTGAGTAAACTTGCTGAAGCTCAAATTATCAGTTACGATCTTAAAGACAACTTGAATTGGGAGCCTGATTTTGAAACGCTTGAACAAATGGATCTTTCTAATGTTAAGCTGATGTGGACTAACTATCCAAATATGCCGACGGGCGCTAATGCAAGTATCGAACTGTATAGGAAATTAGTTGATTTCGGTCGTCGTCACAACATTGTGATCTGTAATGATAATCCATACAGCTTTATACTGAATGAGAATCCTCTCAGCATACTTAGTATTGAAGGTGCAAAAGATATCTGTATCGAACTGAACTCAATGAGTAAAGCGCATAATATGCCCGGATGGCGTATGGCTATGTTGGCCTCTAATGCGCAATTCGTGCAATGGATATTGAAAGTAAAAAGTAATATAGATTCCGGACAGTTCAAACCGATGCAATTTGCGGCAGTAGAAGCATTGAAGGCTCCGAAAGCATGGTACGATACGATGAACAAGGTTTACCGTAACCGAAGAAATCTCGCCGGACAGATTATGCATACACTCGGATGTGTTTACGATGAAAAGCAAACAGGTCTATTTCTTTGGGGACGCATCCCGGATTCAGAGAAAAGCAGCGAAGCTATTGCTGACAGGGTATTATATGACGCAAACGTGTTTGTTACACCCGGATTTATCTTCGGCAGCAACGGAGACAGATATATACGCATATCTCTTTGCGCTAAAGAAGAGCAACTACAAGAAGCATTAAACAGAATTAAGAATAAAATATAAACAACCAATAAAATGGAAATCAAATTAGAATCAATCTTATTACCGGGCATAGACCCTAAACGTCCAATCGTTATTGCCGGACCATGCAGCGCAGAAAGCGAAGAACAAGTTCTTGAAACAGCGCGTGGGTTAGCCGCAAAAGGTGTAAAATTATTCCGTGCAGGTATATGGAAACCCCGCACTAAACCCGGAGGTTTCGAAGGAGTTGGACTGCCGGGATTGCAATGGCTGAAAAAGGTAAAAGAAGAAACGGGTATGTATGTCTCTACGGAGGTTGCCACTAAGGCACATGTGGAAGCAGCATTGGAAGCGGGCATAGATTTACTTTGGATCGGAGCTCGCACTACCGTAAACCCTTTTGCGGTACAGGAGATAGCTGATGCGCTTAAAGGAATAGACATACCGGTACTGATCAAAAATCCGGTCAATCCTGACCTTGAGCTATGGATCGGTGCGATAGAACGCATTTATGGAGCGGGTATTCGTCGTATTGGCGTGATTCATCGTGGATTCAGTTCTTACGATAAAAAGATGTATCGTAATCTACCTTTATGGCATATTCCTATTGAACTGCGTCGCCGTATGCCTCAGTTGCCTATTTTCTGCGACCCAAGTCATATCGGTGGTAAGCGTGAACTGATTGCTCCATTATGTCAACAGGCAATGGATCTAAGTTTCGACGGACTGATTGTTGAATCGCACTGTAATCCGGATTGCGCCTTAAGTGATGCTTCGCAGCAAATCACACCGGACGTACTTGATTATGTATTAAATCTGTTAGTGATCCGCAACGAAACGCAGACTACTGAAAACCTTTCACAATTACGTAATCAAATTGACAGTATCGATGAACAATTGTTGGAATTATTAGCCAAACGCATGCGTGTATCACGCGAGATTGGTATTTATAAAAAAGAACACAACATGCCTATCCTTCAATCTCCTCGCTACAGCGAAATCCTTGAAAAACGTTCCAGCATGGGACAAAGCATGGAATTAAGCACTGAATTTGTAAAAGAGATACTCAAAGAAATACACGAAGAGTCTGTTCGCCAACAGATGATCATAATGAATCAGCAAGGATGAAAATATTAATATTGGGTGCAGGAAAGATGGGATCTTTCTTCACCGATTTGCTAAGTTTTGATCACGAAGTGGCTGTTTTAGAAAGCGATCCGAAACGGATGCGCTTCATTTACAATGCCCTGCGGCTTGAAAAAGCGGAACAAGTGAAAGAGTTTGCTCCGGAATTAGTGATCAATTGTGTAACATTAAATTATACGATAGAAGCGTTCAAAACCGTCTTGCCTTATTTGCAGCCTTATTGTATCATTTCGGATATTGCTTCGGTAAAGACTAATTTGAAAGAGTTTTACAAAACATGCGGTTTCCCGTATGTTTCCACTCACCCGATGTTTGGTCCCACCTTCGCGAATCTGGGCAATTTAGAGAAAGAAAACACGATTATTATTTCGGAAAGTGATCATTTAGGAAAAGTATTCTTCAAGGATCTATATGCAAAACTTAAACTGAATATTTTCGAATATTCTTTTGAAGAACATGACCGTGTGGTAGCATACTCCTTAGGGATTCCATTTGCATCTACTATGGTTTTCGCCGCAATCATGAAACACCAGGATGCACCGGGTACCACGTTCAAAAGGCACATGAAAATAGCACGTGGTTTATTATCGGAAGATGATTATCTGCTAACTGAAATTCTGTTTAATCCCCGTACTCCGCGGCAAATCGACCGGATACAGGAAGAGCTTAGCGCATTACAGGAAATCATTAAGAATAAAGACACTGCTGCGATGAAAGAATATCTGACAAAAATCAGACATAATATAAGCTGATAAAATAAAAGCCGTAAGGATTAAAGAAATTCCTCCTTTATCTTCTCTTTTAATAGTTATCAAAAGAGAAGATAAAGGAGGTTTTTTTTACAGGAAACTCTATGTTAAAATGTCACCTCTACTCCTCCCATAAAAACAGCTTTAGGCATAGGAAAACCTTCATTTATAGAATAACGGGCAGCAGTCAGGTTTTCACCTTTCACAAATATATTTGCACCTTTGTTTATATCACCGAAACGATATGCTGCTCTTGCATTTAACAGCGTATAGCTCTTTTTGGCTGAGGTTGTCTCTCCCGTATTAATATATAATCCGGATATAGATTGTGTATTAATATGAAAATTAAATTTTCCGGGAGTATAGGTTATACCGGCAAAGAATTGATTCTCGGGAGCGGCAAGCAATGGTTTATCGGTATCTAAATAGCTATAATTTGCATCTAAACTCAAGTTGTTTAATAGCCGAAAGCGCAATTCTGCCTCAATCCCTTTGTTGGTAAAATCACCCACATTCGTATTTGACGGTTTGCCGTTTACCGGACGTACTTCTATCATGTCTTTTCCGTCAATATAAAAGCCTGTCAGTTCGACAAACAAGCGTCCATCTAAAAAATGTTGTGAAACGGCCACTTCATAATTTAGCATAGATTCCGGTTTCAGATCAGCATTTTGTATCGGGTACATGTACATTTCGCGAATATTGGGGCTGCGGAATCCTTTTGATAAAGACGCGCGGATAGCGTTACCTTCAAACGGACGGGCTACAATTCCTGCCTGTGGTACCCATTCACCGCCAAAAACGCTGTTATGTTCATAACGAATACCCGCATTCAGCGTAAAGATGCGGAACAAATCCTGTTGCATAATCAAATATCCGGCTAACTCATCTATTTTTTTATTGATAATATCTTCTCTTTTACCGTTAACACTATCATTCCAGGCTTCACCACCCCAGTTTTTGTAATCTACGCCTATCGTGAAACTATTGCCGGGAAGAAGACGAAAAGATTGATAGAGTAGCACACCGTAGTTATGATCCTTGGAGTTGAATAAATAGTTTTTGGGCGTCGCTCCTACAGCATATCCATCGTTGATTTCATGATCGCCCCAATTATAAAAAGCCCGAACGGCACCGCTTGTTTTTCCATAATTGTTTTCAAGAGCAAACGAAGTCGTTCCGCGAAGAATATCCATAATATTATCCAACATCGGTGATGTTACTGCTCCGGGATTATGATTTTTATACTTGGCCAAACTTAAATCTCCGGAAACATGCAGATGATCGTTCAGTTCATATCCTAATTTAGCAAAACCATTTGTAATATAGAATTGGGAATTGTCTCTATGTCCATCCGTACGGTCATGATTCAAGGAAATAAAACTGCTGAATTTACCTACATTATAGCCATTATTGATCATATATTTTTGCGTATTATACGATCCATACATCACGCGCGCTTGTGTACGACGACCTTCCTGGTGGTGTTTGCGGGTAATTATATTAATCACTCCTCCCATGGCATTTGATCCGTAAAGCAAAGAACCCGGACCACGGATAACTTCTACCCGGTCAACATCCGAAGCCACATACGTATCCGGCAAGGAATGACCGAAAATACCCGCCCATTGTGGTTGTCCGTCAAAAAGCATTAACACCTTATTTCCTTGTCCTACTCCACGTATATTAACTGTTCCCGCAGCTCCTGTAGAAACACCAAATCCCGTGATTCCTTTCTGAGTTACAAACAGACCTGGCACACGTTGAGAAAGCACAGGCAATAAGGCAGACTCACTACTTGCCTCTATTTCATCCCGGCCTACTACACTAATCGACAGCGGAACACTGTTTTTGTTTACAACAATCTTATTTGCCGAAACGACTACTCCTTTCAAATTCACCAAGCTGTCCACCTTTTGTCCTTCTTCGGCGTAAAGTGAAACCGATAATAATAATCCTAATCCTAAAACAATTGCCTTTCTCATATATCAAGTTTTATATCTATTACCCAATTACAATCGTAACACCTTTCATCTAAATCGTGCTACCACATAAATAAAAAAAACTAATCCGCACGTCCCATAACAAGTTTACCGTGACGGATACCTTTTATAGTGGTCAGCTTGTCCGACAATTCAGTCAGCACATGCGCTTCCCCCATAACCGCAGTAATATGCAAACAATGATCACCATCAATATAATGAATAGTGGAAGACAGGATAACCTGTTTGTATATCTTCTCGATAGATGTTATACGCGCAGCAATCTCCTTTTTCTCATTTTCATACATGATTACGATTGTACCGGCGACAATATGATTACATTGCCATTTTTTCTCGGCCACATTCTTTTCGATAAGAAAACGAATTGCCTGCGAACGATTTGCAAAACCATTCTCATTTACATAAGCATCCAGTTCCTCTAACAGATCATCTTCCAATGATACACCAAACCGCTTTATTGCCATCTGATTTATTCTTTTATAAGGACTGGTAAAAATAAGCAAATATTTAAATTATCCTACTATGGGTTTACGCGCTCTTTTTTTATGCTTATCTTTGGATTACGAAATCAAAACAACAAATTAATACGATAAGACTATGTTTTCAGGAATTGTAGAAGAAGCAGCAAAAGTAGTTGCAGTCGAATCCGACAAAGGCAATATTCATATTACTATGGAATGTTCATTTGTGAATGAGCTTAAAATTGATCAGAGTATTGCTCACAATGGAGTGTGCCTGACTGTAGTAAAAAAAACAGCTAACAGTTATACGGTGACTGCAATTAAAGAAACACTTGAGCGCTCTAATTTAGGATTGTTAAAGGTAGGAGACAAAGTTAATTTAGAACGTAGCATGATCATGAATGGTCGTTTAGATGGACATATCGTTCAGGGACACGTTGACCAGACCGCTATCTGCAAGGATGTTCGCGAAGCAGACGGTAGTTGGTATTATACTTTCGAATATGAATTTGATAAAGAAATGGCAAGACAAGGCTACATGACGGTAGAAAAAGGGTCTGTCTGTGTTAACGGAGTAAGTCTTACGGTTTGCAATTCAAAAGACAATAGTTTTGAAGTGGCTATTATTCCTTATACACATGATTTCACCAATTTCGGTCAGATTGAAAAAGGAACAGTCGTCAATCTTGAATTTGATATCGTAGGTAAATACATCAGCAAAATGATGTCTTTTAAATAAGAACAGATAGATGAAAGATTTCCTAACTTTGGCATCTTCCAGACAGAGCGACAGATCGTATGATCCGGAACGCCCTGTGGAGAGGGAAAAGATTGAACGAATTTTACAGGCGGCAACACAATCTCCGTCTGCTTGCAATGCTCAACCCTGGAAGTTTATCGTTGTTGACGATCCCGAACTAAAGAACAAAGTGGCCGATGCTACATCCAACCGTATATTAGGCCTTAACCATTTCACCAAACAAGCCCCTGTGCATATTCTGATTGTAGAAGAAAAAGTCAACCTTTCTTCCGGCTTCGGAGGATGGGTGAAAGACAAAACATTCTCAATGATCGACATTGGCATTGCTTCAGCCCATATCTGTTTAGCTGCTGAAGACGAAGGGTTAGGCAGCTGTATTCTGGGATGGTTCAACGAAGATAAAATACGGAATCTATTGAATATACCATCAGGTAAAAGAGTAGTTCTGGATATAATTATAGGTTATTCCACACAACCAAAACGCAAAAAAAAGAGGAAGGACTCAGATAGTGTGATTGCCTACAACAGCTATAAAGCTGACTAAAAAAACAATCGTAGAGATAAGTCATCTGCTATCTCTACGATTATAATTATTTACGTTTGAATAATGACGCAATCCACAAAAGTAGTATAGCGCCTATCGTAGCTGTTACCAAACTACCGATAATACTGGTTGTTGACAAGCCGAACAAGCCAAAAACCCAACCGCCTAAAACACCACCAACAATACCTAACAGAAGATTAACAATTACGCCAAAACCTCCGCCACGCATGATTTTGCCAGCCAAGTAACCGGCCGCACATCCAATTAGAATAAACCAAATAAATCCCATAACTTTTAATTTTGTTCATTAATAAAACACATGAAACTCAACAAAGTTCAATAAAAGAGATTATTTTACATATCAAAAAAGCAGACAATAATTTCATAAATCAGTCCAAATTGAATGTATATATTCAATTATCCATAATATTATCACAAAAAAACCGCTCTATTCTCAGCTTATTTATTTGCACATTTTTTGGGATCAGGTAAAATATCCGGTTGTTATGGTAATCATCCATCGTGATACGTCTATACTGCAAACTGGCATTTTAGAGACCAATGTCATCAACTCAAACTTCTTGCTCCACTTTAGTCTTAGAGCCTGTTTTAATTTTTATTCGTGGCTTATTTCGTTTTATTTTTTGTTTAGTTGTATATCCGCATGAATGAGCATAGCGGGCTATGTGATTGAATCTCTTACTATTCATCGAATAATTCCGGCTGAAAGCCGAGTATATATCAGCCCAACACAACGTGTTGGGTAATAGGACACCCTTCCTTTGCGGCCTGAAAGGACAGTATAAAACTACCCTAACATCTGCTATGTAGCCCCTTCAGGGCACGAGACTCGTTCTACATCCTTCCCAACGCGTTGCGTTGGGTTATAATATAGCAGGCTTTCAGCCTTAAAACCAAACTGTATAGCTTAAGTTGATGACATTGGTTTAGAGACTACGCTGAGCAGAGGCTTCCAACAAAATCAATCCCGTTCATATTGTTGATTTACAAT
>NZ_JAQWCQ010000024.1 GCF_028705895.1 Massilibacteroides sp. | reverse complement strand
CTAAACCAATGTCATCAACTTAAGCTATACAGTTTGGTTTTAAGGCTGAAAGCCTGCTATATTATAGCTCAACGCAACGAGTTGGGAAGGATGTAGAACGAGTCTCGCGCCCTGAAGGGGCAACATAACAGATGTTAGGGTAGGTTTATACTGTCCTTTCAGGCCGCAAAGGAAGGGTGTCCTATTACCCAACACGTTGTGTTGGGCTGATATATACTCGGCTTTCAGCCGGAATTATTCGATGAATCGTAAGACAAAGTGGAGTAAGAAGTTTGAGTTGACGACATTGGTCTCTAAAATGCCAGTTTGCAGTATAGACGTATCACGATGGATTATTACCATAACAACCGGATATTTTGCCTGATCCCTCTTTTTTTCATCGTACGGATAAAATAAAACTCCGCAGTTCATTTTAAAGAACTGCGGAGTTTCTGAGTTATGTTATAAATCTACTTGCAATGATGATTATAATTCATCGTTATTTTCACTTTCAATCAGTGGAGTAACATATGTCCATCCATTCTTGTAATCAATAGGACGATCAACGGCTGCAGCACTACCAAAGCTACCCCCATCTGCATACGATAAACGAGTGATCGGATCATTATAACGTTTCTTATCTAACCAGTCAAAACCTTCACCCCAAAGTTCAACCGCACGATAAAATTTGATTTCTTTTAGCAAATTTTCCCCTGTTGCTGTTGCATTGTAGGCTTCATCTCTCTTACTATCACGAATAAGTCCGTTTAATAAAGTTCTTGCTCCATCTTCATCTTTAGAGAAATATTTAGCTTCTGCTTCAATCAGATACATTTCAGAAGAACGGAAATGTGGAATATAACCAACACCAATTGATCCACCAATACTAAATTTAAAACTCATATAAGCTGCAACTTGATGTGAAGCAAGCATTGTTGAATGCTGTTTTTTTACTACCGTTGCTAAATCAGATGAAACAACTCCATTCAATTTGTTAAATTGATCATCTCCAGGATCAAGGAACATCTCTTTTCTAATATCTGTCGCAGGTATTTTGTCATATAATGTTTTACTTATACAAACAGGATAAGAGCGTATGATAGACGTGTTTGCATCATAAGCCATGTAAGAATGGAATCCATAATAATAAAGAGTTTGATCGTCTCCTCCATAGCTACCCCAAATCCATTCGCTGTTTTCACTGCTAAATCCTGATGTGTATTCGTCATTACTCATAAGTTTATAGCCTTCTCGAGCTTTAGCTGCCATACTTGCTGCTGTAGGATAATCTTGTTTAGTAATTGCCGCACGTGCATAGATTGCATAAGCAACATTTGAGTCAATTTCCCAAACGTTATCTCTGGTGAGACCACTTTCTGAGAAAAGAGATATAGCTTGGTCTAAATCAGAATAAATCTGTTTGTAAATCTCACCCGAAGAAACTAATGCTATATCCTTCTGCTCCATATTTTCTTCCGTACGAAGGATAAGCCCATCCTGCAAATTTGTAACGGATGATCCTCCATTACTATCTACCCAACGATGACAATAAAACTGTACAAGTTGGGTATAACAATACGCGCGGTAGCTCAAAGCCTGTGCTTTCAAGAATTTACGATCGGCTTCACTTCCTTCTGCTTTGTCAATGTTAGCAATGAATGTATTTGCATTACCTATTATCATATAATAATAGAACCAAGGGTATCTGTTATAAGACGATGTATTGTTGTCCAACATCGTTCCATTCATGACTGTGTACCAACCTGACGCTAAGGCAGGGCGAGAGAAGTTTTCTCCTAAATATTCTCCAAATAAGAATTTAATTGTGCCCTCTCCGCAAAAGACTTGTCCAAATCCACCATATTGACTAACCATTAGTCTCGCCATTCCATTAATGGCCATTTTAGCTGCGTCAGTATCTTTAAAAATTGTTTCTGTTGACGTTGATGATGTCGGCATTGTATCCAGATAATCATCAGAGCAAGCAGTTAATAGAGAGAAAGATACTGCTACTATACTAACTATATTTCTTAGATTTTTCATGTTTTCTTTTTTTTAGAAGTTTACATTAACACCAAATGTTACTACACGAGCCGGAACATAGCCGTTATTATTTATACCACTCCAGGATTGTTGAGGACTCATCCCTTGTAGTTTTGTTAGAATAAGCAAGTTTTCTGCACTTGCAGAGAGAGTAAGTCCCTTAAGTCCAATTTTGTGAGCCAATCTTTTTGGAGCCAAATAACTTAATGTTACATTCTTAATATTCAAATAATCAGAACTGATTAGGAATCGATCGGAAGTAGCATTGCTATAAGTACTTTGTGATGTGTTCAAGGCCGGTGTTCCATTAGGATCAATCCCTGTTCCTGCTTGTTCTGGCGTCCATGATTTAAGTACATCAACATGGAGAGCAGATGGAGTTGCTCCAACTGACATAAGGCTTGAATAAGAATAATCCAACATTTTACCTCCCGTCTGGAATGTAAATAATCCAGACAATTCAAATTGTTTATATCTCAAAGAGGTAGAGAAGGAGCCGTAAACCTTAGGAATTGCACTGCCACTCCAGTCCTTTTTTCCATATGTTGTGTTATATACATAGGCTTCTCCGTCAATTATTGTATAGTCGGCTGTCATTTTAGTGCGTTCTTCATTTTCCTGAGCAGCTCCTGTTCCTGTATAACCTTCATCGGCAATATAATAATCATCACTATTTAGCAAGTAAAGAGAACGTCCGTTGATGCGATCTACTCCGACATATTTATACATCCAGAAATCATAAATACTATGGCCATTCAAGTATTTTTTCGTTCCATCAATATAACCATCTTCTCCATATTCAGGGGGTAACTTTTCTATCTTATTTTTTAGGAAATTAAGATTCGTTCCCACATTCCAAGTCCAATCTTTTGTGCGGATAATATCAAAACCTAATCCAATTTCAAATCCTCTGTTGGATACTGAACCAAAGTTCTTGGTGAATTCAGGACGACCAGAGGAGCCTGTACTTATTGATCCTATAGATGATGGTAATTCAACATCAAAAAGAAGGTCCTCTGATGTTTTGTCAAAATATTCTATGCTTAAATCTAAGCGGTCGAATAAATTCGCTTCCAAAGCAATACTCATTGATTTTGCTTTTTCCCAACTAATTTCTTTTGCTTCATTCTGACTCTTATAATAAGCTCCATTTCCTCCGTTTTGTGTAGAGGTGTATAATGCCATCCATGCATAATAGCCAACACCGGAATCTTGACCTACTTCACCGTATGCTGCACGTAGTTTCAAGTGATTAATCCAGTCAAATTGTTTGATGTATTCTTCGTTTGAAAGAATCCAGCTTCCTCCTAATGACCAGAAGTTTCCCCAACGATTATCTTCGTAAAATCTTGATGAACCATCACGACGGAATGAAAATTCTCCAAAGTAAGTCTGGTCATAGTTATAAGCTGCACGACCGAAATAACCTTCCGTTTTATATCCACTCTGATACCCGTTGAGAGTCGTCATTGTTGTGAAGTTAGTAAGCTCCATTATATTTGCAAACTTCTCGTCTGTTTTATATAAGTAGGTGTATTGATATTTGTAATTGAAATTTTCATGCCCAATTAATACATCTACATTATGTACTTTACCAAATGTGCGTTTCCAGTTCAAAAGCTCTTGAAGAAGATAGTTTTTATAACGATATTCAGTTTGGCTCATACGCCCCTTACCTGCACCATCACCGATAACAGAGTTATCATAACTCTTCTTTGACGATGTTCTGTTGTTCATGTTCCCTTTGACGGTGAAAACAAAATCGTTCAGGAACATGATGTCTGCATATGCAATAGCGTCCATTGTGTTACGATAAGTTTTGTCTTTATTTAACTCTGTTTCCCATTGAATATGACGGTTGTTATTTTGCTTGCGGGAAGTACCTGGATCATACTGTTTTTCACCATTTGCATCTAATACATAATCACCCGTTGCCGAATCATGCAAATGAACAGGATAAATAGGAGCAACATTACGTGCATAATAGAAAGGATTGATGTATGAAGAAGCATTATCAGTTGAAGCAGTCATGCTATTATATTCTTGGCTTGACGCATTTATTGAAAGCCCCGTCTTGAACCAATCGGTAGGATTTACATCTACTTTAATATTTCCTGTAGTACGAGCTCCATCTGAATGTTTTAAGAATCCTTTTTCATCTAAATGCCCTAATGACATATAATATGTCGCTTTTTTCGTTCCTCCACGAGCGCTGATGTTGTATTGGCTTCTACTTCCTGTCCTCTCAAGTCCATCATACCAGTCTAAATCGTCAGTATAGCCATCTAAGATTTGTGTTCCTGCTGATAATTTTCCATTGGCATCATACAAGCTGTTCCAATCTTTATTGAAAATGTTATATTTTTCTCCGATTCCTTCAATTACAGCCTCAAGAGCATCGCCATTCGCATCATTGTAAGTAACATATTTCCCTTTAGCAAGTCCATCGGTATATAAAGCATTTCGTCTTGCCTGCCAATAGGACTCCATGAATTGTTGAGGGTTTAAGCGTTCGTATTCTTTGATTGCACGTTGATAAAAACCCTGATTTACTGTTGCTTGAATATTGATGTTTTCTTCACCTAAACGGCCACTTTTGGTTGTAATCAAAATAACGCCGTTGGCTGCTTTATTTCCATATAAAGCAGCAGAAGATGCATCTTTTAAAACGGAAATAGACTCAATGTCAGTTGGATTAATATCGCTCATGTTTCCACCTAATGGAACGCCATTAACGACATAAAGAGGAGAGTTATCCCCATTGATAGAGTTGAATCCCCGAATACGAATAGAAGGATCTGCTCCTGGTTCGCCATAAGCATTGTTAACCTGTACGCCGAGAGCTTGTCCTTCAAGAGCTGCTGTAGCAGATGCAATCGGTCTTCTTTCAAAAGATTCTGCTTTTATATTAGCAACGGCTCCCGTAATAGCTTCTTTTCTTTGTTGACCATAGGCTACAACAATAACTTCATCCAAAGCTTGTGTGTCGGATTCTAATAGAATTCTTAGATTCGGAGCAACTGCAACTTCTTGGGTTGCCATGCCGATATAAGAAATAACCAGAGTTTTTGCCGAATTTGGGACTTTTAATGTGAATTCACCATCCAAATTCGTGATTGTTCCCACTGTAGTGCCTTTTGCCAGAACGGAGGCACCGATAATTGGCTCATTGTCTTCTCCGGAGAGTACCACGCCTCTCACTGAAGTGGTTTGAGCACTAACCATTGCTATGCTAAGTACGAAGCATAGTAAAAGATAAGTCAATTTGTTCATCATAAACACACACTTGATTAATTTAACTTATAGTAATAAATGAATTTTTCTAATCAGATGTTTTAGTATTGGAGTTCTTTCGATGGTATGTGTTAATGTAACTTTAAAATAAAGTGCTATAACGAGTCAAGTTCCATTCCAAAACTATTCCTAATGCAAAAATAAGTATATTATTTAAAAAAACAACAAAAATACTTTTTTGTACGATTATAAATACAGTTTTGTATAACCGGTTATGACATATCGGATTTATTTGTGATGTTTTTGTTTCAAAATGTTTTATTTTTCTGTTATTATGTTTTACTTTTATGCTATTACTGTGGGTGTAGTGTGAATTGTTAAATCTTTTCCAATGTATTGATGAGGATATAAAAGACGAATCCCGAAAGATATTATTGTTGTTTACACAATAAATATCTTTCGGGATTCATTAAATTTAGCACTTCTCTTAGTTTCGCTTAACTAAGTTTCGGTGTGTATGGTTTGTTAATTATTTATTATCTGCCACATCCCACCATACGCGTTGCCAACGTCCGTCTTCACCATTCAGATAATTTTTGATGGCTTCGTCAGAGTTTGCTACATTGTATTGTTTGTCGGTGTCTGAATATTGCATACGATACGGATAAACTTCTATACCTTCCAATGCCTGACCTTCATAGACGGGCAATGTCGGAATATTGTAACGACGCCAGTCAGACCATGCTTCAATACCGTCGGTCATAAATCCAGCTAAGAATCGTTGCGTAACGATTTGTTTGATCGCTGTGTTTTTATCACTTGACAATGCCACCTTTTCGGATGCAATATATTCGTCAACACCTGTAATGGCTCCATGATAAGTTGATTGAAATTCGAATGATGCACGTATTCCTGCTTCATAAAGCTCTTTTGCATTTGCATTGATCCATCCTAATTCAGCAGCTTCCGCTTCAACGAGCAATGTTCTTGCAGTGGTGATAACTCCGTAAGTCGCCTGAGGTTCGCAGTAGCTGTCAGCCACACTACAACATCCATCTGCAGCAGCAAGTACAGCCGCATTTGATTCGAGTCCGAAAGGTACTCCTTTGTAGGCATTAACATCGGTTGGATCGCCTTCTACTTTTCCTTTATATCCATCCAATGTGAAATAAGAGAACATACGAGGATCTTTATGATCTTTCAATGCTTCAACAATCACTTTATTTGGAACAAAGTTCAGGTTACGGTCTGCAAGATTAGGATTACCTACATAATACATCCATGCGTAAGCACTACTGTTTGAATCGAACGTATAATGGAATCCATCTTCAACTTTAGTCATACCTCCATCGGCATAGGCCTTGGCAAAACGTGTTTTACCATTCGTCGGATCAACGTCAGCCATCTTAATAGCCATCATCATACGCAATGAAGCATTGAACTTTTTCCATTTGCTGATATCTCCATTGTAAAGAATATCCGCATCCGTCAAGGAACCATCTTCATTAAATAATGCATAAGCAGCTTGCAGGTCAGCATCTAAACTTGCATAGATACTTTCCTGTGAATCGAATTTCGGTTCCCATATATCATCACTTTCCCCTTTGAATGCATCAGAATACGGAATAGGTCCGAGCATATCTGTTAATGTCATAAAGAAGAATGCACGCAATGTTTTAGCCACAGCTATCTGGTTTTCATTATCCCCAAAAGACGAGACAGAAACATCTTCTTTTGTTTCTTCGTTCTCGTTCATTTCAATGATCGTGTTCAGATTCTTGATAATATACCGATAGTAATTGGCCGTACCGTAATTGGTTGTTGTCCCCATCGGCCCATATTGGTTATTTTTCGATTCCGACAAGTATCCTGTTCTTAATTGAGTCCAGGGGTCGTAGTCGTAACTATTCATTGTAAAGCTACGTACATTCCTTGCTGAATACGTAAACAGCATGGATGTATATGCGTCACTTGGCTTGTTGGGATTAACGTTTAAATCGCCAAAATCCCCCATGTCGCAACTCGTCAATGTCGTTGCTAATGCCATTGAGGCAATCACTAATGATTTAATATATTTCATGTTTGTTTATCTCCTAAGTTTAAAGAATTAGAAACCTAATTTAACTGTTAATCCAAAAGAACGTGTAGCTGCTGCCTGTCCGCCTTCCAACCAGTTATCTCCTGCTTCAGATGGGTCCACATTCGGGCATGCTGCATAAACTAACCATGGGTTTGTTGCCACAAAAGAAATACTGGCATTGCTTAAACCTGTTTTTGTTTTTGCAATTAAGGCTTTCGGGAAGTCATAAGTTACAGATAATTCGCGCATTTTAACGTAGGTACGGTCATATACCCATTCGTCAAGATCATAGTATGCTTTGTAGTGATAGTAGTAATATGCATTCATATAGGTGGTAACAGCATTACCATCAGCATCTACTCCATCTACACGAACACCTCCGTTTGCGTTTAATGGTTCACGTACGTTCACTCCTCTGTCATTCAGTTTAGCTGTTGATGCATTTGTTCCTGATCCTGTTGACCACATATTTGTCCATGACACCATCTGTCCCCCGATCATAAAGTCGAAGTTCGCAGCAACCTGTAAGTTTTTATAACGGAAGCTTGTAGAAAATCCTCCTGTCCAGTCCGGTTGGAAGTTACCCACTTCTTTTTCTTCATTGAATTCATAAGTCGGAGCCCAACCTCCTCCCCAAGCGGTAGAAGTACTCTTTGCTAAGATAGGTAACCCTTCTTCGTTACGAGCCCAACGAGCCATTGTTGTAATTACTCCCAGAGGTTTTCCTTCGTTTGCTTTCAAATACCAATAGTAATAGAAACTATTTCCTTCCAACAGATATGTTTTAATATTTTCATTCAAGCGAACTAATTTGTTATTGTTCTTTGCAATATTTGCATCAACATTCCACTGGAAGTCTTTCGTTTTTACCGGTGTTCCACCCAAGCTGATTTCTATCCCCTGGTTTCTCACTAATCCGGAGTTTAATTGACGGGAAGAATATCCTGATTGCGGAGCTACAGTCATATTCAATATCTGATTCTTTGTGTCGCGGCGATAGAAGTTGAAGTCTCCCCAGAATCTGTTTTCAAACATTCTGAATTCCGTACCTACTTCGTATGATGTTGAAATAGTCGGTTTGATATTTTTGTTCAACTGTGTAGCACTCGGATACAATGAAGTCAAGGAGTTATATTTATAGTTGGTATTATCAGAATCAGTATAGTTGTAAGCAAGTAATGTTTTATAGACTTCCAGAGTAGAGCCTACCTGCGCTAATGAAGCACGAAGTTTCCAATAATTAAGCCATGGAGTATCGTATTTCAGGAACTGATTTAACATAACACTTGCAGAAAGACCACCATAAAGGAAACTGTTGTTTGCTGCCGGAAGCTTAGAGTCCCAGTCATTACGAATAGATCCATCCAAGAAGTAAGTATCATCAAAACCAAACGTTGCTGTTGCGAATAAACTTCTTGTTTTATAATGTTCTTCTTCATTAAGAGCTGAAACATATCCATTTGATCCTGCCAGGTTGAAATATCCGTCCATGATCAAACCATTAGTCGTGTTCGCAGATAACGTGCCGTAGTTGTAGTTGCGTTGTTCAACGAATGCTGCAGCATCTACAGATAAACGATCATCAACGAAACGGTCACTCCATGTTGCACGTCCCTGAATTGTCAAATCACTGGTATGATATTGTCTTTCGTAATAATAAGAAGAGAAGTTGATAGAACCTTCGTTACGTTTCTGTTCTTCGTTATAACTTTTCATGTTTCCAATAACACGAACCCCCGCTTTGATGTTGTAAGGCAATAAGAATTCAGCATCACCTGTAAAGACATTCCAACGAGAAGTTTTATAATTATTGATGTTATCAAACGTTGCGTAAGGGTTGTCATGGAAGTTAGCATTCAAATTATCAGTGCCTATAATATTCCATGTTCTCCATGTTCCGTCCGGACGTTTATAATCCTTGAAATCTTTCAGGTCAACTTCCGTATGTCCCCATTGTAAATAAGAATTTAACGCATTTCCGGTAGCTCCGTATCCTTCTGCAGCCCCGTTGTGATCACGACGATAGGTGTATTTATAGTCCATAGAAATATTTAACCAATCGGTTGGTTTAAACATTGTCTTTATGCCTAAGAAACGACGTACCGCATCCGAGTTTTGTTGGATACCTTCACGCTCGCTGTTCGTGAATGACACACGTGTGCTGTAATCTTTACCGGCTTTAGAGAAAGCAATATTTGTTGTGTTAGCGATACCTGTTTGGAATAAATCGGCCAGATCCAATCCATGAACGAACGGTTTTGCCTTTTCATATTGAGAGCTTGTCGGGTCGAAATAATTCGCATTTGCCATCATTACATTCTTATTGTAACGGGCACCCCAGCTTTCGTCAGAGTCAAAATCAAGGAAGTAAGAACCATCTGCATTTTGCATACCGCCATATTCTCCATACAAGAATTCCGGACTCATTGTATCCTTTCCTTCATAATCTGCTGCATAACGTGCACCGATCATACCATAGCTACCACCACCATATGATTTCTGCATGTCAAAATGGTTGTAGTATTGGTCAAAAGACAAGGTGTGACTAACCTCAATATGTCCTTTACCATCTTCTTTCGCACCTTTAGTTGTGATGATGATTGCACCGTTTCCACCTTGCGAGCCATACAACGCTGTTGCAGCAGCTCCTTTAAGAACGTTGATACTTTCCACATCATCCATGTTAACGGCATCTTTATTAGAGATAGATCCATCCACTACATAAATAGGTTCGCTACCTTCCGGGCTGGTGAAACTTGTAGAACCACGCAACACAATTTTACCGGAATCAAAGGTAGAACCTGATTTACCAAAGAAACGCGCACCGGCAATCTTTCCGGCCATAGCATTACCCAAGTCAGTTTGGCGGGCAACTGTTAATTTTTCACCGGTCACTTTTTGAGTTGAATACCCTAAGGATTTTTCCTTACGGCTTAATCCTTGCGCAGTCACGACCACTTCGTCGAGCGTTTGCGTATCAGATTCTAATAAAACCCTAAGATTTGGAGCAACAGCCACTTCTTGTGTTGCCATACCAATGTAAGAGATAACCAAAACTTTCGCAGAGCTGGGAATATCCAAAGAAAATTCACCATCCAAGTTTGTTATTGTTCCCACTGTAGTGCCTTTTGCCAGAACGGAGGCACCAATAATCGGCTCATTGTCTTCAGCAGAGAGTACTACACCCCTCACTGAAGTAGTTTGAGCACTAACAATTCCTATACCCATTATCAGGCATAGCAAAAGATAAGTCAACTTTTTCATCATAAACACACACTTGATTAATATAACTTATAGTAAAAAAAAGTTCTGTAAGTTTTAAGGAGGTAAGGTTAGCTTTCTTAAATTACTTAAAGTCCTAATAACTAAAGTTCCTTCTAAAACTCTTTAGAGTGCAAAAATAAATATATTATTTAAAAAAACAATAAATAGTAACAAGGATATTGACGAAATTGATATTGCAATAGATGGTTTTTTGACTTTAAGACGCTTTTTTGTCATCTGTTCTTTCTTAATGTTAGAAGTTCGCGTTTCATAAAAAAAATGAATATTAATGACTGACTAAATGATAGTGACGATAAGAAAATTGTAAGTTGACAATAAAAAACGTTGCTGGAAAAAATTCCGGCAACGTTCTTGTGTTTAGTATTTTCGTTCTGTTTATTTAATAGTTCTAAATCTACTTTTCATTACTGAAAAGTTTATTGGGTGACAAACGTATTACTTTCCCGTATTTTTCTAACGTTTTCGCGTCAATCTGTTTCGGATCGCCAATAACTGCTATTCCGATAGCTTTACCTTTGATATTTTCGCTATGGAATTTGATAATATCCTCAAAAGTCAGTTGATTTATTTTTTCCAGGTTCGTTTTCGCAGGATCTTCGGTGTAACCTCTAAGGTTCCATGCCGAGAGTGATGTGCTTATCTCTCTGAAATTTGGACGTGAAGAAAGGGTTACTTCCCGCATGTAGTTTTTGATATTATCAATTCTTTCAGGATGCAAAGGTAGGTTGTTTAGTAAATCTGTATAAACCTCAATAGCTTCTATAACTTTGTCCCCTTGTGTTCCCACATAACCTATGAAATATGCTTTTTTGTCTTTGATTGGTGGAATAACAGAGGCTCCATATGCTGTATATGCCATAGATCGATATTCACGAATTTCTTTCATGACCAATCCGTTAAAACAATCTTCGATTGGTCTAATTTGTTGTCGCGCGCGTTTGCTTCTGCGGCAATAAGGTACATCTCTTCAATTCTCATATATACCTCATCGTTTTCCCATAGGCGATCTCCCATATATACTCTGTTGGCATCGAAGAATTTATTCCATGGAAGATAAGGCTGTTGATTTCTAAACCAAGCCTTGCGTCCATCTGTTTCCGGAATTTCAGCATATAGGTTATCCGGTATTTCCTTATAATCACCAATACCTGCATAACTATATGTAAAGTAATCTACATGTCCCCAGAAGGTTGGAAGTGCAGGTGTATTATCTTTTGTAAGATCAATAGCCCACATGAAAGATGGCAGTTCAACAGAATTAAACCCGGTGGTCGTCAACTTTTCTTTAGTGAACATGGTGTAGTTTCCGGAATCAATGACTTGCTGTGCTGTTTCTGCTGCTGCTGCATATTCTCCTTTTGCCAAATAGGCATAAGCTAAAAGCCTTTGGCTATATCAACGTTTAATTCAGTTTTATTGCTTCTCTCAAATTGGTCTAAAGCAGTAATGGCTTCTTTCAGGTCGTTAATAATCAGGCTGTAAACCTGGTCAACGGAAGAAAGCCCCTTCGTTTCAGCGGTTAACTGAGACGTGTAAATAGGTAATGCCGGTTGATCTTTTGCAACATCATAAGGACGTGCATACAAATTTACCAGGTTATAGTATGCATATGCTCTCAATATTTTAGCTTGTCCGTAATACGCCCTGTTGGGGCTGTCTTCAGCGGGCATATTACCATCACCTCCGACCGTATCGAAAATGGAATTTGCCGCTTTTATTATACGAAAGTAGTAACGCCAGAAACTATAAGCCCTTCTCGCTCTGTCCTTGTGTGTTGTTTGTTAATCTTGCATCTACTGAAAATCAATCATAGTTGGCTGCTGCTACAGCAATATCTCTCACCATAATGTCTGTGACTAAATCAACAGATTTTTGTCCGAAATCATCATGATCGGTTGTGCTACCGCCACTGCCCATAGAAAATGTTGTTGCGACAATTCCTGCGGATTGTCCCAATAAAATATTAGGATTCCAGACCGCATTTTTTTCTAATTGCTCCGGACTTATATATCCATTCGGAGATTCATTTAAAACACTGTCGGAACAATTCGTGAGCGAAAAAGATGCTACTCCTATTCCTAAAATATATATATATTTTTTCATGCTTAAAATCATTTAATAATTAATTAAAAATCAACTTTTATGCCACCAACGATTGTGCTTACAGGAAGGTATTGGCTGCGACCTGATGCTCCCGAAATACTTGACATAGAAACAAAACCTTTACGTTTTGACAGCATAAATAAGTTATCTCCTGATACATACACTGATAAACCTCCTAATTTAATGTTGCTGACTATATTTTTAGGGAAAGTATATCCTAAGCGGATATTAGCCAGGTTTAAATAAGAACGACTGGTTAAAAATCTCGTGGAACTTGCATTCGCATAAGTGTCGAAACCAGAAGATAAACGTGGAACATCTGTTATATCTCCAGGTGTTGTCCATCTGTTCTCAATGTCTTTATGATAGTTGTGTGATGCCGGGGTTTCATTGTTCATTAATGAGGCATATACATAATCATATGCATAACCTCCTATTCCGTATGTGAATGTTGTGTTTAATGTAACTTACTTGCATATGTTTCCATTTCAGAAATAGGTTCTCTTTTTCCATTGGCTTTTACATTATAATATTGATTGTATAATGCCATACCTGTTTCCGGATCAACGCCAGCATATTCCCTTAAGTAAAAGTCATAGTATGAATGCCCCTTAGACCAAGCGTAAGGTGTTTTTAATTCAATAGGTTTTTGTAAACCTGTTGTTTCATCAATTGGCATTTGAGTGATTTTATTAGAATAATGTCCCCCATTAACTCTAAAATCAAATTTGACATCATTGGTCTTTACTATGTTTGCGGTTAAATTAAACTCCAATCCTTGGTTAATCATTTTTCCATCATTCACAGGATAAGAAGCATATCCCAATGAGGGAGCAACTTGTTTAAGGAATAGCATGTCGGTAGTTGTCTTATGGAAATACTCTACTTCTCCACTTAAAAAATTAAAGATATCAAATTCAATACCTGTATTTATAATACTACTTTTCTCCCATGTCAAGTTCGGATTTCCTTTATATACGAATGAAAATGAAGGTTTGTCATTCATGTTGGAAATACTATATAAATCTTCATACGGATAAAAATTCGCTCTTGTATTTCCTGTACTAATGTCCTGATTTCCTAATAATCCCCAACTTAATTTGTATTTTAGATTATTAAGCCAGTCGATTTCTGAAAGGCTCTCTTCTTTGGTTAATACCCAGGCAGCACCAACAGATCCAAATGTACCCCATTTGTTCCCTTTTGAAAATCTGGAACTTCCATCACTTCTTAAAGAAGCATTAAAGTGATATTTCTCATCATAATTATATTTGATTTGTCCAAAATAACTTTCAATGGTGTATCCGTAAGTATCCGAGTCCATATAGCCCATAATGACTGCATTACTCCATTCTGTATTGTCAGAGCGAACTAATAATGATTTTTGTCCTTTAGTGTATGAATAATCCATCGTAGAGTATTCATGGGCAACAAAGGCGTCAAAGTTATGAAGGTCAAAAGATTTTACATAAGATAAAATCTGGTTGAACGTAAATTCCTTGTAAGAGGCCTGGGTTTTGGTTATACGTCCTAAACCTTCTGCATCGCCATAATAAGGATTTGTTAACTCATCTTGTCGACTTCCTATATACTGTAATCCTATATTTGAACTTAATTTAAAATCACTAAGAAATTTAGCTTCAAAAAGAGCATTTCCTGCAAATTGGTCATGTTTAGTCTCTTTTTTGTCTAAGCGCAATGATCCGACAGGATTGATCCCACCTCCGTAGGCGCGAGAGCGATTTTCTGTATTTCCATAATCGTATCTATATCCTCCAACTCTTGTATCTTCAATCAGATTGCCATCATCACGTTCGTAAACAGGGTAAAGAGCAGGCATTGCATTGACAAATTGAAAGCCATTATTGATATTCTCGTCAGACTGTCCGGGTGAATTAATTTTCATGTTTGAGTATGACATGTTTATTGTGGACTTCAGCCATGAGGATAAATTGGAACTAACATTACTTCTTGCATTGAAACGTTCAAAGTCGGATTCCATATAATAACCTTCATCCTTTAAATAACCTAAAGAGGTAAAGAATGTTGTTTTTTCTGATCCTCCCGAAATACGTACATCTCCTTCTATTTTCTGACCGGTACGGAATATGTGGTCTTCCCAGTTTTCCGGATTGTACTTCCTTTTGATTGCTGAATTGAATTTGCCTGTTGTTCCATTTATTAATTCAGATCCAGGTACATTCCACATATTATATCCAGTAGCGATCCCTTTTTTATTATCAAATATTTCAGTGTTTGCTAATGCGATAGCTTCATCCAAAGATGTTGCTGCCCCATATAAATATTTGTTCTTAATACCTTCCCAGGTTAATTCCGCAAAACGTTCAGGACTATCCATGGTGTCGTATAAAGGTATCAAACGTGTATTTACCCCGTATTTAACCTCTCCTTCTACTCTTGTTTGCCCGCTAATACCTTTTTGGTTGTAATAAGGATAACGCCGTTGGCTGCACGAGAACCATAGAGCGCTGTTGCTGTAGCATCTTTTAGAATTGTTGTTGATTCGATATCGGAAGGGCTGATTCCGCTTAATTCGGCTCCATACGGAATGCCATCTACAACGTAGAGAGGAGCATTGCTGGAATTAACAGATCCAATACCACGTATGCGAATGGATGCGTTTGAACCTGGCTGACCGCTTGTGTTGTACACTTGTACTCCGGCTACCTCTCCTTGTAATGCTTTTGAGATTTCAGAAGAATTTTTTCTTGAAATCGATTCGCTTGATACTTTTGCTGCTGAACCTGTAAATGAGTTTTTTGTCGCTGTTCCATAAGCAACAACAATAATCTCATCTAATGCCTGCGTATCTGATCTCAAAAAAACTTTAAGATTTGGCGAGATTGCGACTTCTTGCGTTATCATTCCTATATAAGAAATAACAAGAGTTTTTGCGGAACTGGGTGTTTCTAAAGAGAAAGCACCATCAATGTCGGTTACTGTTCCTACTGTCGTACCTTTAACCAGAACGGAGGCACCAATAATCGGCTCATTGTCTTCAGCAGAGAGTACTATACCTTTGACTGATGTTGTCTGAGCGCTCACTAATCCTATGCAAACAAATAGGCACAGGACTAAAAAAGTCAAGTTTTTCATCATAAACACACACTTCTAGTGATAAAATAATTAGAAATATAATATGTTTTCTTGATAGAAAATATGTAAATGTTTACATATTATTTTCAAACATATCTTTAGTTAAAGAAATGCAAATATATAGATATTTTTTTAAAATATGCTACCTTGATGTCTATCACAGATTTTTTGCCTACTTTATCCTTTGCTTTAGACCTACCTCAAAAACAATTTACACCTACCTCAAAATTTGAAATAGATACGATCCTTATTTTTTTTGGCCTGCGTGGCTAATGAGGACGTTTACTTCTTTAAACTTTTATTGATTTCTCCGATATAATTTAAGATATCTTCCCGTCCATCTCTACTTGTTGAGGACGAAACAAAGATAGGAGGGAGTTCTTCCCATGCTTCTGATAGCTTTTCTTTGTAAGCATTTAGGTTTTCTGTTAAACGGCTCTTGCTTAATTTGTCGCTTTTTGTGAAAATAATTGAGAAAGGAATGCCACTCTCACCGAGCCATTCCATAAAATCAAGATCAATCTTTTGTGCTTCGTGGCGACAGTCTAATAGGAGAAACAGATTCGTAAGTTGCATCCGTTTTAGTATGTATGAGTCTATAATTTTACGAATTTTTTCACGTCCTTCTTTTCCTCGTTGGGCGTAACCATATCCTGGTAAGTCCACCAAATACCATTCATTGTTAATCAGAAAGTGATTGATAAGCTGAGTTTTTCCCGGTTTCTGTGAAGTCATAGCTAATCCTTTTCTGTTGGTCAGCATGTTGATCAAGGATGATTTTCCTACATTACTACGTCCGATAAAGGCGTACTCAGGCAGGTTTCCTTCCGGGCATTTTTTTACATCTGTATTGCTGATAACAAATTCTGCGCTATTTACTTCCATTTTTTCTGTTTTTTCCTTTACGTGTGCAAATTTAGTCAAAAATGTCTGCTTATCCGTAAGTTCGTTAAGTTTGATGTTGTATATTTGACAAATTAAACCTCTAAACAACTATATTTATTATGAAAAAAATATGCGGATTACTTATCCTCATTGGCTTGTTGGCCGGTTTTTCCGTTTCGGCAAAGAAGCCTATTAATACATTAGTTTTAACAGGCCAAAACAACCATAACTGGCCGGTGAGTAGCATTGCTATAAAGCAAATTCTTGAAAATTCGGGACTGTTCCATGTCGATATACTCACTTCTCCTGAAAAGGGAAAAGATATGTCTTCTTTTGTTGCTGATTTTTCTTCTTATTCTTTGGTGGTTGTCGATTATAATGGTGACAACTGGCCGGAAGAAATGAAAAAACGTTTTGTGGAATATGCTCGTAAAGGAGGTGGAATTGTGATTTATCATGCAGCTGATAATCCTTTCCCCGATTGGGATGAATACAGCCGGATTTGTGCCTTAGGCGGTTGGGAAGGAAGAAATGAGAAATCCGGTCCATATGTTTATTGGAAAGATGGAGCTTTATTCAAGGATATGACTTCCGGTGCGGGAGGATCGCATGGAAAACAGCATGAATATGTATTAAACAATAGAAATACAAAACACCCTGTAATGAAGGGTCTCCCTGCACAATGGTTACATGCAAAGGATGAATTATATGATCGCATGCGGGGTCCCGGGAATATAAAAGATATGTTATATACAGCTTATTCTGATAAAGAAACAGGAGGATCAGGGCGTGAAGAACCTTTGATCTTTACTGTTGATTACCATAAAGCACGGATTTTTCATACGATGTTGGGGCATGCAGGTCAGACGCTTGAGGATAATCCGTCAATGCAATGTGTCGGTTTTCAGGTGTTATTGTTGCGTGGAGCTGAATGGGCTGCAACGGGAAAAGTGACTCAAAAAGTTCCGAAGGATTTTCCCACAAAAGATTCTGTAAAGATGAGGTTGGAGTATAAATAATCACACCTAATCTTTCTTACTTAAATATCCGTCTGAAAGAATAAAACGAGCATCATTGTCTGCGAGGAAGCGTATGGCAGCGATGCTTTTTTCTTCAGGGTAGGGGAGTTCTCCTATTATTTCGCTAATAGATTTGGGTGTTTTAGATAGCTGTTTTAACACGGAGTCTCGAATCATATCGAAGTCGTTGTCTGTTATAACCGACTCTTTTGATGCCCGGCATACATCACAAGTGCCACAGTCTTTTGTGCCCTTTTCGCCAAAATAGGAAAGTAATATCCTGCTACGGCAAATATACTTTTCTGCAGTATATTCCAATACCTTTTCGATCCGTTTCTCTAAACGCTCTTTTCTTTCCTCATAGGCTTTTCGGGGGATTGTCAGATATCGCTGTTCTTCCCTTGCTTGCGTATAAATGATTAAGGGCGTTTTTTTATGAGGAATGTAATGAAGTATTTTGTGTTTTGACAAATTCGTGAAGATGTCATAAACTTCTTGAGGCGTGCTGCCTGAACGAGTCGCGATAAGCCTCTCATCGATATAGACATAATCTGCGAATAATCCCGTATAAGATCTCAGTAATGCCTGAATGACTTCTTCTGTTTTTTTGCTGTGATGCTGATATTTATACAGATCGTCCCGTGTTACCCGGAACACTAATCGGGAGGCGTTATCCACTTCTTCCGTGTATTCAATATAGCCGGACAGTTCGAGTATCTTTAATGCATGATGCGCTTGCAGAATCGAAAACTTAAATACATGACAAAAGTCGGTTAGAGAGAAATCATGTACCGTTTCTAATCCATAGCCTACAGCTATCTGAAAGTAGTTTCCCAAAGCCTCATATACGCGGAGTATTAGTTCTTTGTCGGGAAACTCGTCGGATAGGCGTTTCTTTAATTTTGTTTTATCCGTGCCCGAACAGAGCGCGACTGCATAGGCCGTTTTCTCGTCACGTCCTGCGCGTCCTGCTTCCTGATAATATTCTTCCAAAGAGCCGGGCATATCGATATGGACGACGATTCTTACATCCGGTTTGTCTATCCCCATCCCGAAGGCGTTCGTAGAAACAATAACCCGGCATTCATCGTTTTTCCATCGATTCTGTTTTAAATCTTTTTCTGCACGATTTAACCCGGCATGAAAATAATCAGCTGATATTCCTGCCTCTTGTAAAGCTATGGCAATTTCTTTAGTCCGTTTCCGGTTGCGAACATAAACAATCGCACAGCCGGAGACTTTCTGAAGTATCTGAACCAACGAATGTATCTTATCGTCCGTGTTTCGGATAATATAGGAAAGGTTTTCCCGTCGGAAGCTTTTCTGAAAGACATTCTTCTTTTTGAATAGAAGTCTTTCTTGTATGTCGTTTACAACTTCCGGAGTGGCCGTAGCAGTCAGGGCAAGAACAGGTATGCCTTCTAATTGTTCCCGTATTTCGGCAATGTTGAGGTAAGAAGGACGGAAATCATATCCCCATTGAGAGATGCAATGGCTTTCATCTACGACTAATAAGCAGACATTCATCGCTTGTAATTTGGCCTGAAATAATTCTGTGCCTAATCTTTCCGGCGAAACATACAAGAACTTATATCCGCCGAAAATACAATTTTCTAATTGCGTGATAATCTCTTGCCTTGTCATTCCCGAATATACCGCTGTGGCTTTAATACCCGTATGCTTTAAATTCTCTACCTGATCTTTCATCAAGGCGATAAGCGGAGTGACGACAATACAAATACCCTCCATAGCCATTGCCGGAACCTGGAATGTAATTGATTTACCCCCACCGGTAGGCATCAGCCCAAGGGTGTCTTTACCTTCAGCAACAGCATGAATGATTTCTTCTTGTAGAGGGCGAAACGAAGAATACCCCCAATACTTAGCTAATATCTCGTGATATATATCCACGATACGCGGAGTCAGTCAAATTGGCTCTGTTTTGATTTCCTTAACCTGCAATTGAATGGTGGTATTGCCATTGTACGTGTTTTCTTCAATCGTATAGCAAATGTTGAACGGCAACATCCCTTTTATATGTTTGTTGTGTTCATGCATTCCAAAAGCGATACCATGTACCGGATTGTTTGAGTTGCCATCGATCAGTTCCAGTTTAAGATGTTCAAGATCTTTCCCGACTAATTTACTTGTTCCGTAGTCCTTAACTCCCAAAGTGGCAAATACCGGTTTTTGATTGTCAGGTCCGAAGGGACTCATCTTTTTGAGGTCACTAAGGAACTTGTTGTTGATTTCTTTAAAATCAAGAACCGCATCAATATCAATCTGAGGAACCATCTGTTCCGTATTTATCTCATCGGAAGCCAGTTTGGAGAATCGTTCAGTAAACGCCTGCAGGTTTTCTTCCTTTAGGGATAAGCCTGCTGCATAGGTATGCCCTCCAAAGTTTTCCAGCAAATCCCGACAGCTTTCTATAGCCTTATAAATGTCAAATCCCGGGACAGAACGAGCTGATCCGGTAATTAATTCAGGCGATTTTGTCAGGACAACAGCCGGTCTGTAATACTTCTCTGTAAGTCGGGATGCGACGATACCGATTACTCCCTTATGCCATTCCGGATTATATACAATAATCGCTTTCCTGTCTTCCATATTCTGGAATTCGTCAATAATGGCGTTGGCCTCATCGGTTATTCTTTTATCTAATTCGCGACGTTCATCATTGTACTGATTGATATTCTCGCTTTTTTCACGAGCCATCTCACTGTCTTTAGATAACAATAAGTCCACCGCCTCTTTGCCGTTCATCATGCGTCCGGATGCATTAATTCTTGGTCCGATCTTAAACACAATATCACTCATTGTGATGTCCTTTCCTGTCAGACCACAAATATCAATTATCCCTTTTAGTCCGAGACTTGGATTTGTGTTCAGTTGTTTCAACCCAAAATAAGCCATGATTCTGTTTTCTCCACTGATCGGAACAATGTCGGAAGCGATACTCACTGCAACCAAATCAAGCAGTTTTTCTAACTCGGCAAAAGGAAAGTTGTTGCTTTTAGCAAACGCTTGCATAAATTTGAAGCCGACTCCGCAACCCGAAAGATGTTCGTAAGGATATTGTGAATCTAATCTTTTGGCATCCAGCACCGCCACTGCGTCAGGTAAGGTTGCATCCGGCATATGATGGTCGCAAATAATAAAATCAATACCCTTTTCCTTTGCATATTCTACCTTTTCGACGGCTTTAATACCACAGTCGAGCGAAATAATAAGCTTTATGTCGTTTGCAACAGCATAATCAATGCCTTTGTAAGAGATTCCATATCCTTCATCGTATCTGTCCGGAATATAATAATCCAAGGCCGAAGAATACAGGCGCAAGTACTTATATACCAATGAGACGGCAGTAGTTCCATCCACATCGTAATCCCCATAAATCAGAATTTTTTCCTTATTGCCCAATGCCTTATTCAGTCTTTTTACAGCTTTATCCATATCCGGCATCATGAATGGATCATGTAAATCGCTGAGGTTGGGTTTGAAGAATTTCTTTGCTTCTTCAGCTTCGGAAATACCTCGTTTAACAAGTAATAAGGCAATAATAGGGTTTAACCCTAAATCGGCTACTAACTTATCTCTTTTATGTAATTCTTCTTTTGATGGGGTTAGAAAGTTCCATTTGCTTGTCATTATATTTTGTTTTTCTTTTTTTCTTCTCTCTGAATTATTACCAAATCAAGGATAACCAATGAACGTTTCTTTTGCGCTTTTTTGTATCCTGAATTCCCTTTGTCCGGCTAAAGACTATAAAGGCTATGTAATAATTAACTTTGTAAAGTTAGAGAATTTAAATTGATAATAAACAACGGTATCGGTAAAAACGTTTTTTTTAGTAATATTTTAAAAGTACATGAATGATTTGTACATTTGTCTATATAGTTTGAGAATAAAATGATCGAAGATATAAAAAAGGCCTGCGAGGTTTTGTCGAATGGAGGTTTAATTCTGTATCCAACAGATACAATCTGGGGTATTGGCTGTGATGCGACAAATGAAATCGCTGTTCGGAAGGTGTATGAATTGAAGCAACGTATGGATAGTAAGGCAATGCTCGTCCTTGTTGACAGTACAGCGAAATTAAGTGGTTACGTTGAAGAAATCCCGGATCAGGCCTGGGACCTAATCGAACTAACAACAAAACCTCTGACGATTATTTATCCCAAAGCAAAAAACCTTCCTCCTTGTTTAGTGGCTGAAGACGGAAGTATAGGAATCCGTATTTCTTCAGAAGAGTTTTCCCGTAAACTGTGTGAACGTTTTCGGAAACCATTAGTTTCTACTTCGGCAAATCTGAGCGGAACACCGGCTCCTGCCGTTTTTGATGAAATAGCTGAAGAGATAAAATCAGGGGTTGATTATATTGTAAGTTATAGACAGGATGACCGATCCAAAGCGGCTGCATCAAGTATAATAAAACTTGGATTGGGAGGTCTCATCCAAATAATAAGAGAGTGATGACGAAAAACAAACTGGTCATACCTTATGTTTTATCGGATTTCATTTCAGCGTCTTTAGTCTGGTTTTTCTTTAACTGGTTGCGTTTTCATGAGATAGCCATCTTTGATGGTTTTACGACGTTGAAGGAGTTTCTGCTTTTCCTCCCGGTTTGGGGAGGTCAGTTTGTCATTCCTTTTTTCTGGCTCTCTATTTATTACTTTTCGGGATATTACAATGAACCGATCGGTAAATCACGTGTGACAGAGTTTTTTCAGACTCTCGGATCTGTTTTGGTCGGAGTCTTGTTTCTTTTCTTTCTTATTATATTAAATGATCTTCCTCGTTTTTTTAATATTTATTATGCACTTTTCTTTTCATTATTTGTTTGTCAGTTTCTGTTTACTTATATTCCCCGTTTATGCATTACCTTGTATGGCATCTCTAAGATAAAGAGTCGTGAATGGGCTCAGAATGTATTGATCATAGGAACGGGAAGGAAAGCGCAGCAACTTTCTGTACGATTATATGATTTAGGCTATGAGATAAGCGGGTTCGTGAAGGTTGCTGTCGACGATGAAGTCTTTGTTATGCAGGATGAGGTTCTTGGAAAAATAGATGATTTGGAAAACTTGATCAATGCTAAGAATATTCAAGAATTAGTTGTTGCGATAGAATCTCGTGAAAGTGGAGAATTGTTGAATATCTTATATCCTTTGTATCGCTACAGGTTGCCGGTTAAAACGATAGCAGAAGGACTTAACCCATTATCGCGAGTGAATATTAAAACACCAATTGGTGTTCCATTAATTGATATAACGGATAATAATTTTTCCTACGCAGAAGAAAATATAAAACATTTCTTGGACAAGGTTCTCTCTGTGTTCGTGTTAGTCTTGTTCTCTCCTTTGTTTATTTATTTATCCTGGAGAGTAAAAAGAGACTCAAAAGGCAGAATTCTCTTTAAACAGGAACGGATTGGTTATATGGGGAAACCATTTATGATCTATAAGTTCAGAACTATGTACGAAGGAGCAGAGTCGGGGATTCCTCAACTTTCAGAGGAAGATGACGAACGTATAACTCCATTCGGACGATTCATGCGTAATTACAGATTGGATGAATTACCTCAGTTCTGGAATGTATTGAAAGGGGATATGTCGCTTGTCGGTCCTCGTCCTGAAAGGAAATATTTTATTGATCAGATTGTAAAAAAAGCTCCCTATTATTATTTAATGCATAATGTTCGTCCTGGAATAACGTCTTTAGGTATGGTAAAATATGGGTACGCAAAAAATGTGGATGAAATGATTGAACGATTAGCCTATGATGTATTGTATTATGAAAATATGTCGTTGTTGTTCGATTTGAAAATATTAGTATATACAATCAAAACCGTAGCTACCGGTAAAGGCATTTAGTATGATGAAAAGTAAAGACTTATTTTACAAATTTCTGTTATGGCGTGAAAAGAATATAAAGGAAAAGAATTTTATTCTTATCATTAGCTTTGTTGTGGGAATATGTACAGCGCTGGCTGCTATTCTTCTGAAGAATATAATACACACGATCCAACATTTTCTGACGGCTAATTCGCAGATCGATCAGGCGAATTATTGGTTACTGCTCTATCCGATAATCGGTATATTATTGGCCGGACTATTCGTGAAATATATTGTGCGTGATGATATCAGTCACGGGGTAACAAAGATTTTGTATGCCATATCTCAACGGAAAAGCCGTATAAAACCCCACAATATCTGGTCTTCCATTGTTGCCAGTTCTGTCACGATCGGATTTGGTGGATCAGTAGGAGCTGAGGCACCTATCGTGTTGACTGGCGCTGCAATAGGGTCTAATCTTGGGCGTCTGTTTAAAATGGAGCAAAAAACGCTTATGTTATTGGTCGGTTGCGGAGCTGCGGGCGCAATCGCCGGTATTTTTAAGGCGCCTATCGCCGGATTGGTTTTTGTGATCGAGGTGTTGATGCTGGACTTGACCATGACATCCGTTTTGCCTTTGCTCATCTCTTCGGTAACAGCAGCAACAGTCGCTTATATTTTTACCGGTACAGATGCAATGTTTATGTTTTCACAGACAGAGGCATTTGAGATGAATCGTATTCCATACGTTTTACTGTTAGGTATATTCTGCGGATTAGTTTCGTTATATTTTACACGTGTAATGAATCGTGTTGAACAACGATACCGCAAGCTGGGAGGTTATTGGAAGAAGTTCATTGTTGCCGGTGTAATGTTGAGTTTGTTGATCTTTCTTTTTCCTCCTTTGTACGGAGAGGGATATAATACGATCGGTTCATTGTTAGATGGAGAATTTGCTCATATCATGGATGGGAGTATCTTTTATGGATTAAAAGATAATTATTGGGGAGTTGCAATCTTCCTTGGGTTGATTCTTTTAACGAAAGTTTTTGCCTCCAGTGCAACGAATGCAGGTGGAGGTTGTGGTGGTATATTTGCACCCAGTTTGTATCTGGGATGTATTGCCGGATTTGTGTTCGCCTATTCTTCCAATTATTTTTCAATTACGACGATGCTGTCGGAGAAAAACTTTGCTTTACTCGGTATGGCCGGTGTAATGGCGGGTGTAATGCATGCTCCGTTGACAGGGGTGTTTCTCATTGCGGAGCTAACCGGCGGATATGCTCTGTTTTTACCCTTAATGATTGTTTCCATAAGTTCATATATTACCATTCTGATGTTTGAACCCCATAGTATCTATTCTATGCGTTTGGCACAGAAGGGTGAGTTGTTGACACATCACAAAGATAAAGCCGTGCTGACATTGTTGAATGTGAACAGTATCATTGAGAAGGACTTTATTGTCGTCTCTCCCAATATGTCTCTTGGAGATATGGTTAAAGCGATTGCCCAAAGTAGGAGAAACGTATTCCCTGTTGTAGATGAAAAAGGAATCCTTGTAGGAGTTGTTCTGTTAGATGATATACGGAATATCATGTTCCGGCCGGAATTGTATGAACGTTTCCATGTTTCTAAGTTTATGGTTTCCGCGCCGGCCAGAATCTATATAAATATGCCGATGGAACAGATTATGAGAACGTTTGACGACACAAAAGCGTGGAATCTGCCCGTTGTGGATGAAGAAGGGCATTATATTGGGTTTATGTCTAAATCAAAGATATTTAATTCTTACCGTGAAGTATTGGTAGAAAACTTTTCAGGAGATTAAACATAGAAATGGGAAAAAAAGACTTACGAATCGTATATATGGGAACGCCGGATTTTGCGGTAGCAAGTTTGCAGGCGTTGGTGGAAAATGGCTATAATGTGGTGGGTGTAGTTACTATGCCGGATAAGCCTATTGGCCGGCATATGAGTGAATTGAAAGGAAGTCCAGTTAAGGAATATGCTCTGTCGCAGTCTATTCCTGTTCTTCAACCAGAAAAGCTAAAGGATGGAGTCTTCCTCGAAGAACTTCGTAACCTGAAGGCCGACTTGCAAATTGTGGTTGCATTTCGGATGCTACCCGAAATAGTCTGGGATATGCCCCCACGGGGAACTTTCAATTTGCACGCTTCCTTATTACCACAATACAGAGGCGCTGCTCCGATCAACTGGGCAGTGATAAACGGAGAGAAAGAAACAGGTGTAACCACCTTCTTTCTGACACACGAGATTGATACAGGAAAGATCATATTACAAAAAAGAACGCCGATAGCGGAAGCTGATAATGTAGGCGATGTCCATGACAGGCTGATGGAAATGGGCGCAGGCTTAGTTCTGGAAACGGTGGATCTGATTTTAGATGGCACAGTAGATACGATTGCACAAGAGAAGCTGTACACTTCCGAAACCGAATTAAAGCATGCCCCCAAAATATTCAAAGAAACCTGCCGGATAGACTGGATGCGAGCCGCCAAGAAAGTGCATGACTTTATACGGGGATTATCCCCGTATCCTGCAGCCTGGACTAATCTCGTTTCCGAAGAAGGGAAAATGCAGGTACTGAAGATTTACAAAACCGAATATCTTATTGAACAGCATAACTTACCTGTCGGAACATTGCGTTTGTCGGATAAAAAGGTGCTGGATGTCGCTGCAAGTGACGGCTTCATTCGTTTGTTGATTGTTCAGTTATCCGGGAAAAAACAAATGCCGGTTGTTGATTTTCTGAATGGGTTTAAAGATGTTGAAACCTATCGGTTGGACTAATGAGTAAAACAAAGAAGGCTATATATATAATTGTTGGTACGATTAGTCTTGTATTGGGTGCTATTGGTATCTTTTTACCTCTACTGCCCACTACCCCTTTTTGGCTGCTGACTTGTTGGTGCTATCTCCGTGGCTCACAGAGACTGTACGATTATGTAATGGCCAATCGCTACTTTGGACCCTACATACGAAATTATGTTGTTCACAAAGCTATTCCTATCCGTACTAAAGTAACCGCCTTGAGTGTCATGTGGCTCTCTACAATCCTTACCTCCTTGTTCCTGATCGAAAACGGTTGGATGAAACTCGGCCTTGTACTAATCAGTACAGCAGTCACCTGGCATATCGTATCTTTTCCAACGAAGAAAGACAGCAAGACATCTCTGCAATAAATTGAGGGAGCAAGGTATTGCTTTCAAAAATTTAAACAAAACCTATCTTTATTTAGACCTACCTCAAAATTGATTTATACCTACCTCAAAATTTAGAGATGTCGTAGTCGGCAGATCAGTGATCGTTAAGTTCTCCTTTTGGTCACAAACGGAAATAAAAAAGCGGTGAACTGTGAGGCTCACCGCTTTGTTGATTATAGTCCTTTTCCGTGACAATTCTTATATTTTTTACCGCTTCCGCAAGGGCAAGGGTCATTTCTTCCCACCCGTTTCTCTGCGCGAACGGGTTCGTTGCGTTGAGGTTGCGTGTTGGGTAATGGGGGCATTTGCGGATTATCCGGATTGTCTGTCCTTCCTGTCCGGTAGCGACTCATATCTTGCTTACGTTCGGGTGCGGCTTCTCTGACAGCTACCCGCTGACGGGCTTCCTGCTGATCTGCAGATTCTTCGCGTACGGGAATTTGTCCGCGCATCAGGATGGCTGCCGTTTTACGGTTCATGGCATCCACCATTGTTTTAAACAAGTTGTATGATTCTAATTTGTAGATCAACAATGGATCTTTGTTCTCATAACTTGCATTTTGCACGGAGTGGCGTAACTCATCCATTTCACGAAGATGCTCTTTCCATGATTCATCTATCGTATGTAATGTGATCGCTTTTTGGAAAGATTTGGCGATTGCCTTGCATTCTGTGTCATATGCTTCCTTCAGGTTGCAAGATATATTATATATACGTTTGCCATCGGTGATAGGAATCATGATGTTTTCGTATTGTGCGCCTTGTGTTTCGTAAACTTGTTTGATAACAGGCTGTGCAACTTGAGCCATTCGTTCCATTCTGCGTTTGAACGTTGTCAGTGCTGCATCAAAGAGGTTGTCTTGTAATTTATCTTCTTTTGTATCCTTAAAAACATCTTCAGTAAACGGACTTTCCAACGCAAAGGTTTTGAATAATTCTAATTTGAATCCTTCGTAATCGTTGTCATGTTGATCAAGAATTGCATTGGAGGTGTCATAGATTGTATTCAAAACATCTAATCCGATACGTTCACCCATTAAGGCATGACGGCGGCGAGTATAAATTACGGTACGTTGTGAATTCATCACATCATCATATTCGAGCAAACGCTTACGGATACCAAAGTTGTTTTCTTCAACTTTCTTCTGCGCACGCTCTACAGACTTGCTAAGCATGCTGTGCTCTAACACTTCTCCTTCTTTGAAGCCAAGCTTGTCCATCAGACCGGCTATTTTTTCAGAAGCAAACAGACGCATCAGATCGTCTTCTAATGAGACAAAGAATACGGAAGAACCCGGGTCTCCCTGACGTCCTGCACGACCACGTAACTGTCTGTCCACACGACGGCTTTCGTGACGTTCTGTACCAATGATAGCCAAACCTCCTGCAGCCTTTACTTCGGGAGAAAGTTTGATGTCGGTACCACGACCTGCCATATTTGTCGCAATTGTTACTGTTCCGCTCTTACCGGCTTGCGCTACGATTTCGGCCTCACGTTGATGCAGTTTCGCATTCAATACATTATGTGGAATTTTGCGGAGATTCAACATACGGCTCAGTAATTCCGATATTTCGACGGAGGTAGTACCTACAAGTACCGGACGACCTGCTTCTACCAATGAGCTGATTTCTTCAATAACAGCCGAATATTTTTCGCGTTTCGTTTTATAGATCCGGTCATTCATGTCTTTACGAGCGATTGGACGATTGGTCGGAATAACGACGACATCAAGTTTGTAGATATCCCAAAGTTCACCGGCCTCTGTTTCTGCCGTACCTGTCATACCGGATAATTTGTGGTACATACGGAAATAGTTCTGCAATGTAATCGTTGCAAAAGTCTGCGTGGCAGCCTCAACCTTTACGCCTTCTTTTGCTTCGATAGCCTGATGTAAACCATCCGAATAGCGGCGTCCGTCCATGACACGTCCCGTTTGCTCATCAACAATCATCACCTTATTGTCCATCACAACGTATTCATCGTCTTTCTCAAATAAGGTATAAGCCTTTAATAGCTGGTTGATCGTATGTACACGTTCGCTTTTTACCGAATAGTTAGCTAATATTTCATCTTTCTTAGCTTGTCTTTCTTCTTCACTTTCTGTTTCTTTATCTAATTGAGATAGTTCAGAAGTAATATCGGGTAAGATGAAGAATTCCGGGTCGTCCGTTTTACCGGTAAGCAGATCGATACCTTTGTCGGTCAACTCGATGCTATTATTCTTTTCATCGATTACAAAATAGAGCTCATCGGTAACAAGATGCATATTACGCATGTTGTTTTCCATATAAAAGCTTTCGGTCTTGAGCATGCCGGCCTTGATTCCCGGTTCGCTCAGGAATTTGATAAGTGCTTTATTCTTCGGAAAACCTTTGAATGTACGATAGAGTAGGAGGAATCCTTCTTCTGCTACTTTTTCGTCTGCATTCGCAATTTTTTGTTTTGCTTCAGTTAATAGTTTAGTGCAAAGATTCTTTTGTGCATTTACAACTACTTCTACATTCGGGCGGAACTGTTCGAACAATTGTTCTTCTCCACGAGGAATCGGACCGGAGATGATTAACGGAGTACGAGCATCGTCAATCAAAACAGAGTCCACCTCATCCACAATGGCGTAATTGTGCTTGCGTTGCACTAAGTCATTCGGACTGATCGCCATATTATCACGCAAGTAGTCAAATCCGAATTCATTGTTTGTCCCAAATGTTATATCTGCATTATAAGCCGCACGACGAGCATCTGAGTTTGGCTGATGCTTATCAATACAGTCAACCGACAGCCCGTGAAACATATATAGAGGCCCCATCCATTCAGAGTCACGTTTTGACAGGTAATCGTTCACGGTTACCACATGCACCCCATTACGGGTTAATGCATTCAGGAATACCGGTAAGGTAGCTACTAATGTTTTTCCTTCCCCGGTTGCCATTTCTGCGATTTTACCTTTATGAAGCACAACGCCTCCAAATAACTGAACATCATAGTGAACCATATCCCAGGTGATTTCATTACCACCTGCAGTCCAATGATTCTGATAGATTGCTTTGTCTTCTTCGATACGTACAAAGTCATGTTTAGCCGCTAAGTCACGGTCAAAATCATTTGCCGTTACAACAATCTCGTCGTTTTCAGTAAAACGACGAGCTGTATCTTTTACAATTGAAAAAACTTCAGGAAGGACTTCTTCAAGAATTACTTCCATTTTATCCGTGATCGCTTTCTCAATCTTGTCAACTTCAGCCCAGATCGTTTCACGTTCTTCCAGTTCTTTTTCTTCTATATCTTTACGAAGCTCTTGTACTTTAGCGCGTTCATCGGCTACATAATCCTGAATACGTTGTTTGATTTCGTCTGTTTTAGCGCGCAGTTCATCGTTGGAAAGAGTAACAATCGATGGATAGGCAGCTTTAATCTTGGCGACGTACGGATCAATAGTTTTAAGGTCACGCTGCGACTTATTGCCGAACAGCCTCGTCATGAATTCATTAAATCCCATATGTAATTATTATATTATTTTTTTCGTTATTTTTTATTCGTAAACTCAGAAAGCGGTAATTCTCTGCTTGCATTTGGTGGTCTGATTCTGAGTACGTGGGTTACGGTAGGAGCTACCTCCGTAGCTTTGATCTCGCGGTAGATATGTTCCGGTTTGATACCGTTTCCTAAAAATATAAGTGGTGTAATAACCGCATTGTTGCGAACTACTTTTGGCTTTTCTTTTGATGTTTCATTATTAATAATCCAACCGGGCTGAAGCTCTATAATAAGATCTCCGCGGCCTAAATGATGCGTTCCCTGTCGAAGAGAAGATGTTCCTTCATTCCAATCCCCTGTACGCAAAGCAAAATCAGTCGTTACGTTCTGAACTCCACTGAATTCACGAACGAACTCAGCTGCTTTCATCTGGATTTCAGGCAGACTTATTTTGGCATCTTCAATGCCTTTTCTATTCAGGAATACTTGATTATTATAATACCCCTCAACCCAATTCGTCTGACCATAGACGGCCATAAGATACATGTTAAGCAAAGCCGTGCATCGATTAGGATGGAATTCACCACCACCCAAAAGCATTCCTTCCGGATATTCTTCAATGCTTTTGTAATAGCCACTTCCTGTAAAAACAACCAATGTGTTTGCAAGACCTATTTTCTTGTCGATTGTGTTGAGTAGTTGGCTTATGTCTTTGTCTAATTGATAATAGGTGTCCTGTATCTCATACGTGTATTCTTTGCTCATTGTGCCGCGATAATTTCCGGCATAATAAGTGATCGAAAGCATGTCCGGACAAGATCGCGTACCAAATGCCGCATATTCAAGGAACTGAAGCGCAAGACGATTTATCTCCTTGTTAATATAAGGCGACGTTTTGAGATTGCGATAAGCTGTGCCTGATTTTTCGCTGAATGTATATTTGAAAGGGGTGTCGTCCAGGACATAAGGAAAAGCATTGAAAGAGGTAATGGGTAAGGAGGGTGTCCATGTGATCTGGTCTAAACGGGAGGTAAGAGATTCCTGTCCGTTATTATAACGATCTACATACCAGGGAATTCCTTTGAAATAGGTTGTAGTAGCCCATTTCCCATTATAATCATCCATCCAGAATGCTCCGTTGGCCGCATGTCCCGCAGAGAGAATCGCACTTTCTGCGTCCGGAGCAATTGCAAAAACATCACTTCTTCCTTTAGATGCAATCTTAAGTTCGTCTCCAATAGTAGAGGCTAATAAGGCTTTCGGAGAATAGTTTTCCGGAGTATAATTTCCCAGATAATCCGGATCATTTAGTGAGGATGTCTCTCTGCCTTTTGCGAAATCGTATTTTTTGTCGGAAGCAATTCCATGATAACAGGGATTACTGCCTGTAAATAATGTGGCAAAAGCGCTGGCCTGATCTACATTTGAGAATTCGAAACGAATGTTTTTATACATACGTCCTTCATTCAGCAGTCTTTTAAAGCCACCTTCGCCAAAGGTATTATAAAAGTATTCTATATAATCTCCTCTTAATTGATCGACTGTGATGCAAACCACCAATTTAGGCGCTTGTTGTTGCGCTCCCATGTTGGTGACTGCCAGAATCGCAATCAGCGAGGTTATTAATCTTCTCATCCGTTTTATCTTTTATGCCTGTAAACCACATATGCCGACCGTATCAAAAGGGTCAGAATAAGCGGAATGAAAGCTATGTTCAAATGCTGCGGGATAATAAACCATCCGGGCAGCAAAAGCGTAAGCGCCACAAAGTTAATAAAATGATAGTAATAAGCCGCCTTTGTGAATCTTTTTACTATAATAAGAAGTGCTCCGACTAAATGAAAGGGATGAAGCCAAAGGAGTGACCAATTCGGAAAGACAGCCGGGTGGACAGATATAAAACTGAGGAAGAAGAGGATGCAACCGGCAATACCTGCAACAGTGAAGAGCATAAAATCCAACCATTTAGAATATTTCTTTTTACGCCATCCGAGCCAGGTAATGATAGATATAGTTAACAGAAGAAGGATACTACACAAGAGAGGGCTGATCCATTCTTTGGGATAATTGTTTATCTCCGGATCAAACTTAGCTAAAGATATTGTCTTTTTTACCAAAGGTTTAGTAGTACCATCGGTTGACCGGATTTTTGCTGTTATAAATGCTTCTTCTAGATATTGAGGTAGAAACATTTTCTCATGCAGCGTTGCTATACGATCAGTAGGGCTGCCTAAAGCCAGATCGCATCCGAATGTTTGCCACTTGTGTTCTCTTGTGCAATAATTAATAAGATCCCGAAAAGTGTCTTCATTCTGATTTGCAGAATTATAGATAACTTGTCCGTCAATATGTTGTTCAACCAATATTGCCATTCGCGTTGCACAATTGTCAAAAAAGAAATTGTATCGGTAACCTCTGTTCTCCGGTTGATAATTTATAAGTAGCGCGTTCCAGATACGATTTTTCTCTTCAGTAGTCAGGTTGAGTACTAATTCTGTGACAGAACTTCCCCGCATCTGGTATTCGATAAGGTAGTTAAGGAAATCTGTAACACCTAACTTGTAGTCTGTTTCTCCCTTTGCGAAATTGTAGATAAAATTGGACTTGGAGTCATCAAAAATTCCATAATTGAAAATGACATCGAGCTTATTTCCCGGATCGTTAATGCGCATTGCTGCATGCCCATATAACGTGAAAACAGCATCATGAGAAGGCCCTGAAATTAACACACTAATCTCAGCCTCTTCATTCAGCCTCTTCATTTGTTCTGCGTGGAGTGGGAAGATAAAGGCGAGAAGTAGAAAAAAAAGAACGTACTTTCTCATGTTTTTTCTGCAAATTTAAAAGAAAAAGGCCTTATTCCCTAATGTAGGATAAGACCTTTTCCTATATAATAAATACATTTATAAAGAAAAGCCGTTATTTTTGATTCTTTAATAAGTCGCGTATTTCAGAAAGAAGTTGGATGTCTTCAGCTGGAGGAGCAGGAGGTGCCGGAGCTTCTTCTTTCTTCTTATTTAATTTGTTGATTGCTTTAATGAGTAAGAAAATGGCGAAAGCGATAATCAGAAAATCGAAGGTGGCTTGTATAAACGCACCATAATTCAGGCTGACTTCAGGAACAACAGTTTCGCCAACTGTCTCAGCCTCTTTCAAAACTACTTTGAGACTGGAAAAATTAACACCTCCAACCAATAGTCCGATTACAGGCATAATCAAATCTCCAACAGCCGAAGAAACGATCTTTCCGAAAGCACCACCGATAATTATACCTACCGCCATGTCTATAACATTCCCCCGCATGGCAAATTTCTTGAATTCTTCTAACATAAGTCTGTTTGTTTTAAAGGTTTATATAATGTGTTAAAATGAAATTTCAGTTTTAAATTCGCTCCAGTACAGTTTCTATTAAGCCCGTGATGGTTCCTTTGTATTCTGTGTTCATATTATGATCCACACGTCCGGCAATAATACAACAAACGGTCAGTGCTCGGTGTCCCATTAAGGCCGATAGTCCGGCTAAAGACGAGCTTTCCATTTCATAATTTGTTATTTGATTACCATTGTAATTAAATGCTTCAATTTTTGAATTTAGGGCAGGATCGCTCAGGGGTAATCTTACCTCTCGTCCTTGTGGTCCGTAGAAGCCATTGGCAGCAATCGTGTTTCCTTTTCGAATATCGTTCTTCACGATTTGTTCAACAAGTGAAGGATTGGCTGAAACGACATAAGGTTTTAATCCGTCGATCTTCCAGTCTAATTGTTTCTGCAGTTCGGCCTCAAAAGTAAGATCCCGTACTGTTTCCGAATTAGCATAGAAATATAGTACCCCGTCAAAGCCAATAGACCTTTCTGCAGCAACGTAACTACCAACAGGGAGGTCTGGTTGCAAACTTCCGGAGGTGCCTATTCTGACCAATGTAAGTTGAGTAAGTTTCTCTTTAACCATTCTCGTAGAAAAATCGACATTGACTAAAGCATCCAATTCTGTTAAGACAATATCAATATTGTCTGTCCCGATACCGTGAGAAACTACTGTAATCCTTTTTCCTTTATAAGTTCCGGTGACAGAATGAAATTCTCTACTTGATACTTCGCATTCTTTCGTGTCAAAATAAGCCGCAACCGTATCTACTCTGTCGGGATCGCCGACCAATATTACTTTCTCGGCTACTTGTGCAGGTTTTAAATGAAGATGGAATGCACTCCCATCTTCATTTATTATAAGTTCCGATGCCGGAATAACTCTCATTTGATTAGTCTTTTAACGGTTTAGAAGAACCCGTGCTGGGCTTTGCGATATTTTCACGCATAGAGGTATCAGCTTCGATATTCTTCATTTTATAATAATCCATAATACCTAAGTTTCCACTACGGAATGCTTCGGCCATTGCTTTAGGAACTTCGGCTTCAGCTTCGATTACTTTTGCACGAGCTTCCTGTGCCTTAGCTTTCATTTCCTGTTCGGATGCTACAGCCATAGCACGACGCTCTTCTGCTTTTGCCTGGGCAATGTTCTTGTCTGCTTGTGCCTGATCCATTTGCAGGTAAGCACCAATGTTTTTACCTATATCGATGTCTGCGATGTCAATAGACAAGATTTCGAATGCAGTACCGGCATCTAAGCCTTTACGAAGTACGAGTTTTGAAATAGAGTCCGGATTTTCCAATACCGTTTTGTGACTGTCTGATGAACCGATGGAGGATACGATACCTTCACCTACACGGGCAAGGATTGTTTCTTCTCCTGCACCACCTACTAATTGTTTGATGTTAGCACGCACTGTAACACGAGCTTTGGCAATCAGCTGAATACCGTCTTTTGCTACTGCTGTAACCGGGGGAGTGTCGATCACTTTTGGGTTTACTGACATCTGTACGGCTTCAAATACATCACGACCTGCTAAGTCAATAGCCGTAGCCATCTGAAACGACAAGTCGATATTTGCTTTCGATGCAGAGACGAGAGCGTGAACAACACGTTCTACATGTCCACCTGCAAGATAGTGCGCCTCAAGTTCATCACGTGTCAGGGTTTTTAATCCTGCTTTATGCGCTTCAATCATAGCTCGGGTAATGATGTAAGGCGGAACTTTACGAATCCGCATCAGAAATAATTGTATCAGTGAGATGTTAACTCCTGAAACCTTTGCTGATATCCATAACAGGAAAGGAACATAGTAAAAGAATATTATGAGAAGCAATAACGCCGCTCCTAACAAAAAAACAGGCAAAAAAGATGTTTCCATATTTTTGTTGATTATAGTTGTTAATTTACTGAATCTATTTGTTCTACTATCACATTATAGCCGTCAACACGGACAACTTTTACCGGAGTACCTTCATTGATAAATTCTCCCGTTGACTTTGCCTCTACTGTGATATTATTAATTAAAGCCTTTCCAATAGGTGCAAGTCTGGAGAGTGTTACTCCTTCGTCGCCAGGCATAAGACCTAACTCTCTACTGGAAACTAATTTTGAATCAACATCAGTCTTTAATGCAACACGACTGAATGATTTGGAACGCAGTAACCAAAAGAAAGATCCTCCAAAGAGAACAATAGAGGATACTAAAGTGATATGTCCGATAGTCTGACCTACAGTATAAGCATATATAACACCTCCGATGGCAAATATAGCTCCTCCGAAACCGGCTATTGTGATTCCCGGAAGCAAGAATATTTCTAATAAAAGCAGCAGGATAGCAACAATGATCAGAAAGGCTATAATAAGGATGTCTAAGACCATAGGCTGATTTTATTAGGGGGTTGTTATTCTTTTATTAATGGTTTCGTAAATATTGGATTTCGATATTACGCGCCTGCTTTTCGAGTTCATACGGCTGAGTCAATAATGTTGCCAGCTGTTGTTCTTGTTGCAGAATAGCAGCCGCTAATTGCGTACGTACGGATTGATTTGCTCTTGTGTAAGTAGCCCTGGATTCGTCCAGTTTTTCTTTTAACTCATTGATTTGTTGATTTACATTCAATGCTTTTTCGTAATAGCTTTTGGCTTCCGGACTTTTAATATCTGCTAACGTATAATATACTGTATTGTCATTAATTACAAATTCAAAATCTTTCTGAGGTGCAGATGAGCCTGACGCTTCTTCATATGCCAATTGTATCAGTTGAGAGTAATCAGTCTCCTTCCAGGAATCTCGGATTGAAGTGATCATCGCACGAGCACGCTTTTCTTCAATATTGTCACTCTCAATCCGGCTGCGAGCTGCATCCGGAATAAAAAGATAGATACAAGCTTTACCTTCGGGCTGGAAACGATCGGATACAAACCAACCTAAACCTTTGTTCTCATCTATAACCAATAAATAATCATTGTAGATTGAATTATAAGGCATCCCCATTTGTTCGGGAGTCAGATAAGAGTCCATATTAGTATTATATCTGGTGACAAAAAGGTCATACCCTCCTAATGATTCCTGATTGTTTGAAGCATAATAAATCGTTGCCCCATCCGAGAGAACAAAAGGAAAGCTATTGTCGCTGCCAGAACTGTTTATCGTTTGAGGCAGATGTTTTTCATCCCCCCATTTATCCATCAACTTTGATTGCGTATAAAGATTGTATTTCCCTTCATCATTCGGCTTTCCGTAATAGATGTTTTGCTCTTTCTGATTCATATAAACTGAAGAGAAAACACTGTCGTTTGCCTCAAAGAATTGATTGTAACTTAGCAGAGAACCTGATTCTTCGCTCAATTGATAGGCCTGTAGTATGTCTTGTTTGTCCACAATAATACTGTCGATAATCTGTATATCTTCCACCCGTTCAAGCATCCTTTGCCCTCTTTTAGCCAACTCTTCTTTCGCCTCAAACGCTTCTGTATCTTGTTTCTTCTTTGTCAGAATGGCAATATATTCTTCGTACATTTCCAATGCCTCATCGAAACGATACGTAAGAAAATACAGATCCCCCATGTATCGGAACGATTCTTGTACTTTTCTTTTTACGGCAATTTGTAAGTGTTTTTCTGCCGTTTCATAATCTCCGGTTTCAAAGCAACATACTCCATACCAGTGATTATAGGATGAATTATTCGGGACACGTTGAACCAATCGTTCAAAAGCTGGTTTTGCTTCCGCGTACTGTCCTTCATTATAAAGCTTTTTTGCCTGATCCAGACTTTGTGCCTGTAGTCCTGTACATATAAGAACTACAGATATTATATAAAGCAGTTTTCTTGCAACTCCTTTCTCCATTTTATCTATAATTTATATAGATTCAAAGATAATAATAATTTTAAATTAACAGAGAATCTTCTGTTTAAAGAATGTATGAGGAGATATGTTTAATGACCTTTTCGATTTCATCAGGGTGGAACCAGGTGATATCCGGATCTCTTTTGAACCAGGTCATTTGTTTTCTTGCATATACGCGTGAGTTTCGTTTTATTTTTTCTATGGCAAATTCTAAACTCCACTCATTTTCGATGTATCTGAATAGCTCTTTGTAGCCAACCGTGTTTAATGCATTGAGTTGCCTGAACGGAAAAACTCGTGTGGCTTCTTCCAATAAACCGTCTCCCATCATTTGATCCACTCTTTCATTAATGCGATTGCATAATTCTTCCCGTTCTCTGGTCAGGCCTATTTTTATAATCTTAAAAGGACGCTCTTTTTCTTTATTCGTACGAAAGGATGTGTATGTTTTACCTGTCATCCGGCATACCTCTACGGCATGTATCACTCTTTTGTAATTCATCCTATCTACCACTTCATAATGCTCGGGATCTTTTTCTTTCAGTTCTTCAAGAATAGGAGCTAAACCTTCTTTCTCAAACTGAGAATATATTTCGTCTCTGATTTCGTCAGAAATGGTCGGGATATCATCTATACCTTTACAAACGGCATCAATATACATCATTGATCCGCCTGTCATTACAACATAGTTGTTCGTTTTAAATAATTCTTCTAAAAGAGATAAGCTCTCTTGTTCAAAGTTACTGGCACTATAATAATCCGTTAAGTTCAGGAAGCCAACCATGTGGTGTGGTACGTGCTTTAATTGTTCGGGAGTAGGAGCAGCTGTACCTATGGGTAGGTCTTTATATAACTGTCTGGAATCAGCAGAGATAATCGGAGCACTAAAATGTTCTGCTATACGCAAACTCAATTCAGTTTTCCCAACCCCTGTTGGTCCCAGAAGTACAATTAATGAGTTCATCAAAAACGCTCATCCTCATAAGGATTATCAGCCGGCTCTTCGCCAAATCCTTCAAATCCTTCTTTATCTATTTCGTCAATATTATAATCGGAATCACCATAGAAATCTTCTCCTAAATCTGAAGAAGTAACTTTTGTCTCTACTTCATCGAAATCAATTGTCTGATTTGGAGGTGTACCGACTGATTTGCTGCATACCGGTTCGGTCAGATTTTTTCCCGGAATTATTTCTCTTAATTCCATAAAGAAAGCACGTTCCGTCATATAATCGAATACGTAGAGTAATTTCTGATGTTCATCTTCCAGCAAATCCTCCAATCTGGTATCTTCCATCAAATAGTTATCTACTTCCGAAGATGTGTCCATTTCAATTAAGGTTATTTCGGTTTGTTTGCTCCAATCTTCTTCACATATGAAGAATGAAGCCATCTGATCTTTTGCATAATTTACAGAATCTAAGATTGCATTATGTAAATCAAGAAAAGTCGCGGAGGAATCAATCTTTATTTCCCTTTTAAAATCATCAACTTCATCTGATAAAATTAAAAATCTAAATAGCATAGTTTATTCGTTTTTGTTTGCTTCAAAATTAATAATAAATAATATTCAAACTAATAAATGACAAAAAAAAGAACTACTTCATTTCTGCTAATATGAAGTAGTTCTTTTTTTGTTTTCTGTACGTAGCTTAATCGTCTATCGATCCTCTGACAATCCCGCGAGTAGAAGTTTTTATAAAATCCAAGATGATATTTCTTTCAACACTTGGTTCGTATTCTGTTTCGATACACTTCAGCGCTTCCGTGTTGTTTAAACCTCTTGTATAAAGTGTCCGGTAAATATCCTGTATTAAGTAAACCTGTTGGTTTGTAAATCCTCTGCGTCTAAGGCCTACAATGTTTATTCCACAATATACGATAGGGTCACGACCTATTAACGTATAAGGAGGAATGTCTTTTCCTATACGGGAACCGCCTTGAATCATAACATGCTTAGAAATACGAGTAAACTGGTGCACGAGACATCCTCCGCTTACAATGGCGAAATCATCGATTTCTACTTCACCTGCTATTTGGCAGGCATTGCCTATGATAATATGGTTGTTAAGAACGCAATCATGCGCTATGTGCGAATACGCCATTAACAAACAGTCACTTCCAACTACTGTTTTCCCTTTGGACGCTGTACCTCTGTTGACAGTAACACATTCACGGACTGTCGTATTATCACCAATAATTGCCGTTGTCTCCTCTCCCGCAAATTTCAGGTCCTGAGGAATTCCGGCTATTACAGCTCCGGGGAATATTTTGCAGTTATTTCCGATGCGCGCACCATTCTGTAGAACGGCATGCGTGTATATTCTGCAATTATCACCAACCACAACATCTTTTTCTATAACAGCGAAAGGTTCAATAATTACATTCTTCCCAATTTTTGCATCAGGATGAATAACAGCTAAAGGAGAATGGTTCATTTCTTTTAATTATTATTTGTTTTTTACAATTTGCGCCATGAACTCAGCTTCACATACAAGCTTTTCTCCTACAAATACATGTCCTTTCATTGAAGAAATGCCTCTTCGTATAGGGGCTAATAATTCTAAGCGGAAAAATAAAGTATCACCCGGAACAACCATTTGTCTGAACTTAACTCCATCAATTTTCATGAAATAAGTGGAGTAACGTTCCGGTTCATCCACAGAGTTTAAAACTAAAAGACCGCCGGTTTGTGCCATTGCTTCTACAAGTAAAACGCCAGGCATGACCGGTTCCTGAGGAAAGTGTCCTTGAAAAAACGGTTCATTTACCGTTACGTTCTTTACGCCGACAATGCGTTCACCGCCTAATTCGATGATCTTGTCAACAAGAAGGAACGGATAACGGTGAGGTAATAAATCTTTTATTCTGTTTATATCCATAACAGGAGGTGTGTTCGGATTATAAACAGGCGCTTGAATTTCGTTCAGTTTAATGTCTTTTCTGATCAATTTTGCCAGTTGATTGTTTATCTTGTGTCCCGGTCGTGTAGCTATGATACGTCCTTTGATCGGTTTGCCAATTAAAGCCAAATCACCTATCACGTCAATCAGTTTGTGTCTTGCCGGTTCATTATCATATACCAACGGTTTGTTATTTATATATCCCAACTCATTAATGTTCTTATGGGGGATATTCATTTTGTCAGCCAGCGCATTTAAATCTTCCTGCGCAATCTTCTTATCATAGATCACGATTGCGTTATCTAAATCACCACCTTTGATCAGATTGTTTTTAAGAAGCATTTCTACTTCTCTCACAAACACGAATGTCCTTGACGAGGATATCTGGTCTGCAAACTCAGATAAATCATTTAACGTAGCGAATTGATTGGATAATACCGGTGAATCAAAAGAGATCAATGTGTGCACACTGAAATTATCATCCGGCACAATAATTAATGAAGAACCGGTTTCCTCGTCCTTAACTTCAATTTTTTGTTTTACAATATAGTAATCCTTAGGAGCATTCTGCTCGATTACACCGGACTCTTTGATGCTTTGAGTAAAATAAAATGAACTTCCGTCTAAAATCGGAAATTCCGGTGCGTCAACTTCGATCAGGCAGTTGTCTATCTCAAAAGCATAAAGAGCTGCCATAGCATGCTCGATAGTACTGATCTGTATTCCATTTTTAGAAATGACCGTTCCACGCTGCGTCCCGATAACGTTTTCTGCGAGCGCATCAATAACAGGAGTGTCTTCTAAATCTATACGCTTAATCTTGTATCCATGATTCTCAGGGGCAGGATTAAATGTAATATGAATATCTAATCCTGTATGTAATCCCTTGCCCTCAAGAGAAAAGCTTTTCGCAAGCGTTTTTTGTTTTTGCATACTATTCGTTAATTGTTTATTTATTTCTTTCTTTTTTCAACAGTTCGACCTCTCGTTGTAATTCTCCGATAGTGCGATAAATGTCCGGAAGTTTTCCAAAGACAGCACTTGATCGGAAAAACAACTTTGAGTCTATGGCAGGAGCTCCTAATAATGTTTTACCTTCTTTTACGTCGCTGATAACTCCGGCTTGTGCGCCCAACGACACTCTGTCTGCTATTTTTATATGTCCGGCAAGTCCTGCCTGTCCGCCTAACATACAATGTTTCCCTATTTTAACAGAACCCGCAATTCCAACCTGAGCAGCCATTACCGTATTTTCCCCGACTTCAACATTGTGGGCAATCTGAACTAAATTGTCTAATTTAACCCCTTTGCGGATAACCGTTGAGTCCATAACGGCTCTGTCTATTGTCGTATTGGCTCCTATTTCTACATCATCCTCAATAATAACATTTCCTAACTGAGGTATTTTCTTATAAATATCACCTTCCGGTGCAAATCCGAATCCATCAGCTCCAACTACTGATCCGGCATGAAAGATACAGCTTTTTCCGATATAACAATCACTATAGATTGTGACATGCGGATAAATAACTGTGTTTTCTCCGATGGAAACATGATCTCCGATATAAGCGTGAGGGTATATTTTACAACCTTTGCCTATTTTGGTATTCTCACCGATATAGGCAAAATTGCCTACATAACAATCTTCTCCAACAACAGCTGTTGCAGCAATAAAGGCGGTAGATGCCACTCCTGTTTTGCTGTTTTTGGCATTTTCAACCAAGTTCATTAAAACAGCAAGTGAAGAATAAGCATTTTCAACTTTAATTAAAGTCGTTTTTAGTTCTTTTGATGGAACAAAGTCCTTATTTACTAAAACAATGCTTGCTTCAGTGGCATAGATATAATGTTCGTATTTAGGATTAGCCAGAAAACTAAGCGTTCCCGGTTTCCCTTCTTCTATCTTGGAAAAGTTATTCACCCGCACATCCGGATTGCCTTCTACAACCCCATTCAAAACACTCGCTATTTCCTGAGCAGAAAACTCCATCTTACTTAATATATTAGAAGTATATAATCTTACAATTTATAGTCTTATTTGGAAAGACAGCCTGCAAATTTGGTAAAAATATTGCAATTAGACTATAGCAGCCTATTAATAAATTCCTTTATCTTGCAAATATCCAGCCATTTCCTGTTGTACAACAGCAGCAGACTCGCCGGCAATACGGGCAAAATCTTCTGAACTGTCTGCATAAATTACAGCTCTTGATGAGTTCACCAACAGACCGCAATCTTCATTCATTCCATATTCAGCAACCTCCTTAAGACTTCCGCCCTGTGCTCCAACACCGGGTACGAGGAGGAAATGTCTGGGGGCTATTTTACGAACTTCCTCAAATGTTTTTCCATGCGTTGCACCTACTACATACATCATCTGATCTTCATTCGCCCATTCCTGAGATTTTTTCAAGACCGTTTCGAACAATAATTCTCCGTATTCATTCTTAATCATTTGAAAGTCCTGAGAACCTTTGTTGGATGTAAGAGCCAATAAAATAACCCAACTTCCCGGATAAATAAGGAACGGTTTCACACTATCTTCCCCCATATAAGGAGCAACTGTTACAGCATTCACTTTCATATAATCAAAGAAAGAACGTGCATACATTTCAGACGTATTACCTATGTCACCCCGTTTTGCGTCAGCAATAATAAACTGATCAGGATATTTGCTTTTGATATAGTCAACCGTTTTTTCTAAAGCAAGCAATCCGGAAACGCCCGTACTTTCATAAAATGCCAGATTAGGCTTATAAGCTACGCAATAACGAGCAGTCGCATCAATAATTGCTTTGTTAAATGCAAATATGGGATCCTCTTCTTTCAAAAGATGAGGCGGGATTTTTTTTATGTCGGTATCTAATCCTACACAGAGAAAAGATTGTTTTCTTTTTATGTTTTTAATTAATTCTTGTCGTGTCATAGTTCTTCTTTTATATTTATTTTTTGAACACTCCATACTTGTGGTATGAAAGATTGCCCATCTTTATTTTCAAAAGATTCTACCTCCAGACGAACCGTCAGGCGAATCTGTTCCCTCTCGCTGATTTCTTTTATGACTATCTCTCCGGTATGCGTACCCGCTTGTAGATCTGTCCGATCACATTCAATCCGGAAATACACTACTCTGCCTGGATCAATACCATTATTTTGACTATTGTCTATTTTGATCCAGTCAGGAGCAGAACTAATATAGAAAAAGAACGTTTGATATCCCTGATTTGTGAAAGTGAGGAGTTTAGAGGTATTCAATTTACCAAAGTCGATGATCGTAGGCTTTATTTGTATGATTGAGGAGTAGGGAATCTCAAAAGAGGTGCGTATTTCTACTTGCCCAACATTTTCTATCGTAAAGCCGAATATGCAGTCAGGATAGTTAAATGTCCAGGATTCATCAAGATGATAAGATAATGTAATTATGTCATCATTCGCTTTGCCCTGAAACTCAGTATGCTTCATCCATAAAGGAAATATGGCTACTGAAAAATTGTTGTTTCCCGCGCCTGGTATTTTAAATGATATTTGTTGTATTTCTTCTTTTTGCTGAGGTGCTTCAACTGTCACATACAAGCTTGTTTCCGGATTCCATGCACTTTCTTTTAAAAAATCATCGCTACATCCGCTAAGAAAATAACTCAAAGCAATCAATAGTATAAAATAATAGAATGTGTTTGTTTTCATGGCTTTAAATTATAAGTAAAAACGAATATTGAATGATAAATTCAGATTAGAAATATTATCGCTCGAATCGCCTAAATCCGTTTTCCATGTATCGTATCCATTATTATATTTGATCTTTTTAAAAGAAGATCCGAATACCCCTAAATCACATCCTAAAGAAACGTATTGCTTTAAATAATATTCAAGTCCTAAAGAAGCAAAAAGCCCTGCAGAACTGCTTGTTCCCAGAAGCGGATAATCTAATGTTGTTTGTTCAATACGCAGGTGACTATATCCCATAGAGAAAAGTCCTGTGAAAAATAGTCTTCTGTTATTCCCTATTTTGCTTTTTGTAAAAAAAGAAGGACCGATATAATTTATTAAATACTTGAAATTGATATCTCCAACGACGTTTGTCAATCCGTCTCCATTCATGTTTATCACTAAATCATTGATGTTTCCGTCGGATTGTGCGTATTGATATTTTAAACCAATTCCCCATCCGGATTGAAACAGATAATGTACATCTCCACCAAATTGAAGTTGCCATTTGAGTTTGTCAACCCCCTTTTTTGCCTTGTCGTATTCTACTCCTAATTGCTCAAATGCCTTTGCCGTTTCTTTAGTACTGGCCATTAAATAGCCTGTTCCCATGGATACGCCTATTCGCCATTTCTCTGTTTTGTTAACTACTTCCTGCGCCTTCAGAATAGTTGTAGCTTGTAAAATCAACAAGAATACGATGGTAAGTCGTTTCATAATTAAATCAGATTATAATTCCGCTTCTTTTAAACGTTCTGCATTTTCTGCAATGATCAACTTATCAATTACGTCTTGAATATTTCCATCCATAAAAGAAGACAAGTTATAGATTGTGTAATTTATCCGGTGATCAGTAATACGTCCTTGCGGATAATTATAGGTACGTATCTTAGCCGAACGGTCGCCCGAAGAAACCATTGTCTTACGCTTCCCTGCTATTTCATCTAAGTATTTCTGATACTCCATATTGTATATACGGCTTCTCAGCTCGATTAGCGCCTTTGCTTTGTTTTTTAATTGCGATTTTTCATCCTGACATTGAACAGCTATACCGGTCGGTATATGCACAAGACGTACCGCAGAGTAGGTTGTGTTGACCGATTGACCACCATGTCCGGATGCGCAGAAAATATCTGTCCGGATATCAGACTCTTTTATTTCCACGTCAAATTCATCGGCTTCAGGCAAAACGGCAACTGTAGCGGCGGAGGTATGTACCCTTCCTTGAGTTTCTGTCTGCGGAATACGTTGAACGCGATGAACGCCGGATTCATACTTCAATGTTCCATAAACGTTCTCGCCCGTTACCGTAAAAATAACTTCTTTAAAACCTCCGGAGGTTCCTTCCGTACTACTGGTCTGTTCCACTCTCCATCCTTTGTTCTCGCAATACTTTACATACATACGATATAAATCACCTGCAAAGATTGCTGCTTCATCACCACCGGTTCCTCCACGGATCTCAACGATAGCATTTTTATCATCTTGCGGATCTGTCGGAATTAATAGAAGTTTAATTTCTTCTTCTAACTCAGGGATGCGATTACTGCATTGCTCCAATTCCTCACGGGCAATCTCTCTCATCTCGGCATCCTGTTCAGTATCTAATATTGTTTTGGCTTCAGCAACTCCATCCAGCATACGTTTGTATTCTGAACGTGCTTTGTTGATTTTTTCCAACTCGCGGTATTCTTTGTTTAGCTTAACAAACCGCTTCATGTCTGAAATGACTCCCGGATCAGTGATTAATGTGCCTACTTCTTCAAATCGGCTCACTAACCCGTCCAATCTTTTTAATAAATCACTCTCTGCCATTCGTATCTTTTAATATAAGAAACGTCCTTTTTCGCTTTCTATTATAAGTTCGTTCTTTTCCGCTTCCTCTACGAAGCCAACAATTTGAGCATCTACACCGAATGACTTGCTGATTGAAATTACTTCTTCAGCATATTCAGGAGCAAGATAAATCTCCATCCGATGTCCCATATTGAACACCTTGTACATCTCATCCCAAGCTGTTCCGCTCTGTTCATGAATAATACGGAACAACGGTGGAATAGGGAAGAGGTTGTTCTTAGTTACCCGTTTGTTTTTTACGAAGTGAAGTATTTTAGTTTGCGCTCCCCCCGAACAATGTACCATTCCATGTATTTGCGGACGTAATTGATCCAGTAATTTTTTGATAATCGGTGCGTACGTACGCGTAGGAGACAAAACTAATTTGCCGGCATCGATACCCAATTCAGTAATCTGATCGGTCAATTTTAACCCTCCCGAATAAATCAATTCTGACGGAACATGCGGATCGTAACTTTCCGGATATTTCTCAGCCAGATATTTTGAAAATACATCATGTCGGGCAGAGGTAAGTCCGTTACTTCCCATGCCTCCATTGTATTCTTTCTCATAGGTTGCCTGTCCGGAAGAAGATAGCCCAACAATGATATCGCCTGCCTGGATATTTTTATTATCAATTACATCACTTCGTTTCATGCGACAAGTAACCGTGCTATCTACAATAATGGTACGAACCAAATCGCCCACATCGGCTGTCTCGCCACCAGTAGCATAGCAACCAACCCCCAGTTCCTGTAATTCAGAAAGAAGCTCATCCGTTCCATTAATAATGGCAGAAATAACCTCTCCCGGAATCAATAACTTATTTCGTCCGATCGTAGAAGAAACCAGAATATTATCTGTTGCGCCTACACAAAGTAAATCATCGACATTCATGATGAGTGCGTCCTGAGCAATCCCTTTCCATACGGACAGATCACCGGTTTCCTTCCAATAAAGATAAGCCAGCGAAGACTTTGTTCCAGCACCATCCGCATGCATAATATTGCAATACTCCGGATCACCACCCAGAATATCCGGAATTATTTTACAAAAAGCCTGAGGAAATATTCCTTTATCAATATTCTTTATGGCATTATGCACATCTTCTTTCGAAGCCGAAACGCCACGCATTTTATAACGTTGGTTATCCATTATCCTTAATTCTTTGGAATGCAAAGGTAATATTTTTCTCTTATAAGTTAAGGACGGTTCATAACGATTCTCTACTATGTATAGAATGCCGTTCCTTTCTCCAAACTATAACCCAAAACGCGAGGTGTCTATATTGGATGATTTTTTTTCTTTGTAACCTCCGATATTGTACCTTATTGAAACTAAAAATCTTCTGGAATCGTTGTTGATTATTTGGTTGTAATTCTGATTTTGTATGTTTGTCAACGTCCTTCCTCTTCGTCCATTTAATAGATCATCCCCAACCATGCTCAACTTCAAGCGTTCATTTACAGTCCAAACGATACCCGTCGAAAGATTATACATGGGTTTTATATCATAAATTCCTTGTATGGATTTTGTTGCATAAAACCCATTAAGCTGAATCGATAGATTTTTTTTAGTGTTTAAATAAAAATTATTATTCATTGAGATCCGCCCAAACATCTTCTTTCTATCGAAAAAAACATCTTCCAACACACCTTTATCAGAAATAAGAAAACCTGATAATGTTAATTTAGAATCAATCACTTGACCAATTTTAAATGGCAAAACCGCCATACTACCAAACGTATTATGTTTATCAAGATTGATTACTTTATATGTAGCCTGCAACTTATCCGAAGATTGATATAAAGATTGTTGTATATAATCTGAAGAAACATTGCCAAATAACTGAAAGATGTACTTACCCCTTAAAATAAAATTTAATCTTCCAGAGTATATTTTGGATGGTTTAATATTAGGATTCCCTTCGATGGCAACATAATAATTCATATAAGTAATATTGGGTGTTGTCTGCCAATATGACGGGTAGCGCCTTTCGCTTAACACAGAGAATTGGAGGATCTTCATCGGAGCAATTCTATAAACCATTGTGATAGTAGGGTATAAGTTCCAATCTTGCCAAATCGTCTGGTTGATATCGCCGGAAGCAATATTCGCTTCATAATATTCCAATAACATATTAGCGTTTACTGTAAATTTCTTACCGAAATTTTGTGACCAACCAACAAAACCATCAACAGAATACTCTGATTGCTCTTGTGAAAAAACATTATCCGGTTTGTTGTTGATAAACGTGGATTGATCATTATCGGAATGATTCATTTTTGTATTAATGCCATATGATAATTTTAGGTTTTTCATTAAAACATGCTCATTACTCATATAGAATGAAGCTTGATTAACAATTTGTTTGGAATTTGATATAATACTATCTGACGTTTGTTCTCTTGAATTAATTAAATATTGATCTTTTTTGTTATTATAATATGAGTAATCAGCGCCAATAAGTAGGTTGTTATGAGAATAATTAATTGATACACTATGTAAATCAGATGGCCCCTTTCTTTTATTTACAGATTTAATATATTGATCTTCATCAACAACGATCAACCCATTTCTTTTTGTATCAGACCTGTTTATATTAGCATTATACGAAAAACTTATTACATCTTTATTTTTCAGATCATAATCAAAAGATAAACCAATATTATGCGTTTTATACTTCGTTTTAGAATTGTTTTCTAATGAAATGTGGTGTGATTCATTGTTTAACAAATGAAAAGCATCCAATTTTTCACTTGGGTTAGCATTGTCGTATCGGAATAAATATACAACATTTAATAAGGATTTTTCATTAGCGGATGAATATGAAAACCCCGTTGATGGCGAAAAGCAATGCGCCTGATTTCCTTCTAATATTATTTGTGCTTTTCTTTCTCTTTTTGTTGTTCTATAATTATCAATTAATATGTTTATGGATGAACCATTAACCCCGTACTTTGGAGGGGTCACATACAATAATTCCACTCTTTTTATATGTTCAGGAGGGACACTTTTTAAATATTCAACTATCTGTTCGAACGACATTGAACTTACTCTATTATTGATTATTATTGTTGTGGAGTTAGCTCCAATTATACTAATCCTATCACCATTTTTTTCCACACCTGGTATTTCTCCCAAAATATCAAAAGCACTATTTATGGGTCGTTGTTGTATAAGAGTTGGAACATCGAAAGACAGCTTTCCATCATCAATTTTCACAATTGGTCTACTCGCTGTTATTTTAACCTCATTAAGAATTTGAATACTTTCATCTAAAATGTAGTCTGCTTTACTATCAAGTAAGGCTGTATATATAGTATCCTTATAACCTAAGCACGTAAGTTTTATATATAGGTCTTTTTTATTCATATTTTCTATTATAAATTCACCATCTTGATTTGTAATGGTTCCGGTTATAAGTGTAGAATCTCTCGTATCATATAAAACTACATTTACTAATTCAATCACTTCTCCTTTATTATTTATGACTCGACCTAATATTTGTTGAGCATAAGTTTGCATATTAACCGATATCATTATAATTAAAATAACATGTTTCATAATCGTATTATATTTGAATCTATTCTACTGATACTTATTCTAATATTATGTTTTTCATCACTACTGAAAATTGATCTGTTTTTGTCTTTGTATATTCATAAACACGAGAAAATCGAGCCCATTTAGTAAATCCAATTTGGTCGTATTATCAGATCAAATGAAAGAACAGTTAGAGGTGATAAAACAAGGTTTGATCGCCTAAAAATAACCATTTTTTTGGATATTGAAAATCAATAGAAAAACAGGCGTAAAAATATAAAGGATATTTTCGGAAAAATAAAGGATATTTTTGCAATTATATCCTTTATTTTTTTACGTGTTACTTGCTTGAAAAAACGGATCAGTCCGAAACCCCGGTTGTTATTACACTTGGATTATGTCGTTTTTAATGGGATTACCTCGATAGGTTAAAACAAATCGTGGACAGCAAATATAAAAAAGTGAAATAAAAAACAAAATAATAGCAAAATTTATCAT
>NZ_JAQWCQ010000023.1 GCF_028705895.1 Massilibacteroides sp. | reverse complement strand
AACGGAGCATCTGCAATGGATGCAATCTTTTTGCGATTTTTAATGTGCGATAGAAACACTATGCCATGTAATGCAATGAAATGGCATTGTGTTTAGCACATGCGCAAAATGTTTGCAGGAATGAAAGGTGTGGAGTGAGTGTGCTTCATGGAGTAGTTGGGCAGGATTAATCACTGCCACAAAAGATACAGCGGAAAGCCCGGCATCTGCGCTCTTCAGCAGATGATCGCCCAAAGTGTTTTCATAAAAAAAAATATTTTCATTTCTAAGTAAGACACATTTCGCGTCCTACCCGTCCTACCCGTCCTACCGTAATGATTAACAACACATTAACCTCTTTTTTTCGTCCTACCGGCGATTTTATTTTCCTACCCCGTCCTACCTCGTCCTACCTCGTCCTACCTCTTCCTACCTTATTTTTTACTTAAAACACTATATATGAGATAGGTAGGACGGGTAGGACGGGTAGGACGGGGATTTCAAAGTTTTCTGAAAATGTTTTTATTTTTCACTTTTAAAGGCTGTTTTTAGGGTAAAAAGGAAAAACCCGGGAAATTCCGGGTTTTTGGTGATTGGTGATTGGTGATGATATCCATGCGGACTTCGTTACAAGCGCGTATAATAGTGGTTACCTTTCTTTATATCCTAGTGCAATAGCAATTGCTTCTAAAAACCGCGGATCATCATCACCAGAAGTAACGCCATACGCTTCTTTGAAGTTACTCAAGAATAATTTCAATAACTCTCCAAATCCTGCCATTTGCTCGTCGAATGCATCTCCATTATTTACATACAGATTGTTCTTTCTTTTTAATTCAAGAATTTCTGCGGCTTTTAAAACCTGATCAATGGTAAATTTTGATTTTTCAGCAATTTTCTCTAATTCTGAAATGTATACCTTCAGATCAGATTCATAGACGGTGTGCCACATACGTGGACTTTGATCAAATAGTGTTGACATATTCGTAAATTTAAAGTGTTGAAGCGTTCTAAACCGGCACGCTTCATACCGCTGTTCAAATGTACACAATCCTGTAAACTATGTAAACTGACTGTAAACCTGTAAAGTGTTGTATATTAATTAAATAGGCTTTTGGGTTTACAGTGTTTACAGTATTTACATAAAAACATAAGTTCCATGTATGAAAAATCCATTTTCAGTTGGCTTTACCATAAATTGATACCATGTTCCAATGATTATATCTCATAACATTTGTACCATTTTAGGAATCGTTTTATTCTTCGGTATTTTCCAATAAATGGGAGGTCTTCCCATTTCACACTCCAGACAGGTTCGTCTCTTTTGCCCTGGATGTAAGCCTGCAGCAGCTCTTTTTTGTGGCTTTGGCTGGCGTACTCTTCCATTGCTTCAATTACCCATCTGCGGTCAAGCCTATGGAGGTGGTATTCGTTTTCGTCCTCATGCTTTTTGAGGATTGAATCGGCTAAGCGGTTTGTTATCAGTGTTGGGGTGCCGTAAGTTGGGGAATCTTCCATTTGATTTGTTAAATATGTTTACCTCAAAAGGTGTGTATATCGGTATATTGTTTGCGTATATATGCACCTTTGTATTAAAAAGGTGTATATATCAGTAGTTGTGTGCAAGTGCTACGATACTGCTAAATTGAAAGTTCATCGCTACTTACCCGTTTTAATAATTTTTTTCCCCACGCTCTTTTGCGCTAAGGCGCAATTGGGTTTAAGCCGCAATCGCTTCATATATTGTTTTTCTTCCTTCCAAAACATCTTCCAAAGATTTATCTGGTAGGTCTGCTAATTCTACTTCGCAAATAATACCACAATTAGGCATCACTTCTTTACTCATTCTTCCTGCATTCGGGTCTAATTCATCCAAGAAAGTACCGTTTATGCAGGAATACCCTACTTTCCTTTCGAGTCTTGCCATCTTCCAGAAATCATCAGGAAAATGAACCCTAATCAAATTCCAATAGCCTTTACCGCCTTTCACGCATCCAATGCAGTTATTATTATTGAATCCAAGAATATACATTATAGGCAAGTCAATTCCTGCATTTATCAACATTCCTGCGCATTGGTCTTTATCAATACCTTTTTCAATTAATGGAAATAATGGCTTTGTATTTGGGTATTGTTGACCAAATCTGATTGCCCTGTTTACTTGCCTCAATTCATATTCAAAACCCCAAATTTGATTAAGTATTTGAACTTCATTAAACAAGTCAATTTGAAATTGTCGTTCTAATTCAAAGCGAACATCTTTTTTTAATTTCAGCGTACAAGGTGCGCCCATTGGTGTATTTACTGCGCCAGTCTTTTCAATTACTTCATATTGGTCTTTAAAATCACGGCTTTTCAACACGTGTATTTTCTTGCCGTACCATTTTTCACAGTCATTTTTAAAACGCTCATTGTCTGGGTGTGCTGAATCAATATGAATATAGAATAGTTCTACATCATCATACATTTCCAGAGCCATTTTGCAAGCCACAGCGGAAGTAACACCAGCACTCCACCAAGCAACCCGAAAGGATTTGCCCCCGCTCAAAAAATTATTAAAACTACCTTTATCCATAATTCAAACTTTATTTCTATTAAACCGCACCAGACACACAACAGCACCTATAAGCAATACCCTTCGGGATACTGCTCATAGCTGCATCCCGTTAGCGTTCATTTGCCAACCCGCACTGAATCCTGTTCAATCAATTGCATTTTATTGCTATGATAGTTAGTCCATGTGCATCCCATCCTTTCACACGCAAAATGGTCTGTTGATTTTCCATTCTTATATGTTTCTCTCAATATTCTATGTTCACATCTTTGGCACTTTATGCCAGTATCAACCCATTTTGTATTGCTGTGTATTAAGTAATCCATTTTCATTTTGTTTTGCACCGCCCACGCTCAAAAACGAAACGCTAACAAGCGGTCATAGTTAATAAAGCCAATTAAAGTTTGTGTTTCATAGGTTGCAGTATGGGTGGCTTTACTAACCATACCGCCATTCCGTTATGGTTCATGCTAAGAAGCATCATCGTCCGATAGTAATTCTTTGATTTTAGTGTGCAAAATAGAGCCACTACCAACATAGTTTTTTGGATTATCAGATAGATATGTATCAATTTCTTGAAGTACTGAAAACATATCTTTAATCCATTTCGGATGTTGCAAAATATCTGAATCTTTGTCCTGATAATTATCAAGCAGTATTCCTAAATTTAAAGGAACAATAAAAGCCCTATCAGGGTATTTCCTTGCAACGTCCGCAATTTCTTTATTTACGTCTGAATCTTCTTCATCGTAGCATTCATTATCTTTTAGAACCTGTTCAAGTTCTTGTAAGTATGTTCTTACATTATCAAGTTCCGAATCTTCGCATTTTGCAACTGTCATTTGTACTGTTCTTGTTTCCATTTTGATATAATTATTAGTTTAACAATCTGATTAATAAAGCACGAAACCATAACATTTGCTATATGTAACACGGCTCTAAAAGTCCGTACTACCTTGAAAATGTCTGCTATGCCGTGCTACACATAGCAAAGTACCGTTGTGGCGCATTAAAACGTGCGCTTCGCCGCCACAACACAGGCTATAACCAATTAAGGCTTCGAGATGGTTGGGATCGTTCAAACTTAATACACGCACCCTGGTGATGCACCCTCCTCAATTGATCTTTTAATTATTTCGCTTACAGCATCGTTGAAGCCCTCTGGTGTCATTATTTCAAATGCAAATTTTCCATATTGGTCGTGAACGATAACCTCCCATCCAACTCCAACCTGAAATTGATCATCACATCCATTGGTTCGGTAGCTCTGAACCTTATAAGGTACGAATCCAAAGGTTTTGATTAATAGTTCTAAGTATTGTTTTTTGCTCATTGTTGTTTTGTTATTTTAGAAGTTTTAGAAAAGCCTTAACTGGTCATAGCCTCACCGTTATATGCAAGGCTACTTATTCGGGTCAGTATCATTCATCGCTTCTTTAGCCACGCCCATCATATGCCACCAAGTTTCGCTTTGGTCTTGCATTTTGGTGTTTTCACAAAGTTTCAGCAGTTTACCAAGTGCCAGTCTTAATGTGGCATTCTTGTTTTGCAATTCAATTATCACATCACTTGCCCTCTTTTCGTTTCCATAAGCGGGCGTTTGGTTTCCGTTTTTAAACATAATTTCTCGTTTATATACCGCCCAGCATATAACAGGCGGTATAGTTTATAAGCCTTTGAGAGTTTGTGGTCGGATTGAAGCGGTGTGGCAGGCTTACAAAACCATACCGCCAATCCGTTGTAGTGCACCATAGCTACACTTTCGTAGCGAATATGCTAATCATGTGAACTTTACCATCAACAATATGGTAGTTCTTTTTTTTAACTACACCTGTTTTACCTTCAATAAATACAGTGTCGCCTCTTTCTGGTATCTGCATATCTTTTGGTAAGTCAAAGCATTTACCATCAATTTCGATTGTTAAGAATTGTAATTTCATTTTTTTAAGGTTTTTTAAAATGGTAGTTTTTCGTCCGGGATTAGTTCTGCTTTCGGTTGAGCCTGTTGTCCGTTTACGCGGGCTTTGTCCATGTAATTTATTATTGTGTCGGGTTCGTCGTGGTCGTCGGGTTCGTTTGGCAGTGTGTCGCCAAATACGGCTCGCATTAGGTTGATGCCGAGTACTTCGTAGTCGAAGCAGTAGGCGCTGGTGATGGTTTTTGATTCGACTACTTTGCCTTCTTCCGATTTGTATTCTTTGTTTACGAATTTTACGCTGGAGCTTACGCCCAGGAATGGTTTTGAGTTTTTGAGGTAATAGCTCAATGTGTCAGCCGGCAGGGGTTTTATACCTGATCGCCTGGCGTTTTCAGCGTATAGCTTGCTGATGGTTGAGAATTTAAGCCTGAGCACGTATTTCCCGCTGCCTAATTCGCGGTTTCCTGTGGTGGTTTTTAGCTTATCGAGCCAGGTTACCCGGAAGTGCCAGCCGTCAATGAGGATATTTTCATCGTACATGGCTTCTATCATTTCCCAGAATTGTCCAATTTCGTTTGATTTGCTTACCTGTTCGTTTTGTTGTTTGATACCATTTATGATGATTGTGCGTATGTCGGCATAACCGAAGCCGAAGTTCACTTTGTTTTGCAGTGTGCGCAAGGCAGCGGCCACGGTACACCATGACCGGAGCATACGGTCTTCGATTGCATCGTCGCGGAGCTCGTCGGATATGTCGGATACTACATAGTCGCTGTTGGTCCAGAATTCTTTTTCAAAGTATTTTCGGTGTGCGAGTATTTCAGCAGTGAGGTGGCTAAGGCCGGCACGCTCCATTTGTTTGAGTTTGTCGTATAGTTTTTTTTCGGCATCGGTGTATTCGGCTTTGTGGAATTGCAGGAACAGGAGGCGGGTAAAGAGTGCAACGTCGGCAGTAGGCATTTCCTGACCGGTGAGCAGTAGTGCGGCGTTTACAAGTGTAGTTTCTTTACGTTTGTCAACGTTGAGGCGGTTACGCCCAATGGCATCGTATATAGATTTAAGGGTTTCTATCAGGGCATAATCAATGTTATTTTTGTATTCATCGACCCATGCAAATGCGTTGCTGAATTGTTGCATGTGTTCTGCCAGCCCGGCTTTGGTACCGTTGTGGATGTTGTAAGGGGTTTGTTGTTCGCCGAACAGGCAGCTCATGCTCATGGCCATTTGGCTTTTACCTGTACCTTTTGGGCCAAAAAGGTTTAAAATTGGGAAGTTTTTATTGAGGAAAAGGATGTAATCTCTGAATATGGTTGCAATCCAGAAGCATATTCCCACGCGTGCATTGCTGCCGAATACATTTGTAAACAGTTCGGACCACTGAAGCATAGTAATGTCGCGCTGCTTGTACTGGAATTTTCTTTCGCCAATGAACAGGGATTTATCGTTGATGTGGATAGAAGAGAAAGCCGGTATAAAGTAGTTTATTTTGTTGAATTCTACAATGCCGTATTCATCAATTTCATGAAATCCATCCTCGGTAGTTATTCCGTTGCTCCAGGCGAAAAAACCTTCTTTTTGCCAACCGAGCACGCGAATTTCGGAGCATGTTCGCGTTTGTTCGTATAGTTTGGCTTTGATACGGGTGAATTGTGCATCGGTGCCAGAAAAGATAAAGTTACCCCGGCCTTCTATGTTTCGGCGGAAAGCCTGAATTGAGGTCATTTCCTGCATATCGAGGTCAACGACTACTCTAAATCCACGGAAGTTAACGACGTCGTACACCCGACGGCTATCTTGCCCTTCGATGTGGAAAACGGGATTCATAACAAAGTTAGATACTTCTTCGACATCGTTTTTGGTGCGCATGAAGTAGCTGTTGTGGTGTTCGTAGAATCCCCATCGTTCAAAGTCGCGTGCATCGACGCCCGAAGGGAGGCTGTCGTCTTTTTCGATGATGATGTTGTTTTGATCGAGGTCTTTGAGGCGGTCGGTGAACAGCTTGGCCTTCACTTTATGGGCCGTAACCATTGCATCAATGTAGATTTTGCGGGTGGGTTCGTCGTATTGCTGTATGAAACCGCATAATTCTTTAATGGCTTCATTTTTACGTCCGGGGTCGTGGCCTATTTTTTCGAGCAGTGCTTTCGCGCGCAGCAATATCCAGTCCTGGCGGTTGGTGGCTATCCATTCTTTGTATTGCTCCTCTGTGGTGAAAAAGGTGTCGGGATCCTCTTTTTCGGGAAGCACGGCACAGTAGGTCATTAGTCCCATTTCCACAGCCATGCGCCCGGTGCGGTTCATTGATTTTTGTCCGGCAGCATCGCCATCAGTTATGATTGTGATGCTGTTGGTGAGCTGCTTTATGATTTTTAGTTGCTCTTCGGTTACGGCAGTGCCGCAGGGTGCTACGGTTGAATCGGCGCCTACCTGGTGCATGCGTATGGCGTCGGGGTTGCCTTCTACCAGTACGGCGCCATCGTTACGCATTGCGCGCGCGGCAAGGTGTATGCCGTATAGTTGGTAGGATTTCAGGTAAACAGCGGTTTCGGGGCTGTTTATGTATTTGGCATTGTCTTTATCGTTGTCAACCTGCCTGGCACTGAATCCGGTGATGCGTCCTGTTTTGTTGAATACCGGAAACATAAGGCGGTTGCGGAAGTAGTCGTATATTTTGTTGTTCTTTTCTGACTGTTTGATCAGCCCTGAGGTGAGCAGAAACTCTTCGAGGTAACCGGCTGCCCTGGCATGTTGGTAGAAGTTTGCCCAGCCATCTGGCGCAAAACCAAGTCGCCACAGGCTTATGTTATCGGTGCCGAAACGGTCGGTGGCTTCTTTGAGCCTGGGGGCAGTTTGCTGAAGCTGCTGTTGATAGTAGGCGGCTGCAAATTCATTAACGGCAAAGAGCTGTTCGCGCATGGCTGCTTTTTTATCGGCATCGGGGTCTGGTGCTGTTTCCTGTATTTGGATGTTGGCTTTTGTGGCCAGGAATTTAGCAGCTTCGGGGAAAGTCATGCCTTTGTCCCTCATTACAAAGGCAATGACGTCTCCACCGGTGCTGCACCCGTAACAGTGCCATATTCCCTTGTGGGGCGATACGGTAAAGCTGGGTGTTTTTTCGTTGTGAAATGGGCACAATCCTTTGAGTATGCTTCCGGCCGGTTTTAGTTTTACGGTTTCACCGATAACTTCTTCGATACGGATGCTTTGTATTATTTTATCAATAGTTGAGTGAGGGATCATTTTGAGTGGTGATTAGTTATTGGTAATTGGTGATTGGCTATTAGTGATAATTGTAGTAGATTAAAACGGGTTTTTGATATTTACATCTATGTTGTATCTACCTTTCGGTATATATTTTACTTGATCGTAAGATGCGTTAATTTGGATTGTTTCAATCCGTAATCCTGTTTCTTCGCAAAAAGTGCAAAGTAAAGTTCTTATGTTGCTTGTAAGCGCAAGTCTAAGTTTTACGGCTTCGCCAATACTAACTTTGTTTGTTTCTATAAGTTGTAAGATGGGTATTGGCGGTAAGTGGGCCCGCTTAACATCGTTAATGGTTAACTCTATTTCATCCAAGGCAAGGTCTGTTTCAAAATAAAGGTCGAATAGTTTCGATCTATCTTGAATCATTTGATAGGATATTAACTGAGTGTGCGCATTTGCAATAAAATTGCTAATGTCTTCTGGGTTGTTGGTGGTTATTTTGTATTTCATTGCAGAGTATTTGAGGGTTATATTAAATATAAGCGTTACGGCAATTAATGACATGTAAATGCGTGAACAATGGATCAGAACTGGAAATATTGTCTTTTGTTAAATAGACAATATTTATATACTTTATTGCTTTAGCAGATTCAGTCGAAATATCAAAGCCAGCTAAACCGTTAAAAAAATCTTCAATAATTAAAATATCTTCTTTTGTGGCTTCATTTATCACCATCAGGGAGTATTGATCAGTGATGTTACTTGGGAAGCCGTTGTCTATTTTGTGCAAAACTTCCTTTGCGGATGTTCTTATTAAATTTTTATGTGTAATTTCAATGGCTTTGCTAATCCAGTTTTTGCCACTTGCTTTTGGTCCGGAAATGATGGTGTCTTTTTTCATTTGTTGAGTTTTTTTTGATTGATGTGCTTGTTTTAGTTTTTTGATGAAAATTAAATTAGGGTTTATGTATTTTTTGTTTGTGATTTATAACAGCCTTTTGAAATATACTTTTTGAAAAAGCAGCAGTTTTCGATTCTTTTTATTTAGTGGCCAAATTCTGAAGTATTGTTTCATGAGGTTTATGGCTACTCTGTGCTGTGCTAAGGTCTGGCAGCTTTTTAAAGTTCTTATCACTTTTTGGTAAGCGGCTCTTTCGGTTGGGAGAGGGGTCATGGCTTTTGGTTATTAGTTATTGGTGATTGGTGATTGGTTCCAATTCTACCGGTTTGCCGGTTTTACTTAATACTTCAAAGCTAACTACCCACACCCATGGGTTTTTGTTCCAGGAAGCATCGCCATTGATGTTGAGCCAAATGGATGTGAAGCCATTGCGGTAGGATTGTGTGTCTTCGATTACACCTCTCCAAAGTTGATATTCGGCACCTTCAGCTTTTGCATCTTCTTCGGTGATGTCGCGCAGCCGCTCAATACGTATATCAGTTACGCGCAGCCATATGCGTGCAGCGGCTTTTGGCATGTGGATGGATGGAGTCCATGGCGCTGCCCAGTCGTTACCATCGGCTTTATAAACATTGAAATATCCTTCTTCATCTTGAATCATAACTTCTGTCCAGGTTTCTCTCACCCAAAGGAGATCACCCGGCTTTCCGTATCGGCATTTTACTTCGATAATATCTTCGTTTGCTGGGCTAAAGTTAACCATAGGTGCAAAAGTGTAACGACCTGTTGAGTGAAGTACAAGTGATTGAAAGTAGTAATCATCCGGGTTTTTGTTTATTTTATCTAAGCCGGTAACGCGGCGTGTCATGGTTTTGGTGTCGTTTAATAAGCCCTTTACCATTGGTGTACTGAACAATATGGGGTGTTCTTTCATGGGGTGTTAAGCGTTTATAAATGTTTAAAAGTGTAATTATGTGGTGATATAAACGAGTTACCCACCATTATGAAACCACATCTGAACCTTTCGCTCATCAGCAGCATTTTGTGGTGGTAACTCCATCCATTTAACTTCGGCTTTTAGTTCGTAAGCCCTACGCTCAATTTCAGCTTCTGTATATCCCCATGTCACACCTTCAAGTGTAGCGGATTGTGGAATAATTACAGGCTCATCCATCCCCACGCTCTCCATACTTTTACCAAGCCCTTTCATTGGTAAATCAGAATAACGATGGGTAACACAGGCTATATGCAATGCCTGTCCATCTTTGTCGAAACCTCCGAATTTAATCATATCATTTATGCTTTTAAGTTAATGCAGTTTATGGCACTGCACATAGCCAAACCGTTCAGAATTTACTTAGTAGGGCAAATCATCTTCCGGTTGTGTTGGTGTAGATGAAGTGTCGATAGAGTTATCGGTGGTTTGTGGACTTGCCTGGCTCCAGTCGATCATGCTTCCGAAAATTGGCACGTTGTCTTGTTGCTATTTGGTCATTGCTTCGCGTACTTCCTTAGTGAAGCTTTGTTTGATGATGTGGGTGTCGCGGCTATCGGTGTTTTTGTTCCTGATTGGGAAGCCTACAAGGTCAATGTACATCCCTTTTGTTCCTTTGAAGATGTTGTTTTTCTCGAATGGAATGAAGATACCTTCGACCGGATTGCCGTTTTTGCCTTTCATGCTGGTGATTACGTGTACGAAGGCTGAGAGATTCATTTTAATTGATGCGTTTTCCATGGTGTAAAGATTTGAGGATTTGAGAATTTGAGAATTATTGTGTTAAATGAGTTCTATTCTGAAGCAGCGTTTTTCTAAAAGGTGTTCACATTCTCGCCAGCTAATCAGATATTGGTTGGCCGCCTCGGCAGCTTTTTTATCATCAAGTTCAGGGGGATACGTGTACCAGATGTTGTAGCGCTCTTCGCTGCACTTTTTAGCATTTTCGGGTATGCTGTCAATTTTTACAAATGAGTGAAAGCTAAAGGTGTGAAAAGGCGTAATAAGCTTTTCATTTTCGAGGTATTTTACTTCTGCATAAAAAGTAAAATTTTTCCCATCTGATACTTTTACGATATCACCAATATTCAGTATATTCCCTGAACGGTCGTATAGGCTTAGTTTGAACATGCCAGGTTTATTGGCGATTAGCGTTTCATTTGATGTTTTAGTTTCCATAATTGTTTTCATTTTTTGTTTCAAATTCTAGCGTTAAAGCTCCGTTAATGGTACGTGGGTCGTAATTGGTCCACAAGCACTCGTTAACTATTCGTTTACTTACGGTTGACCGTTTTGGAGGGCTCATTGATTTGAAGAAATCAGGAAATATCTCGTCGTATATTTCAGAATCATAGCCTGAAATTGCTACAAAACATTTGGCATCTTTTACTGCTTCAGAAAGTTTTGTATGAAATTCAGGTGATACTTCATGTTTGTATCTTTTGCCTGAACTGCGTGTGGTCATTAGATATGGTGGATCGAAATAAACAATATTATTAGGCTTGTTTACTTTTTCAAATAAATCGAATACGTCTCTATTTTCAATTTGGAATCCTCTGAGTTTGTCTGCAATTTCGGGGAGTTTTATCATTTTGAAGTTAAAGCCATCAACCCTATAATAATTTGACTTCTGAATTGCATATTCAAAGCCAGCTCCTTTGTGGTTATTCTGACTTCCATTTGCTCCGTAACTAAGTTGGCTGCGAACAAAATATCGTCTTGCTTTCTCAATATCGTCTGATTCATTGTGGAAATCATCTAATATTTTATATAGCTCTTCCCTGCTAAAAGGAGTGAAATACAATACCCTCATAAACTCTTCGAGGTCGGTACGCATTACTTTGAAAAGGTTAATTACATCGCTATTCAGGTCGTTGATGGTTATTAACGGATAATCAACATTTAAAGCTACGTTAGCACTGCCGCACATTATATCAATAAAATGATAATTGCCTTTCGGAAATAGGTTAATCAGCCAATTCAGATGCGGAAATTTACCCCCGATATATGATATAAGATTTAAGTGCTTTGCCATGGTTATGCGGTGATTTTGTTTTATGTGTTTGCAGGTATTTGTTTGCGACTTGCAGCATGGTGTTGAGGCGATCGAGAGAGGTGTTGAAGCTGTTGTTGTGAGGGTGTGGGAGTATGTGATTTAGTAATTTGCTTGATGACGCAATATAACTTGCAACTACTTTTGTTGACCTTTCCTGAGCAATTATTAGACCCCCATTTATGCAGCGTTGCAGAGAGTTAAGTCGTGCCTGTTCGTTGTAGTACCCCATGTGAGGAGTTTTTTCAAATATGATGCAGCTGGCTTTCACGTATTTGTTAAACATGCGGCTGAGCCAGTCGCGCCTCATGGTGTCGATGTAATAGGTTGCTTTCTCAGGGCAATCGAAGCCGCGTTCATCTACTTCTGGTAGATTGCCAAGATTGTACCGGATAATTATCCTTGTAAGTCCGGTTGCAGGCTCAGTTTTAAACTGGTCAACTTCAAATTCAAAGTTCATGGCTGTGAGGGTTAAACAGGTTGTTATTTAATTTGTGAAAAGAGCGCTTCAATTACCTTTTTAAAAACTAAGCTGTGAGTGCCCGGCATATTTTGTAGATAGGACAGTGAATTGATTAACTCGACAATTTCTATTCTGGTAAGAAATAGCTTTGTTGGAATTAATTCTTCGTCGTTTTCATTAAAGAAAATATCGCATCCATCCGTGTTTTTCACGTAGCGAACATTATCATAAGGAGGTGTATCTTCCATAGTGGTGGGTTTAAAATGGTAAAACTGGGTATATTTCACTTTTTTGCAAAGGCACTGCATTGCCTTCCTGATCTTCAACGATTACGTTGTGTTCAAATATGGCTACAATGTTTCCAATGTGCTTTTCTTCGCCTTTATAGAAGATGCATAGGTCATGAATTACCATGGTCTCCTGGAATTCTTTGTATAACCTGTTTCTTCTTACCAGCCACGTGCAGAAAAATGATGTTAGCGTGAAGCCAATTGCGAGAAAGATGTTGGTTACCATAGCTTAGGAAGTTTTACGGTATCACAATGGTTTAACAGGTGCTCAGAGATCATTATCCTGAAGTTGTAATAGAATTGTCGTTCGGTTACAAGTTTTGTTACTTCAATGGTAATCTCTGAAAGGGGCGTTTTGCCATGTGGTTCAAGCTTTTGGTTTATTTCTTTAAGCTTGTTTCTTACGACTGTGTGTAAGTTGGTGAGCTCTTCATAGCTCAACTCTTTGAGGGTAATTACATTCATTTGAGGGTTGTTTTGTGGCCTGGGGAGGCGGGGTTAATATTAGATTGCAGATTTTGGTTATATTTAGTTATCGCTCAGGCTAAAGAAGCCACTTCGATAAATTCAATATCAGTTCCATCATCACGCCATTTACCAACAGCAAGCGGATTTAATTGGAGTAAAGTCAAATTTGATGCAGTTACCCAATCCTTATCAGCAACGCCCGGTGATTTTTCAGTTAAGACACCGTAAACCTTTCCATTATGGTTTTCGAATGCTTTATCAATACTATAAAGTTTTCCCGGCCAAAAATCTGCACCTATAAGGAATAAAAAATCATTTCCCTTTTTAAAATGTGATTTGAATCCGTTCACTACTTTTGTGTTTTTCTCGAATCCTAAATTTTCAATTGTATTCATATATCTGTTTTTAAGTGATTTAAAATAAAGCCCGAAGCGATAACAGCAGGTATAAATCAGCCTGCCGCAGGCGCAACACAGGCCGCTTCATACCTGCATCCCGTTATCCCATTGTTGTCCCGGGAAGTATTTTTCGCGGGCTGCACCAGGAATGTACATTCCAAAAGCGGCAATTTGCTGGAATAAGTCATTTGTTATTTCTGTGCTGCTTGAAAAAGATATGAATCCAGTTGTTTTGGTTGTGTTGGCATAAGTTGCCCTGACAAATCCTAAGCTGTTGGCTTGCCACAGAACGGCAATTTCTTTTGGTTGTCCTTTTTGGTCGTACTTTATGCGTACTTCAATTATTTTGTTTGCCATGGTTTTGAGGGTTAAGCTGTTTCAGATATAAGTGAAGCTGATCCGCAGAATACTTGTTTGTATTCGCGACTTATATTTTTGAAGGTGTTGAGGAAAGCGTAGAAGCCTTCTTGCGGGCTCCAATAGTCATGTGCCGGCATGGAGTTCAGGTGCATGGCAGAAACGGTGCGTATCTGTTGCCTTGCGCCTTTGTTGTCGTGGTGGAATGCCTCGAATTCTATGTTGAGGGCCATGTTGTCGTATTCGGCAATGTTATCAAAGTCGACTGGGCTTAACATAAATCGGTCGCACACGGCCTGTTCGATGCGTTTTTCTATGTCGTTAAAAGCCTGAGCCAACAGTTTTTTTAATGGCCGGATAATGTCGCCGGTGTAGGCTTCGGGTGCATCGTGCAATAAGGCTGCTAAAGAGAGTGCCGGTGGGGCCAGCCAGGCAACCATGCAACTGTGCTGAGCTACACTATAAAACTCAGGTATGTTGCCATTCCACCGGCACATTTTACTTAAAGCGCCTGCAATGTCTTCTATATCGACCATGGCCGCGGTTGGGTTTTCCAGGTTGAACAGTTTTCCGGTCCCGGTAAGCATGTGGCCGGAGCTAATGTGTTTGAGTGAAGAAGGGATGGCGGGTTTCATGCAATACCCCTTTCTTTTGCAAAAGTGGCAATGTCAACACGGGTACGCCCTTCAATTTTCTGTTGAATATTGACCAGGTGATTGGCCACTGTGTTTTCTGAGATATCCAGCTCACCGGCAATTTCTTTGTTTAATTTTCCGGCAGCAATGAGAATAACTACCTGTAATTGCCGAAAAGAGATAATTCCTTTTTTGGTAACCAGCTCTTTGCATCGCAGTCCCTCATACATGCACCGTCCGCGAATACCGCAATCGTAATATTCTGAAACATCGGTGCATTCACCTTCAGAAACATCAGGCAAATGATTGCATCCGCCAAAGCGACAAATGCCATATATCCTTAAAATGTCTTCCGTTGGGGTGTGGGTAAGCGTTTCCAAAGCGGCCTCGTCGTTATCCAATTCATTTTGTAGAAATGTGATGTGCTCCTCTGGCATGTGAGGGAACTCATATCTTATTCCGCTTTGAATTGAGAATAATTTGTTTCCTTTTGCAAAGAATTCTATGTTGTTGTCGATGAGGCCGGCTGGTATCATGCTTTCGAATTGTTAAGTTCTTTTTGCAATAAATCAAGTTTAATTGAATTGCTGTTTTTCTTTTTTTGTTCTTCAACAGCAAGCCGGTAAGCTTCCGTTAAAATACCCTTGTTATCTTCCCGGAGGCCGCGCAGCACGTGGTCTATAAGTGATTCGCTGGCGCCCGTATTTTCAAAAATAATTTTGCGGTAGCCGCGGGGCAGGTATTTTTTAAGTCTCTGGTAATGAGACTTTTCATGTTTTTTTTTCATGTAGTTATTTTTGACTATTGACAAATGGGATTAATAATGTATAAATTTGTGTAAGAATGTGTAAGAAAGTACAAAGATAGTAAAACAAACTTTATAAAGTCAAGTAAAATTGAATTTATTTTCAAATAAACTTGATATTTACAACGTGTCTAAATAAAAAGAAGATGCAATCAACATTTACTCAGCGGTTTAAGCGGATAATGGATTATTATGAATTGTCTCAAAGTAAACTTGCAGAAGTGATTGGAACAACAAGTCAGACTATCAGTAACCTGGTAAATGGTTCAATGCCAAGATATGATCTGCTTTATAAACTGCTTAGTTATTTTAAGGAAGTGGATGCAAACTGGCTTTTACTCGATGAAGGCAGAATGCTGAAGTCAGGTTTAAATGATGGCATTGTATCAGAACCATCCGGAGATTATCATCAGTCAATGCGGCGGGAAGATTATGATAGGTTGACCCGAGTGATTGATCATCTGATAAAAGAAAATGAATGCCTTCGGGCAGAAATTTTACTTTTAAAAGGTATAGAAAAGGAAGGAGCTACGGGCACCTGAAGGTAATCTACAGGAAAGGTAAATATTGAATATTGGTTTTAGAAATATAAGTAGGGAAAATACGTATTTTTTAACAACTAACAAAAAGCCACAGAGAAAATAGAAGCACCGAAAACATAGGATTGACGCGGGGTATAGAGCGTGGGAGAAATCCCATATTCCACCCACACCCATTATATGTATCTGATATTCAGATATATACAACTGGATTAACAAAGAAAACATCCTCTGCATTCTCTGTTCTGTTTTTTGTGGCCTGGGGAGGCGCAAATATGAACATCGAAATGATTAAAAAAGAGGTCATTCTGCCTAAGCTTAATGATGCTGCCGGAAATATGAAAGGCAGTTGGTTTGTGTATTATTCTGTATTTGATCCTGCAGTGGGCAGGATGAAAACTTTCCGAATTTACAACGGCTTTAAAAAGTTGTCTACTGAGGCAGAGCGGTATAAGTATGCTGCTAAGCTTATCCGGAAGTGGAAAACAAAGCTACTGAAAGGCTGGAATCCATTTTTTGAGCAGGATAAGGTGAAGTATGCAAGCCTTATAAGGTATGAGACGGATGCCAGGCGCGGGCAGCATGTGATTGACAGTACCAGGAACTTTGAGTATTATTCGAGTAGGTATCTTCATTTTGTGAAGAACATCATAAAGCGCGAGCCTTCTACCTATACCTCTTATAAAAGTAAGCTGCGGATTTTTGGACAGTTCTTGTCAAAAAAAGGCATTGATAAGGTAAATGTCCGCTTTTATAACCAGGATACCATCAAGGATTTTAATGAGTACCTCATAAAAGAGCGCGGGCTGGATGGAAAATCGCTCAATGATTATAATGAAACGCTGAACCGTTTCTGGAAGCACCTTATTAATGAAGAAAAGAGCCTCACTCATAACCCGGTAACGGGTATAAGAAGGTATAAGGAAACGCCGGTGCATCACCTTGCTTTCAACCTACATCAGATTAACATGCTGCGCAATGCTATTGAGCCTGAAAGTCCTGTTGTGTGGCTTAAGCTAAAGATGCTCTACAGCACTTTATTGAGGCCGAATGAGCTTCGCCTGATACAAATGAAGCACTTTTCGTGGAGCGATGGCACGATAAGGCTTCCGTGCGATATTGCCAAAAACGACCGGGCGCGGTTGATCACTATTCCTGATTATCTGTATACCGAACTCATTATGAAAGGATATGATAAATATCCGGATGAATTCTATTTTTCCACCTCTGGCAGTGAGCCAGGCCCGAAACATGCAAGTAAAAACTTCCTGTACAATAAATTCAAACATTATCTGGTAAAGCTGAATTTCCAGAAAGGTTATACTTTGTATAGCTGGAAGCATACCGGCGTGCAGATGATGAAGCGCAGCGGCATTGACAATATGTATATAAAAGCACAGCTTGGCCATGCGTCGTATGATCAGATGCTTCCTTATATTGAGGAGCTGATGACGCAGGGCAACGATGATATCAGGCACAAAGCACCGGCTTTGTAAAAGCAGCTTGTTTATGAACTGATGACGCCAATAACGGCTGCAATCATGCTGAGAATGGTTATAACTACAAAAAATGTGAGGTAATTATAGATAGTATTCAGGCGCTTTACGATGAACATTTTATATGCCGCTTCAACTTCATCGTTAAACTGAGCTTTTGCCTTTTGCTTGAAAACATGTTCCGTATCAGCTTCATTTGATGTATAAAATTGCTGCATGTTTTCATTAAGATTACTAATGTTTTCGGCATTTGGCGATAGTAAAAAAAAGGATAGCACCGGCTGAAGATACATTTTAAGGTAACTTTTGTTTTTCATAACGTACTTTTTAGGGGGTGAATACCTGCGAAAAGTACTAATTAAATCTATATCTGCAAATTTTTTTTTGCGATAGGGATTGAAGCGGCATCCTTTTGTGTGCATGATATAATATCGGGTTAGAGTGCAGTAAATGTACTGTATATAATAGTTGGGAAGATTTCATCACGCCCACAAAAGATATAGCGGAAAGCCCGGCATCTGCGCTTTTTAGCAGATGATCGCCCAATTTATAAATTAACGAACGAAAACATCGAGTTCAGCTATACTTATATGCTTATCACTTATAGTAAAACGTATTTCTTTAATCATAAACCTGTATCCTGGAGCAGTATACCATTTTAGAAAGTCAATTTTAGCAAGATCATTTGGACTGAGATAGGCTTTAAGTTTAAATGTGCCACGAGATTTCATCATCAAATCAATCCAGGCTTTATAACGTTTTTCATAGATGCCATTCGGGCCATCCCACCTGAGCGAAAGTGCGTGGGTGTATGCCGGATAAGGATTGCTGTTTTCAAAGCTTATTGGATTACCCGAATAGTCATAAATATCGCATGAAGCAAAAGGATAAAGATTATCAGTACTGTCTTTTCTGAGGCCATGATAATAAAGGAGGCTATTCGAAAAATCACTTTTAAAAAAGTCGGGTAATCCATCAAAATTCCCTGGCTGGGCAGTATTAGGAATGAGCCATTTACGTAGTAAAGGGGATGAAGGTGTTGTATCACGGAAAGGATAACTATTATTCATTATAGGATTGATGTTAGTTTTTATTTCAAACATCTCTCCAGTATGATTTTCATCAATATATTCGTATTGAAAAAAGAAGTCATTGGTATGCTTTAGCCAGGTGATTATGGCTACTTCCGGGTCATAATTGTAAATCCAGTATTCTTTGTTGGCGTTCACATAATAACAATCGTTAATTTTCGGGTCTTCAATTTCGGTAAGGTCAGATACTGTGTTAACAGATCCTTTTAGGGAGAGGCCGTCCAGCGATTTAAAGTTTTCACGAATAAAATCGTCGTTGTTTGTACTTTGTATCAGCCTGAACCCTTTGTATGCGCTGCAACTGAGTTCCGGAGTGGTGGTAATGATGCCCGGGAATTGTTGAAAGTCTGTATCAGAAGCAATATCTTTCAGATATTTTAAGCGAATTGTGCGGCTATTTGGCCGATAATCGAATGCAATGCCAAAGAACTTGCACAGGTTTGTAAAGTAGTCGCTTATGAGTACTTCCGGAACGTGATCTTTCAGGTCGATGCCCGGCGTTGGCGATATAAGGTCGTTGCTTATAAAGTTATTTTCGGCATAGGTGTTGAATATAACAAGCTGCCGCATGTCGATGTCTGTAAAAACATTGTTTTGTACTGAAATATCAAAGGTTTCAAAAACCCTATTCATCACATAGGCCAGGTAGGGGAAGGGAACAAAGAGGTTGTAGGCAACAAAATAGTCATCGTTAGCATAACCAGATAACAACATTTTGAATTTATTATCAACATAGTAGTTTTGAACAGTAAAGTAATTGCTATAAATTTCTTTGGCGCTTACATGGTCAACCTGATAGGTATCATCATCGATATTATCAAACATTTTATTGTTTTCGAGCGGGAAGCAGGCATAATCGCTGTGTGGGTATAGATTTAAACCATTGGTTGCAAGTTCAATATTAGATAACATAATTTCTATGTTTGATGATTGTAACATAGAAAAGAGTATGATGTGTAATATTGCAGGTTTTGGACCGTCTGATTTAAGATAGATGTCCCAGGTGATTTCATCGCCTATGGTTACTGTTACATCTACTGTGCGGATTCCGGTTTCTATAAAGTTAGGCGTAAAAAAGGGAACGCCATTTTTATAAACCCGGAGCCAGTTCATTTCTGAGACCACCTCTTGAACAACAATTTCAAACTTAAGGGAAATTGTTCCGGTCATTGAAGAAATAAATTTATTTCCAGAGATTTGTAACTCATTATATGGGTTTTTTGAAATGACTGAGAAAGCAGGTATAAAAGTATAATCAAAAGGGATTTGACTAATTTGTGCTATATTAACATCATTTTCCATGGTAGCCTTTGCTCTGATTGGATTTTCAGTCTCGTTACGAATTCCACCTAAATCCAGTTCATTTAGCTTTTTGCTTTTAAAAAGCATGGCCAGGTCGCTATTATCTATCGGGCAGCTTACCTCATATTCATATTCTGAGGTGCTCACCACATTTGCGGTACCCGCATAACGCAACAGCCCGAAAGTTAGCAGCAATGGCTTGCTTATAGAATTGCTGCCAAACCGCCCGGGCCGGTGGAAGTAACCCAGCTCTTTTTTCATTGCCGGAGTGGCCGGTAACTGAAAATTAAAAATAAAAGATCCCTTACCCCCACTAAAAACGGGGGAGCGAAGTACAACCGGTATTTCAAGACCGTTGGTTTCGGCCCAGGTGTCACCTATTTTTATTTTTAGTTCCGACATTTTAGTTCAATATTTCAAAATTACCGTTTTCTGGATCAATAAAATTAATTGGGCCGTAAGTTGGGTTTGTCCCTGCACCGAAGGATCCTTCCATGCCGGCGATTGAGTAATGGCCTGATTCTATGACCGCGCTTCCACCACCGTAATTGAATATGGCTATGCCTTTGTCGGTGGTGCGCATGTGGGTGTTGTTGTTCAGTGTGACTTTTGATTTGTCAACCCAAACGTGGTATTGTTTTACGTTGTAGAATATATTGTCCTCAACGATGGTATTGGTTGCAGGATAGCCGCCCGGATAGGTAGCGCCAACGCCTACGCCACGGTCGAAGTTGCGGAAGGTGTTGCCTTTGATCAGGGTGTTTTTTACAAACTTACCGCCTAAGCGGATTGCCTGTTGCCCTCCGGCGCCTACAAATTCATTGTTGAGCACCTGTATCCCGTTCCCGCGCTCGATGTGTATACAGGATGAAACATTATTGTTGCTGATAAATACATTGTGTTCGATGGTGCCCGTGGCTTCATCTGAAAGTCCGGCGGCGCTGTTGAGTATGAGTCCGTATTTATTACCAGCGCCGTCGCTGCGATCAACAACATTAAAGGCAATGTAAAAGCCGTCATAAGTACCGTCGAGCTGGATTCCATCACCCGACGATGCCGATTGGTTTGGGTTGGTGAAGTAACGCTGGTTTAGCCTGGTAAAGTGATTGCCGGTTACTTTTATGCGTTTACAGAACTTTGTATAAATTCCGTCGAGGGCTACGTTGTCGATTTTATTATCGATAAGTTCAAAGTCATCGGAATAAAATGCATGAAGTCCGAACCCGTTGTTGTTAGAATGGTGTGCTTCGCTCATATCGCAACCATATACGCCACATTTGGGCGAATTATCAGCATGGGTGAGCGAAATGGCATTGATGCTTCCTTTCACTTCAAAGCCAACCACTCGGCAGCCCGTTGAATTTTGAAATGTGATAAGGTGAACAGTGCCGGTACTGCTAATTTTAGCCCTATCGCCTTGGCCATATTCGCTTATGATTACATCTGTTTTTTGGCTGAAAGTGATATTTGGTATAACAGAGCCACGTTTCACCTTGTAGGTCTTGCCGTTTTCAAAGGCAGGTAAGGTTTTGAAAGGAGCCGTTATGGTGCCTTTGTAGCCGTTGTTGCTTCCGCTATATTTTGTGTCGATGTAGATGGCATCGTCGGGCAGCACATCGTCGGGTATGCTATTTATTAGCGCCTGTAACCTTATCGAAATTTCTGATTTCGTGATTGGAGGCATGCCTATCACCCCAGCTATTTTCATGGATGTGAGGGATAATGTTTCGTGGTTTTCTTTTGTGTTCATCGGTTTTGGGGTTTAAAAATTCATCAAGTTCATTGTTCCATTTTGTAATAAGCCATAGACTTACCAACAATATTACAAATAGTAACAGGAATAAACCACAGACTACTGCTATAAGCATTTCATAATCTTTCATGCTTATCATCTCTAATTCTGTGCAGCAATAGAATAAATGGAATTGAAACCGCAAAAATAATTCCGGGTATCAAAACAAAGAAAATAAGTGCCGCTATCATGATTTCAGAACTAAAAGTAAGTGTGCATTTGAACATTTTTAAACAGCAGTTCATCCATTGCAAGTGCGATGATAAGCAATACAAACAGCGCTGCCATAAAGTATTTTGCATACTTGGTAAATTTTTGAAGTTTTGCCAGATGCTCTTCAGGTGCAGCTAATGTGGCAACCCACAATAACAAAAATATTGCGGTTACAACGTAAAACAGGATTTCAATGATTTTTGTGTACATGGGTTTTGGGTTTTATTGTTAATGACCAATTGCTTTACTTACTGTTTTGGCGTTTGCCCAGTTTACTTTAATAATGCGTTTAATATTGCCGGAAGAAGTAACAGGCTCAATTTCACCAGTGTGTCCCCACCAGGGAGAACCGTCAAGAGTATATTCAAGCGTATTAACATTAATATTTGGTGATGAGTTAATTTTGCACCAAGGCGAACCATCAAGTGTTAATTCAAGTGTTTTTATGGTATTGAGATTTATCATGTCGTCATTCCTATTGAACCGATGTAAGCAAAATTACCTTTTGTTAATGAGGCTTCGAGTGTTATTATTCCTGTTTTAGTAGGATTAATAAATAGAATTACCTGTTGCCATTCAGCAATCGGTATTGTAGTTGCTGTTAAATCATCTGTTAACGATATATTAGATTTTAATCTACGAATAGAAAGTGTAGCTTCGCCTGTGTCATTTTGAAGTAATACCCATACTTTTATCAATATTGGGACGTTCTTTTCAACAGCAATTTCAGCAATGCGAAAATAATCTAATATAGGATAATCAAGTTGTGAGTAGTTTGCACCTGCCATAAGTCTCCATGCCCCATTTTCATCTTCACGCTTTATATCTGTTTGCCAATTCATAATTGAATTTTCTGCCCCATAATAATAAGCCCCAATTACTCCATTAAGATTTATAACAGTTAATCCTGAATTTGAAAGTTGAGTACTAGTAGGCGACAAATATGTTTTATTATTTATAACAGTATTATAAGCTGTGAACATACCAGTTCCTTCACAATCAATCCATGTATTATGCGTCGAATTATCATTTGTCAGCCCATATTGATTGTCTTTTCCTGTAATGTTAATAAGGGTATTATTACATCCTTTATTGCCGCTAATTGTATTGTCTTTATCAGTAGTTAATTTAAGCCCGCTATAATTGTTATTCAGACTTATGTTTTCAAAATGACAACTTGAAGTCGCACAGTCGAACGCAGCCGATATGTCCCCGTTGTTGTTAATAACAGCATCAATTACTCTTGTTTTATTTCCAGAGTTTCCTGAATATCCATGTGTGTAATTATTCAATGCAAATATGTTCTTAATATCAAAACCTGAAGCTATGGAGAATCCAATTATACAGTTGATTGCTGACATATAATTTAATGCACTTCCAAGGCTATTCAAAGTTGATCCATTTATTCCGGTAGCATAACCAGAAACTATAAAACGCTCAAAACTTATAAAATTATTATCTATATAAATAAAATATCCTGCACAACAACCACCGCTAATTACTGTAATTCCATCTTGTTCGTTACTTGATTTATTCCATCCACCCGAGAATTTCAAACGTTCTGTTTTCGATTTTCCCGATTTTGTAGTTTTGTAATATGTTGCAGACCTTCCCATAGGGCGTGAAGCTGCAATAATAAAAAAAGATTCAATAGATTCGGTGTCGCCATAATAACCACGACCTGGCGCTCTTAATATTTGTTGATCAATATAAATAGAAGTTCCATTGATTGCTTGTATTGGATAAAAATCTAAAAGAGGATTGCTGCTCTTACCTATAACAGAATGTAAAGTTAAATCATTGCAGGCAAAAATATTATTAAGTCTAATATGGAGCATTGCTAACGTAACGTTATTTTTGTATAATGCTATTGACTTAATTGAAGTATGTAATGGAGAACCATTGTCAAAAACAACAGAATCAAATGTATTATTTTCGCCTACTGGCGATAAATCTATTGTATGCACAGGTGCATCGCCTGCCTCGTCGCTGCATAAACAAAGTGAATAGTCGCCCTCTTTGAGATATGAATATATATTTGTTCCATACCAAAATGAAACTTTATTATATGCGGATAAGTTCAGTTCTGTTAATTTCTTATAAGCAAGTTTACCGATAGCTGTTGTTGCACTAAAAACATTTTGACAAGTCGTACTTAATTTACCTGATGAATATGAATTCGCTGTACCCAAAGCAGAAGTCCATGTATTGCCGATGCAATCATCAATTTTTTCTGTTTTGGCCGTTGGAATTGTTACTAAATTACTTTTATTTGTCCAAGCGGAAGAACCTAACGATATAGGCACTCCTGTTTTTGCAACCTTGACTGTATCTGTATCTGAAAGTGTTGCATCATGCCCGCTAATTTCTTTCCACGCATTGGCCCAAGAGAGTCCATCATTAGAGTCATTGCCATTTAATAAATCCACGTGATAAGTTGCCATATTATTCAGGTTTTAACTCAACTTGCACCAGTTGAGGATTAAAGTAAAAAGTGTCTGCTGTATTCGCAACGCCTAAAAGCTGCACTACGGTATCTTCCACGATAGGGTCGGCATCAAAGGGCGAAGTTTGCGTGAGTGTGTTTCCGGTTGTTCCCGTAATGGTGAGGTAAATCCAAGCGCCAATGCTCCAGTTCCAGGCATCGTCGCGCACAAAGCCAATAAGCAGGTAATGCCCGGTTGCATCGGCTTCTACTTCATCGTCAATAAGCATAGCCAGGGCGGTTGCGTTGGCGATAACGTCTGCTTTGGCTATCTGCGCCTTGCCGCTGGAATTAAGCCGTACAACGTCGCCAAATGCCTGCGATTCGTTTGCGGTAAAAGTCGTTGTAATGCCGCTGGCGGTTTGGTTAGTTGCCGGGATAGAAGTTAATTCGGTACTTCCGCCACTTCCCCCGGATTCATCATCCCAAGCGGTATCATAATCCGTTGCGGATTGTTTTTTCAGGACTTGCCCGGTAGTTCCGCCGGTTGGAACCCCAACACCGTCGTCACCTTTATACTTTTTCCAAAGCCCGGTAAAATCTGTTACTACCGGAGTAGCTATTTCTGTATCAGTAGAAAGTATTGCAATGTAATCCAACGCTGAATCAAAGGTTAGAGTAAAGCCCGTGCCGGAAGCATCAGAAGCATAAGCGATATAAACAAAAGCACTGTCAGTGCCTCCTCCCTCAGCATCCACTTCCTCAACTGCTGTAACCAATCCCTTTTTGTTTACGGTTACTTTAGGGATTTTAGTAGTTGAACCAAACGTACCTACATTAGAATTTACTGTTCTAAGCGTTGTCCGTATTGGATGACCTACACTTCCTGAGCCAGAAACATCTCCGGCCAGATAAATAGTTGTTGGGGTTGGTGGTGGGGAAATGCCTTTTTCCAATCTTATGTAGTCCAGATAAAAACCGGGCTGGTAAGCAACTCCGCCAGCTATTGGATAAAACCACACAAAGCGGATTTCATTATAGAAAGCGTCTGAAAAACTAATAGAACTCATTTCAATAGAAATGTGTTGCCATTTGTCTGGGCCTGAGAGAAATGGTACATTTCGTGGTGAAGATACCAGCACACCATCCAGATAAAATTCAACTAATAAGGCACTTAGCGTAGTAACATTGAATTTGAATTTTAATGCCAAATGCAATAAATCAAAATCGACGATTGAAACATTCCCAGCACTTTCAAATTTAACGTAGTCTGCTGTTTGAATATTTCCTACATCAGCACACTTTAACCCAAAGTAAGGGTCTGCTGTACTGTCAAAGTCCACAACAACGCCAACTCCTGTTCCCGCCCACTCGGTGTTTTCGTTATAGATTACATTGCGGAATATTAAACCTCCAAAACCGGTAGCTCCGGCAGGGATAAGTATTTCGGCAATTTCAACCTGTGTAATAGGGTTAATGTAAGGTTTGAGTGCATTGGCAGCCGGAGTTCCTGTTATTACACTAAATTCGTTATCTTCTGTGGCAACTATAACATCAATGCGTGGATTGTCAGGGTTGGAAGCCTGCAACGTAATAATTAAATCATCGGCTTTATAAAGCTCTCCTCTTATAAAATAGATAGCACCGGAAACAGCAAAAAGCATTCCATCCAACCAGGAAACTTTACCACCATACATAAGACCTTGCGGTTTTTGAATTGTGGTAATACGTTCAGCATTTGATTCCGGGAATTTTTTGTAAATTGTTTCCACCGGATAGAAACCATCATCTTCACTATATACATCCAGTGCGATTTGATTTTTGTCAATCAGTTCCATCTCTCCCGTTACAGGATCTGTTGCTACTATCTTCCCCCGTTTGCCTTCGGGCACCGGTGGGTGGTCTTCGATGCTGTCGATTTGGTGAGCGCGAAGGTGCGATTCACCGGTTCCGGGAGGCCCTCCGGCTACTTCTATAACTTCTTTTACACCTGCATCACTTTCACGTAAAACGTATAATGCACCTGAGCGGATGTTTTTGGCAATGGTTTCGTGGTCCAACTGGTTAACGGTTGGTTTTCTTCCTTCTATTTTAGATAAAACAAATTTCCAGAATCTCATTGCTCAGCTTCTATAATTTGAGTTAAAGCGTGTTCGTATTCGAATTGGATGAAAAACATGTTTTCATCGTCAGTTTTGCGTGTCATTTTAGCATCACGCAAAACAATTGGAATAAGTCGGCTTCCTACCACTTCGTAACGTTCTGAGCTCTCAAAGAATTCAGCCATATATTCAGCCATGGGAGCATCCATAAACCCGGTGCGGCAAACAAGCACATCCGATGATTCAACAGATAGTTGCTTTCGGTCTGCCAACGGGCTCACATCAGGGTTTTGCTGTGAAACATTCACGAATTTAAAATCGCTGTTAAGCTCACGGATGCCGGTAGCAACAAAGGTGTCATAACCGCCCGGGCTGTTGGCAAATATGAACTGGTGATCACTCAGATGATCATCATAGTCGAGCAGATAGGTGCGTGTTTCGCTGCGTTCTATTTCACCAAACATGGCTGTAACCGTGTAGTATGCTGCGGTTTTTCCAGGATGGTTGGTTTCTGTCCAGAATAGAATAGACAGAAGAGGAGCGCTTACGCCGAATTCAATAATCGTGTTTTGGGTAATATTTCCCGTTTGCTGCCCGGTGGTAAAACTGCCCGAAGTGCCGTCAGTAAATCCTACCTTCACTTTTAAGTTAAGTTTTTCATTGTTTTCCGGAACCCACCAAATTGGTAGAAATAGTTTTTGCATTTGCGTTGGGGTGGTAACCAGCGTTTTTGGGCTGAAGGTTAAAAATGCCTTCTCATTCACCAGCCATTGACTGAATGATGTCCACTTGGAATAAAATTCTGATTTTATCCAATTTGGAATTTTTCCGCGAACTGCATAATGGTAATACAGCCAAATGGTGGTTAGTAACGGTGAAGGGGCATCGGCATAAATCTCCTGGCATTTTATTTTGTACTCTTTGATCAAACCTGTTTTTGGGTTCCAGGGAATGTTTCCCTGTTCAGGGAAGGTAAATTGACGCGGGGTAAACATCATCGAGCGGATATATTCGCTCATATCCATACTTGCCGAACCGGGCAATATGGGATAAAGAACGTCTGCACCCAGTATCTGATCAGCGGCATCAAAAATGGTAACCTCGATGCTCACGCCGCCTTCGGTGTTGGAAGGAAGATCGGTTGCAACCTCAATGCGCATCACATTGTCGCAGAGTGCAAGTTTGGGCGGATATTTTACGAACTCGATCATGATGCAATGTTAATATTGATTGTAAATTTTAAAAAGGACAAAATCAGAACATGCTCTGCTGTTCAATGTCGGTAACCTTAGCATTAAAGTTCATCAAATCCTGATATACAATTTTGCTGATTACTCCGTCTTTGTGCATTTTTTCGAGATTCAGGTTTAGCCGATTGATGGCAGTAGTAAGAAGTTTATCCTGAGCTGGGATAGAATAATTCATCTCTGCCATGGAATCTGGATATTTCCCATGCTCAAATTGAGGGGTTTTACCGGCCATGTGGTAAATGGCTCTGATAAGACCGGGAGCATTGGCCTGCATGCGGCTGGTGGTTGGTGCATCAATTATCATCTCTGCGCCATTTTCCGCAAACAGTGATGGGCTGGTGAAAATGCCGGTGGAAGGTGTGCCAACATAATCGGCATGGTAAATACGGTTATCGTCTTTTCCGGTAACGGTGTATTTTCCTTTTGCAAATTGCGGAACTTTTTGTGCGGCAATAGTAGTAATTAGTGCAGCGTTTGCAATAGCGGTAGAAATTCCAAGCGGAGTTAATACCCCGGCTTTTATTACTGCAATTGTGCCATCAATGGTGGCACGGATAATATCAGCAGCTTTTTGTTTTTTGAATGCTTCGGTTTTAATTGCCCGCTCTTTTTTTGCATACTTTTCCCTGATTTTATCTTTTTGCTCTTCGGTCAGGTTTTTGTTTGAAAGTTCGCGATTCATTGCCTTGTCAAGTGCCTTGAGCTCATAATCAACGCGGGCATCAGCATTATTTCTCCAGATATCAAACGCGGCACCGCTTACTGTTTTCACCTGGTCAAGGTAAAAATCACCATCAAATTTTGGAGTTGGCAATGGAGCCATTTCGGGAAGCACCAGCGGTTCAACTTCTGTATCAAGTGCCGTCTGAAAATCATCCATCATGTTTTTTACCCAGTCGCCTGCTGCTACATCGGGTTTTAAACCCTCATCACTTATCGAAATTCTTACTTTATCAATTACAGCTTCCAGGTTACCGCCTGCGGCCACAATTTCATCAATATATTTTTTTGAATTTTCGAGCTGTGCAAGTAATTTTCCTACACCTATTGCCTTACTGATATCTCCTGCCGTAACCAGGTTGGTAAGTTGTGTTTTATATACTGAAATGGCGGCACTCAGTTTTTCATACGATGTAAGGAGTTTGGCATTTCCTTCCGTTGTTTCGTCGGTGGATGTTTTGAGAAGTTTATTAACTTCAGCCAACTTATCGCTGATGCGCGTATAATCTTCTGATCCAATCGCAACATTTTTAAGCGCAACGCCCAATAGCCTGGCTTTTTCCTCAAGCTGCGTTGCGGTGGTTTTTACATTTATCGTTATGGCATCGGCATTGCTTTCTGCGTTTATAATATCGGAAAGATCAGAATTTTGTTGTTTAAAATTATTAATTGATTCCCCCATTTTTTCTATGTTCTCGTCCATCTCAGCGGCAGCCTCAGCACCATTTTTAGCGGCATCTTCAAGGGTTCGTTGAATAACCGAAGATGCGACGCCCATCGACAGGAGTACGTTTTTGACATCTTGCCATACTGATGTTTTCGTGTTTTCGTTGCGTGTTAATATTTGCCTTGTTTTGGCAAGCAGTAGTTCAGCCTCAGCTTGTTTAATGGTGCTCTCTGTAAGACTTTTAAGTTTTAATATTTGTTCAGCGTTCAACTTGTTTAAACCAGAAAACGCTGTTTGCTGGGCGTTGTATCGTGCGGTAAGAAGATCATTCGCTTCACTGGTTTCTTTTATGCGAACTCTCTTTAAACTTTCAAGCCTCATTGATTCAGAGCTATACTTGTCATACAGTTTGATGGCAGCAATTAACCCGGTAACGGCCAGGATGGCCAGGCCAATAGGACCGCCCAAAGCAGCCATAGCGGTTTTAAGTGTAGTTGTAGCAATGGCAGCAGCTTTTTGCGCTACTGTGGTTTTTCCAATCAGCGCAAGCCGGTATTGTTCCTGAATTAACAGGGCCTTCAGTAATATTGCATCCTTAATTTTAAGCCCAATGCCGGTTTTTAAAGTTAGATGTTCAATCAATGAAGCAGCAATAACTTTTATTTTTGCTGCCTGAAGTGCCAGGAAGGCACCAACCAAAAGAATAATTGCAGTTTCATTCCTGCGGTAAAAATCTGGAGCAGCTACCAGGGCTTTTATGAGATAACTCAGGCCGTTTGTGCTTTTGATCAGGGCAGGAGTCAGGCTCTCACCCAATATCAGTGCTTTTTCCTTAAAGTTTTTCTTTGCCTTGTCAAGCTGGGCATTAAGGTTGTTGTTTTTAATGTTGTATTCATTGGTAACGGAAGTGCCTTCAACCATTGCCTGATTGGCAATCTTTTGAGCTGCCGTTACTTTATCAATGCTTCCTGCCATGCTGCTAAGCACGCCAACCGCCCGGGCACCATCCAGGCCCATATCCTGAAATATGGGTATCATCTCCTGGAAGCCGCCTTTATCCCTCATTGCACTCAGCACCTGAATAATGGCCGAGTTGGCATCAGTTTTCAGCAGGTTTGAAAACTTTGTTACTTCTATTCCCGCAATTTTGGCAAATTTGGCAGGATCTTCCATTATTTTCATAATGAATTTTTGAAGTGCCGTGGCGCTCATCTCCACTGCCTGCATATCCTGATCAAGGGCTGAGCCGTAACCGAGGATGGCGCTCATACTGATGTTTGCCTGTTTGGCAATACCGCCCAATCGTCCGGCAAAAGCAACCAGGTAAGGCTCACTGGCTGTGGAACTGGCGCCCAGTTCGTTTACTGCGGAGCCAACGGCAAGCATCTGTTCTTTTAGGCCAAGGTTTTGCAGTTCTATGCTGGCATCCTTATACACGCCAACCATCTTGCCAATGTTTTTAATCGCATCGTCTCCCAGATCTTCGCCAAGTGCAACGTTTATCTGATTACCGGCATCCACAAAGTCAAGGATATCGCGTGTGCTGGTAAGACCCAACTTACCGGCATCGCGCGCAAGCATATTCAGGCTTTCGCGGGGAGTACGGGCATCCATTTTTTTAAATTCTTCGTTTAACCCGATCACCTCTTCACGGGTTTTGCCCGTGGTTTTCATCACATCGCTGTAAACATCATCCATCGCGGCCACATCGTTGGCCAGCTTTCTGAAACCAAGTGCAATGCCCGTAATAGATGCGGCAAAAGCGGTTGCTATCCCAAAATACTTGTTAAAGCCGTTGGCCATGTTGTTTAGCGAAGTGCCTGCCGATTGGCTTTTTGTCTTCAACTCACGCATTCTCCCGTTTACCGCATCCAGTTGAACCTGGAGCTTCTTGTATTCGGGCGTTCGGGGATCCATCACCCTCAATATCGCGTTCAGCTCTCCCTGCCGTTTCTTCAGCTCTTTCATCGACAAGCCGGTTAATCCTATTTGATTAACCAGATGATCAAGCTCGTATTGGTTGCGTTTGAGTGCAGCCGCCTTGGCGTGCCATTCTGCCGTGTCTTTTTGGCCCTGCTTCTCAAGCTGCTTCAGCTCTTTTGTGAGAGATCGGCTATCCTCCTCCAGTTCTCTGATGCGTCTGCGCGAATCGTCGTTTTTTATAACGATTTCAAGTTGCGCCCTGTCAATGGTTAAATCGGCCATGGTCGTAATTAGATGTTTATAGTAACTTTTGAGGAATTCCGGAGCGATGTCCTTTCAATAATGAGTTTAAGCCGGGCTATTTCTGCCTCCGAGTAATTGGTTGCCAGCCTGGAGAGCAGTCGGTTGATGCTTCCGTAAACATTGCGGGTGTACCAGCGGGTGTCTTTTTTCTTTTTGCGTGCCTTTTTGGCCTGATTGATGCCCCATACCACTTTGTCGGTATCAATAGCCTCAAATATGCTGCGCTGTGATTTCTTGAAATAGTTGACTTCTATCAACCGGCCATGGCTGGGAAAGCTGAAGGTGAGTTTTGGTTTGTTTCCCTTTGATATGCTTGTGTGGAAGCTTATATTGTCAATCAGTTCATCGGTTTTGCGAAGCCTCATTTGCTCAATGCTTTCTACAAACAGATCAGAAAGAAACTCCCCATGTAGGCTCAATTCTTCTTCAATGAACATCATTTCCACTTCATCGAATTGGCCAAACTGTTTACCTGAATTTGCGATTGCCCGTGTTATATCTGATTGCATAATGCAAAAATGATATGGGCCGCGTCAAAAAAAAAGGACAAAAAAAGCCCCACCATATTGGCAGGGCTTTTAATGGCAATAAAATAGGGAGTAAAGTCAGGCTTGAGCGGTTTCTGTTTCCTTTGTTTGTCGCAAAAGGTCAAACAGTCCGGCCGTTACCCGCCTGAAATCGGGCAAGTTTCCTTCGCTAATGATGCTGTGCTGGCACAGAAATTCAATGGCATCCAGAATTTTGGATTCTTCGGTTAAATCATTCATGGCGTCTCCTTTTAATGGAGAAACCCCCATTCATCTCCAAAGAGCACCCCGCCAAGGGTACCACCGTTTTCACGATAAGATAAATGAGGGTTTCCCCTATTAAATGTGTTGACTAAAAACATGGTTTTGGCGGTATTTTCTTTGTTCACTCACTTTTGCAAGCAAATGATACAGCAAATGTAAGCCTGAAACCTGGTTTTTCAATACGTTTATGAAAAATATTTCAGGAAATATTCCAATCCCCGGCGTTAAAGTCAATGGCGGCAATGTGGCCGCACGTAAAAGCAATGTGAACACCATAACACTGGTCGAATACTGGCCCATATATGCGGTATTTCACAGAAAGCGGATCAAACAACTGTAAAAACTTGCTGTCTCTGGTTTCGCACAATTGAGCATCGCGTTCCATGCGAGCCACAAACGATAATGCCAGGGCTTTCATTTCGCGGTGCGCAAGGTCAATGCCGGCATCATCATCCGAATCGGTTACCTTTTTAATAAACATAACGCCACTTTGCATCAGGTCCGTTTTATTGTCGCCGTTCTGTCCGGCAATCTTGCCTTCCAGCGAATCCATAACCACGGCCGGGAAGTTCGACAGATTGTTGCTGTCATCATTAAGGAAGTGATCAATAGAGCGGAAGAAATGCCGCGATTTATTGCTGTGTGCAACGGCTTTGTGCTCTGTGCTGAGTTTCTCGAAATAGGCTTTCATTTTTTATTCTCCAATTCGTTGCGTTGCCTTTCACTTGCAATTGCTTTTTGCTCAAGGTCAAACAACAGTGTCCAAAAATTAAGGCGTGCAATCTGCTCAATGTCGGTTGGCTTGTCGCTTATGGCCTGGAATATTCCTGCCCAGCCGGTGCCATTTTCGCCATCGTCGCCACCGCTGTTAAATACGTGCGGGTGCCCATTTATTGCCAAATTCCGGCAACCTTCAAAAAACATCAGTATTGCAAAGCGAACATCCATGTTTATTTTGGCAATATCCGCGGCCCGGGCAAGGTGGTAATCGTGATAAGATACCCTGTGTTCGCCATCCCAGCTTTGCACCAATCGGGCGAGCCAGGCAAAGCGACGGGCAGGCCGGTAAAGCACTGCAATCATTTCATTCAGATAGCGAACATTGCCCGTAGCCAAAAAGCTCTGGTATCGGTATTCTGCCTTAGCAAACTCACCTGCAGTAATGTTTCTCATCCGGTCATCTGGTCCGTAGAGCCGTACGCCTGCTTTAATCATCGGAATCATTTGCCGGGTAAGGGCATTGTTGCGCTCAACCCTCATTCTCCCGTCTGGCAAAGGCTCTTCGGTAAGTAAGAAATCAAGGGTTTCGGCAAGCCGGGCAACATCTGAGTAATCAATTGATTTCACCCTGCCTTTTTTAATCCCCCACAGGGCAAAAGGAACGCCCAGACGATAAATACCATTTACAATCCAGGTTGCATCACGGTAGTGGAAAAGACACTTGTTTAAGCGCAGCCATTTAAAAATGAGCCTTACTTTTAAATCGTAGGGCGAAAGCTGCTGTTGCAGTAGCCTGGCAATGTCAAGCAACTGAGCGCGGTTCATTTCATTCCAACTGCCTGGATAAACAAAGTCTTTGCCTTCTATTTCAACCGTTTGCATGTCGTTATCTCCGTTTCCTGAGTTTAATTTTCCAATAGGCAGCGGTGGTTAATCCTTTGTTAAAAGGATCCACGGTTAGCTGGTAAGCATTGTCGCGCCGGGTAACCAGCAAGGCCGATGCTCCCAGCATAAAATCACCCTCAAGGTTTGCCCCCACGGCCGGACCAACAAAAACCTTGTTAACCGGATCGGCATAAGTGGTAATGTTTGTAATGATTTGGGTTGGCCTTCTGTTTTCATAAATCAGGGTAGCCCTGCCCAGGCTGTTTCGTGAAACGGTATCCTGCAATGCAATCATTGCCAGACTATCATCTTTCAGTACGCGGTGATACACGTTGCGGCTGAAAAATTCCTGAAGGATGGCGGCTGTATCCACATTTGCCGGAATCTCCACGGGCACCAGCTTTTCAACCGGATAGGGTATGCCTATTTTATAAACATAGTGCGTAGTGTCGTAATGCCACACTTCGGTTTTACTGTGCGTTGGCTGTTGCGGCTCAGGCCGGCTGCATTCCCTTTGCAGGAAAAGCAAGCCGATAAGCAGTAAGATGGCAATGTTTTGAAGTGATGCAATATATTTCATGGCCTGAATTCATAAATGGTTGACAGTCCGGTGTATTTCAAATCAATATGCACCCAGCTTACTCCGGATTCAATCCGGGTTAATCCCAGCTTTAGCAGTTCGGTGGCGTTTGCACGGATAATGTTTCGCACAGCCTCAGCCGTTAACCCGGCTACATCAAAATCAACGGCCTTTCCGTCACGGTGCATGCTTTTTGAGGCACCCACGGTGCAGGTCTTGGGGCGGTAGCCGCGGTATTTAAATTTACCGCCTCTGTGCCAGTTGTTGATTGTCATTGCACGGTTTCCACACAGTATGCGGATACGCTCCAGCACTTTTAGCAAACGCGGATCTATCAATGAAACGGACCCAGGCCCCATGGCGTTAAATGTTTCAGGAGGTACCAACTCCTGGAGTTCAAAATTGTCAGATATTTTCATGTTTCATTACCTCCGAATAGTTTTTGTTCGATTTTTTTACCTCTGCAAATAATTTCGCATTTTCACATTTTGAATCTTTCAGTTGTTTTTCAAGAGATGTCATCTGCTTTTTCAGCTCGTTATTTTCTGAAAGGACTTTGTTAAACTGGATTTTTCGTTCCTCATTCTCTTTCTGAACCACTAGCAATTCTTTCCGCATCTGTACGTTTTCTCCTTGAACTACATTCAACTTATCTTTCATGGTTTGATTGATCGACCTGAGATCGTCAATCTCTGACATAAACCGCTTTCGCAGGTCTTCACTCAAATCGCGCCATATTCTTGCAACCTTCTCAACGTTGTCAATTTCATTTGCCGCTACCTCAACATTAATTTTATCAACATCTGCAATGTTTCTATTACGGGTAAGCACGTAGGTAATAATCGAAGTTACAGCCGCAGGAATGGTGATTAGTAGTAAGTCATTCATAGTCATTAGGATCTTTGATGATGGATTTATCCTGTTTTTCATTAGAATCCAACAAAGTGTTTTTTATCGTCTGAGTTATTGTAAATTCCACCATTATGCCCTGCATCATCAGCGTAAGGAGATACTGAAAGCAGATCGGGTGTGTTTTTTATAAACTTAACCGCTGCATCCAGGTAGCTGCTTCCAACAATTGTATGGTTGTCTGTTAAACGCACCACAATTTTTGTAAATTGATCTTTCTCCTTTTCGGGGATGGGATTGTAGGTGGCCACGGTAACCGTTTCGCCTGCAATCCTGAAAATAATAGACGGCAAAGCGTCGGCAATGGCCAGATGGGCCACTGCCGGCGCTACAAGATCAAGTAGTATCTGGTAGTTTGTATTGGTGCCGCCATTTAAAATGTAAGCCTTCAGTGCGGCATAAATCACCTCCCCAAGCGCAGGCCGCAGCTTTAGCATTTCTACATCTTTTATCATAGTACGCATAGCCATGTAGGTGCGGCGCGATTGGCCTATTTCTACATACTTCTGCATTTCAACGGTATTGTTTATAATCAGATCACGGGTCTGGGTGTAAACGGCAGGGTTTTCACTCCATTCAGGATATTTTGATTTGTTGATCTCCATATACAGGAGCAATGAATCAAGGGAAAAGTCAGCCTTTTCGCCATGGTACTTCTTGCGGTCGCGTTTCTGATAATCGAAAGCTGTTTTGTGGGTAGCGGTTTCCACTATCTGCAGGCCCTGCGAAGTTACCCTGCTGTCGCTGATGGTAACATAATCGAACATGGCATAGTGGGCAACCACCCTGATGCACTTTTTGAGCAGTATGGCGGCATCGGTTTCAGAAGTCACATTTGCGGATGCAGATCCACTCCCGGAGGCAGAAGCCGAACCTGAGCCCGAAGCGGAACCGCTCCCTGATGCATCGGCATTGGCCAGGGCATCAATTACATCATACATCGGTTGGCCAATGGCCGGCAATAGCACAAACTCTTCGGCCCACTCAACCGATGGTTTAATTTCGTCGAAATTTTTGTGGCCGGTTACGTTGCCTACCTGCCCGATGAGGGTTTCTATGTCTTTTAAAATCATGGCCTACTCTGTTGGATCATTTACACCTGATTTGTCTGTTTCCTGTTTTACAAGCTCCGCATCCACAATGTCCAGAAATACGCGTTTATCTGGCCAGTTTATGCGAATTGCCCGGTTTATATTGTCGAGAACCAGATACCTGGCAATTGGCGTTCGGGTTTTAATGTGAAGGTTGTATGCATTCAGTACCTCTGAACCGGAGCTCATTTTTTCGCCAAGTTGTATGCAAGCCAGCGATGGCTGTACCTGAACGGCACTGGTAATCGCCTGATTGGTTTCGTTGAACAGCCTAAGGTTTGATTCGCTCATTTCCTTTTCGCTGCTTTTTAACTCAATAATTTCCCAACCTGTCATCTCCTTTCCATTTATATCTGTAGTCTTAAAAGTGTAGAATGCTTTTCCGGCATTGTCGGCACCGGCAAGCATGTTGTCAATTTCTGTGAGTTTGTCTTCAAGCCACTTATCCAGCTCCGTCTGATTCCATTTCTTCAATTCCTTCAATTGTTTCAGCGCATCAAGGGGTATTTTGATGTGCCATTTTGCATTGATTGAATTTTGCATTCGTGCCAGGTGGAATGAAGGGATTTCGTTGGCCAGAGGCAGCCACTTATAAATTACGCCTATATAGCCTGGATAATTGTAATACCTGAACCCAAATGACTTTTTTCGCCTGTGGATCATGGCATTCGGGTACCTGGAAGGATTCAGGCGGTCAAAAACTGGAAGTGGCTTAAAATCCTTTTTGTCTGCCCAGTTTCCCATCACAATGTGTTCAAACTGGCCTTGACTATTCATAATTTCCAGGCGGCACTCTTCCGTGTTGATGTGTTGCAGCTTTATAATGGGTACTGCCTTCTTGGTTTTGTTCACAACCATTTGTGTAAAGGTATTCTCCGTCCACACAAAATCAGTAAACTGATCAACAATATAGTCTCTTGCATCCCAGCTTTCCAGCCAGTCTTCAATTTCGGGATCTATTACCGGGACCTTAATTTTTTTGATTCCCGAAATAATAAACTGATTCAGTTGATACCCGCGACTATAAAGCATGTCCACCTTAAAGTCCATCAGCCCGGGAAAAATATTATTCTGGTAAAGGCTCATCAGGTGTTGAGGGAAAAGATTATCCCTGCCCCAGGACGAAATTTTAATATTATTGGCAGAAATTCCCTTATCATCCTCTTTAAAAGCCGAAATACTTGCATTCAGCTTCTTTACGGTCGTGTTTGAAACGGCTCCCGGCTTAGGAGCAGCAGTATCGCCCACCTGGTAGGTTGCTTTCGTTTTCGGGAGGATACCAGCGGTGCCATCTTGCGCCGACAGGGTAGATTTTATAGGCTTTACCATCTTACTGAATTTCCGTTGAATCTGGTAATTAGCCAGATGTGAACTGTTTTTATGTCGTTTGAATCTATTACCCGGATGCCGCGCTGCATGTTTTTCTTCATATTTTGCCTTACTGCTGTTTTGATGCAATTTTTATATGAAACCTCTTCGCCGTTATGCAGCGGTTTTTCCTTGCTGTATTTCACAAACGAAATGGAGAATGGGACCAGCTCCCCCGAAGGAGACATACTTTCGTCCATCAACCGCAATGCATCGCGCAAGTGAATTGTTTCTGACATGGCACAAAGATGTATTTGAATAGCCGAAAATAAAAGGACAAAAAAAATACCCCCGGAATTCGGGGGTATTGGCACAGGTGTAATCAGGGAAGCTAATCAAACGGAACAGGCAAATTGCGCACGGTAGGCTCAAGAAAGTTTGTTTTCCGGTTCAGGCTTATTTTATGTAAGAGCCAGGCTCGGTTTTCACAGCTAAAGTCTTTAAAGGAGTTAACGTTTACATTGCTCGTTGCCATCTCTGTCGGCTGAATAACATCCTTGCTAACCAGCAACTCAGCCGGTGATGTTTCGCAAACAATAGCAGGATAAACAACCGCTGAAAAAGCATAAACGATTACTGCATCCACCTGGGCATTCACAACAGCCACCTGACTGTTTTCGATGACCAGGTTAAAACAGGCATCTCCGGGCGGAGCATTTGATTGTGTGTAATCTGCATTCTCAGCAGCCATACCGGCAAAGCCAATCAGGAGCATTGCCAGGATAAAAACAAATCTCTTCATAAATTTGATTTTGGTTAGTGAATAATGAGTTGAAAAATGAAAAGGCAAATATGCAAACGAAACAGAAAAATTAAAAGGACAAAATAAATCAGGTATTTTTCATCAGTCTGCACCGCTTTATTTTCAAGGCATTTTCTGATCTTCCATAAATTGATTTCCCTTGTATTACCAGTACTTCTTCAGCCTTCGTATAACTCCGTTTGTTGGACCATCCTGCATTTACAACAAAAGCCGATAACCCTTTATAGGGCCGGTTCAGCTTCTTTGCAATATCCATTAATTTCATTTTACGGATATTCCTGTAGATGAATGCGCGCTCCTCTAAAGTGTAATAGTAATTCATCAGTCTGGCATTTTACATGGAAAAATATGACGTGGGTTCCAGTAGCTTGGTCTCAGCGCGTACATAAAACCATTTTCACGTACAGGCACCGGTCGCATCAGCCTGTTCCCATTTCCGCGTATACTCCAGTCTTCAGGCCAAGCAACAACTTCCCATTTTAACACACTGCCCCATCCGTGAGCTGTCTTTTTACCAATATGGGTGCAAAATGATAATATTTTTTCTATTTCATCTTTTACACCAACACAATACCAGTCAACATATAATGCGTGCCGGTAATAAATATCAAGGTGATAGTTCTTAAAGCGGCCTTTTGCAAGTTCAACTTTTCCTTTTTTTGAAGTGTCAAGGTAATCCACGAAATTCAAATCAAACCGCTTTACATAAAACGTGCTATCTTCAACAGTTGGCACTGGCCACTGTGCAACACTGCACGCGTAAAACCAGGCTTCCCCTGCAGGGCCCGATTTCAGCAAGGGTAATGTTACATTTTTCCCCTCGCGTACGTTACTCTCTCCAGGCATTGATATAGCCTTAACGCCATATTCCCCACCTATTTCGTTGCGCACATGGTGATAATACATAATACCATCAAGCGGTAGAAATTGATCGCTGATTACTCCTGTTTGCAAATATGCCCGCACACGCAGGGGGGTGAAGTCTTCTCTAAACAAAATCCTGTCTTTCATCAAAAATTCTTTTAAGTTCTTTCAAAACATTCTTTTTTTCTTCAATTGCAATGGATGCCCACTGATGTTGGTCAACTAAACATGCATCAAAATCAAACTCATTTATCTTGCTTACTAAGGATTTTTTATCAGTAACAAAATACCTGTCAGGAATCTTATAAACACCATGCCTTTCAATCGTACTACGAGTCGTTTCTTCAAAAAACTGCACTACATTACAATATAATGCTTCATAAAATCGGTTCGAAAGATGATTAAAATTCTTGTGCATCAACTCATCTTCCAGGTAAATGGTATACTTAACCAGGTTAAAGCTTTCACGGCCACGTATCCACTGCGGACTATCAGCAAACCTGCAATTGCATCCGGCTAATTGCTTGAACTTCCTCAGATTTTTCGTTTTACTGCTAAGTATAAATTCGTCAGCATCAGCAAAATACTTTTGAAAATACAATCGCCGGCCAGGGCGGTATGTTCCATAATACAATATATCATACTTTTTTTGTGTCAGCGGATTAGGTTGTTGCATCAACAAACTATTCAGGTTAAGTAAAATAAACCGGTTATATCCCCTCACCTTGTTCCCCTCTTCTACCAGATTGCTGATAACCGTTGATGGGTAGTCTTTTATAAGCCGTGCATACTCGCTGTTTGGACTGCAGGTATGCTCATTATTCAGCCAGAATATGTGTGGTTTTTTGCTGCGTCGTATAAATGATTCTATCTCTGCCGTTTTGGGGTAAAACGCCGAACCGATTACCACAAAATTTTCAAATTCAGATGGATTAAGCTCCTTAAGTTCTTCAGAAGTACTGATCAACGGAAGACTTAGCGCTTTTGCGATTTCCTGTATTGTCCGGCAATGTGAAGTTGTCGGGTTATCAGGAATTGGTGAAGTATCTATGAGCAGTGTTTTTCCCATACCTTTTCAAACGTTTCAAAACTGATTACCTTGGATTTTGAAGACAAAAGAATACATAAGCGGCTAAACTCATCATAATCTTCGCATTTTATTATGAAGTTTTGACGGGTATCAACCTGTTCTATAAACCTGAAATCAATTATTTCTGAATCCATCATTTGCAAGTTTATAATTATGTTTAACAATTTCCATTTTTTCAGCGTTCATAATGCCGGTTTCGTAAGAAAATGGACGCCATCCGACATTATGTTCAGCATCGGTATAATAGGATATACTGTCAATACTGTCAAAGCCAAGTTTCCGCCAATCGCGGCAATCATTATAATTCCATCCGGCGCCTAAGTTGTGTATCCATTCATACCCGATTTTTCTTAATTCTTCCGTTAGAATTTTAAGAGGCAAGGCAGCAGACCCTTTCAATCCCGGGTTACTTACAGCAATAATATTATTTCCAAATTCACGGTAATACATAGCCTGTTTCCGTGCATGAAAAATATCAAGGTGCTTCATCTTTGTAAACTGAATAACCGGTACCACCGGTAATTTGAAAAAGTGCATCCATGTCCGGTAATTCTGCATTGTCTTTTCAGGATCAAGAAACTTGTCGGGTGCTATACACAGTACAGGAAAATTATTTGATGCTCCATATTTTCTGTAATAACCATGCAACCGTTTCATATATGGTAAATCAATCTCCTTTTTTTTCAGGCTAAGTGCAAAAGCGCCTGAATCAAGTATTATAAATTCGCCATTTCGTGGCTGTGATGGCTTTAACGGAAAAGCATATAAACGGCTTGCCTCTTTAAAATGAGGCTCAAAATCGTGCTTCATGCAGGCGACAAAACATTTTTCCATCACTTCATCTCAGCTAAGAACTTACGAATACCATCTCCGTTCTTATCAAGGTGATCCTTGTATTTAGTTCCAAGTTTCACATCCAACTCGTTACCCTGTAAGTTTACACGACTGTCAATCTCGATCCAGCGGTCAAGTTTTATAGCAATCTCTCCATGACCGGTACCTGACTTGCCGCCAATATTCGGGGCTTTTGAAAACTCAATCAGTGTACTGAGAAAGGCTTCAAATTCCACGTCGGTAACATCTTCAAGCACAATGCGCCAAAAGAACTGAGTTCCGGCTGCGATGGTTTCTACATTGTACATCATTTGCTGTGGAGTACCGCTCTTTTTTTCTTCCGGTAATGCTTCCCCATTTTCACTCAACTGTTTACCGGCAATCATCAAACGGACTTTGTCGTTTTTTTCATCGTCGCGTCGGGTAAACATTTCAGTTTGGCAATACTCCCAAATACTTTCAACCGTTTCAGGCTGAAACTTTTCGGGCACCAGGTGTGAAGTTTCTTTACAAATCGGGATCAACTTCCCTATCTTCATTTTACCAGGCATAATGGCGTTACCGGCTGCACCTCCAAAAAGACCAATTAAAGGAATTAGATCCCTCATTTCCCGGAAGTATTTAATATCAAGGCCACTATCGCCTGTGCTAACCAGGCTGCCGCCAGAAAACAGGAAATAAAATGCCTGTAATGAGAGCCCGTTTACCTTCCCATTTTCCTCATTAATGCCGTATCCCAACATTTTAAGCATACTAAACATTCCCTTATCGCGCAAAATGCCCCGAATTGAATTTCCGGAAATAACTGGTACACGTTCCACTTTACCATTAGGTTGTACAAATTTTTCGCGCCTAAGCTGGGTAACTGTGCCATTGCGCTCACCACCATTGTGCGTAATGCTACTCAGGGCTGTTACCACGCCCTCCATAATGTAACTTCTCATTCCTGTCCAAGTTTAAAATTTTCCTTACGATCCTGGTTCATGAGCCTTACCAGTATGGCTAAATAAGTAGTTTCATCGCGAAGCCAGTTAAGTATCTCGCTGTCAAACCCACTTTGCACAATAAGCATAATCCTTTCGCTATATTGTGCTTCAAGATTTACAGGCAACCGCTGCCTGAACATACTTAAGAAAGTGGTTAATCGCGAAGTATAAGCTGCGCTTCGGATTGCATTTTCAAAATGCTCCCATATTTCTCGTTTGTAACGATCCTTGTATGAATCGTCAACACATCGCCACAAAGGCCAGAGCAGGTTTTCAGCAACCAGATCCTTTGTCATACTAATTTCGGTGCGTGCATCATCCATGTTGAAAAATTAAAGATTTGTGTTTTTCTATGAGGTTTTAAATTTTCTTCGTAAGCGGCCCATGCCGGAATACCGGCTTTCATTATCCGGTACCCGATATAGTTTCCTGTTATGATTTCAGCCTGTGAAAAGCCTATATTTAACAGGTTTTGCATGTTTTCATGTAATATTTGTAAAAGGGGGATATCGGGCATTATTTGCATTTCTTCTACTTGCCACATGCCGTTCTTATGTTTGAAAAGAATATGCTTTTGACCGGATTCAGCAAGGCATACAAGCTCACAATTACCTGAAACAATAAGATCATACACTGTGGCCTTGTCGGCTTTAGTAAAAATATGCCATTTGCCATCTGAAACAATGTGTGAGTAGGTGCGGAAACGCTGAGGCTTTTCCCTGCCGGTAAGCTTCATCAGCAACTCACTGCTTTCGTCAAAACAGAAAAGGGCCTCATTACTTATAATGTTGCCTGGTAAAAGATAGGAGTGGTCTGTAAAGGTATCGCGCACCCAGTTTTTGAAAAGAATACCGGTTGATTGTTTTCCGGTGATGCGGCAAATTCCGGGTTCATTGCCGTAAATTATGCCATTGGCGCCAATAAGGTAGATTCGTTCGCAGGGATGCATTTAACAAAAATTAGTTCGCTGTTATGCCTGCAAATATGTAACTATAAGTAAAAAATTAAAAGGACAAAAAAAACCGGCACGTGGGAGAGTGCCGGGGCGCATTTACGTGGAGGCAAATGCAGAAAGAAATATTTTAATTTCTACACAGAAATATAAATTTGTTTAGATGAAGAACGCAAAGATAAAAACGGGGTACAACATACGTTATATGCAAGGCTGGGGCAGTTCATTTAATCAAAGTCGGTGCGAATTTGAAGAAAATAAAAAGCCCCGCCCGCATCGGGTTTTACAAACCCGTTTGAGTTTTTTGCAGCCAATCTGCAATTGAATCAATTAGCGTATTTATAGTTTCTGAATGTTTTTGCGGAATCCTGTCTTTTGTAATCGCTGAACGGTCACCTGCAAGTGTCCGGCTAAGTTCAGCCCAGTTTATCATTGTTTTAGCTTTAATTTTTAAATTCATGTTGTGTAAAACAGGTTGTGTTTCCGGGTCTAAAGGTTCGTTGTCGTGTTTACCAGAAAGAATTTTTTCAGTTTTTTCTGATAATTTTACATTCTTAATGTCAGGATTAATTTGTCCTAACTCCTTTTCATGTAATCTATCTGAATTTTTCATTTTATTAACCTCCTACATAAATAGTTCCCAAATTACGTTCTGTCCATTCCGCTCCGTTTTCGATTGCTGAAAAAGGTATCCAATAAATTTTGCCATCAGTTACAGCTCTCGAAATAGGCACATAAACAAATTTATCTTCGTACTGAATTTTCAATGATTGACCAGATTTTGAAATCTCATATTCTCCTGGATAATGACAAAGTCCGTTAGAATAATTAAATCCAGATTCTTCGACTAAGTTTCTAATCAACCAGTTATCTTCATTTTTAAAATGAGTAATGGCAACTTTAGCAGCTTTTACAAAATTCCAGTTGCATACATTTTGCCAGTGATTTGCTGCTTTTAAAATTCTTTGTTTGTTTTCGATTGAAGTTTTCATTGTCGTATCTTTTAATTGTTATTACTTAAATTTCTATATATCAAAAATACCACATTTGTGGTTATTACGCAAGTGTTTTGTAAATTATTTTCCACATTTGTGGCTATTTATATAGATTCTAAGTAAGCCATCCCGATAAAAACAAAACTACGGCAGTACATTTAATCGAAGTTCGTGCAAGTTCGCAACGCCACGAAAGCATGTAACTGTCCGTTGTGTTTCATTGCGCTTGAAAAATTGATGTTTAATGAAGTGTAATCCGCAAGCGCAACGGAAAACACAACATGTTACATACTTCATGGCTATCCGTACAATTAATCAGCGTCATTAGGTATATCCGTTTTGTTTTTCCCGCCCGCTTCGTCTGCTATCGCAGCCGTTTGAATTTCAGTCTGCCAATCTTCTATATGCTTAATAAGGCTATTTATTTCAGCCTCATATTTTTGCGGAATCCTGTTTTTTCGTATGTTCATTCGAGAACCGGAAAGGAGCCTTGAAAGCTCCCCCCAGTTAATTAAGTCTTGTGCGATCATTAGTATTCAAATTTTGAAATGTCAAAATTAAAGTTGTAATTAATCCAGTTTTCGATTTCTGCTTCGATTTCTGCTTTTCTTTCCATTGAAGCATTTTCGTATTCTTCGATTTCTTCATCTGAAAGATATTCATTGTAGCACGAAACAGCTTCTAAATTTAACATCAGATGTTCAGCTATATTACCCTCGATGAACTGTTTGTTGTCGTTAATGTAAGCTCTTGTTAATTGACCTGCTGAATTTTTCATTGTTGTAAGTTTTAATTGTTATTTGATGGAACAAATATACAACGATTGTTGTAATTTACCAAATATTATTTGTTAAAAAATGTTAAATTATTACTCCTTATTTTTTATGAATCAGCTCATTTATTGCGGCTTCAAACTTATCAGCCGACCAGGGCGTTTTGCCGTTTAAGTAGTCGCTAATTGTTTGATATCTTATGTCTAAAAGCTCCGCCAGTTTCCTTTGTGTTACATTTTCATTGCGCATTAAAAGCAATAATATTTCCCGTAAATTAACCGGGTGCCGACCATCCTGGTTAATGGCAGATAGTAGCATATCAAGCAAATGGTTTTCGGTAGCACCATAGCGGTTAACCATTTCACTATCGCCAGGCTCCCATATATCAGCAGGCATAGGATGCTGCACGGCTTTTACAATTTCCGTTCTGGCCAGCAGATCATAACAATGCCATAAGGCCGCAAAGAATTGTTTTTCCTCAGCGTTCAAATCATCCCCATGCTGGTCACGTGCCTGGTAATGTCCAATTGCTTCTGAAATAGCATCCATCGCGCGGATGTGAGGTTTGGTAAGGTCAAGTTCGTTCATTGTGTAGTTATTGGTTTTAATTTGTTTTCTTTTGAACCTTTCAAGGTAAATTGAATTTCTCTTTCCATGAGTATTGCTCGAAGCCGGTTGCGTTTATGCAGGCCAAAAGCAATATCCTCTCTCCATATCCGGCTATGCTCCGGGCACATGCCCACAGTCATAGCATTGCCCCTCCTCTCGTTTGGTTGCCCACAATAGTCACAGGTCCTCATCCCATCGTTTGTTTTCCAATCCCACATGTGAAAATTATAAAATGCCGGGGAACCCGCCCCGGCTCGGGAGTTTGGTTATTATTTCGCAACATATTTCAGGCCAAGTGGCCTTCTGACACCTGGCTTGCGAGGAAGATCGCGTCCGCTGATAGGCTCTTCATCTACTTCTACCTATACGCTTTTACCAAGCGCGATCTTTACAGCATTGATAAAGCTATGATTTTTAATCATTTGTTCAAAACTGTGGTGAGCTGCAAGTTCAGCGAATGTCACTTCATCGTTTAGCCGGTAGCGCTTTATGAATTGCCTTGTGCCATATTCGCAGTTTCCTGCATGGAGACTATCCTGAATTGAAATTGTTGTTTCTGGGTTCGCTTTTATTTTTAACTCTATATCAGCAAAACTCTGATTTAAAATCTTTATTTTGTTGATTTTATTAGTCAATAGGTTTTCAATTTCGGTTTCAAATATATCTCTTGGGTTTGCGTAAAACGCAAATAAGTTACGTGAAACCTCGTATTCAAACCATGTATCATCTACCAATGCCCAAACCTGGTGATATATCTGGTTTTCATTTTCCGCCCTGTACAGATGAAAATATTCAACACCCTCATTTGTGCGTGAGTAGCAAGAATATCCATGAATAGTCTCCCCGCTGTTAACGGGAGTTACAAATTTATGAACAAGGCCATGAAAGTTTAAAGTTGCAAACTCGCCGTTTACAGTTTGAACTATACCCATTTTTTCAATTACAGGGTGAGTGCTGTTCTCATATTTTAACGCATCACGTGGGATGCCATTTGATGCTATAATGTATTCATCCAGTTTAAAGGGCAACTGGATTACATGGTTGCTCCAGTACCTTACTTTATATTTTTTAGTTGCTGCGGTTCCATTATAATCAAAATACTTGAACTCGTATTCTACATGCAGCCTTTCAGCTTCCGGTTCAGACGGTTCAGAGGTACTGAACTCATACAATGATGAAAAATCACCGAAACCAAGGAACTCAACAAACTGATTGATATACATAATATCAATGTTTTTGCCCGTAATGAGGATTACGGGTTCATTGTACCCGAAGCCGTTAACGTCAGACGGTATCCCTTTGTCAGCAGGAATGTAAATGTCCGTATTTTCAATTGTATTCTTACTAAATTCGGTAAGATGTTTTGTTGTTGACCGGTATCCTTCAAAGAGCACAATCGGGATAGTTGGGTCGGGGTTTAGATACCCGTTGAACGTCATTCCGCTTCTGGACTTATAATACATCCTACCTCCATAAAGGTCGTGTATCTTTTCTGCAGACTGATAATAATTTAAAACTCCCTTATCTTGTAGGTTGATAACAAGGGTTCCACGGCTTGCATAGCCGGATACATTTCTTTTCATTGGTTTAGATTTTCGCACAGGTGGTTTGTCTCTGTGCTCAATTCCATATTGGTTCGATTGATAAAAAATGCCGGGGAACCCGCCCCGGCTCGGTGAATGATTTATTTTTTTTCAACGAAACAAAACCATGGGTTTGTGGCCCACCGGTCAAAGTGGAAATAATAATCTTCGGATTCTTCTGATGTATTAAACCCATCCATGTAGGGAGCATTTTCTGGCATTTGCAGCAGTATGTTAATTTGTTCAAGCTCATCAACTTCATTACAATCAGCTTCGCCAAATTCAGTTTCAAGAATTATAGTCTTGAAATTATGCGAATCGTGGAATGTCCAGCCTTTTACTTCGGTGTGGGTTTCGTTTTTCTCTTTCCAGGTTTCAGCAAATTTCTTCAATTCAACTATATCAACAATGGTATAATTGAAATCTTCGTGGTTCTCTGTGTCCTCGTTCAATTCCTCAATCATGCCAATAAATGTTTCAACCGTATCGAAGGTCATGCCATGGCGCTCGTTAAAATAGTTGGATAATTCAATATCAAATTTCTTTTCAACTTGATAAAGAAAATCGCTATGGATTGAACTTTCGGAATTATTAAACGCATAGCAACCGGCATTGTTACAGTCAACCAACTGCCCGTAATCGCCTGAATATGAACTGCAAAATAGCATATCTTCAAAATTATTCCTCCTGGTAACCCGAATTGGGTCTTCTGCATCGGCTCCGAGGTCAACAACTATCCATTTTTCAAGCAGCCTTTCAGCTTTCAGGTTATAATCATAATTTTCCTGAACATAGTTGATAATCTCTTCCTTCAATTCCGCTCTTCGTGTTTGATCGTTTTCAAATTCGGTTATCTCACTTTCTGTGAGAAACCAGAAATAACCGTATTCCTCGGCTGCTGTGTCAGCAATAATGTATTCCGCTACATTTCCACCATTTTCAATGATGTATTGCTCGTTGTCGTGTACAAATGAATCTAATAACGTTTGGATGTTTGTTTTCATGATTTTAGTTTTTAAAAGTGAATGAAATTCCAAAAGTGGTTCGATTGATTTGATGCTACAAAGATACGCTATAACGGAACACAAAGCAAGTAAAACACATTAAAATTACCTTAAAATTGCGTTATAACGGAATATTTGTTCATTATACGTGCCTTGCGCCAGTAAACCACTTGGCAGCATCGGTCAAAGCATTGGCAATTTGCTTATCGGTAGCGTTGTAGACTTTAACAATTTCCAAACTAAATGAGTTGCCTGGCAAATGAACCACTCTTATGAGGAGCTCTCCGCTTCTTGTACACAAAATAAAAAGCTCTTTAGTCTTTAAAAGAGGATTTTCGCACAATAGGAATCTTGGTGTTTTAGAATTTTTCATAACTGAAGTACTTTAAGTGCTCAAATTTACTCAATCTTCAAATCAATAAAGTTTATAAAGTGCGAAAATAACAAAGGTATATATCCAAAAACCATATTCGCACTTTATACCAAACCGGGGGGAGCTGCAACCATTTTCGACCGGCGCGAGGAGGAACGACGAGCGACGGGCGGAAATGGTTGCAGCGGGGGGGCTAACCCCACCCGCTTGCAACCATTTGTAAACGGTTAAGTTTTCACAGTCGGCTGTTTATTTTGCTCATTTTCATACTGCTGGTTTTAAAATGTTAAATATTTCAATTGCTTTTTTTTCTATCTCTCGTTCCGGATTTGTTTTGATGGTGATCTTTCCATCTTCAACAAAAAGGTAAACGGGCGTATTTGGCAGAAACCCGGCTTCCTCCAGCCAAACTCCTTCCAGCCTGATAATTGGATAAATTGTTAACTGCCGGTATTTTCTTGGCCGGTAACCGGTGCCAATGGTGAGGATTCTCAATTTTATATCTCTCATGCTGCCCTCCTTTCTACCTGTGCATTAGAAAAAAGATAGCAAAGCGGGTAAAACTTATCTTTGTTTGTTTCTTCGGTGTCGTCTGGTGCCGGGTCTGTTGCCTTCAATTTACGAGGGCTTCCCCACACGACAAATGCTTTACTGCCCTTTTTCACCTTAAACCCTTTTTTATTCCACTCCTGAAGGGTGTTAAATTCTTCGTTGTCTTCATCCCGGTAAAAAAGTTCTATTACTGCCTCATTAACCGTGTCGAACTGCTCACTTTGAACAAGCGGTTTAACTTGTTTACTCATTTCTCTGAGGGCTTCCCGCTTTTCTTTATGATCTGTTTTTGTTTCCATGTTTCAAAAATTAGGCTGGCAGGTGGGTAGCCTGCCAGCCGGTTCATAAATTAGGCGGTTAATTTTTGTTCCACATTTTCAATCCGGCGTTGAATGTTTGATGTGCAAATTTCAACCATCTGCGCAACGGCTTGCGGGTCCTTGCTTGAAAAGCTTTTCAATCCGTCTGAACTTAGGCGCAAAGTTGCTTCTTCTCCGACCTCAGCGGCAAACTGTTGCAATTTTTCAAGCTGCATTAACAGGTTGTCGTGTTGTTCTGCCAGATATTGCGCTTCCTTGGCTTTCATCTTAATTTCAGAAATAGAAAGGATCCGTTTAGGTTTGGGCTGTGATTCCGGTTGTGGATCCGGTGCCGGCTCTTTTTTTTCGGTTTCCGGTTTCAAAACTTTCATCACGTTTGCCGGGGTGTTGGCTTCGTGGTTTTCGGTTTGGCCTGTGGCCTTGGCTGCCAGGTCGGCTGCCTTTTTTGCTGCTTTATTCATAATTATTGCCCTGTTTTTATTCTGCTGGGACTGCAGGTTTTCGTTAAACAATACGCTAATATACAACACATTACGCAAATATCCAAATAAAAAAGCACTTATTTTTAAAAATAATACATTTTAATACGCTGTATATCAATACATTACAAAGTATTTATAATTTATAACCATTCTAAATAAGGGGCTACAGGTAACAAATAATTGTTGTTTTGTGCGGCCTCACATGCTATTTTACAAAATCCGGCATTTTTCATGCCGGAAGAGTACCCTCAAGTGCACACCGCTGGTCGCAAGGTGATGCGCAACACATGGCAAAAAGTGATATATGGTCTACGTGCATATGTTATGGCGCTGGCGCCGGGCGCCCCATGTACGTGCAGCGAAGCGGAACACCGATTATTGCTGCGCGCGCGCCCCATATGCGTGCAGCGAAGCGGAACACCGATTAGTTTTTTGCGATAGGGATTGAAGCGGCATCCTTTTGTGGCGTGATATAAAATGGGGTTTGAACGGAATGAGTTCACAAACGGAGCATCTGCAATGGATGCAATCTTTTTGCGATTTTTAATGTGCGATAGAAACACTATGCCATGTAATGCAATGAAATGGCATTGTGTTTAGCACATGCGCAAAATGTTTGCAGGAAT
>NZ_JAQWCQ010000070.1 GCF_028705895.1 Massilibacteroides sp. | reverse complement strand
TTTCTTTGATTTTGATATATCCTCGTTCCATACTATAATTCTTCATCGGGTTGAACATTATAACCAATTCGCTTTCGGGGTTTGTTCTCCTGCTCTTTTTGCGAAGCCAATTCTGTAAGTGCCTGATAAATATCGCTAAACTGCATATTTGTCTCAATCATAAACTCCTCCAGCTTACGATTAAGCTCTGCGTATCCCAACGCATATTGACGAAGAGCTACGAAAGCACGAATAATAGAAATATTCACCTGAATAGCCAAAGGGCTGTTCAGCACGCTTGAAAGTTGGGCGATGCCCTGTTCTGTAAAGGCAAAGGGTAGGTATTTTGCATATTGTCCGCGACCGGAATTTTCTAAGGTGCCAAAATTGCACCTTAGAAAATCATATTCTTCTTTTGTCAGCTCAAACATGAAATCTTCGGGGAAACGATCTATATTACGTCTGACAGAACGTTTCAAATTCTTTGTTTCAACTTGATACATTTCGGCGAGGTCATAGTCGAGCATGACCCTCATTCCTCTAATTTCGTAAATTTTACTTTGAATTATTTGTAGTTCCATACTATTGGGGTATTAATTTATTGATTGACTGCCAATTTTATTTTGTTGGGAGATGATTTGATAGAAAAACTATCTGCTTTTTCAAATGTATTTATCCACAGAGAAGTTTTTTCTTCGTCTGAAAGACTATTCCACATTATAGCTATTCGTTTTACTCTTTCAGGATCGTTAGAGAGCGTTGACGGCAAGTTGAACAAGGCCATTTTTTCGCCTAAAGAGAGGCATTCGAAGAGCATATCTATTTCAGATTTTGCCTTGACTCTTTTCTTCTCTAATTTCTGGGCAAATGAAGCCATATCATTGCTTACCTTTACATCGGTAATCCTCGCGTATATCTGGGTAGTTTTTATATTGGTATGTCCCAGCATTTTGCTCACACTTTCAATGGAGACACCTTTAGTCAAGGTTAGGGTCGCAAATGTGTGTCTTGCCAAATGAAAAGATAGATTTTTCGGAATATTACATAGCGTTCCGATTTCCTTCAAATACTCATTCATCTTTTGATTACTCATTACCGGTAGGGCTTTATCATCGGGTAATTTACCGGAATACTTTTCAATTATTCTTCTCGGAAGATCAAGTAGGGGGACGTTGTAACTCACTCCAGTCTTTTCCCGTTTGCCCATGACCCAGACTCCTCCATCAAAAGAAGTGCGGATATTGCTTGTCCGTAAGTTCTTTACGTCAATGTAGGCAAGACCAGTCATACAACTGAAAATGAAAATATCCCGTACTCGCTCCAATCGTTCGGATGCGAATTCTTTTTCCATAATAGCATCGACTTCTTCTTGGGTCAAATAGCCGCGATCTGTTTTCTTAAATCGGATTTTGAAATTCGCAAACGGATCAGCATGAATCCATCCGTTATTCTTCGCCATTAATATGATTGTCCGGAAACGTTGCAGGAATTTTGCAGTCGTATTTTCCTTGCAATTACATGAGGTCATCAGATAAATCTCAAAGTTGTGTAGAAACATATGGTTGACCTCTTTCAGTGAAATATCGGAAACATGATAGTATTCCTTTATGAAGTCGGCCATACGTTTGCGGGCAACTTCATATTTTTGAAGTGTTTCTTTTGATTTGGTGATACCAACCAATTTTGCAATATCCTCGTTGTGGCGTTGAAAAAGCTCGAGAACTGTTTGATATTTTACCTCGATCCCCAGAAAAATATTTTTTACCCTCTCGGCATTTACATTATTTTCTTTCGTCTGTAAATCGTGATAAACATTGTGAATACTGGTTCTGATTTCATTCAATAAGGAGTTGATCTCAACGGCTTCTTTTGATTTGCCAATGGCCATTGCGGCTTTAGCATCCCAAATGTTGGGTGAGATGCTTACTTTGGAATTAAAACGGCTTGCTTGTCCGTCAATGGTGATACGACACATGATGGGAAGAGTGCCGTCAGATTTCGGTTTGTCTCTTTTTACATAGAAAAGAATGCGAAATGTACTTTTCATAAACTCATTTTTTAATGTTACAAAATTACTCTGAACTATTTCAAAATGAGCTTTATGCACCCTGCCAAATAAGGACTGATCTCCTCCAATTTCCGCCAAACTGTACCCCCTAACTCTCGATTTACTGTACCCCCTGGGTGTTTTTGTAAAAAGGGGTACAGTTAAGGGTTCTCTTTTTGTCGTTTTTTGTCGTTTTTTGGCTTTTTCGTGTCTTTTAACTTAAGACTATATATACGGAAAAAGCCCTTCATATTCACTGAATATGAAGGGCTTGTCTTGCTTTTGACGCCTGTTGTCTTAGGCTCTCTGCGGTATGGACGGGACTCGAACCCGCGACCCCCTGCGTGACAGGCAGGTATTCTAACCAGCTGAACTACCACACCTTTTAGATAATGCTCCGATTGGGGAGCAGCATTTTCTCTCAAATGCGATGCAAAGATAGGGGGTTTATTTGGTTTTGCAATAGTTTTGCAATAAAAAAGGTGGGGGAGTGATATATTTTCTATTTTTGTTCTGTCTAATAAAAATATGATCATGAAAAATACTCCTGTAGATTATCAGATTGCTAAACACGTTATCGAGAGTTATGGGCTTTCTGATTTTGGTAAGGCTACGATCCGTGAGGTGGTGGCTATTTCTTCGCAATTAGAGAAAGAAACGAATATTGAGTTTATTCACATGGAAATGGGGGTGCCTGGACTGAAGGCTGCGCAGGTTGGTGTTGATGCAGAGATTGAAGCTCTGAAGAATGGGATTGCTTCGGTTTATCCGAATATTAATGGTGCTGAGGTATTGAAGAAGGAAGCGTCTCGTTTTATTCAGGCTTTTTTGAATATTCAGGTTTCTCCTGAAGGTTGTGTACCTGTAACCGGATCTATGCAGGGGACATTTGCTTCTTTTTTAACGGCCTGTCAATGTGATGAAAAAAGAGATACGATTCTTTTTATTGATCCCGGATTTCCGGTTCAGAAGCAACAGATAACTGTTATGGGGTATAATTTTGAATCGTTTGATGTGTATGATTATAGGGGTGAACGTTTAAGAGATATTCTTGAACAATATTTGATTAATGGGAATATTGCTGCAATGATTTATTCTAATCCGAATAATCCTGCATGGTTTTGTCTGACGGACAAGGAACTTCAAATTATTGGAGAAATGGCCAATAAGTTTGATACTATTGTGATTGAAGATCTGGCTTATTTTGCCATGGACTTCAGAAAAGATTTAGGGAAGCCTTTCCAAGCGCCTTATCAGGCTACTGTTGCTCATTATACGGATAATTATGTGTTACAAATTTCCGGATCAAAGGCTTTCAGTTATGCCGGTCAACGAATTGGTGTAACCGCTATTTCTGATAAGTTATATAAGAAATCATTTCCCGGATTAACCAAACGTTACGGTGGTGGTACTTTTGGAACCGTTTATATTCATAGAGTTCTGTATGCTTTATCATCCGGAACGAGTCATTCAGCTCAGTTTGCGTTAGCCGCAATGTTTAAAGCCGCATCCGATGGTGAATTTGATTTTGTGTCGGAGACAAAAGAATACGGAAGACGGGCGAAAAAATTAAAGGAAATATTTTTACGTCATGGTTTTAAGATTGTCTATGATCTTGATTTAGACGAACCAATTGCTGATGGCTTTTATTTTACAATCGCCTATCCTGGTATGACGGGTGGTCGATTAATGGAAGAATTAATCTATTATGGCGTAAGTGCTATTTCATTGGAAACTACAGGTAGTCGGCAGCAAGGATTGAGGGCGTGTACTTCTTTTATTAAGGAAAATCAATATCAGCTATTGGATGAACGACTGGCTCTTTTCAGTTTAAACAATCCATTATAATCTGATCTTCCCGGTTTATGTTAGAATATATTAACATTAGACCGGGGATTTTTATTGGTTTGTATTGCGATAAACGATATATTGCAGGATAAAAAAGTTCAAGAAAACACTTATTTTATGGCAAATCAAGATAATCTGTTTAAAATAAGACATAATAATCAGCAACCTTCTTCGGGTAGTCTTCTTATTTCCGAACCCTTTTTGCAGGATGTCTATTTTCAACGTTCAGTTGTATTATTGGTGGAACATAATCCTGAAGGATCAATGGGTTTTGTTCTGAATAAAAAGACAGATTATATATTAAATTCATTTTTCCCTGAATTAAAGGAATGTGACGATATTCCCATTTATTTGGGTGGTCCGGTTTGCTCTAACAGATTGTTTTTTATTCATTCTTTAGGAAGCTCTGTTGTACCTCAGACAATTCCTGTAAATAATGATTTGTATTTTGATGGCGATTTTAATTGTATAAAAGATTATATTTTACAAGGTAATCAGGTAGAAGGGAAAATTAAATTCTTTCTTGGATATTCAGGTTGGACTAAAGGTCAGTTAGGCGTTGAAATTGACGCAAATTCCTGGCTTGTCAGCAAAAAAATGGAAAACAAATTCATGTTATCTGCTGATGGTGAAGCATCCTGGAAATCTTCATTGGAATTATTGGGGAAGAGATATGAAACCTGGACTAAGTTTCCCAAAGATCCTCATATGAATTAAGAATTAATTAATTGCATTATGCAGACATCACTAAAACCTTCGGAAACCGAGTTCCAGTCTTTTACTATTCCCGATTCCTTAAAACCGCATGATGTAAAAAGTTTTTTGCTTGTTATATTATCTGTCGGAATATGTACGTATAGCTGATGTAGCTTAAGAAATGAAAAAGAATAATCTATAATTAGTTTTACCGCCTGTCCGGCATATCCTTTTCCCTGAAAGTCTGTATCGATCAGAATACCCACTCCGGCTCTGCTGTTATGAGGGTCAAAATCATAGAGGTCGATCATCCCGATAGTTTTTCCGGACTCATTTAATGTTATCATAAGCCGTTGTTGTTTTTGCTCATAAATATCTTTGTAGGATTCTGCAATATACTCCTTCAGTATGTAGTAGGAGTAAGGGGAAACTGTACCTCCTAAAGTCCATAACGAAGCATCATTTTCCCATTTGTACAATAATTCCAGATCTTCCGGTTCAAGCGGACGCAAACAAATAGTTGTATTCTCTAATAGTTTCATATTATTTCCCTGGTGAAATTAGACGATGAATATTTTCATGATAAATATGATACGTTGTTGTCTGGTTCGGCATCGTATCCATAAATAGAAGCATTTGCTCAAAGCGCATATCCGGATAGGAGAACACAATATCAGTAAACCCTTTCATCTGATTTCGCCTGTTTATAGCATCCATAGCGCGTTCTTCATCCAGATTCCAGTGATTAATAAATTCCAATTCCGGAACTCGTTCTGCACTTGCTTTCTTTATTACTTCAAAATTCTGGTTGTTGCACAGAATTAGGGCTCTTCTGTTTTTACGTTTTAGCTTTGGTGTGGTGGCATTTTTTCTGCCAAAACAGGATGTCCATAACGACTTAAACCAGACAGCGGTCTTTATCACAAAATGCATAATCCATCCGGAACGCTTATAATATTTTTTATGGAAAATAAGCATCGCATCGTAAAAAGCACGTATGTATTTTCTATCGTTGTGTCTGGTGCTTTCTCCTTTGTAATGCAAGATACGTTCGGGGATGTAATAATTGGTATAGCCCGACAGGCTTAACCGGTAAGAGAGATCTATATCCTCACCGTACATGAAAAAAGCTTCGTCAAATAAACCTGCTTTATCTAAGGCTTCATGGCGGACGAACATAAATGCTCCGGCAAGAACTGCGATCTTATGTTGTTTGTCCGGATTAAGATAGGGGAGGTTATAGGCTGCAAATTGTTTTGATCTGGGGAAAAGTTTACTGAGTCCGAATAGCTTACAAAAAGAGATCCAAGGTGTCGGGAAACTCCGTTTGCTTTCTGGTAGAAAATTACCACAGCCATCCAACATTTTCACACCTGCGGCTCCGGCTTTTTCATGTTCATCCATAAAGAAACAAAGCGTACGAATACTTTCTTCTCCGATCACAGTGTCGGGGTTTAAAATTAAAATATACTCTCCCTGACATTGTTTTAAGGCTTGATTATTCGCTTTAGCAAAGCCCGGATTGTCTGCGTTTTCAATAAAACTAACATCCGGAAATTTAGGACGGAGATAATCAATTGAACCATCCGTAGAGTTATTATCAACTACAAAAATTTCAGCATCTATTCCGTTTGTTGCAGCTTGAACAGACGTTAAACATTGCTCTAAGAAAAAGCAGACATTATAATTGACAATTACTATGGAAACTTTCTTTTCGTACATGCCTGTTTTATATTTTTATCGAATCATTGAAACTTGTTCTGTTTTGAATAGAACGACCTAAAGTAACTTCATCCGCATATTCTATTTCGTCGCCGATAGAAACGCCTCTTGCTATGACACTTATCTTAACATCATACGGCGATAGTTTTCTGTAAATAAAGAAGTTTGTCGTATCGCCTTCCATCGTAGTGCTCAAGGCCAGAATAACTTCTTTTACGTCTCCTTCTGCAACTCGTTCTACAAGACTGTTAATGTGAAGATCATTCGGTCCAATCCCATCCATAGGTGAAATGATTCCGCCTAACACATGATAAAGGCCTCTGAATTGTCCGGTGTTTTCTATGACCATAACTTCCTTTATGTTCTCAACTACACATAGAATGGAATGATCGCGCGAAGGATTTGAGCAAATTGAACAGATCTCATGATCCGATATGTTATGACATTTTTTGCAATAGATAACATTGCGTCTCAGATCAACAAGTGCGGTCGCAAAGTTCTCCGTGTAGCCAACATCCCTTCGCAACATATAAAGAGCAAGCCGGAGAGCTGTTTTCTTCCCTATACCCGGTAGCGATGCCAGTTCATTTACAGCATTTTCCAATAAAACGGATGGAAATTTTTGATTCATATTTACTTATCTTCAAGTAAACAAAGATACAAATAGAGTATGAATTATGGAAAGTAATATTAATTTAGCGTAATAATGTATTAAAAAAAGCAGAATAGACATGAATAAACCTTTGTATTTGTTGCTATTATCGTTGATACTTCAGGGCTCTGTTTTATCAGCTCAGACTCCTCCGGGTGTAGTTGTAAGCCATATTTCTAAAGAAACGGGCAAGTATATCGGTTCTCCGGGATTGTGTGTGCTTCCGGATGGTACGTATGTTGCCTCTCACGACGAGTTCGGCCCGAAATCTTCAGAATTCAGATCGGCTCAAAGCCGCATATTTATTTCAAAAGATAAGGGAGTAACCTGGACGCAAGTGGCGTCTATTGATGGTCAGTTCTGGTCTAATTTATTTGTTCACAAGGGCGAACTTTACATAATGGGGGTAAACAAACACCATGGCAATCTGATTATACGTAAATCGGTTGATGGTGGATATAACTGGACTATTCCTTACAGCAAGACGACCGGACTAATTCTTGAAGGTGAATATCACACGGCTCCGATGCCTGTTATAACGCATAACGGGCGTTTATGGAGAGCGGTAGAATATGCCACAGCGCCTATGACTGATTGGGGAAAGAGATACAGTGCCATGATGGTTTCCGTTCCTGTTGATGCTGATCTCTTGAACGCTGATAATTGGACTCGTTCGAACCATCTACCTTATGATTCTACTTATCTTGATGGACATTTTAATGCCTGGTTAGAGGGAAATGCTGTTGTCGATCAAAAGGGGAATATCGTAGATGTTCTGCGCGTTGCTGTTCCGGACGGCTCGGAAGAATATGCTGCTTTTGTGAAAATAAGTGAGGATGGAAAAGTGGCCTCTTTTGATCCGGAGACCGGATTCGTGAAATTTCCGGGTGGAAGTAAAAAGTTTTCGATACGATACGATGAAAAATCAAAACGGTATTGGATGCTGACCAATTTGGTGAAGCCAGAGTATAAAAGCTTAAATCCCGCGAGTGTAAGAAATGTTCAGGCTTTATGCAGTTCTCCCGATTTGATTAACTGGACTACCAATTGTATTGCTTTAGAACATGCAGATGTGAAGAATCATGGATTTCAATATGTAGAATGGCTTTTTGACGGAGATGATATTATTTTTCTTTCACGAACGGCCTATGAAGATGAAACAGGAGGAGCGAATAATAACCACGATGCCAACTTCCTTACTTTTCATCGTATTCCAAATTTCAGGTCACAATAAAAGGATATATCAAACATGTTAAACGTCTTTCGTATTATCCCGGATTTGCTCCGGGATAATTGTTTGATATACCCCTTCGTAATTTATCGTAATTGCTTCCGGGTTACCCGCATTTGGACGCTCCGCAATTTGTGCAGATCAGACAACCTTCCTGGTAGGTAAGAGTTTCCATATCGCAATTCGGACATTTCTGACCTTTCAGTTCCGTTCCGTTCGGAAGATATTTTTTCAATGCACGTTCTACTCCGTTTTTCCAGGTATTGATAGACTCGCTATCCAATTCCATACCCTGAACTAACTTGATTACCTGATCAATCGGCATACCATAGCGAAGTACTCCCGATATTAGTTTTGCATAGTTCCAATATTCCGGATTAAACTTTCCGTCCAATCCTTCGATTGTCATTTTGTATCCACGTTTGTTTGTAAACTGAAAATCGTAATGTTTATTACCATCATCATCGTAACTCTTGATGATCTTACCTTTCGATACATTTTTGGGAAGCATGATTCCTTCTTCATCATCAGCCAACCCTGTGAATATTTCGTAAGGACGACCGTTCATTAAACCGACAAATGCAATCCATTTCTCGCGATTATTCTGGAATTTAACTACATCTGCTTCCAGATCTTTCGGACGTTTGGAAACAATGACGGGTGGTTCCATGCAGTTGCAGTCGTCTTTTTTCTTCTTTTCATTTCCTGTAGAAATCAATACACCTGAACGAGAACCGTCACGATATACCGTACAACCTTTACAGCCACATTTCCACGCTTCCACATACAATGTATTTACCAATTCCTCTGAAACATCAGAAGGGAGATTAATCGTCACACTGATTGAATGATCTACCCATTTCTGGATACGTCCTTGCATCCGGACTTTTTGTAGCCAATCTACATCATTTGATGTGGCTTTAAAATAGGGCGATTTTTCTACAAGATCATCCACTTCTTCTTGTGTATAATGCTTGGAGATATCATAACCATTGGCCTGCATCCAGGTCATAAACTTGTGGTGATATACGATATATTCTTCGAACGCGTCTCCTGTTTCATCCACAAAGTCTACTCTTGCATCACTATCGTTCGGATTAACCTTTCTACGTCTCTTATAAACAGGTAGGAAAACCGGCTCAATACCAGACGTTGTCTGTGTCATCAAACTGGTTGTTCCGGTCGGCGCAATTGTCAGACAGGCAATATTACGACGTCCGTATTTCTGCATGTCTTTATATAATTGTGGATCTTCCTTAGCCAAACGATTGATGAAAGGATTTTTTTCTTCACGCTTAGCATCGAATATTTCAAAAGCGCCACGTTCTTTTGCCATTTTTACAGAAGAACGATAAGCCGCCAAGGCTAATTCCCGTTGTATCTTTTCTGCAAAATCTGTTGCATTCTCAGTTCCGTAACGTAGATTTAATGAAGCCAACATATCACCTTCTGCGGTAATACCAACACCCGTACGGCGTCCTTGCAATGTCTTTTTCTGAATCTTTTCCCATAAATAACGCTCTGTTTGGCGAACTTCGGTCGATTCGGGGTCAGAATCAATTTTTTGTAAGATCATTTCTATCTTTTCAGATTCAAGATCAATGATATCGTCCATTATTCTTTGAGCGAGTTCAACATGTTGTTTAAACAAGTCAAAGTCAAAAGATGCCTCCGGAGTAAACGGATTGTTTACATAAGAATAAAGGTTGATAGCCAATAAACGACAACTGTCATACGGACAAAGCGGAATTTCTCCACAAGGATTGGTTGATACCGTGCGGAACCCTAAATCAGCATAGCAATCGGGTACCGATTCTTTTAATATTGTATCCCAAAACAAAACACCCGGTTCTGCCGATTTCCAAGCGTTGTGAATGATCTTTTCCCATAGCTCCGTAGCATTTATTGTTTTCTCATAGGACGGATTATCGGAATCAACAGGATATTGCTGTTTGTATTCTGTTCCATTGATAACGGCTTGCATAAACTCATCATCAATCTTAACAGAAACATTTGCTCCGGTTACTTTTCCTTCAGTCATCTTTGCATCAATAAACGATTCCGAATCCGGATGTTTGATTGATACACTAAGCATTAATGCGCCGCGTCGTCCGTCTTGCGCAACTTCGCGTGTAGAGTTGGAATATCGTTCCATGAAAGGGACTAAACCGGTGGATGTCAGCGCGGAATTTTTTACGGGAGAACCTTTTGGGCGTATGTGAGACAAGTCATGCCCAACACCGCCTCGGCGTTTCATAAGTTGCACCTGCTCTTCATCAATACGGATAATCGCACCATAAGAATCGGCCTTACCATCCAAGCCAATTACAAAACAGTTGGAAAGAGAAGCAATCTGGAAATTATTGCCGATGCCTGTCATCGGACTTCCCTGAGGAACAATATACCTGAATCGGTCAAATAGGTCAAAAAGTTCTTTCTCCGATAAGGGATTAGAGTACTTTTTTTCGATGCGGGCGATCTCAGAAGCTAAACGGTGATGCATATCAACAGGAGACTTTTCGTAAATATTACCGAAAGGATCCTTTAACGCATACTTATTTACCCAAACTTTTGCAGCTAATTCATCGCCTCCAAAATAGGTTAACGAAGCTTCATAAGCTTCATCAAAGGTGTAAGTTTTGCGGTTCACTATTCTTGAATTTTTATTAACTGCAAGTTTAGTGATTGTTTGTTTATTGACAAAATAAATCAAAGATAAAAACGGCTTATTCTATAAAGTTTTCCATTTTTATTTTTAATTGTTTGAAATTCAATGATTGTATGATTTTTTATTTAATAAAAGTTTTCTAAAAGGAAAAGTGTGGAAAAGTAGAGGTGTACTTATGTATGTGTTTATGAGTAGAATATCGGATCAGTCCGAACCCCCGGTTGTTATTACACTTGGATTATGTCGTATTTAATGGGATTACCTCGATAGGTTAAAACAAATCGTGGACAGCAAATATAAAAAAGTGAAAGAAAAAACAAAATAATAGCAAAATTTGTCATTTTCAGACAAATTGTCGTCGGCTTCAACGGCGTTGTTTTAACGCGCTTTATTAAATAAAATGACAATATATGTACCCGAAAAACAAACACCGAAAAACCACACTTAAAATGCGCGATACGGCATGCCCGTTTTTTTGAATTATCAAAATTGAACAAAAAAAGGCAATGGATAAAATCTCCCTATTCTTTTTGGAAAAAGATTCTATTCTTTTTTTGAATATAAAGGATATTTTTCAGAAAATAACCTTTATATTTTCGGTAAAAAACGGGCTATTTTAGTCTAAATACAATATTTATTAGTCTAAAACGATACTATAAATCAAAAAACAAGGATGGACATTTTTTTATGCGTAAGTAAAAGGACGAAAAAAGTATCTATTTGTCAAAATAAAACACAAAAAATCAAAACTATTCGATTGGTTTTAATATATTGTAAATCAACAATATGAACGGGATTGATTTTGTTGGAAGCCTCTGCTCGGCGTAGTCTCTAAACCAATATCATCAACTTAAGCTATACAGTTTGGTTTTAAGGCTGAAAGCCTGCTATATTATAGCCTAGCGCAACGCGTTGGGAAGGATGTAGAACGAGTCTCGCGCCCTGAAGGGGCAACATAGCAGATGTTAGGGTAGGTTTATACTGTCTTTTCAGGCCGCAAAGGAAGGGTGTCCTATTACCCAACACGTTGTGTTGGGCTGATATATACTCGGCTTTCAGCCGGAATTATTCGATGAATAGTAAGACTGAAGTGGAGCAAGAAGTTTGAGTTGATGACATTGGTCTCTAAAATGCCAGTTTGCAGTATAGACGTATTACGATGGATAATTACCATAACAACCGGATATTTTGCCTGATCCAGAATATCTATTCCAAAAAAAAACAAGAGATAAAAGAATTTTGAGGCTCTTAATGGTTCAGTTTGCCGAAGAGCTTCGGCAGACTGAACCAAGCTCTTCGGTAAACCGAATTGTTATTATGACTATTTTTTTTACTTCTGATCTTTATTCAAATTTTAACTGTGAGTTTAGTTCCGGAAACTGCGCCTGATGCCAGTAAGGGTAAATAGATTGTTGATGGCTTGCTTTGTCTAATCTTTTTACCTGATCAGCTGTTAGATTCCAATCTACAGCACCCAGATTCTTTTTGAGTTGCTCTTCACTGCTTGCACCGATTACCAGACTGCTTATTGTGGGACGTTGAAGCAACCAGTTCAACGAAATCTGAGCTACACTTTTCCCTGTTTCTTCCGCTATTTGGTCTAATACATCCATTATAGCGTATAAACGTTCGTATGAAGTCGCTTCTTCCGGAATCGGACTTCCCCCGCGAGCTACACGACCATCAGCCGGAATAGGTTGGTTGCGTCTGTATTTGCCACCGAGACGACCGGCTGCCAACGGACTCCAAACCAAAGAACCCACCTTCTGATCAATCCCCAAAGGCATTAGTTCCCATTCAAATTCGCGGTTTAAGAGTGAATAGTAAACCTGATGGGCAACATATCTGCTCCAACCGTATTTTTCGGAGATAGACAATGATTTCATCAAATGCCAACCGGAAAAATTCGAACAAGCGATATAACGTACCTTTCCGCTTGAGACAAGCGTATCCAATGCGTGAAGCGTTTCTTCTATCGGCGTGTTTGCATCAAACCCATGCATATGATAAATATCTATATAATCGGTATCCAACCGCTTCAGGCTATCCTCGCAAGCTTTAATAATGTGGAAACGGGAAGATCCTAATTGATTTCTGTCGTCTCCCATTCTGAACGTAGCTTTTGTTGAAATCAACAGCTTGTCGCGTTGTCCCTTAACAGCCTTTCCCAGAATCTCTTCAGACAATCCTCTCGAATAAACATCTGCCGTATCAAATAGATTAAGTCCGGCATCCATACATAAATTTACCATTCGGGTGGCTTCTGTTACCTGAGTAGCTCCCCAACCTTCAAATCCGTTTGTTCCACCAAAAGTTGCTGTTCCTAATGTTAACACGGGCACGTATAACCCTGAAGCTCCTAATTGTCTATATTCCATAGTTTAACTGTTTTTTATTGTTTTAACCTTAATCTAATCAGGACAAACTTACATAAAAAAGGTGATTTATAATCGCGTCGAATAAAAATAAAGACCACTCCCTCTTGTAATTCCACAAACTTTAGTTCTTTTAAGGTTGTAACAATAAAAACAAAAAATTATGGAAAG
>NZ_JAQWCQ010000022.1 GCF_028705895.1 Massilibacteroides sp. | reverse complement strand
TAGTATAGTCCAACGCAACGCGTTGGGAAGGATGTAGAACGAGTCTCGCGCCCTGAAGGGGCAACATAGCAGATGTTAGGGTAGGTTTATACTGTCCTTTCAGGCCGCAAAGGAAGGGTGTCCTATTCCCCAACACGTTGTGTTGGGCTGATATATACTCGGCTTTCAGCCGGAATTATTCGAAGAATAGTAAGACTAAAGTGGAGTAAGAAGTTTGAGTTGATGACATTGGTCTCTAAAATGCCAGGTTGCAGTATAGACGTATCACGATGGATGATTACCATAACAACTGGATATTTTGCCTGATCCGTTTTTATAGATGTTGAAAATCAACGAATAAAATACCTCTGAAAATATAAAGGATATTTTTTCAAAAATATCCTTTATATTTTTTCATCAAATACTACCCCTTTTTTTCTATGCGTTGTCTGTAATTAGTCCAGATGCTATAACCGATAGCAGCAACTAACAATAGCAAAATTATGAAAGAACTGTACGAACTAACGTTGGCTGCAACGACATATGCTTCGGGATAAAACTCGAATACAATTTCGTGCTTACCTGCAGGAACAATCATACCGCGCAATGTCCAGTCAACACGGAAATGCGGAGCCGGTTGTCCGTCAACTGTAGCTCTCCACCCCGGTTGATAGTATATTTCCGAAAAGACTGCCAATTGATCCGAAGTTGTTTCGGAAGTATATTTCAAACGATTAGGCTTATAAGACGTCTGCACAATCTTTGCAGTTGAGTCTGCAGACGGCATAAAGCCTTTAATCTCCGATTCAAATCGCTTGTCAATAATCGCCGTTTTCAATGGGTCAATATTATTTAACGCAGCAATCTCAGCATCTGCATTCTCTACAATCTTGACATCGGAAACAAACCAGGCATTACCGTATGCATACGGATTCTTAATTGGAGGTTGTTCCGGATTGTATATAATATAACGTGTGTTAAGCATATTCAGAGCAGGAGAAGACGCTAAAGCTCCGAAAATATCCTCAATTGATTGTGCCTTTTGCAGAGATGTTATAATACTGCCAACTTCAACCTGTAGATTATGATCAATCAATTCTTGGTAACGTCTTAACTTGGCCGCGTGATAACCTCCGATGGATTTATGGAAATAGGATGTAGAGGTTTCCTGGAATGGATTATTCAGGTTCAGTACACGAGATGATGGGTCTGTGTCTTTAAGAATATCATTATCTGCAACAGATGGTTTATACGTTTCATGCGGTTTCTCTTTCACAAAATCGTCTTCATTTACGAAGCGTTTATCAACAGTCCAGAGATCCGCTAAAAAGAGAACAGCAATACCAGCTGAAAGGACAACAGTCATTGTTTTTTTGTCTTTTGCCTTCCAGTACAAAAACAGTAATCCCGCCCCGGCCAGAATAAAAATCAAAGAACGCAATGCATCGGCTGACGCAAGCGAAGCCCGATCCATCAATAGCGCATTATAATACCAGTCAGGGAATTGATAGCGTGCGTCAAGAGAAGATCTGAAGTCAAGTAATAGATTCGGCATTAACCAGACAATCAGGCATAATCCTCCGGCTATCGCTAATGCGCTGATCATTCCTTTTTTTACTAATTTCTCATCCACGTTTCCAGCAACTAACTCCTTTACTCCCCAAATTGCAATAACAGGAAAAACCAAACCCGGAATCACCAAAGCCATTTCAACCGTGCGGAACTTATTATATTGAGGAAGGTAATGGAAAATGAAATCATTGAACCAATCCATATATTTCCCAAGAGCCAGGAAGGTCAAGAATAATGCCCCGCCAAATAGCCACCATTTATAGGGACTTCTGACTACAAACATGCCGAAAACAAAAAGAAAACAAACCAAAGCCCCGAAATAAACCGGACCTGAAGTAAAGAGTTTGTCGCCCCAGTAAGTATAAGTCTGAACGTCCTTTCCAACCTGAGCGCCTTGCGCCTTCATTGCCTTATATAGTTCCGAATCCGGGCCCAATGTACCCACAGAACCTCCCCCATAAGCATTCGGAATCAGTAATGTCAATAATTCTCTTTTCTGATAACTCCACTCAAAAGCGTAATCTTTATCCAAACCGGAAGATATCTTTTCACCATCAGCAGTAGTGGTAGTGAGTTCAGTCGCCCCACGAGTCGAGGTTTTACTCATTTCAAGATTTGCATATATGTTTGCTGCATTAGGTAATACGGCCAATACAACACAGCCTAACATAATGCCTGAAGTAACGATCAAGTCACGTATTCGCTTTTCTTTAATTGTATAGAATGTATATCCCAGAAAGAGAAATAAACAAAGCAAAACAAGGTAATAGGTAATCTGTAAATGGTTTTCGTTAATAGACATCGCTACCCCAAAAGTAAACAGGACAACACCCCATAAATAGCTCTTTTTAAAGAGGAGAAACATCCCCGCAAGAACTAAAGGCATATAAGCAATAACATACGCTTTCGTAATATGCCCTGCCTCAATAATAATGATGTTGTAAGAAGCAAAAGCAAAGGCGATGGCTCCGGCAACGGCCAGCCATCGTCGTACGCCCATTACATACATTAGAATGTAGAAGCAGACAAGACCGATGAAGACCATTCTTACACAGCTATAGTCTAAGAAAGACAAAACCTTGCCAACAAAAGACAGATTATTCGAAGGAGCACCTATAACCGTCGTGTGATAGGAGGGCATTCCCGAAAACATATTTCCCTGCCATGCAATAATATCTTTGTTGTCCTTAGTATCATAATTAAGTAACTCCTGCGCCATGCCTACGAACTTCTGAGTATCTCCTTGCTGAAGTGTTTTCCCGTCTAACACGACAGGAGAAAAATAGAACATAGACAACGCCATAAATAGAAATACGACAAACGCATGCCAACCGATTTCTTTCCAATTTTGCTTCATGAATTTTATTTTAGCTTTTAACCTAAGTGCAAATATATCAATTCTATCAGGAATATATCTTTATCTTTGTTCTATATTAATCTTTTCTTATTGTAGAACAAATGGTTTTATCGGTAGTTATCTGTACATATAACAGGGGAAAGTATATCCCTATGGTGCTGGACTGTTTAGAAAAGCAATCGCTTCCCAAAGATAATTTTGAGGTATTGATCATAAACAATAACAGTCCCGATGATACGGATGAAATTGTAAACAAATACCTCTCCTCCAGTTCGCTCCCTATTCATTATTTTATTGAATACAATCAGGGCATTTCTTATGCAAGAAATAGAGGGGTTAATGAAGCTACAGGTGAAATTATTGTTTTTCTGGATGATGACGAGACGGTGGATTCGGACTTTCTTTTAAATATAAAGACTTTTTTCGAAACACATCCCGATGCAGGAATCACTTCAGGGCCGGTTGTTCCTGTCTTTGAAGTAACGAAACCACAATGGCTATCGAAATATATTGAAAGAGCCATTACCGGCAGATATGACAAAGGAAATGAAATAAAGAAGTTGCCTCCGAAAGACTATCCTGGCACAGGTCATGCCTGTTTCAGAAAAAGTTTGTTTAAAAAATACGGAGATTTCAATACGGATTTAGGAAGAAAAGGAAACTCTTTGATGGGGGCAGAGGATAAAGATTTCTTTTTGCGATTGATGAATGGAAACGAGAGTTGTTATTACTTACCCGGAGCACGAATATATCACCATATTCCGGCAGAAAAATTAACCGATTCTTTCTTTAAAAAGATAACCTATGCGATGGGTAAAAGTGAAAGAATACGAACCCTGAATCTGGGGAAGGCTTTTTATTACAAACGGCTTCTACTGGAACTGTTCAAATGGGGAGCTTCATTCATCTTATGGGTGGGTTATTTAATTACTCTACAACCGGCAAAAGGAAATAAAATAATTGGTTTCCGTTGGAATCTGACCAAGGGGTTGATTGGGCTATGAATTGATTCGAATCCATGTTTTGGGGAACAAATCAATACCATTATCTGAATTTGTATATTTAGGAGGGCATAGCACAAGTTTTTCCGGATTACTGTTCAGCCAGGCTCCCCACCAACTAAAAGTGCTGTTTGCGACAATATTATGTTTGCATAAAGACATTAAGCACATATCTTCCCACGAATTATTTCCACTATTCCAATCTATATAATAAACCTCCGATGGAAATTGTAAGTTTTCCTTCACCCATGTTATATCATCGGAGAAAACAAAAAAAGAAATATCTTGAAAAGAATCATTGAACCATTTAATACTTTTTTGATAATAGCTAAGAGTACAGATATTTCCAAAGACAGAAGAATTGGCAGGGTTTAAATAATCACCACGTCGTATATGAATAGAGATACTATTTTTACGCTGTATCAACTTTGCTGTATTTTGAGTTTTTTCGGAAGTGCAGGATAAATTAAATGAAAAAGCGTTTCTCACTTTCTCCTCTTCTCTGATAAAGTAGTCTTCTCTCTGAAATCGCCCGTACCATATAGCTTTTAATGAACGTTTGTTATTGTTTTTAGTTAATTCCGGGAGATAATCAGATTTAGCAATAATACCAAACAATTTTAGTGCATTAATAAGCAATATAAAGAAATCCGGGAATTTTGACTTGCAGGCAAATACTATACACTTTCGTACATACCATACTAAAAAATCATCTGTCGGATTATTGTTCAATTTTATACCAAATACATTATTCAGCTCTGAGCCGTAATTACTTTGCCCGTTCCTTGCCAGATAATCATTTAAAAATACGTTATCTTTTTGATTAAGAGTTAACGAAAAAGCATATTGAAACATTTGATTTCCGAGCCCGCCTACTACAGATATTATATTCCTCATTGTTTTTTTATTTGAAAAGATAATGTATAATTACCAGATAGTCCATTCAGGAACATCTACAGAATATGTTTTTTTCGGAGCCATTTTCATTCCCAGATACATGCCGGGGTTGGAACTAAATGTACCGATAAATAATTCTCCATCCGAAATGATGTCAGTGGAAGTAAACAATCGGATTAATTGCTTCGCACGGGTTTGGCGGTTCTGTTTGCTGAATTGTTTATGGAAATAGCCACGTTCCTCTTGTCCGCATAAGGTGTAAAAATGCCATTCGGGATATTTCTCTAAGAGCCTTTCTATTACAGTATAATCGTCTGTTAACACAAATGCTTCCCTGCAATCCGTTAGTTCCATAGCTTTTTTTATATAAACATCTTCTTCTTGTTTTGATGCTTCTATAAATTTATCACCGCCTCTGATATGTAATCCGATATATTTCTCAGGAAGTTTCAACGATGTTCGTAATCCTTCTACTTCTTGCTGTACTGTTGGGGTATAAACCCAGGTTAGTTCAATCAGTTTTCTGCAGATATCCCGTAAGTTCCCAGATGCCGAGATGGAAGGTATGTCATACTGTTTGTGAATATCCAGTGAACGAGCCTGAATCCATACGTCAGACATTAGCAGGGTATTACGAAATAGTTTACGCACAGTCGAAATCATTATCCGGTCGATTGTATTTAAAAACTTTAACCGGAAGGTTTCATCCGGACGTTTATTTATTAAGGAATGCAACGGACATTTATTCTCTTCGCAAAACGGGATAAAGAAGTCATTCCACCCGTCTTTCAGCCTAAAATTAGCATCTCTTGAGTAGATAGAAAATTTCAGGTTGTTTTCCAGACAATATACGAGACATAGAATCATGTTGTTGTACTCAGAAAAAAAACCGGCATCTACACCTAAATGATATACAACTACAGGGGTGTTCTTGTCTTTGCGGATAGTGTTGAATAGTTTTTCTCTTATCATCGCTTAAATAAAGAAAAAAGCTTTTTTACTAATGAGATTTCTCTGTTCCGAATTAATTTCGTGTAACCATAATCCGGAGCGCGTTTTGCTTCTTGAGGAGATTGAGATAATATATTTCTTATAAAAGAAGAGAAATCGTTATCCCAGTTTTTTTGAGTTTGCTCAGCTGTCAACCAAGGTAATGACAGCTTGCTTAGGTATTCTTCCTCGTTTTCATCGAGAAAAACGATATAATCAATGATCTCTTTTATTTTCGATTTGTCTTTTAACCAAACAAATGACTCTTTATTAAAATCAAGATCAACCTGCGGATTCCCCCAATAAACAGGCATGGAGTTTACACGCATCGGTTCTATTATTTTCTCCGTAGTATATCCATTTACACTACTATTCTCAAAAGCAATTGTGAATTTGTATTTCTGAATAAAAGACATCTTATCGGCAACAGGCCCTCCTATATTGTTTAATAATCGTCCACCAGAATCAATTTTCTTGTATTTTGATAGTTCGCGAAAGAACAACTCTCTGAAAGGATCTGCAAGTTTCGAATTAGAATATACAAAATTGCAGAACTTACGTTTGGCCAAATCCGGTAAGATCTGTTTAGTCTCCTTAATCCTTTCATAATAATCACCATAAAGCAAATATAGAGGAAACCTCAAATGTCTGTCTCCAAAGTCAATCGGATGAAAAGAAATCGCATAATCGCAAGAATTAAAATCAGGAACATCATTCTCTCCAGTAAAGTATATCTTTATACAGTTTTTGAAATTCTTATGTTTATTGCCTTGTGAAGAATAGAATAAAAAATCAGGATTTTCATCAATTATATAGTTTCCCTCATTTACTTTAGTCGTAATAAAGTTATTCTCAGGATTAAAACCTTTCCAAAAGTCTGCGAAATATATTCTTAATGTTTTCATTTATTCTTTTGCTGTTAACGTACTCCTTTCAGGAACAGATATGTTTTGAAGATCAGAAATGCCCAGCCAAACGGGGATTTCAATAGGGCTAATTTAATTTGCGACGACCTGCTTATTCCTTCTGTGATGGAACCAATCCTGTCTAATTGAGAGTTGATCTCTGCAAAAGTTATTCTCGATTTATCCCGCTCCGTCCTACACCGTACAGATTCCTTGAAGTAATAGAAGCAGTAATCAATCAAATAGTCTTTTATATGTACATCTTTACGAAACAGGTTTTCCGCAATGGAAATGTCAACGATCTTACTCAATACATAGAATAGGCTGTTGAAATTGTGATCCGTTTTTTTTTGAGTAATAGATTGCCCCTGGATGTGATAGATATACGTTATCTGATTACACACAAGCATCAAAGATGATCTGACCGCAAGCATAAAACTCCATAAAGTATCTTCATGGATAATCTTTTTCTCAAAAAAGATAGTATGATCTCTGATCGTTTTTAGCCGGACCAACTTGTTACAGGTCATATCCGGCCATTGCATTAAGAGAAATGAATCCAGGATTCTCTCTTTTTCATAATGACCGTCCGGTAATTTTGTCGTTTTAAAGCCTGTCTTATCTGTTCCCGTTAAAGAAAATTCTCCGATCACGATATCGGCATTGGTATTACCGAGTTTTTCAACCAAAATCTCAATGGCATTGAGTGGTAACTCATCGTCACTATCCAAAAAATAAATATAATCTCCCGAAGATGCATTAAGCCCTGTATTCCGTGCAATAGCTACCCCTCTGTTGACTTCATGCAAGACTAAATGGACATCTGCCCCTCTTGGAGAACCAAGAATAAGATCCTTGATAATACGCAGGCTGTCATCGGTTGAGCCATCATCAACAAGAATGTATTCAATCGATTTATAACCCTGGTTTAATGCCGATAATAAGCAACGCTCAATAAACCGGGCTGCATTATAGATGGGTATGATAATGGAGACTTTTATTTCCACAGCATATTATTGTTGAATGTTTCTTTTTCTGAATGAACGGAAAACTTCGGAATTAGTTTCTTTCTTGGTTTGCCAGTATGTCTTTCTTTTTGCGTCTCCTAAGATTGAAAATTGTAATACGCGAAGCCGGTTCTTCAACTGAGTGATGGCATAGATAAGATTGCTTCCGGATTTACCGTATAGTTTATTGAAATAAATATACTGCCCTTGGTAATAGAAAGTCAGCCTTGAGATAGACGCATAGTCGGATTTTCCTTCTAAATGAATAATTTGGGCGTCCGGTACGGAAACGATTCTATATCCTTGTTTTTTTATTCTGTAACAGAGTTCCGTTTCTTCATAATTCATAAAAAAAGCCGGATCAAATCCTCCGGTCTTTTCCAAAACTTCCCTTTTTAATAATAAGTCTGCTCCACTGATGGACGCAACATCCAAAGGGGAGCCGGTATAATTAAATTGTTCTGATTTACTTTTTGAAAAAAAGGTTACCGGTAAATAGAATATAGAAAGAACCTCTTGTAAAAAGGACGGAAATAAAGCACTGAAAGAAATGGCTGGTTTGTTATCTATACTATATAAATTCCCTCCGCACGCACCAACGTGTTCACTTCCGTTCAAAAAATCATACAATATCTTTATTGCATTATTTATTAACAAGGTATCCGGATTAAGAAAGAAGAAACAATGACCTTTTGCTATTTGGATTCCTAAATTATTAGCTCTGCCGAATCCGACATTCTCCTCTGATTGGACAGGTATAACTTCAGGATATACGGCAGTTATTTTGGCTAACGATTCATCTCCGGAGTTGTTATCAACAACAATTATTTCGTATGTAATTCCATCCGTTTTCTCTTTAACAGATTGAATACTGTCAAGAATCAGTTGAGCCGTTTTATAATTCACATAAATAATCGAAACATCCATCACGCGTAACTCTTTTTCGTTGCCCTAAGGATAGCCTTATTCAAATGCTTATTAAAGAATAGGAACCCCTCTGTAAAAGAATAGGAATAATTGAGCGAAGATAGATAAGCACTGATGTCTTTTGCATCAGAAGGACTGTGATATGTACAAACAGATAAGAATACATCGTCTTTGCTCTTTAATGTCTGTTCTGCACCATGCAGGGCAGAGAGTTCCGCTCCCTCTATATCCATTTTAATAAAGCATCCTTTGCTTGTTTTATCTTTTAGAAATGTATCGATCGTTATTTCTGTCTCCGAATCCACATTCGATACATAACGGGGAATGATCGTTACTTTCTCTGCCCAAGGAGAAAAGGTGACCTTTAAAGCATCTATCCAATAAGGTTCGCATTCAAAAAGATAACTGTGTTGGATTGACTCTATCACATTTAATGAAAAAATTCCTTCTGCTGCACCGATGTCAAGTACAGTATGTCCATTAAGAGGAGAGTAATCTTCCAGATATCTGTGTGGGGAACGTCTGTCTTGTTCGATAAGCAATGTTTTATACAAGTCCAGAACTTCAGCTTCTGTGAAATGAATAGGAAAATATAATCTTTTCTGGTTATGAAGAACATAATACATCTTATGTTGCTCGTCATAAAAACAATCAATAGGCCTTTCGTATTCCGAAACAAAAGGCCATGGGTAGCTCGTCAGTTCGTGTTTGCCCATAAAACGAAATAACTCGTTCTTCTCAGTTTTGGGAAGTAAGGGAAATAAATAATAAGTCATTTTAGCCCGGACTAATACATCAAAATTTCTTTTCACATACAGAATGTCCTTCAGGAATAATTTGTATATTTTCTCTCTTGTATGTTCTGAGACATATGTCCTATAGATCTTTGTGAAATAGTTCATTATTTTTTTTGTTTTAGAAACCTGATACTCTCTTTAAAGACTACAGCATTACTTTTCCACATAACCAGAATGTAAATAACGGCTGTAATACAAATCTTGGATAAGAATAATAGATATAAGTTTGAAATATTTTTTGTTGTAAACCAGGCAATAGCTACTGAAATAATGGTAATGATCAGAAAGGGAAATATGTCTTTTGTAACCTCCAAAAAGGTTAGCTTTGTTAGTCTGCCTACAAAATAAATCCAGCCGTATAAGGCGATGAAGTTAATGCTTAGATAAGCTATAACCATTGTGTATATACCATAGCTTGAGACGAGGAGTACCAAAGCCAATTGGATAATACAGGTTAAAATCATACCGTACATATACAAATTTGATTTGCCGTGCGAGATTAAGAGGTTTGTACAGAGTGTCCAGATATAAGAAAATGCACCCCAAATGCAGAATAATTGAAGAAACGGGACTGCATTTAACCATTTTTCTCCTATAGCGATTACGATTAATTCTTTTCCGATAAAGGCTATACCAAGCATCAACGGGAAGGAGATGAAAGCTCCAAAGCGCAATATCTTTCGAAAGACATGCTTCTGACGATCAGGGTCATCTTTTACCTGTACAAATACAGGTTGGGCTATTCCATTTATGGCTCCGCTAATAAGAGATTGTCCCATCGTCATCCATTTTTGCCCTTGTGAATAAAAGCCTACTTGTTTTTCGTCATAGAGACGACCAAAGACGACCGAAAACAGGTGGTTGTTTATGTGAAAGAACAGGTTGGTTATGAAGATTTTTGAACTAAAGCCAAACATTTCTTTTATGGGGGCAAAGTTTATATTAAAATTCGGCCTCCATTTCACAAACCACCAGCGCAAAATAATCAATGATGCGGAATAAGTAATTGTCTGAAAAGCTAATGCCCAATAGGAGTAACCGGCAAATGAGAATGATATGCCAACACAGTTCGAAAGAGCTAAAGAGATGATATCAATTTTGGCTTTTTCTTTAATTCTTATTTCTTTAAGCAGAATCGCATTATGAACTACACCAAGACCGCCTATTCCGACACATATAAATAAGAAACGTGACAAGTCTATTAATTCTGCATTGTCAAAAAATAACGCAATATACGGAGCCGAGAAATAAAGTAAAACATATAAAATGATACCACTTAGCGTACTAAACCAAAAAATGGAATTGTAATCGTCAAAGCTTACGTTTTTTTTATTTATCAGGGCATTCACAAAGCCACAATCCATTATCGTACTGGATACGGCAATAAATATGGTTAGCATTCCAATCATGCCATAATCTTCGGCATTCAGGATACGAGCTAAGACAATCCCAAAGATGAGGGTTAGCACATTACTTGTACCACCCCAAAGTAATCCACTTGCTGTTTTGTCTTTCAGAGATTGTTCTGCCATTTTGTATTATTTGCATACATCAACCTTCGTCACTCCCAAAGTCAGAATGACGAAAAGTTCACAAATATAACGAAATTGAGGGATTTAATTTCTTAATGGGTGAGTTAGCGTCAGAACAAATATAATCTACCTTGTGTTGGACTGGTGTTTATTCTTCTTTTATAGTCTCCCGTGCGAAAGACTCTGGTCAAGCATTGATTTGACATCGAATAAAACTGTTGCACGATTTTGCATGAATGAGAAATCAATGGCCTTAAATTCATCATGCGCTACAGTCAGGATTATCCCGTCATATGCTTTCAGATCGGGTAATTCCGGAAGAAGTGATATGCCATACTCTGCTTTTACTTCGTCTCTCAGAGCGTGTGGATCATAGACATCAACTTTAACTCCGAAGTCCTGCAATTCATCAATCACATCAACTACTTTCGTGTTTCGGGTATCAGGACAATTTTCTTTAAAAGTAAAGCCTAAAATAAGTACTTTGCTACTTACGATCTTGATCCCGTTCTTTATCATCAATTTTACGGTTTTCGATGCAACAAATCGTCCCATTTCGTCATTTACCGTTCGTCCCGAAAGAATTACTTGAGGATTGTATCCCAGGCATTGTGATTTATGTAAAAGATAATAAGGATCTACTCCGATGCAATGACCGCCTACCAGACCGGGAGTAAACTTGAGGAAGTTCCATTTTGTTGCTGCCGCCTCTAATACTTCCGTTGTGTCAATATTCATTCGGTCAAAAATCAGAGCCAGCTCGTTGACGAACGAAATATTGACGTCACGTTGTGCGTTTTCGATCGCCTTACAAGCCTCTGCTACTTTGATGCTGGATGTTTTGTGCGTACCAGCCGTTATAATAGAGGCATATACTTGTTTTATCTTGTCTGCTGTCTCAGGAGTTGAACCGGAAACAACCTTTACAATAGTTGTCAGTTTGTTTTTCTTATCTCCGGGATTAATTCGTTCCGGAGAATAACCGCAGAAGAAGTCTTTATTAAAAATTAAACCGGAAGCCAATTCCAATATCGGTACACAATCTTCTTCCGTACATCCCGGGTAAACGGTCGATTCATATACTACAATGTCGCCTTTCTTCAGAACTTGTCCTATGGCGGCTGAGGCATTTAACAGAGGAATAAGATCGGGTGTTTTGAAATTAGTTACCGGAGTAGGAACCGTTACAATATAAAAGTTCGAGTTGGCTATTGCATTAATATCATTGCTTACACTTAATCTGCCGGATAAAGCTGCTGTAAGTTCCTCTTGTTCTATTTCTTTGGTTCGATCATTGCCTTTGCTTAATTGAGAAACACGTTCTTTGTTGATGTCAAAACCTACAACATCATATTTTTGCGCAAAAGCAACAGCTAAAGGTAATCCGACATAGCCCAAGCCAACAACTGCAATTCTTATATTATCCATCTGATTTTGTGTATTTATCTATGACTCGAAAATACAAAGGTAAGTATAAAACTAATTAGAGGCTGTCATCACGACAACCTCTAAACAACTTTGTTAACCTTAAATCTAATACTATTATGAAAAAACCACTACACAAAAGTATATATTCTTTGAATAGTAGCAATAGTTAAAGTGCTAATAAGTGTTTTTGGACGTTTAATAAAAGCTAAAGAAACATGCTGACTTGGAGTTGTTAATAAGACAAAATAGCGAGATTTTGGCTAAATCTCGCTATTTTGTCTTATATTTGTTTCGATATCAATGTAATAAAAAATGGAACAAGTACCAAAGTTAACAGAAAAAAATATTGAAAACGCATTTCTTGCTTTAATGAAAGCGGAAAATGTAGAGTTAATCAAAGATATTAACCGGGAATATTTATATTGGGATAAAGTAAAATATAAACAATCAGATTTTTCACCAATTGATTTGTGGGCACTAATTAAGCTTAGCAGACAAATTAATTATTCTGATCTGCAGTTTGATAAATACAATTTCAAGTTTTATTCAACAGAATATATTCTGGAGATGCTCCATTCCTTTGATATGAATATTGGAGGATATTTGGGAAGCAATGACTTCATTCCTGAACAGGAAAAAAACAGATATATTGTGAATTCTATTATGGAAGAAGCGATCTCCAGCAGCAAGATGGAAGGAGCAAGTACAACACGAAAAAAAGCAAAAGACATATTAAGAAAGGAGGAGAAGCCAAGAGACAAGTCTGAGCGTATGATCGTCAACAACTATCATACAATGCAATATATTACGCAGCATAAAGAAGAGGACTTAACACCTGAAAAATTACTCTACATTCATAGTTCAATCACAAAAGACACCTTAGATACAGCCGAAGAAGAAGGTGCTTTTCGCAAAAACGACGATATTTTAGTGGTTAATACGTCAACAAGTGAAGCCGTACATACGCCTCCTAACTATAAGGAAATCCCAGAATTAATTGAGAGTATCTGCGCTTTCTTTAATGAGGATAAAACATTCATTCATCCTATAATAAAAGGTATTATAATACATTTCATGATAGCATGGATACATCCTTTTAGTGATGGGAATGGAAGAACTGCCCGTTCACTGTTTTATTGGTATTTATCTAAGAAGGGGTATTGGCTAACCGAGTATTTATCAATTTCAAGAATTATTCAGCATAACAAAAGTCAATATGAAAAGGCCTATCTATATACCGAGAATGATGAAAATGACTTAAATTATTTTATCGTATATAATCTGAAAGCAATGGAAAAAGCATTTAATGCTTTGAAGGCGTATATCCAAAAAAAGACAATGGAAGTTAAACAAATTGCTCGTTTTATACGACTCCCGAACATAAATGAAAGACAGGCTTATTTATTAAAAAAATTGTATGATAACGCAGAATTAGTACTCACTATAAAAGAACTAAAAAATAGATTTTCGATTTCTGACTATACGGCACGGACAGATTTGGCGAGATTAGTGGAGGGAGGTTTCTTGGAAGAAAAACAAGTCAATAAAAAACAAAAACATTACTTAAGGTCTAAAGAATTCCTTTCTCTTATCTCTTCATCAGACGAAAAGGATGTTAACAAAACAAAATAGCGAGATTTTGACCAAATCTCGCTATTTTGTTTTGTTAACACTGCCGTGTAAAACAACAAAAGGCATCCCGATTGCTCAGCGACACCTTTTGTTTATCTGGATGATCTTATGATCAGTCTTTCAATTTTGCCCAGATGAATTCACGGTTCAGACGTGCGATATTACTTACGGAAATATCTTTCGGACATTCCATTTCGCAGGCGCGTGTGTTGGTGCAGTTACCGAAGCCTAATTCGTCCATTTTTGCTACCATAGCTTTTGCGCGGCGGGCAGCTTCTACTTTTCCTTGCGGAAGAAGTGCTAACTGGCTAACTTTTGCTGAAACGAACAGCATAGCGGAGCCATTCTTACATGCTGCTGCACAAGCACCACAACCGATACAAGCCGCAGCATCCATTGCTAAATCAGCATCTTTCTTAGGAATTGGAATAGCATTTGCGTCAGGGATACCGCCTGTGTTTACAGAAACAAAACCTCCTGCCTGAATGATCTTATCGTAGGCTGTACGATCTACCATCAAGTCACGAATTACAGGGAAGCCGGCAGAACGCCAAGGCTCGATTGTAATCGTATCTCCGTCGTTGAAACGACGCATGTGAAGCTGACAAGTAGTTACACTTGTGTCAGGCCCGTGAGGATGTCCGTTGATGTAAAGTGAACACATACCGCAAATGCCTTCACGGCAGTCATGGTCGAACACTACAGGTTCTTTCCCATCATTAATCAACTGTTCGTTAAGTATGTCAAGCATTTCCAGGAATGAACTCCCTTGGGAAACGTCCGTCAATTTATAAGTCTCGAAAGCACCTTTTTCTCTCGGACCTTTCTGACGCCAGACTTTCAGTGTGATATTTATATTTTTATCCATTGTCGTTAATTTTTTAGAGTTGGTACTTTGTTAGTTCTTATAATTACGTTGTTGACGTACTATGAACTCATAATCAAGCTGCTCTTTCAGCATAACAGGATCTTTGTCCTCGCCTTGATATTGCCAGCAAGATACATAAGCGAACTTATCGTCGTGACGAAGGGCTTCTCCTTCTTCTGTCTGGTGTTCGATGCGGAAGTGTCCACCGCAAGACTCTTCACGATCAAGAGCGTCATGTGCAATTAATTCGCCCAGTTCGATAAAGTCTGCCAAACGTAACGCCTTTTCAAGTTCTACGTTCAAGTCGCCGGCAGCGCCCGGAATGCGAACATTGCTCCAGAACTCTTTTTTCAGAGCTCTCAATTTTTCGATAGCCGATTTCAATCCGGCTTCGTCACGTCCCATACCTACAAAATCCCACATAATGTGGCCTAACTCTTTATGGATACTATCAACTGAACGTTTACCTTTAATTCCCATAAGGCGGTTGATACGATCATTGATATGTTTTTCTGCTTCTTTAAACTCAGGAAGATCTGTACTGAAACGTGGAACCTGAATTTGATCTGCCAGATAATTCTGAATAGTATATGGCAATACGAAATAACCATCTGCTAATCCCTGCATCAATGCGGATGCACCTAAACGGTTAGCACCGTGATCGGAGAAGTTTGCCTCACCGATAGCGAACAAGCCAGGAACAGAAGTCATTAATTCATAGTCAACCCAAAGACCACCCATTGTGTAATGTAACGCAGGGAAAATCATCATCGGAGTTTCATACGGATTGTCATTTACGATCTTTTCATACATCTGGAAGAGGTTACCATAGCGTTGTTCTACTACGTTTTTGCCAAGACGATTGATTGCATCAGCAAAATCAAGATAAACAGCAAGACCGGTGTTACCTACACCAAAACCTGCATCGCAACGTTCTTTGGCTGCACGAGATGCTACGTCACGGGGAACAAGGTTACCGAATGCCGGATAACGACGTTCCAGATAGTAGTCACGATCTTCTTCTTTTATTTGTGTTGGTTTCAACTTTCCTGCACGAATGGCTTCAGCATCTTCTTTCTTTTTCGGAACCCAGATACGTCCGTCGTTACGAAGAGATTCGGACATCAATGTTAGTTTAGACTGGAATTCTCCGTGAACAGGGATACAGGTCGGGTGGATCTGACACATACAAGGGTTGGAGAAATAAGCTCCCTTTTTGTAGCATTGCCATGCAGCAGAACCGTTAGATGCCATAGCATTTGTAGAAAGGAAGAATGTATTGGCGTATCCTCCTGTTCCTACAACAACTGCGTGTGCCGAGAAACGTTCGATCTTTCCTGTTATCAGGTTACGGGCGATAATACCGCGAGCACGACCGTCAACAACAACTACATCAAGCATTTCATGACGAGTGTACATCTTTACTTTACCTAAACCAATCTGACGGCTTAAAGCAGAGTATGCACCCAGCAACAACTGTTGTCCGGTTTGACCACGTGCATAGAAAGTACGCGATACCTGAGCGCCACCGAATGAGCGGTTGTCAAGTAAACCTCCGTATTCACGAGCAAAAGGAACACCTTGTGCAACGCATTGGTCAATAATCGAATTTGAAACTTCAGCAAGGCGGTACACGTTGGCTTCACGGGCACGATAGTCACCTCCTTTAATTGTATCGTAGAATAGACGATAAACAGAGTCGCCGTCATTTTGATAGTTCTTAGCAGCATTGATACCTCCCTGCGCAGCGATAGAGTGCGCGCGGCGAGGAGAATCCTGAATACAGAAGTTCAGAACATTAAATCCCATTTCAGCAAGAGAAGCTGCTGCAGAAGCACCGGCAAGTCCTGTTCCAACCACAATAACATCTAAACGACGCTTATTTGCCGGATTTACTAATTTCTGATGAGCTTTATAATTAGTCCACTTTTCGGCCAATGGCCCTTGAGGAATTTTTGAATCTATCTTAGTCATAATAATAAATTTTCAATGATTGATTACACCTGAATTAACAACAAGCTCCTCCGCAAAGGCTTTTCAGATAGAATGCAATAGTTACGAACGCGAAACCTAAGCAAATAACTGTAGCAAAAACATCTGATACCACTTTCCAACGGTTAAACCAAACGGTATTGTTCCAACCAATTGTTTGAAGTGCACTCCAGAATCCGTGAGTTAAGTGGAACCACAAAGCTACGTACCAAGCCAAATACGCGATGACGATCCAAATCTGACTGAAGTAATACTTGATAAAAGTAGCACCTTCTGTCGTACCAACCATTTGTCCTCCCAATTCTACTTCATGATGTCCCATCAATTCTGCAAACATCATTTTATACCAGAACTGAGCAAAGTGCAATACCAGAAAACCAAGAACAATAAATCCCAATACAAGCATGTTCTGAGATGACCATTCTACGTTTTTCGGACGTACATTAACCGCATAGCGGTCATTTCCGCGTGCCTTACGATTCTCCAAAGTAAGAATAATCGCATAAACAATATGGATTACAAAGCCGGCTGCCAACACCAAGGTGCCTGCTACTGCGTACCAATTGGATCCAAGAAATGCACAAATCATATTGTAGGCACTTTCCGAGAAAACAGCCGCAATATTCATGCATAAGTGGAACGTAAGAAACAAAATAAGGAAGACACCTGATATGCTCATTATCAGTTTCTTCCCAATAGAAGAATTAAGTAACCACATAAGATAAGAATTTAAGTTATTTAATTGTGTTTAGAATTTCGCTTTTGCACTCGTGATTTGCGGCAAAGGTAGAGCAAATACATGGATCAAACAAATGATTAAAGAAATATTTCGCCAATGCATAAAGGCGTAGAAATAGTGGCATTGCTCAAAAAAGAAAAAGATTGTGATTCGAATGAACGATCACAATCTTTTTCAAATAAAATTATTTAATCTCTTATTTAACTAAGCTTGAGAAATCAGCGTTAGTTACATACTTAGCAAATTCCAAATCAGTTGCTGCTTCTTTAGCTAAAGAGCGATCTTTTGCCAAAGCGGCCTTAAGGCTGCTGATTACATTGCTTGAGTTGTTTGTGCGCGCTGCAACAACTGCTTTCAAATAATCAGTAGTAGCATCGGGGGTAGCGATTGCGCTTAACGTTTGTTGTGCCTTGCTGTAATCCTTAACTAAGATCTGTGCTAAAGCGGCATTGTTGCTCTTTGTAGAACCGAAAGAGTTAACTGCTTTTGCATATTCTCCTTGTTCAAGATAAAGAACACCTAAAGCTTCACTTAACTCATTAACACCTGAAGCATTTCCTAATAATTGTTGAGCTTTAGTTTTGTCTCCTTTTGTCAAAGCGATCAAACCTAAGTTCATGTTTGATTCGGCATTAGCTTTTACAGAGTTTGCTTTGTTAAACATTTCTTCTGCTTTAGCTAAATCTCCGGCTTTGAAGCGTTGCATACCGATGTTATTCCATGTACGATAGTCATTTCCGTACAATTCGCTTGCTTTTTTGTAGATCGCTTCTTTTTCACCGTCATTATTCGTCAATGTAGCAGCGTAAAGAATTTCTTCAACATTCAGTTCTCTTGGGTTGCTTTTTGCTAATGCACTGATTTCATCGTCGGATTTGCCGATAATTTCAATGTTTGCTGTTAAACGAGAACGACGTAACTGAGGAAGAATTTCGTCAGCTAATGTGCTGAATACAGCCGAAATATTTTTGATTTCTTGTTCGCGTTGTTCTGGATCTTTATACATTGAAAGAACACGAAGAACAAGGTCTTTGTCCTGAATGTTTGATTTAGAAACTAATTCCTGGAAGCCTTCCCAGTCCTGAGCAGTATAACGAGCATCAACCGGAACATCTACTTTTTGTTTCTTTAATTCTTTATTCAGGAATTTTGAAGTGTTGCTTTCACGTTTTTCAGCCAAGCCTGTATTCAATTTCACACCACCGTCAGGAGATGCATAAGCAGAAATTTCGATTGCAACATTTTGGTTAGGAGCTTCGTCTGCGTTTTTAACAAGGTCTTTCCAGTCGCTAAGTTCTTGTTTTGAAAGTTCTTTTGAGCGAAGTTCAGCTTGTTGAATAAGGAACATGATGTTTGCGCTATGAGCTTCCTTAATGATGCGTTGGAATTTATCTGCACCAACAGCAGGAGTCGCAGTCGCAGCATTCGCTAATGCAGAAGTAGCAACTACACCGTCACCAATTTTTACATCGGGAAGCTTTATTGTCTTGTTTTTAATCTTAGCATCGAATGTCAGATATAATTCAGACTTTTTCATTTCAGGTTTGTAAGTGAAAGAAGATTTCATTGTTACGTTTGCACCTTCTTTTTGAGGAATAACCTGATTGTTTCCTGCAACTTTCTCTCCCTGGAAAGTATAAGCAGTTCCCCACGCTTCTCCACCGGCATAACGTAGAACCGGAGTTACAGTTACAACGGCTTTTTTGTTAAACCATTTTGCAGGGAAAGTAGCGTTAATTGTAACGGGTACCTGACCACCGATAGCCTCAAGCGGCTGCGGTTCAGCTTTGATGTACTCTTGCGCTAACGGTTTCAACTTGTTTGAACAAGAAGAAAAAGTTACGATCGCAGCCAATACTAAGAATGGCAATAGATACTTTTTGTTCATAATCTGATGTAAGTTTTTAAAAGTTATTTATTTATTTGATTCACATTCATTCATTATCCGTACCAATATATGCAAAACTATATATTTTTTCGATAGTAATAAAGAAGATAGAGTAAAAAAAATAACATTAATGCAATTTAAGATTTATAAGGTCTAAATACAAGAAAAACCCTTATTTATTGCGTCCTCTTGACGCATTTCCAGAATAACAGACGTCATAAAACAAACTTTGATGTATATAATTTATTCCTCTGTTTTAAGCGAATAATATAACACCCGTGATTTTTTAAATAAAAATATTCTGTCGTGTCTGATATTTTTCCGTTTTGTATGACTTTCCCATCTATTGAAAAAATATCATATCTTGTCTCATTAATGTTTCCCGGAATTATAATGCGTATCCTTTTCTGATTTCGATCAACAGATAGCCGGATATTTGTTAGTTCCGTTTTTTGATTGCTTGTTTCTCCCGTTTTCATTTGTACAACAGGAGTGATAAATAAGGATGTGCTGTACGGCTTAACCGGGTGTTCCGTGTTTTCTATCCACTTATCCTGATACTTTAGCCAGGCTGTATTCTGCTGCGTGCTACCTGATGGAAGCGTATAAACTGTAAATGAATCCTTTTCTGAAGCGGTTATCTTATAGCTGATAAAGAATTTGTCGGAAACAGAAACGGCAGGTTCAAACTTAATAAAGCTTTCTTGCGCTCTATTTAGGGGTTTGACTGTTTCCTGAAAATCCTCGTTCAATATTTGTTTGTTCGTGTAGGTTGGTGAAAAAGTGGTACTGAATAATGGGTCTGCCGGTTCGTTAAGAGTTGTGCTGCTATATACTTTAACTTCTACACTCAGGCTGGTATTATTTGAAATTTCAGGGGTAACAAAGTATGCTCCCCAAAGAGTCGCTGTCCCGGGAATAGTGAAAGATTCTGCATATTCGGTTGTGTTTAGTGAATTTACTCCGAATTGCTGACCTGTCATGGGGACAGGCAGATAGGCTATTTCGGATAATTCCCGGTTTCCACTGGCTTGCAGATTACTTAGTTCAATTGCTTTATTTGTTTCATAAGGATCGAGCCCTTCGCATATCAACTGATTGCCGTTCGGGCTTAACCATGGCTTCAGATTAAGGCTGTCAACATCCCCTACTAACCAGGTTTTGTGTAAGGCAAAGAACAGGTCGTCTTTTGGACTACTACAACTCGAGTTTCCTCCTGTCAATGCACCAATAATATGATTTTTTGAGTCAAATAAAGGAGAGCCTGATGAGCCGCCTGCCGTACTTCCCGTTTCCCACTCTAATACATTCCAATGAGAGTTTGGGTTAAATCCATGACCTGAATACGATTTTAAATTGATATCCTTGGTGCATATTCCCAAGCATTTTACTCCACCACCCGGGTGATGGATGTTAGTGTATGGAGGAGAAGTCGTCTCGTTAATGTTCCAGCCTGCATAATATGGACGATAATATACGGGCGGTTTTTCTAATAGTTCCAATAGCGCCATGTCAGTTTTCTCATTTATAGCCCTTAAATGAGTAGAAGCCATGGATAATTCTTCTGTGCCGCGTAAAACCTTACTGCAAAACGGACTTTCGTAATTGAAGAAGCTGACTACAGTATTGGCCATTTTTATATAGTCTGGGTTCACCATGGTAAATTGCTTGTTAAGACAATGTGATGCTGTTAAAATATAAGGCGTACCATCATTTCTGGAGTTATTAATCATAACTCCGGAGCATAAAACGTCCCCGTTTATAATTAACAAAACAACGCTTCTCACGATTTCATCGTATTTATCAGTGGTGTCGCTTGCGCAAACAGGAGAAGGCATACAGTCATACTGGGAGAAAACACCCGCAGGTTCACTTCCCCGTAAGTCTCGATAGGCATGGTTTACTTCTCCAACTTTTAACCGGCCGGCGAAATCAACGTCAACAGGTTCCTGGTACTCAATGATTACTTCATCTCCATATACGGGTGCAACAGGAAGCAAGTTTAATTCTGAATTGTTTAAATATGTAAAGGAACCTAACACCTGACTTTGGTCCGGCGAATACAAAAATAATTTTGCTCCCTTCGGTATTTCAAATTCTGTGAATAATAGATTTATAGAGTATGCCCCCTTTGAACGGATTCCAAGACGCCAAACCCTTGTTCCATCAGCTAAAAAAAATGACTGACCTGAATTTTCCGGAGTATAATCTGTCATAAATTTATATGCAAACCGATATCCTCCACGCAGATCATTTTGCATCAGAGAGTCGAGTTGTATTTCCGCATCGATATCAAAAGAAGGCATTTCCTGAAAAATATTCTGAAATGTTGAACGAAGCATCGTGTAAGATAGTGGCCTTCCTCCATGGCTTATCTGTGCTTCTGTCACAAATGGGGCGAGAAGAAATAGGATTAACGTTAGTTTTAACACATTTTGTTTCATGTCCATGAATGCAAAAATAGGATTTTCTTTTTCGATAGAATCACATCTACTTGTCTTATTTATGCTTTATGCAAAATTATCAGTAATTTTGTTCGTACTAATAGTTATGCGAGGCATTATTAACTAAAATAAGATATAGCGATTATGGCAACACCTCCATTTAATTATCAGGAACCGTTTCCAATGGGGCCTGATAAGACAGAGTATTATTTGCTCACGAAGGATTATGTATCAACAGTAGAATTCGAAGGTAAAACAATTCTTAAAGTTGAATCCGAAGCTTTAACTAAACTGGCGAATGCTGCATTTCATGATGTTTCTTTTTTCTTGCGTCCTGATCACCAGGCACAAGTTGCTAAGATATTAGCTGATCCGGAAGCGAGTGATAATGATAAATTCGTAGCGCTTACTTTCTTGCGTAATGCGGAAGTTTCTGCTAAAGGAAAACTTCCTTTTTGCCAGGATACCGGTACGGCTATTATTGTCGGAAAAAAAGGACAACAGGTTTGGACTGATGGCTGCGATGAAGAGGCCTTATCGAAAGGAGTGTACAAGACTTATACGGAAGAAAATCTACGTTATTCACAGAATGTACCTCTAGATATGTATAAAGAGATCAATACCGGATGTAATCTTCCGGCACAGATCGACTTGTACGCTACTAAAGGAGATGAATATAAGTTCCTTTGTGTTGCAAAGGGTGGAGGATCTGCCAATAAGACTTATTTGTATCAGGAAACGAAAGCGCTATTAAACCCAACCACGTTGGTTCCGTTTCTTGTTGAGAAGATGAAGTCGTTAGGAACTGCGGCTTGTCCCCCGTATCATATTGCTTTTGTAATTGGTGGTACCTCTGCAGAGACTAATCTTAAAACTGTAAAATTAGCTTCTGCTCATTACTATGACACATTGCCAACGCAAGGTAATGAAGGTGGTCAGGCCTTCCGGGATATTGAACTGGAAAAACAGGTTCTGGAAGAAGCACATAAAATTGGCCTTGGCGCGCAGTTCGGTGGTAAATATTTTGCGCATGATGTGCGTATCATCCGTCTTCCCCGACATGGCGCTTCTTGTCCTGTAGGAATGGGTGTTTCTTGTTCTGCTGACCGTAATATTAAAGCCAAGATTAATAAAGAGGGTGTATGGATTGAGAAATTAGAAACTAATCCGGGACGATTAATTCCTCAGGAATTGCGTCAGGCAGGAGAGGGAGATGCGATTAAGGTCAATTTGAACCAACCTATGGCTGATATATTAAAGGCGTTAGATAAATACCCGGTGTCAACTCGTTTGTCTTTGTCGGGAACAATTATCGTTGGACGTGATATCGCTCATGCAAAATTAAAAGAACGTCTTGATTCAGGCGAAGGACTTCCTCAATACGTAAAAGATCATCCGATCTATTATGCGGGTCCGGCTAAAACTCCTACCGGTATGGCTTCCGGTTCTTTTGGTCCGACTACGGCGGGGCGTATGGACTCTTACGTTGATCTTTTCCAGGAAAACGGAGGCAGCTTAATCATGATTGCTAAAGGAAACCGGAGTCAGCAGGTAACCGATGCCTGTAAGAAACATGGAGGCTTCTATTTAGGAAGTATTGGTGGTCCGGCTGCAATTTTGGCTCAGGACAGTATCAAAAAAGTTGAATGTCTCGAATATCCGGAATTAGGTATGGAAGCTATCTGGAAAATTGAAGTAGAGGATTTCCCCGCATTTATCCTCGTTGATAATAAAGGTAACGACTTCTTCAAACAGTTAAAGCCTCGTTGTTAATAGGCAACAAAATAATTTAATTAAAAAGAATAGCCCCCTGTAATCATTTCGATTATACAGGGGGCTTCTTTTTATGAAGATTGTTTTTGTGCTTTCTTTATTTTATTTCTCCTTCTTCCAAAACAATACCTTTTTTATTCAGTTTCTTCTTTTGGATTTCGTAAGCTATAGGCGCAGCAACAAATAAGGTTGAATAAGTTCCTAAAACTACCCCAACTAAGATTGCAAACGTGAAACTACGAATTGTACTACCACCAAGCGTGAAGATACACAACACAACAAGGAATGTAGAAAGAGAAGTACTTAATGTACGTCCTAATGTTGAGTTCAATGCGTGATTGATCACCTGGAAACGATCTCGTTTAGGATAGATTGCTGTTGTCTCACGAATACGGTCGAATACAACCACCGTATCATTGATCGAATAGCCGATAATGGTAAGAATAGCCGCAATAAATGTCTGATCTACTTCCATAGAGAAAGGCAAGATCTTCCATAATAATGTATATAGTGAGATAATACACAACGTTACCATCAGAACAGAAACAAATACCCCTACGGAGAATGCGAAATCACGGAACCGGAGTAAAATATACAATGCCATGCAGACCATTGAGAATACAACGGCAATAATAGCACTATTCTTGATATCGTCTGCCATGCTCGGACCTACCTTCTGTGAACTCTGTATATACGTTTCTTTGAATTGGTCTAATGTTGTCCCTGCCGGTAATAAGTTGCTTAATCCCGTATAAAGTTTGTTTTCAATTTCCTGATCAACTGCGGGATCACTATCTGCAATCTTATAGTTAGTAGAGATACGAACCTGATTTGAGGTTCCGATCGTAATAACATTTACTGCACCATCCAAATTTTCATTTAATAAATCACGAACATTATCTGTTGTTACTTCCTGATCAAAACGTACAATATAGTTACGTCCACCTGTGAAGTCAATACCGTTGTTCAGCCCGATTGTCATCATCGAAATCGCTCCTAATACAATAAGAACTACCGGTATCAGGTAACCTACTTTTCTCTTTCCTAAGAAGTTGAAGTTTACGTTGGCCAGAAGGTTCTTTGTTAAAGAGGTCGTAAATGTAATATTCTTAAGTTTGTCTTTCGCAATTAATGCCTCATAAACAATACGAGTCAAGAATACTGCAGTTAAGAATGATGCAAACAAACCGATAATCATTGTTGTGGCAAATCCACGAATCGGACCTGTTCCGAAGTAGAACAAAACAAACCCTGTAAGAATAGACGTAACATTGGCATCAAAAATTGCAGAAAAAGCATTCTGGTAACCGTCCTGAATTGCCTTTCCTAACGATTTTCCGGCACGAAGTTCTTCTTTTGTGCGTTCGTATATCAACACATTTGCATCCACAGCCATCGCCAATGTTAACACCATACCCGCAATACCCGGCAAGGTTAAAACTGCCTGGAACGAGGCAAGTACACCCATTGTGAAGAATACGTTAATTAATAATGCTGCATTTGCAATCAAACCAGGAATCAAACCATAATACACGCACATATACAAGAATAGTACGATCAAGGCTAAAACAAAAGAAAGAACTCCCGAACTAATTGCTTCTTGTCCCAGAGAAGGACCAACAACATCTTCTTGTACAATATGAATAGACGCTGCCATCTTACCTGACTTAAGTACGTTAGCAAGGTCTTTCGCTTCCTCCGGAGTAAAGTGTCCGCTGATCTGTGAACGTCCTCCGGTAATTTCTTGATTTACAACCGGAGCAGAGTAAACCATGCCGTCAAGGATAATCGCAACAGACTTGCCGATATTTTCTTTTGTCAATTTAGCCCATGCTTTTGCTCCTTCCGCATTCATGCTCATACTCACCTGTTGCTCTGAGCGTCCCGCTTGTTGTACAAAGTCTGCATTCGCATCCGTTACTACATCACCTCCAAGAGCAGGAGTGCCGTCACGGTTGGTTGATTTTATGGCATATAATTCATACAAAGTCTCTTTCTCGTCCACCGCTTTAACTCCCCACTTCAGAGAAAGATTGCGTGGAAGCAAGTCTTTAACTTGTTTCATCTCGAGATATTCATTGATGATGGCCATATCACTTACATGAGCATAACCAACCACCGTTCCCGGAGATAACTGACCGTTATACTGATTGATCTGAAGTCTTGCAAAAAGCGGATGCTCTTTTGAGAATTCCTCAAAAGACTGACCTTTTTCATCTTCTTGCGCACCAGAAATCTCTGCCAGCAGAGAATCTGCTTCGTTTGTGTTTGCTGTGTCTGTAATGGCTGTATCTGCAACATCTTTTGCGTCTGTTGCCGATGTTTCTTCTGTAGTCGCTGTTGAATCTTTTGCGGCCTCGTCTGATGAATTTTTCAGTGTTGAAGCTAATAGATTGTCTACTGCAACTAAGTTCTGATAAATCTCAGGTAAAGTATAGGTTTCCCAAAACTCAAGGTTTGCACTACCCTGAAGAAGTTTACGAACACGTTCCGGTTCTTTTACTCCTGGTAGTTCAACCAAAATACGACCGGTTGTTTCCAAACGTTGTATATTCGGAGAAACAACACCAAAGCGGTCGATACGGGTACGTAAAACGTTAAATGAATTATCAATTGCGCTCTTTAGCTCTTCACGAAGAACTGATACAACTTGTGCATCTGTACTTTGAGGAGTAATTTTTTCTTTTAGTTCAAATGTGCTGAAGATTGAAGCAAGACGGCCGTTTGGTTCTAACTTCTTATATTCTTCTACAAACAAATCGATGAACCCTTTCTGACTCGCAGCCTGACGTTGGTAAGCAGACGTTAATGCCTGATTAAAATTCTCATCCTGATTATTGTTCGATAATGAGCGGATAACGTCTGCAACATTAAGCTCAAGAACAACATTCATCCCGCCTTTAAGGTCAAGACCAAGACTGATTTCCTTTTCACGGCATTCTTTAAGGGTATAACCCAGCCAAACTTTCTGAGTAGATAGCGAGTCCAAATAATGGCTCTCCTTCGCGGGGTCTCCATTAGCATACTCAGCGGCTTTGCTGTTGTAATGCCTGGTCACAAATGAGAATGACAGGTAGAACAAACAAACAAGCGTAAGAAGCGTAGCAAAGACCTTTACAAATCCTTTGTTTTGCATTTGAATCTTTATTGTTTATGTTATTATATTATTATTCGTTTTTTCACAGGGTGCAAATATAGTTTTTTTTTCTTTGCTTATGATATATTTGAATTAAATATTTGCCTCACACTGATTTATTCAAATGGAATTACATATCTTTGTTTGTGGTATATCCCCAAACTTTTATGTTATATGAAGCAGATACTTATTCTTTTTCTTTTGATCTCTTTTTCCGGCGTTGCGCAGGATGACGCTAAATATTTGACAGGTAGTGTACCTGAAGTTGACGGTAAGGTTGTTTTCGAGAAAGTTTTTAGCTTGCCTCAGCAATCTAAAGAGCGTGTTTTTGATCTGGCTGCTGACTGGGCTGGCGAACGTTTTAATAATGAAAATAGCCGTGTGGTTTTTTCTGATGCTGAGAAAGGCGATCTGGCTGCTGTTGGTGAAGATTATCTTGTTTTTACAAGTTCTGCTTTGTCTTTAGACCGAAGTCTGATGTCGTATCGGGTTCTGATGCATTGTGAAGATGGCCAACTTCGTATTAAAGTGAATGGAATACGCTATGAATATAATGTGTCATATCAACGTGAACCGGAGAAATATGTTGCTGAAGAATGGATCACTGATGAAGCGGCTCTGAGTAAAGGTAAGTTAAACAGAATTAATGGAAAGTTCAGAAAAGGTACGATTGACTTTATTAATGACTTATTTGATAACGTGGCAACGAGTTTGGCTGTTGCAAAACCCGACGTATCTACGGCAAGAGTTGTTACCGTTGTACCGGTGGAGCCAGTTGCCTCTGTCCCTGTAATTCGTGAAAAGAAAGAAACAGCTCCCGTTGTAGCTGCTGCGGGTTCGCAAACCGTGAATGCTGCGCTTGAAGGATACAAACAAATACGAGCGGAAAATATTCCCGGTAATATAATCAAGATGCTGTCGCAAGACTGGATGCTGATAACAGCCGGAAATAATAGCGAATTTAATATGATGACGGCCAGTTGGGGCGGTTTGGGTTACCTGTTTGGTAAACCGGCAGCGTTCTGTTTTATCAATCCAACCCGATATACCTATCCTCTGATGGAAAAGTATGAGACATACACTCTTTCCTTCTATACGGAAGCTTACCGGGACGTACTCTTGTATTGTGGTAATAATTCAGGGAAAGATAAAGATAAAATAAAGGAAACAGGACTGACTCCAATTACCACCCCATCCGGAAGCAAAGCATTCAATGAAGCGTGGATGATTATTGAATGTCGCAAATTAGTTTCACAGCCATTAAGTCAGGAGTCTATCTCCAACGAAGAAGTCAGAAAAGAATGGATCGGCAAGCAAGTCAACAAGATGTTTGTCGGGGAAATCATAAATGTGTGGATAAAATAACAGGACATGAAAATAAGAATTACTTCAATATTGTTCTTTCTTCTCCCCGTTCTTTGCTTTGCACAAGGAAATAAAGGGAAAGTAGAAGCTTGTGCACCTGAGAAAGAAGGAAAGATCTGTTATACGGATGATATAAAAATGACAGGAGCAACTCAGGACGGATTATATAATGCGATAAGCGAGTGGGCTAAGGAAGAATATGGGAAAGATGTTTTTATCTCAAGTGTATCATGTAATAAAGGAAGAAAAACTATATTAGTCAGCTCCAGAGTTGAACTTCTGTTGAATGATACCGATAAAACAATACTAAAATATAAAATGTATATATCCTGTTTCGATAATAATTACAAAGTAGAAGTGAAAAACCTTACTTATCAATACGATCCGGATAAAGGAACAAGATATAGGAGCTATCCGGCAGAATCCGTAATTGCTAATAACGGTAAAGAGAATAAAGTCCCCTCCATAAAAGACCCATCGTTATTTTGTAACGCCACATTTTTCTTTGTGGAAGGTCTGTTAGATGATGTTTACGAAGCAGCCAAAAGATACAACTGATTTTTTTTTGATGTATGAGGATGTGACAATCACGTCCTTACATCAAAAAACAGCGAATTTACTTGATATATTAAAAGCGATCTTCTATCTTTGAAAGAACTCTATTTTAATATAAGAGGAATATGAGATTTAAAATAAAAATAGCTGTTAAAAAAAACATATCAGGGAATAAGCTTCCTATAAATTATTTATACCCTCTCTCTTCATGGATTTATCATGTTATTGGTAAAGCTGATAAGGCTTATGCTTATGGAGATTGTCTCCTCAAAAATCTCAAAGAAAAATATAAAACATACTATAAACATGAATACACGGGATCGGACGAATTCAGTTTCGATCTACTCTCTCGAGCAAACTCACGCCTGATAACCATTAAAGCAGACACTCCTGCCCAGACAAAAATCAAAGGCTATACCTACACCTTTCGTCTTAAAGCAGACGAACCACTAATGCAGTTAGCCTTTGACGTAGGATTAGGAGAAAAAGGAAGTATGGGATTTGGCATGATTGGGTAATTGCAAATTTATATTTACCCATCTGTTTTTATGCTAAGTATATCAGATTGATTTTTAATTATTTATGTTTGAACTTAGGGTTTAGATAGTATTTCTGGAAATTTTGAGGCTCTTCAACTTTCGTTTCCAGGCTCTTCAACTTTTGTTTCCAGGCTCCTCAACTTTCGTTTCCAAGCTCTTCTAATTTTTTTTGTAAAAGGTATGATTAATAATATAAAAACAAAAAAACATGCTTTTCCAATTTAAAATACAACTAAAAGGAATAACCAAGCCTCCTGTTTGGCGGCGAGTATTAGTACCCTCAAATTTTACATTTGAACGTTTCCACGATGTGATTCAGACCGTCTTCCAATGGGAAGACTGCCACTTATATTTGTTTTCACCCAAAGGCTTCGGTTCAAAACCACTTATATCCATTCCGGATGATGATTGGCCGGTAGATTATGATGCCGGCAAAACCAAATTACAAGACATCTTCAATGCCGAAGGACAAACTTATACCTACGTCTATGATTTCGGAGACAGCTGGGAACACCTGATCACCCTCGAAACTATCTCGCCCGAATTAGCACTCAAAGCCGTCTGTCTGGCCGGCAAAGGAGCCTGTCCACCTGAGGACATTGGCGGCTTTATGATGTTCCAACACATGAAAGACGTTCTCGCAAACAAACCGAACAGTGAGGATGCCAAATTCTTCCGTGACCAATACGCCCTCTTAAAAGGCGAAACCTGGGACGAAGTTTATGAGTTTCTGATTGAGGAGATTAATGAGGATTTGTTGGAGGTGTAGAGGGGAGATAAGAGGAAAGAAATCAGAGAATTATAATTAAGACCTTATTATTTCAAGTCTACTATAGTTCGATTGATAAAATATAATTCTCTGATTTCAAGTAAGAATCTGTTTTGAATTTATTCTCTATTTTTTTATATCTGATTTGGTCTTTGGCGAAACACATGAAGACAAGACAAAAAGAAACTATTTTAACCATTTTGCTTACGCACTTCAAAAGCACTTAACCTCATTTTTCTTTCGTTTATATAGTTTCAAACCAATAAATATTCCATAATGACAAAGAAAGACCGTTTTTTCACCAAAAAAATAAAGGTTGTATTCCAAAAAATAAAGGTTATCTTTCGAAATATATCCTTTATCTTCAAAAAAGAGTAGCGTAATTTTGGATTTTTTACTTTTTACAAATCTTGAAAAAACGGACATGCCGGATAATGTGATTTAAACAACATCTCCCGAATTCTGCTCTTCAGGCACATGTTTCGTTATTTTGTTAGAGAAGTCAGCCCCAAAAGCCTTATTTGTGACCGATATTAATCTGACGCAAAAATAGGTGATTTGCCAACATTTTGATTTTTTCAAACCAATAGCTTAGAGCAAACGCATCTGAAATTTCAAATGAAGGAACATGAAAGAGTTACAAACATATAAAAAAAGATTCGCAAATTACCCCATTCCGATCTATATACCTCTTTAATGACGTTTTGTTTTCTATGGAAGATCAATAGAGAAATTAACGCGAAGAAGACAAAAGATGTTTTTTATGTCAGTCTATTCTTTTTTTGAGGATCGGAGCTCTGGTGATAAATTTAGCTTTTCTCCTTTATGAGTTTTGTATGTAACCGTGTTTTCTCCCAGTCTAAGATGAAGTATTCCTCCATTTGTGGATAGTACGCTCGCTTCTGTCAGTTTGTTGTCTTGCCAGGATAAATCAACAACGAAACCTCCTCTTGCTCGTAGTCCTTTCACAGATCCGTTTTTGAATGCTGTGGGGAGTGAGGGTAGAAGGTGGATTTCAAAATTTCCATCTTCTTTTACTAATTGACTTTGCAATAGCATTTCAGCAATGGCTGCAGTTGCTCCGAAATTTCCGTCGATCTGGAATGGGGGATGGTCGTCAAATAGATTTGGTAATGTCTTTTCGCTTAATAGAACGGAAAGTAACTTATAGGCATGATCTCCGTCGTGTAATCTGTTCCACATATTGATTTTCCATGCCAATCCCCAACCAGTTCCGCCATCGCCGCGTGCGTTTAGTGTTTTACGAGCTGCTTCTGCTAATTCAGGGGTGCCGTGTACTGTTATTTGGTTCCCGGGATGTAATGCAAATAAATGTGATGTATGGCGGTGATGAGGGTCAACTTCTTCGTAATCTTCTACCCATTCCATAACACGACCACTCTTTTTGCTAATCCGAATAGGAGGTAGGCGGTCTAACGTTTTCATGCATTCTTTCTTGAAAGAAGGATCTGTGTCTAAAATTGAACAGGCTTCTATGCAATTCGTTAGTAGGTCATGTATGATTTCTATATCCATTGTTGATCCATACGTAAAGACAGATTGTGATCCGTCAGGTAGATAAAATGCATTTTCCGGTGAGTGCGAAGGGTTTGTAACTAATTTACCGGCATAAGCTGTTCCGGCAGGAGCTTCAATCAAGAAGTCCATAATGAATCGTGCCGCTTCTTTCATCAAGGGAAAGGCTTTTTCTGAAAGGAAATCTTTATCTCCTGTAAAATTATAATGTTCCCAAGGATGTTGCGCTAACCAGGCTGCTCCGACAGGCCATATCCCTTGCGGTCCATCGGCAGGAGTGGTGAATCCCCATGCATCTGTCAGGTGATGAACTACCCAACCGTCTGCTCCGTATGTGTTTTTAGCAGTTGCTCTTCCTGTTTTGGCTAAAAGATCCATTAAGTCGAACATAGGCATATGAAGTTCACTTAAGTTGGTTATCTCTGCAGGCCAGTAATTCATTTGGAAATTTATATTTGTGTGATAGTCCGAGCTCCAGGGAGGAGTCATCTGCCAAGCCCAAAGACCTTGAAGGTTTGCAGGCATTCCTCCTGGACGAGAGGATGCGATTAATAAATAACGCCCGAACTTGAAGTATGTTTCTATCAAACCTAAACTTGGCTCTCCTTTTTCTTTGGCTTGTTTAAGTTGTTCGTCAGTCGTCAGTTCCTTTTCCTGTTGAGAAGAACCCAAGTCTAAAGAGACCCGATTGTAATATTGCTGATGATCCTGAATATGGTCTTTCCTTACCTTATCGTAGGATTTATTTTCAACCTTCTCAATCAATAAAGAACACGTTTCTTGTGGATTAACAGATAGGGTCGTAACCCCTTGCTTTAATTTCTTAAAACTCGGATAATTTGTAGAACCGCTAATGTATAAAGTCAGGGTATTTGCATTTTTAATTTGTAAGAAACTATCGCGTACTTCAACTGTTCCTTTCTCCGTAAGGGCCTTTATTTTAGCTGCAAATTGGAGACCACGTTCTATGCCGTTCTTATCTTCTGCGTGGATGCGCCCTTTTAATAATAAACTGTTTTTATCGTTTGGATCGGGTTCACATACAGCATCTTGTGCCCTACGCATCGTTAGATTAAGATTTATTTTTTTATTTTTATTGGCTGTAAAGCGAACAACGATAACACTATCAACTGCGGATGCAAAATATTCACGTTTATATTGAACATTTTCCGAACTATATGTGACAGAAACTATACCTGTGGATAAGTCAAGGCTTCGCACATAATTATTCGCATTAACTATTGGGGTGTCGAACCATATTTCGCCCAAAGATTGATATGGCTTTATTCTTGCAGGTATTCCCATTAAGGTTTCTCCTGCAAGGTCAACAGCTTCTTTGTTTTTATTTTCGAAAAGCAAACGCTGTATTTCCGGTAGTGACGTTAAAGCCTTTGGGTTATTTCGTTCCATGGGGAATCCATCCCATAGCGTATTGTCATTAATCTGGATTCGTTCATCAGCCACTCCTCCAAAGATCATTGCTCCAAGCCGGCCATTTCCTAAAGGTAGAGCTTCCTCCCATACAGTAGCCGACTTTCTATACCAAAGTAAATCTTTGCTGTCCGGTCTTTCTGCTTTTCCATTAAGTGTAGCGCGGTCTATCCATTTCGCGGAAATTTCACCTCTCCTGACGCTGGCTGGATGAATGTCTCCTGATTCTTCTATCTGAGCGAAAACGAGAATCGGGGACGTCAATAATAGTATTAGTATATGTAGTGTTCTCATAACCACAAAAATAGTTCTTATTTACATATATCAAAGAAGAGGATTAAACAAAGTTATCCTCGTTCAGCAATATATACACCCGCAAGAATCAGAATGCAGCCTATAAGTGCAATCCAGGTAATTGGTTCGTTGATTATTAAAGCAGAAGTTAACAGGGTGACCAAAGGGGTGATATAAAGATAATTTGCAGCTCGCATTGTTCCTATTCGTTTTACGGAAAGATTCCACATAAGATAGCAAAGCATTGAGGCAACCACGCCAAGAAATAATAGATTCATCAATACCACGGGGCGAATTATTACTTCCAGATCAAAAGGTAAAGACTTGAAAAAAAGAATCGGTAAAATGGTTAGAACTCCGTAGAAAAAGACTTTTCTGGTAATAAAAACTGTAGAATAACGGTCGCCTAATTTTCGGAATACGAGACAATAAAATGCCCACATTAAGGCCGCTGTGAGAGTCAATAAGTCACCAATAGGAGAAAGCTGCAGAACAAAACTACCGTTAAATACCACGAAGGAAACGCCGAGCAAGGCTATTAATGAGCCTATAATAAATCGTTTGCCCGGTTTCTCTTTTCGGTCAACAAGATATTGTACAAGCACCGTAATTACGGGAGTAACGCTTATGATTAACCCGACATTTGAGGCTAATGTAAACTCTAAAGCCGTGTTTTCTGCCAAAAAATACAATGAACCTCCCGTAATACCGGATAAAACAAATAAAAATTCATCTTTTATGCTATCTGCCCATACCTTTTTCGGGGAAATAAACCAGATGCAGATATAAGCGATTGTAAAACGATAAATCAGAATCTCAACCGGAGTGAGGCTGTTATTGATCAGTACTTTAGTAGAAACAAATGTTGTTCCCCATATTACTACGGTTAGAATAGCCATGAGGTGCCCACCATATGTCTTGGATAGATTCATATCAATTGAATATCTATATTATTATACCTGCAAAAGTAAACTATTCTCAATAAAAAAATCCCGACTTTGATAAGCCGGGACTATTTCTTTATTAAAAAAACAGATTTATGCTAATAGGCGTTTTACTGTTTCCGATATCATTCGGCCTTCTGCTTTCCCTGCTAACGCTTTTGTGGCAGTTCCCATTACCTTACCCATATCGCCCGGGCCTGAAGCCCCGACCTTGTCTATAATTTCTTTGAGAGCAACTTCAAGCTCTTCAGCGGTCATTTGTTTCGGCAGGTAGGTTTCGATGCAAGCTGCTTCTGCTAATTCTCCTTCCGCTAATTCCGGACGTTCTTGAGAAGCGTATATTTCTGCACTCTCTTTTCTTTGCTTTACCATCTTCTGGAGTATCTTAGTTGCAGCTTCATCACTGAGTTCTCCATCTCCTCCTTTTGCCGTCTTTGCTTCAAGGAATTCTTTTTTTACTCCACGAAGTGCCTGAAGACGGATCTTATCTTTAGCCAGCATAGCTTCTTTGATGTCAGCACTTACACGATCAAACAGGTTCATATATCTAATTCTTTTAAAATTGAGTATTCTATTATCTAAAACTAATTATCCGACGTCCACCATCATTGTCTGACTTGTCGGAAGGATTCTCTGCTTCTTTAGAATCAGGATCCTGTATCTCTACCGCTTCCTCTTCCATATTGGCTAATTTAGCACGACTACGGGTTATGAGTTTCGGATCACGATTATACGTGGGGTATTCTTCTAAGATGGCAATCAGGGAATCATCATCCATCTCGTCTGCTGACAATATAACGGGCTTAGAACGCGCAGGAAGTCCCATCTTACGACCGGACACATCATAGTATTTCCCGATCAGTTTGAGTTCGCGCGCCTCTTTTTCGTCGTCTTCGATTTTGCGGCGCCTTTCTTCTTCTGACATAAAGAAAGAATCCTGTCGTTGCTTTTCTGCCACTTCAGGTATATCGCTTGTTCCGAATCCTGTTGCCAGAATCGTCATTTTTATCTGATCTCCTAACGAATCGTCCACTGCCGTTCCCCAGATTACATCAATATCTCTCTCAAAACGAGACATAAATTCGTGTACATCATTCATTTCTTCCATCAGGAGTTCAGATTCTTTACTGAAAGAGACATTGAATAATATTTTCTTTGCATCAAAGATGTCGTTGTTATTTAGTAAAGGAGAATTGAGCGCATCTTCAATTGCCATCTTAACACGGTTTTCGCCTCGTCCAAAACCATTGCTCATAAGAGCAACACCACCATCTTTCATTGTCGTGTTTACATCGGCAAAGTCAAGATTGATAATTCCGGGTAACGTAATAATTTCCGCAATACTTTTGGCCGCAATAGTTAACGTATCGTCCGCTTTTCCAAAAGCATTTGTAACCGTTAAGTCTGCATAAATCTGGCGCAGACGTTCATTGCTGATTACAAGCAGAGCATCCACATTCTTTGCAATTTCTTCAACACCGATTAACGCTTGTACGATTTTTCTTCGACCTTCAAACTCAAATGGAATGGTAACAATACCTACTGTAAGGATACCCATATCCTTAGCTATACGTGCAATAACCGGAGCAGCACCTGTTCCTGTTCCTCCTCCCATTCCTGCGGTAATGAAAACCATCTTGGTTCCGTCGTCCAGCATTCTGCGAAGTTCGTCGAGGCTCTCTTCGGCTGCCATCATCGCCTTTTCCGGCTTATTCCCTGCTCCAAGTCCTTGTGTTACTTCCCGTCCAAGAGTTATCTTTGTCGGCACATCAGAACGTTTCAGTGCCTGATTATCTGTATTGCAAAGCACAAAAGAAACATCGTAGATGCCTTCCTTATACATGTGAGTAACAGCATTTCCGCCGCCTCCACCTACACCAATAACTTTAATGATATTGGGTGAATCTGTCTGAAAGTTGAAATCTAATATTGTATCGTCCATCGTCTTTCCTCCTTAACGTTTGCTGATTTTATAATTCCCCATCAAACAGGTCTTTTGTCATATTGTCCACCTTCGTCCTCCATCCGGAAAAAAGACCTCCTTTCTTTTCTTTCGGAGATTTCGGCTTTTTGGGTTCTGCTGTAGGTTTCGGAACTTCTTCCTCTTCCAGGTGCCCAAACAATGTTGGTTGTGGGTCTGTAGATTTTTCCTGTGGGATAGCACAATTTTCCGTTCCTTGCATAAGTAATCCTATAGCAACTGCATATTCTGAATTGACAGGATCTATATCTCCGCTACTTACTATTCCTTTGCGGACAGACGAGCAGCGTACCCCAACTTTAAGTCTTTCTCGTATAACTTCTGTCAGGTTCTTTAATGTAGCGCCTCCACCTGTAATAATAACTCCGGCACCTAATTCGTTTTTCAATCCTGTTTCTTCCAGACGGGCATATACATTTTCCAATATTTCTCCTATACGTGCTTCAATAATATTGTTGAAGTCGCTAAGCGGAATTTCTCGTAATCCAACTCCGTCGGCAGAACTAACCTGTATAGCAGAGTCATCGTCTTTATCCATAATGGCACTCCCATAGGCGCATTTAAGACGCTCTGCCTCTGTCTCAACAATGCGAAGATTCATGATGTCTTTTGTGATAAGGTGGCTCCCTAAAGGAATAACGGATAGAGCTTCCAATTTTCCTCCCTTATATATCGTTAAGGTGGTTACTCCGGCACCAAAGCCAATCAACGCACAGCCCAGATTCTTTTCGTCAGCAGTCAGTACTACATCTGCCATAGCTAATGGAGATACCAGAATGCCTGCAATTTCGATTTTTGCGCGGTCGCGGATGCTGCTAAGTATATAACTACGTAATGACGGGCGCGCAACAATCAGCTTATAGCGTGCTTCGATTTTATTTCCGGGAACTCCCACAGGATTATCAACTACCTGATTGTCTATATAGTAAGTCGGAGATACTGCCGCAAGTACATCCAGCATATCCGGACGAAATTGTTGGCATTCTTTATATAATGAATCAATAGTATTCTCAGAAACGATTCCGTCTTCTCCCAAAATATGGGGCACGGTATGATCGATAGAGTGTAAAGACATTCCGCCAACACCTACATAGACTTTCCCGATCTTGGTACCATGCAGTTTGTTTTCCAATTTCTGAATCAAATGTTTGACTTTATTGGCTGTTTCTTCCACGTTATATACACATCCCCGCCTTATACAAGTTCCGGAGTTTTCCACCTCATGAGCTATGATCGATATGCTACCTGTAGGATTCTTTATCCCTACAATGCCGACCATACGAGATGTACCTAAGTCAATAGCTGTTATAAAGTTTGTGTATTGCATATTGTCTATCTTTTAGTACAAACGATTTGATTCTTATATTTTAAATTAATAATGCTATACTTTTCCCATCCCATTTTGGGGACTACTTTGTCATAGAAAAGTCGCAAATTATCTAATTTCCCTTTAAACCCATCCAGTGCTCCCAACACAATCCGGTGGTCTCCCACTCTTGGAATTAAATCAACTTCACCGTCCGAATGAATGTATATTTGCTCAATCTGGGCATTCCAGAATTTATCCTCTTGCAAAAATAACGCAAATTTGTATAAGTCGGTCATAGCCTGCTCTTTTTCGATAAAACCACTGGCTACGGGAACATGGGCAACATAACGGTTGCTTACCGGCATAACAGTTCCTTTATTGTCAATATAGAAATTACCGTGAACACTAATTACCCGCAATATCGGCATCTTTTGTTTTACTTCCAATTTTATTATGCCCGAAGGTGTTTTATATGCTTCAACATTCGCAATCATTTCATTAGAAAGCAAAGCTTCTTCTATCTTGTCCGTATTAATCTCAGTCATTGGTTTATCTACCGGATATAATTTCTCCCGTTTCAGGAAAGAAGTAAGGTCTGCTTCTGTCACGAAATGCTTTTCTAAACTGTCTTTCACAACGACTTCTATTGACTTACATGTATCAGATCTCCTTACATCCTTAAAGAAATAAGAAGTAAAGAGGATATATGCAAACAATAACATCCCGATTAATATGGTAATAATACGAATCACTTTTTCTCCAATATCAATTTTACATGTTCAACCATTCGGTCAATATCACCTGCTCCGGCCATAAGGACAACCTCGTATGTCCCTCTTTCTAAGATGGAATATAGTTGTTCCTTTTTGCATAACGTTTTATTCTTCAAAGTCACTTTATCAAAAATGATCTGAGATGTTACGCCGGGAATAGGTTCTTCCCTTGCAGGATAGATGTCGAGTAAGATCAGTTCGTCCAACAATGAAAGACTGGTCGCAAAATCATCCGCAAAATCTTGCGTTCTGCTATATAAGTGCGGTTGAAATATGCCTGTTACTTTCTTTCCTTTGTATAACTCTTTTACCGACAATATACTTTCTCTCAATTCTGCCGGATGGTGAGCATAATCATCGATTAAAACGATGTTTTCTTTCTTCAGATAAAAATCGAACCGCCTTTTCGGACCGGCAAAAGAATACATCCCTTCTTTTATCTCCTCCGGAGTAACCCCATTTAACCAGGCAATCGCTATTGCGGCAACTCCATTCTCAATATTTACCTTAACAGGTACTCCAAGTCTGATGTCTCTGATTGAGATGTCCGGCCCCACGAAATCGAATAAAATCTCCCCGTTACCTATCCGGATATCCTCCGCGTGAAAATCTCCACCCTCCGTTGCCGAATACGTATATTGTTTAACGCCTTCTTTCAGATGAGGCGTTACGTTAATTCCTTTCTTTATCAATAGGACACCATCCGGTCTAATCAACGAGGTAAACTTGTCGAAACTCTCCTTGTAAGCTTCTGCCGTACCATAAATATCCAAGTGATCCGGATCTGCGGATGTTATAACCGCCATATACGGAGTAAGCCAATGAAATGAGCGATCGAATTCATCTGCTTCTATAACAGTCAGGTCGCTTGTGTCGGAAAGCAACAGATTGCTGTTGTAATTCTTTAATATTCCTCCAAGAAAGGCATTGCAATCCACATGAGATTGTTTCAATAGATGAGCGATCATGGAAGAAGTAGTGGTTTTACCATGCGTTCCGGCAACACACAAGCCACGTGAATATTTCGTTATCTCACCTAATACCTGTGCACGTTTCATGATCCGAAATCCATTCGTCCGGAAATAGGTTAGTTCCTGATGCGTTTCAGGTACTGCCGGAGTATAAATAACCAACGTATGAGCTGTATCTTTATATGCTTCAGGGATAAGCGCTATATCATCTTCATAATGAATAGAAGCTCCCTCTTTATTTAACGATTCGGTTAAAGCGGACAATGTCCTGTCGTACCCTGCTACTCGTTTCCCTTTTGAAAGGAAATAACGGATCAAAGCACTCATTCCAATACCTCCTGCTCCTACAAAATAAATGGATGTCAACGTCTCTATGTTCATTCTACTTCTTTTCTATGATCTTTACAATTTCATCAACAATGCGCTCGGCACTGTTTCGTTCGGCCAACTGGGCAATATTTGTACTTAAAGATTTCAGCCTGTCCTGATCCTGTATCAGTTCTAAAGCCGTATCTATCAATTTTTCATTTGCTTCTGAATCCCGAACCATTACGGCAGCATCTTTACTGACTAACGCCATTGCGTTTTTTGTTTGATGATCTTCGGCAACATTAGGCGAAGGTACTAAAACAGCTGGTTTTTCCAGCAGACAAAGTTCTGAAATTGAGCTGGCTCCGGCACGAGAGATAACCAAATCTGCTGCAGCATACGCATAATCCATTCGATTGATAAAGACTGAACACCAAACCGGTTGGTCTTGAAATTCTTTTAAAAAGGCCTCTGCTTTCGTATAGTAGTATTTCCCCGTCTGCCAGATAACTTGTATATCGGCATTCAACAGTTTGCTTAATCCGGATTGTATGCTTTGGTTGATTGTGCGAGCACCAAGACTTCCTCCTACGATGAGAATAGTTTTTTTGTCTTTTGTTAAACCGAAATACTCTAAGGCCTCTTGCCTCTTGTCTTTCGCTTCGGCCAGATCTTCACGAATCGGATTCCCTGTAATGACAAGTTTGTCCGCAGGGAAAAAACGTTCCATTCCTTCATATGCAACGCAGATTTTGCTTGCCTTTCCTGCTAATAGCTTATTGGTAACACCGGCATACGAATTTTGTTCTTGTATCAACGAAGGAATACCGAGTGATGCTGCAGACCATAAAGTAGGTCCACTTGCGTATCCTCCGACTCCCACAGCTATATCAGGCTTAAATTCCCGGATTGTTTTTTTTGCTAAAGATAAACTTTTTATGAGGCGGCTTATTACTTTTATGTTTTTGAATAAGTTGCTTCTGTCAAAACCGCTGACCGGAAGACCAACTATTTTATATCCTGCGGCCGGAACCTTTTCCATTTCCATGCGGTCTTCTGCTCCGACAAAAAGAATTTCCGATTGCGGATAACGACTGCGAATCGTGTTTGCAATTGAAACAGCAGGAAAGATATGTCCTCCTGTTCCTCCTCCGCTTATTATTACTCTGAATTGTTTCATGCCTTCACCTCTGTTTCTGTTTCACTGCTTATTTGTTCCGTTTCTATTCCTTCTTCATCTTCATCCAAAGGCTCTTCCAACGGAATCTCTTCATTTCCTATTCCTGCACCAAAACGACTTACACTTAATATTATTCCAAAATAAATACAAGAAATCATGGTTGATGTTCCTCCACGACTGACTAAAGGCATGGGTTGTCCTGTTACCGGAATCAGATCCACAGCAACCGCCATGTTTGCTAATGCCTGGACTACAAGTAGTAATCCACATCCTATGACCAGGAATTTTGGGAAAAGCTTTTCGCATTTCCGGGCAATCATTCCTACCCGTACAAGTAAGATAACATAGAGCAACAAAACAAACATGCCTCCAATAAATCCCAGTTCTTCAATGATGATTGCATAGATGAAGTCAGAGTAAGCCTGAGGAAGAAAATCCCGTTGTTGTCCATGTCCGGGCATTTGCCCTATTATCCCACCTCGTGCAATGGCAATTTTAGCGTGTACTTCCTGATAATTATCATCCGTTACTTTGAATGTGCCTTCTGCTTCCCCTTTTTGTTCTTCCGGACTGGCAAAACGTTCTATACGAGCTTTCCAGGTAGCTAAACGGTCGGGCAAGTATTGTTCAATACTCTTTGGGGTGAATAACATCAAACAAAGTAGTAGTCCTCCTGTAGCTCCTAATATCGCTCCTAATTTCAGTAACCTTTTAACCGATAACTGTCCGATGAACATCATCAGGTAACAAACTCCGAAAAGCATAATTGCTGTTGAGAAGTTTTCAGGGAAAATAAGAATACAAGCCGTTCCTACTCCAATCAGGATAGAATTGTATATTTGTTTTTCGGTGAACTTATCTCGTTTGCTCAGCATGAATGCAATAAAAACGATAGATGCCAGTTTCGCAAACTCTGAAGGCTGAAACTGTATTCCCATAAATTCCAGCCAACGATGTGCATCATTCGCGCTGACTCCAATAAACGGAGTAATCAATAGCATGAGAATAGAAATCGGCAATAAGATAATTAAAGCCGGAAAAAACCGGGAAGGAATATTATGCAATAATAGAATCAATACAAAACCACCCAATAAAAACGAACCGTGCCTGACAATAGGAGTCCAGAAATAAACGTTTTTATAAGCGATCGTACTGGTTGCACTAAAGACCTCTATTACCGAAATAAGCGATAAGAACATGAAAATGATCCATATCACCCGGTCTCCTCTGAATAATTTATTTGCCAGATCCATTCAACTATCCTTTCTGATTATAAATTGCGTACACAGGCTTTGAACTGTTCGCCTCTGTCTTCGTAATTCTTAAATAAATCAAAGCTGGCACAACAAGGAGAAAGTAAAACCGTATCTCCTTTCTCTGCCAGTTTGTATGCTTTTGAAACAGCTTCTTCCATGGAACGCGCATCTTCAATCTGACTTACCTTTCCATCAAAGAAATCATGAAGTTTGTTATTATCTACTCCTAAGAATATAAGAGCGCGAACTTTCTTTTTCACCAACTCATCTATTTCTGAATAATCATTTCCTTTGTCTGTTCCCCCCAGTATAAGAATAATTTTTGTGTTCATGCTTTGTAAAGCATACCAGCAGGAATTTACATTTGTTGCTTTCGAATCATTAATATAATCAACACCACGTATTCGCAAAACTTTCTCTAAGCGATGTTCAACGCCTGCAAAATCACTCAAAGATTCTCTTATTTTTTCGTCCTGAATGTCCAGAATCTTAGCCGTAATTCCTGCAGCTAAAGAATTATACAGATTATGAGTTCCCGTAAGTGCCAATAGATCTTCTTCCATCGTAAAAGTTCCATTTGATGTTTCAATAATCACTTTCTTGTTTTTAGTATAGCCTTTCAGTCCGGACTTGTCTTCCGCAGAGAAAGGATGGAGGGTTGCCTTCGGTGATCGTTTTGCGATCTCACGGCTTATAACAGGATCGTCATTCCAGAAAATAAATGCATCCGCTTCTGTTTGATTTTGAATAATACGGAACTTGGCATTTACGTAATTCTGCATTTCATAATTATACCGATCTAAATGATCGGGCGTAATATTCAGTAATATGGCAATGTCTGCTTTAAAATCATACATGTTGTCAAGCTGAAAACTACTTAGTTCGATGACATAAAAAGCATGTGGTGATTCAGCTACCTGAAGCGCCAGACTATTCCCTATATTGCCTGCAAGGCCTACGTCCATTCCGGCTTTCTTCAGAATATGATAGATCAGCATCGTCGTAGTTGTCTTTCCGTTGCTTCCGGTGATACAGATCATCTTTGAGGCAGTATATCGTCCTGCAAATTCGATCTCAGAGATTATAGGGATATTTCTTTCCTTTAGTTTAACAATAATAGGAGCTTTGTCCGGGATGCCCGGACTTTTTATTACTTCATCAGCATTCAGAATCAACTCTTCCGTATGTTTTCCTTCCTCCCATACGATCCGGCGATCATCAAGCATCTGTTTATATTTGGGCGGAATAGCAGAAAAGTCAGACACAAACGTGTCGAATCCTTTAGCCTTTGCCAGTGCGGCTGCTCCAGCTCCGCTCTCTCCACCTCCTAATATTACAACTCTCCTGCTCATCTCTTATCTCATCTTTAACGTAACAATAGTGATTACAGCCAAAATAATTCCTATCAGCCAAAAACGAACCACGATTTTGGATTCAGGAACAACATTGAACGGCTTTTGTAATAATGCCTGAATGCCGGCATTTCCTTGCTTCTGAAAATGATGGTGAAGCGGAGTCATTTTAAAAATACGCCTTCCTTCACCGTATTTCTTTTTTGTGTATTTGAAATAGGCTACCTGCAGCATTACGGAGATGCTTTCAGCTAAAAAAATACCACAAAGAATCGGTATAAGTAATTCCTTGCGAATGATGATGGCAAAAACAGCAATAATCCCACCTAAGGTAAGACTACCCGTGTCTCCCATAAATACTTGGGCAGGGAAGGCATTATACCACAGAAATCCAATTGTAGCACCGATAAAGGCAGCAGCAAAAATTACTAATTCTTCTGCTCCCGGGATAAACATAATGTTCAGGAAAGAGGCAAATCGGACGTGGGAAGACATGTAAGCAAGAATACCTAATGCAACTCCTATAATAGCCGAACTTCCAGCAGCTAATCCATCTAATCCATCCGTAAGATTGGCTCCGTTGGATACCGCTGTTACAATAAAGATAACCACAAGAACAAAAACGATCCATGCTGCAGGTTCTTTATAATCTCCAGCCCAACTGACTATACTGGCATAGTCGAAATTATTATTCTTTAGAAAAGGAATCGTGGTCTTAGTCGATTTCGTTTCGTTCTGTTTAAAGTTTACTTCTTCAATAATATTCTCATTTCTGACTTCAACATTTTCACGAATCACTACATCCGGACTCATGAACAAAACCAAACCTACAATCAGCCCAAGTCCAACCTGGCCAACAATTTTGAATCGACCATGTAATCCCTCTTTGTCTTTCTTAAAAACTTTAATATAGTCGTCAGCAAAGCCAATAGCACCCAACCATAGCGTCGTGATCAACATCAGAATAATATAGATGTTCTCCAGACGGGTACAAAGTAAAACCGGAATAAGAATGGCGATAATTATAATGATACCTCCCATTGTTGGCGTGCCTTTTTTACTCATCTGTCCTTCTAAGCCCAGATTACGTACGGTTTCACCAATTTGAAGCTGCTGTAATTTGTCAATGATCCTGCGTCCGATCGTTGTCGAAATAAATAACGAAAGGATCAGTGCCAAGCCGGAACGAAATGATACATATTTAAACATCCCCGCTCCCGGTAGGTCTATTTGATCTAAATAATTAAATAGATAATACAGCATGATTTATTGTTCTTGTGTTTTAAAAATTTCGCGTACTTTCTCTCTATCATCAAAATGATGTTTTACTCCTTTTACATCCTGATAATCTTCATGTCCTTTCCCTGCAATCAGTATTACGTCGCCTTTCTTTGCTAACATAATGGCTGTCTTAATCGCCTGCGTACGATCCGTAATACAAAGAGTCCGTTCCATATCTGCAGGAGAAAGCCCTGCAACCATATCCTGAATAATTGCATCGGGGTCTTCGAAACGGGGATTGTCTGAGGTCAAGATGACCTGATCACTTTTATCAACGGCTTCTTTTGCCATCAGAGGACGTTTTCCCTTATCGCGGTTGCCTCCTGCTCCAACAACCGTGATTATGCGGCCATTCCCTTCCAGAACTTCATGAATACCATTCAGTACATTTGTTAATGCGTCCGGAGTATGCGCATAGTCAACAATAGCCGTATATCCCAATACGGAACGGATTGTTTCAAAACGCCCCGAAACAGGATGTAGGGTACTTAATCCGATCAGTACATTTTCGGGATCTTTTCCTAAAGCAACTGCCGTTCCGTAAACAGCCAACAGGTTGTAGGCGTTAAAACGTCCGACAAAATGTACCATTACTTCCCGATTGTTAATAATCAGGTCTGTTCCTTCAAAATGCGATTCTAATATTTTTGCTTTGAAGTCGGCTAAAGTCCTTAATGAATAAGTTAGTTTCTTCGCTAAAGTATTCTGCAGCATAACAGGCCCGGCCTTGTCGTCTATATTGGTCAGAGCAAAGGCGGTTGCCGGAAGATTGTCGAAAAATGCCTTTTTTGCTTTCAGATAATTGTCCACCGTTTTATGATAATCCAAGTGGTCACGGGTTAGATTTGTGAACACACCTCCCTCAAAAGATAATCCGCTGATACGGCGTTGATCAACCGCATGCGAACTGACTTCCATAAACGCATATTCACAACCAGCCTCAACCATACGTGCCAATAGGGCATGCATGGTTAACGGATCAGGCGTTGTATGCTCGGTTGGCACAGCTATCCCGTCTATATAATTACAAACCGTAGATAGCAGCCCCGCTTTATGCCCTAATTTACGGAACAGATCATATAGTAGAGTGGCAGTTGTTGTTTTACCATTCGTTCCTGTAACCCCGACAAGTGTTAGTTTTTCTGAAGGAGAACCATACCAGGCAGAGGCTAATTTTCCTAACGCATCTGCAGAGTCTTTCACCTGTATAAAGGAACATCTATCCTTCATACCCTCCGGAATCTCTTCGCATACAATCGCAGCAGCCCCTTTTTCTATGACATTAGGGATAAACGTATGCCCATCCACAGACACACCTCTTACTGCAATAAACAAATTTCCGGCTTCTACCAAACGCGAATCCGCCTGAATACCGGTTATTTCCTTTCCGGTATCTCCCGTAAGAGACGGAGAGGGTAATAAGCTGATCAATTCCTTTAATTTCATCTTCTTTATCCTGATTCTTTATTTTAATGTTAATAAGACCGTCTGTCCTCTTGTTATGCGTTGACCTGGTGAAATGCTTTGTGAAACCACGCGTCCACTTCCTTGTAAGTTTACTCGCAAACCAACACTTTCCATCAGGAATACGGCATCTTTAGCCCCCATGCCTGTTACACGTGGTACCAAACCATCAATCAGAGTAAGGTCTTTTAAAACAACAGCGTCACCTGTTTCAGTTCTGTCTGCTGTAAGCCAGTCGGAGTCTGTTCCCTCTTCCTTTACTTCTATATCGAATGCATTTATTGCACGTTTTATTTCTTCTTTTCCTCCCGATTTTAATCTGGGGGTAAGAACTGCCAGAGAATCCACGTTTAATGACTCTACGTTGAACTCCATGTAGTTCGCATATATTTTCTCTGCAATATGTTTTACAACGGCACCAGACATTGCTCCTCCCGAAGCATATCCGATTCTCGGACGTCTGATAACTACAATACACGAATACTTCGGTTCATCTGCCGGGAAATAACCGCAAAACGTAACTTGGTGTCCGCTTGTTCGGTAAACCCCACCTGACGCAATCTGTGCTGTGCCGGTTTTTCCGGCAATTGGAATAACATCAGAATGTACAGCTTTTCCTGTTCCTTTTTCTACTACACCTAATAACATATCTTGTATGATTTCAAGTGTTTTATCTGAACAAATAGATGATTTTAAGACTACTGTAGAGAAACTTTTTTCCACCTTTCCGTTGTTCAGTATCTCTTTTGTAAACATCGGGCGAACCATCTTCCCATCGTTCGCGATCGCATTGAAGAAAGTCAAGGTATAAATAGGAGGAATTTGCGTCTCATAACCAAATGACATCCAGGGGAGTGTTGTTTTTGACCAATACAGTGCTGTGTCATTCGGCATACGTATTTTAGCCCTTCCTGCTCCGGGTATTTCCAGATTCAACGGAATGGTAAGTCCCAGTTTGTAAAGCCCTTCTACGAATTTTGTCGGATTCTTTTCGTATCCTTTAAGGATGGTCTTTGCGACTCCTATATTAGAAGAATTCCAGATAGACTGTTCTACAGATATACGACCGTAACCGCCTCGATTCATATTGTGGTCGGTCATACGTGCTCCTTTATACATATAGATACCATTACCTACATCCACTGTGTCGTACGGACTGCATAGCCCATCTTCGAGTGCGACCATGATGGAGGCAACTTTAAATGTTGAACCCGGTTCTATTTCATCGGCAACGGCATGGTTTTTAGTTTCATGATAAACCCCATCACGCACACGTCCCATGTTGGTTATCGCTTTGATCTCACCCGTCTTTACTTCCATCACAACAGCTGTACCGGACTCAGCATCAATGCTTTTTAACATGTCCACAAGCGACTTTTCTGTGATGTCTTGTATGCCGATGTCAATTGTGGTGCGTATATCCATCCCGTCTGTCGGTTCTACTTCTACAACGTTAGTCCATCCTCCACCTAACCGGCGAACTGAACTTAAACCAGCCTTGCCTCGCAATAAAGAGTCGTATTGCAGCTCCAATCCGTTTTTCCCTTTTGACACTCCACTTGCCTCGATTTCTCCGTAAATATCACCGATAGTCCGTGAGGCTAACGAACCGAATGGCTTTTGTCTCTCCACCATCTCCTTGGTGTAAAAGCCACTTTTGTAACGACTTAGTCTGAGAAACGGATATCTTTTTACCTCTTTCAGATCAGAAAAAGAGATCTTTCCTTCATATACAGGATATTGTCGGCTTTTACTCTTTAATCCTCTTAATAAATGAGCTTTGTAACCTGCAGGAGTCCGGTTTTTTAATTTCCGGGACAGGTAAATGGATAAAGAGTCTATTCCGTTTGCTTTTGAGTGCAGGAATGTGTCCACACTGAAACCATCTGCTTTAAAATCAATATAGGTATAATATCGCGGAGCGCTTGTTGCCATTAGTTTGTTGTCAACGGAATAAATATTTCCACGTCCCGGAAGAATCAACCGGTTTGGACGTTGTTGGCTGGCTGCTACTTTCAGCCATCTGTCTTTCTCTACAAAAGCCGTATTGAAGGCGCAAAAGACAATACCTCCTACAACGAACCCCAACAATAGTACCACAATAAAATAATTGGTCAGCACTCTGTTCGTTTTCTGTATTTGCTCTTTTGTATCTTTTTCTTCCGACATGATTTCTATCTATATAACTCATAAGGAGGTGTCTTTGCCACTTCCAGTTCAATACCTTGCTCTTCTATTAAAAGTTCAATTTGCGATTGACGACTATTCCCTGTTAATTCAGAAGAAATAGACAGTGCTTCAAAGCGAACATCACGGAGCTGTTGTTGTAAGCGGTCTATCTCTCTCAGTTTCTGCATACAGGTATATCTGTTCCCAATAAAGAAAAAGATCAGCACAACCACCAATACAATCATTTTTGTATGCTTGACAATAAAATCCTCTTTCAGGATTCCTCCACCAAGGATGTAAAGAAGAGAAAGCCTTTTCTCCTTCTTGTTTGCCTTTTTCTGTTGTTTCTTTCCCTCTTCCATCTTGTTTATATCTTTTCGGCAATGCGTAATTTTGCGCTTCTTGACCTTGGGTTGCTCTCTACTTCTTCCTTTGAAGGAACAATCACCTTATTGTTGATCATTCGGAAAGGAGTCAGTCTGTTCCCAAAGAAATCCTGTTCGCTTTTTCCTTCAAAATTACCTGCTTTAAGAAAATTCTTTACCAGTCGGTCTTCTAATGAGTGATAGGTAATCACCACCAATCGCCCTCCGGGTTTTAAGACCTGAAGCGTTTGTTGCAACATTTCTTTCAATGCGCGCATTTCATCATTTACCTCTATTCTTAACGCTTGAAACACCTGAGCAAGAAATTTTTTTTCTTTATCTTTTGCTGTAAATGGTTTAATAATTTCCAGAAAATCTTCAATAGTACGAAGCTGCTTATTGCCCCGTTCTTTTACTAATAAAGAAGCTAAACGGCGGGCAATCTTTAATTCACCATACAGGTAAAAGACGTCGGCCAACTTATCTTCCGGATAGGTGTTTATAATATCTGAGGCAGTTTTGCCGGAGCGTGTGTTCATCCGCATGTCCAGATCACCATCGAAACGGAAAGAAAATCCCCTTTCTTTATCGTCAAAATGATGCGACGAAACCCCAAGATCGGCAAGTAAACAATCCACCTTGCCGGCAACATCGTGATAACGCATGAAATTATAGAGATAGCGGAAATTGCTCCGTACAAACGTGAAACGGTTATCTCCGGGAATATTTTGTTCTGCATCAGCATCCTGATCAAAACCAAAAAGCCTTCCGGATTCACCCAAAAGGCTCAAAATTCCACGAGAGTGGCCACCTCCTCCGAAGGTCACGTCAACACAAATGCTGTCAGGGCTAATATTTAAACCTTCAAGACTTTCGTTTAACATGACCGGCACATGATAACTCACCCCTTCTTTTTCCATAACTACTATTCAATTCTCTATTTGACAGTAAAAATAAACACTTTCATCCAATATAAATAGTAAATATTAATAAAAAGTTATCAACACGTTGGTGTAATGGTTCTTACGTCCCTAAATATGTTGTTTTACTTTAAGTGTTGTTTGCCTGATAAGAATATAGCATATAATTGAAATGATGTCTTATATCGAACAGTTCCTGATTTCCCCTGTTTTGTTTTGACAAATAGCTACTTTTTTTGTTCTTTTACTTACGCGTAAAAAATACCCATCCTTGTCTTTTTGTTATTTAATATTGTTTTAGACTAATAAATATTAGATATAGACCAAAAATGTCTGCTTTTTACCAGAAATTAAAAGGTTATTTTCTGAAATATATCCTTTGTTTTCAAAAAAAGAATAGAGTCTTTTTCCAAAAAGAGTAGGGGTATTTTATCCATTGCCTTTTTTTGTTCAATTTTGATAATCCTAAAAAATGGACATGCTGTATCACGCGTTTTTAGTGTGGTTTTTTAGCGTTTATTTTTCAGGTATATTTTTTATCCTTTTCATTAATAAAATGCGGCAAAACAGCTCTGTTGGGGTTGATGACAGTTTGTTGGAAAATGATAAAGTTCGCTATTATTTTGTTTTTTTTTCTTTCACCTTCTTATATTCTCTGTACACAATCTGTTCTAACGTATAGAGGTAACTTCATTAAATACGACATAATATAAGTGTAATAACAACCGGGGTTTCGGACTGGTCCTAAATTTTTTGTTAAACGGATCAGCGGATTTTCTCGGTGGATATCCTTCCTTTCATAGGTTAAGAATATAACATAACTTTGCGTGTACATAAAAAACTTAATATCTCCCACGCCTCTAAATTGTGATCTGAATGCCTTGATCT
>NZ_JAQWCQ010000069.1 GCF_028705895.1 Massilibacteroides sp. | reverse complement strand
CAAAATTGTCTATCAATACATCAGGGAGTATTACCCTAAGCAATTCTTCTGGGTTCATACACGCAAAGTTATGTTATATTCTTAACCTATGAAAGGAAGGATATCCACCGAGAAAATCCGCTGATCCTGTTAAACCTGCATGATGTCACGTCAACGTCACGTATAAAAAAAGCAGCTACGTGGTTGTAACTGCTTTTTTATTAAGGTGGTCCCACTTGGGCTTGAACCAAGGACTCCCTGATTATGAGTCAGGTGCTCTAACCAACTGAGCTATGGGACCTTTTCAGAGGTTTTCTCTGAAATCGGGTGCAATATTACTACATTTTATCGGGCTATGCAATAGCTAAAGTAAAAAAAGACTACTTTTCTACATTCTCATCGCCGGCAAATTCCATCAGGTACGCCTTGATGAATCCGTCGATCTCTCCATCCATCACTCCGTTTACATCTGATGTCTGGTAGTTCGTGCGGTGATCTTTTACGCGACGGTCGTCAAATACATAACTGCGGATTTGCGATCCCCATTCGATTTTCTTTTTATTACTCTCTACTTTCTGTTGTTCTGCCATCCGTTTCTGAAGGGCAATATCGTACAACATGGAGCGTAGTAAACGCATTGCATTCTCACGATTTCCCAACTGCGAGCGGCTTTCTGTATTTTCGATCAATATTTCACGCGTTTCGCCTGTGTCCGGATCTTTGTAGTTGTAACGCAGACGTACCCCTGTTTCAACCTTATTCACATTCTGACCTCCTGCGCCTCCTGACCGGAAAGTATCCCAGGTATAATCGGCTGCATTGATTTCAATTTCGATTGTATCATCGATCAAAGGAGTGACGAATACAGAAGCAAAAGAAGTCATGCGCTTGCCCTGAGCATTGTATGGAGAAACACGAACTAAGCGATGAACGCCATTTTCGCCTTTCAGATAGCCGTAAGCATAATCTCCTTCTATTTGCATGGTGACTGTTTTTATTCCGGCTTCATCCCCTTCCTGCAGGTTGCTTATTGTTAACTTATAGCCATTAGACTCTGCCCAGCGCATATACATACGCATTAACATGGATGCCCAGTCCTGACTCTCGGTTCCCCCTGCTCCGGAATTGATCTTCAGGATACATCCCATCTGATCAGCTTCCTGGCGAAGCATATTGCGAAACTCAAGAGATTCAACCAACGACAAACACTTGTTGTACGTTGCGTCTAATTCCTCTTCAGTGATTATCTCTTCTTTTATATAATCATATGCAAGTTGAAGTTCTTCAGTTGCTGCATGAACCTCTTCATATAGTTCGATCCATTTTTTTAGTTCCTTTACAACCTTCATTTGTGCCTCGGCACGTTTGGAGTCTTCCCAGAAACCAGGGTCTTGCGTACGAAGTTCTTCTTCTTCTAATTGGATTTTCTTATTATCGATGTCAAAGGTACCCCCTCAGCGCTTGCTCGCGCTCCAACACGGAATGTAGTTGGTCTGCTGTAATCATTTTTCTTTGTATTTTTAATTTGCGTGAACAAAGATAGTTAATTCCCCCTTATTCTTCATACATTGCATCTATTTGAGCAGCATACTTTTCCTTTATCACATTTCTTCGAAGCTTCAATGTATCCGTAAGTTCCCTACTTTCCATAGTGAATGGCTCCGGTAGTAAGGTGAATCGTTTGATTCGTTCATAAGACGCTAAATCTCGTTGATTCTCTTCAATCCGGGATTCGATAACGCGATGTATCTCGTTGTTCAGCAGTAATTCTTCCCGACTGTTATAAGCAATCTCCTTTTGCTTGGCATACTCTTCCAGCAAGCCGTAAGCAGGGACAATAAGTGCACTTACAAACTTTCGTTCGTCACCGATAATAGCAATCTGTTCAATATATTTATCGCTACTCATAAGTCCTTCAATAGCTTGAGGTGCAATATATTTTCCGTTAGAGGTTTTATATAAGTCTTTAATGCGTTCTTTAAAAAATAACACATTGTTTTCCAGATAACCCGCATCTCCTGTACGAAGAAAACCATCTTCCGTGAATAATTTTTTGTTTTCTTCCGGACGTTTGTAGTATCCCGGAGTTACGGTTTTTCCCTTTACTAAAATTTCATTGTTACTTTCATCTATTCTAACTTCTACTTCGGGCATTATTTCACCAATAGAGCCGATTTCAAACCCTGTTTTCTGGTAACAACAAACCGTAGCTGTGGTTTCGCTTAACCCATATCCGTAGATAATAGGAATATTTACAGACTGCAGGAATTCGTTCACTTTATCGGCAAGAGGTGCTCCTGCCACAGGAAAGATATGTCCCCGATCAATGCCGAGTACTTTCTTTAGAAGCATAAATGCCGTCTTATTATAAAAAGCGAATTTTATTCTGAGACCTAATGGCGCTTTAATGTTTTTATTCCTATATTCTAAATTGTAGAGACGTCCGGTCTTGATCGCATGTAAAAAGAATTTACGAAGAAGAGGAGGGAAGTTTTTGATTTTTTCTTGAACCCCGACATATACCTTTTCCCAGAAACGGGGCACATTACACATTAATGTAGGACGAACCTCCGGTAATGTTGTCTGTATCATTTTAGGATCCCGGTTTATGAATACTTTTATACCTACAGTTAAACAGACATAAACCCAGGCTTTCTCAAAAACGTGTGTTAAAGGAAGAAAGCACATAGAGGTATCTTTATCCGATATATAAGATAGTCGTATCTGATGTATATGCATTGCTTGTAGATACTGCGAATGGTGGAGCTGAACTCCTTTTGAATCACCGGTCGTTCCGGATGTGTAAATGATTGTAGCCAGATCATCTTCACTTGCTTCGTTCATTCTTACCCGGACGGTTGTTTCGGCGTGTGTATTATCCCCAAGCCTCAAGAAGTCTTCAAAATAGATTGAGGAGGTATCTTCCGGATTCAGCTTGACTTTTTTGTCAAATATAATTATACGTTTAAGGTATTTAGATTCCTTTTGTACGATAAACGCGTTGTTATATTGTAGTTGTTCACCGACAAAAAGTGTTTTTATCTGCGCATCGTTAATAATAAAATCGATTTGTGCCGGAGAGTTTGTTGCGTACAAAGGAATTGATACCGCCCTGTTTGCATAAGCAGCAAAATCAGTGAACAGGCATTGAGGCATATTCTGCGAGCAAATGCCGATGTTTTCCTGTACGGTAACACCAAATTCCGCCATTGCCTTGGCGGTGAGTAATACCAGATCTGCAAATTCCTGCCAGGAGATCTTTAGCCATTTTTTATTCTTATCGTCGCGATACTTTAATGCTGTACGAGAACCGTATTTCTCAGCTTGTCTGTGAACCAACTCAGCGAAATGATATACCATAATCCCTAAATTTAATTGTTATTACAAAAGTATATCATTATAGAATAACTACTTGTAGAACCAACTTACTTTTTTACACAAATCCTTATGTTTTGTGCAGTTTCATACTCTTTTTAGTTAAAATAGATAAAAATATAGTAGTATGTATTGCATGGTACATTGGCTATGCATATATTTGCAATGTAAATTAAATGCGATGAATGCGGAAAATGTAAAGTCACAAATGAGAAAGGGTACTTTAGAGTACTGTATCCTTTTATTACTAAAGAAAGAGCCGGCTTACACTTCAGATATTATTCAAAAGTTACAAGAAGCCAGGCTTATTGTAGTTGAAGGTACCTTATATCCTCTTCTTACTCGATTGAAGAATAGTGAACTTTTGAGTTATCAGTGGATAGAATCTACTCAGGGACCACCTCGGAAATATTATCAATTAACAGACAAAGGAGAACTGTTTCTGGGGGAACTGGAAGCCTCATGGCAAGAACTAAATGATACGATCAACCATATTAGAAACAATTAATCAGATGAAAAAAACGCTTACAATAAACCTGGGAGGTACAGTTTTCCATATTGATGAAGATGCCTATCAGTTATTAGACAAATACCTTTCCAACTTACGTATCCATTTTAAAAAAGAAGAAGGATCGGATGAAATTATTAATGATTTTGAAATGCGAATTTCCGAATTATTCGGAGAGCGTATAAAGTTAGGCTACGAAGTAATCACGGTTGTTGAGGTTGAGAGTGTGATCAAACGGATGGGAAAACCGGAAGAGTTGTTTGATACAGAAGAAGGAACAGGTGCTACTACCGAACAAACACAGAATACGTCTGCCAAAGAAAAACAAACGGGACCTAGACGCTTATTCAGAAATCCGGACGATCGAATGATAGGAGGTATTGCGGGAGGTTTTGCCGCTTTTGTGGGCTGGGATCCAAGCGTGGTTCGTATATTGTTCTTTCTATTGATTTTTCTGACGCACGGTGTGGCAATACTTGCTTATATTCTTCTCTGGATCGTTATACCTGAAGCCAAAACGGCAGCAGAAAAGCTGCAAATGTCGGGCAAAAGTGTTACGATTGAGAATATCGGTAAAACAGTTACAGACGGCTTTGAAAAAGTCTCAGAAAATGTAAATGATTATATTAATTCAGAGAAACCAAGAACTTTTTTTCAGAAAATACTCGATGTATTTGTTGCTGTGGTAGGTACCTTACTTAAAATTGCCTTGGTACTGCTGGCAATCCTTCTGTTTCCTCCATTATTGCTAATTGTCTTTATACTTGTTGTAGTGCTATTTGCCATTGTATTTGGAGGAGGGGTAGGTATTCTATATTCTGTTCTCCCTAATATACACTGGGGCACACTTAACCTATATCCGGAGGGATCTCTGATTCTGGCAAGTATTGCGACCATAATTATGATTGCGATTCCGGCTGTTGTAGTTGTTTATATGATATTAAGTCAGATATTTAAATTTAAACCGGTGGCCAACAGTGTTAAATGGACGTTTCTTATTCTATGGATTATTGCTGTTGTAACCAATGTGATATTTGCAGTGAAGTTTGGTTTGCCTTTCTGGGGAGATTGGTCTAATCTATCAACCAATATCGGGTGGCAAATCTGATAATTCTTCTCTTAAAATATAAAGAGTCTGATGAATGGTTCGTTTCGAGCGTTCTTCAGACTCTTTTATTTTAAACAATTAAATAATTCGGAGTTAGTTTTAGCCCATCGACTGTATCTAAGAAAACATAATCTTTGGTTAGCCACTCTTCTAAAGAAAACCCTCCCTGACAATTTTCGATTGTTATGGTTATCTGTGTTTCCATTAGTTTAAGTACTTTGTATATAGACATCCATTTCTCTCTGCGGATAGTGTTGACCGCTAATTTAAAGATGAGATTGATATCGCTTTTTTCATCTACCCACTTTTCTGAAATTGCCAGAGAAAATCCCCAACTTCCGATAATTCCTATCTCAGGAACAGTCTGAGCCAAATCCGATATGATGCTATATTGTTGAAAATGAGAAAACAGATCGATATTATCTGATTTGTTGACCAGTTGTAAAACTTCTTCTGCCGTCTGAATCTTTTTTATGTTCTCATGGTTTACTAACACCTTATATCGCTCATCTTTGTGTTTCCCTCTGATACATGCATATAGCATATTCTCTAAACATTTGTCCCGGCAAACAACTAATGGTAAGTGGAGATGCCAATTTTCGGTCATCCATTCGGGTAAAAGAGCAAGGCTTGTGCAGTCTTTTGACTTCAGCCAGATCATATCGTGAACAGAAGGACTTTTCTTTTGCATAATACTTATATAAAATGCATGAGTGTAGAAATCAAAATAAAGGCAGCCAACTTTCTTTTTATTTAATGTTAATCAACTCCTTCATACTTTTTATTTAAAATGGTTGTTAAACTGTTTAGTCAGTAGGTAGCCTTCTCAGAGGCATAAAAAAATCTCTTCACAAAAATCGCTAAAGTATTTTTGTGAAGAGAATACCATTTTTCTTATAAACTGTGCAAAAAGGAATGATGTATCAGCTGGTCTTACTTTCGGTATATCGCGTACGAACTTTAGTACATCTGTATCGCTGTCAGAGTTTTATTTTGTGGTGATAATTACCCGCTGCGTCGGGTCAAGGCTTTGGTTTCTTTCTTCTATTTTAATAACTACATTTTCTGCTAAAGAACGAAAAGCAGCTCCGGTTATGGTGTCCGGATTTAGCGCTACCGGCTTACCGCTATCACCGCCATCGCAGATGCTTTGTACAATCGGTATTTGTCCAAGTAAAGGTACATCTAACTCTTCTGCCAGACGTTTACATCCTTCTTTTCCGAAGATATAATATTTGTTTTCCGGTAGTTCAGCCGGAGTAAACCAAGCCATGTTTTCAATTAATCCAAGTACAGGTACATTGATCTTATCACCGGTAAACATGCTGATTCCCTTACGTGCATCAGCAAGAGCTACTTCCTGCGGAGTACTGACAACAATTGCTCCTGTGATACCAAGAGTTTGCACTAAGGTCAAATGAATGTCGCTTGTTCCCGGAGGCAGGTCAATCAGAAAATAATCCAGCTCACCCCAATTCGCATCACGGATAAGTTGTTTCAACGCATTGCTGGCCATTGAACCACGCCACAATACCGCATCATTTTTGTTGACAAAGAAACCAATGGAAAGAAGTTTTACCCCATAATTTTCTGCCGGTTGAATTAGCTCGCGTCCATTTACCTCTTCCATGTATGGACGGGCATCTTCCACATTAAACATTTTAGGTTGCGAAGGGCCGAATATGTCTGCGTCCAATAATCCAACGTTATAGCCTAAGCCTGTAAGTGCTACCGCTAAATTTGCCGCAACCGTACTTTTGCCTACGCCCCCTTTACCGGAAGATATCGCAATAATATTCTTTACGCCCGGTAATAGATGATCTTCATCCGGGCGTACTAATTCCGGCGCAATAGGTCGTATATTACCTTTAATCTCTACATCAGGACTAATATAGGTGAGTATCGCTGTTTCTGCAGCTTTGATAACTGATTTGATAAATGGATCATTCGGCTTTTCGAAAATGATCGAAAAACTAACCTTCATACCTTCGATACGAATATCGTCTTCTACCATACCTGCGGAAACCAAGTCTTTCCCTGTTCCCGGGTAACGCACTTTTGCAAGTGCGTCCATAATTAATTTAGGATAGATCTTCATAACTGTCTCCTCCTGTTCTGTGTTATATTTATTTACCAGATGCTAAAGCGCTTCGCTTACTTCTGTTGAAACTGCGATAAGCATCATATTCTATTTCTTCTTCCGGTTCGACAAGTGTTTCACGTTCCTCGCAGACAAACTTAATATATTTGATTGTTAAACCACGGTCAAGCCATTGTTGTTCGTAATAGGTTTTTATCCCCAGTATCGGATCTTCCGTGCCGCTATGGTAGAGGTCGTCCGTTTTGAAAAGTACCGGATAGTTGTTCGCTTCCGTCATTTTCTCTGTATAAGTAAACATAAAATTGCTGTCCGTCTTCAAATGGATAATGCCGTCACCTGCCAGAATCTCACGATAAAGCTTCATAAAGCGTGTGGATGTTAATCGTTTGTTGGTTTTCTTCATTTGCGGGTCAGGAAAAGTCAGCCATATCTCGGAGACTTCGCCGGAGACAAAAAAACGGTTGATTAATTCTATATGCGTACGCAGGAAAGCAACATTGCTCATCTTCTCGTCATGCGATTCTTTTGCACCGCTCCACATGCGAGCCCCCTTTATATCAACACCGATAAAGTTCTTATCCGGGAATAATTTCCCCAGTCCTACGGTGTATTCACCCTTTCCACATCCTAATTCCAATACAATCGGGTGGTTATTTTTAAAGAAACGTTCATGCCAATGCCCTTTTAAATCGAAACCTTCAGCTTCAAGAACCGAGAATGGATATTGAAACACATGCGGATATTCCGCCATATCATCAAATTTTGCTAATTTATTCTTTCCCATATCACAAAGATAATAGTAAGCATTGAATCTTCAATGCAACTTTATTGTGGCAAAGCTACTAAATAACATACTTTTAACCGGCCTTTTTGTAACAATTGTTACACTTTTATTGAGAAATATTTCTATTCTTTGTAAAACTAAAGTGTTACTAACTAAAGTTGTTATATATCATTGCTGTGTAATGACTATTGTTTTATGAATAGCCTTAATAACGCACAACGAATAAATATGAAAAAGCTATTGAGTCATATTCCCAGTCAGTTCATTCTGCCGATATTTATTCTGGGAGGCATTATTGCCGGACTCGGAGGCTATACAATCTATATGTCGCGGGTTCATTCTTATCTCTCTGACGATCCGTCTGCTTGTATTAATTGCCATATAATGACTCCCTATTATCAATCCTGGGATCATAGTTCCCATGCACAATGGGCAACCTGCAACGATTGTCACGTTCCACACGATAATATTATCAATACATATGCCTTTAAAGCAAAAGATGGACTTTACCATGCGGCCGTTTTTACCCTTCGGAAAGAACCGACGGCAATCCGTCCAAAGGATGCCAGTTATTCGGTTATTATGAACAACTGTATCCGATGCCATACGCAGTTGAATACGGAATTTGTCAAAACGGGAATGATTGGCTATTGCGATGTTAAAGAGGGAAAAGGCAAAGCCTGTTGGGATTGTCATACAGAAGTCCCCCATACTAAAATCAGCAGTATTGTGGCTTCACCTAATGCAATTGTACCGTTACCCAAATCTCCTGTACCTCAGTGGTTAAAAGAAAGAATGAAAAAATAATAATAAAATAAGACCAGTAGATTATGTTTAAGAAGTTAGCAGAAGCAATCAAACGTAAACCAATTATTGGATGGGGAATCTTTGCTTTCGTTATGGTCGGTGTCTTCCTTCTGGGTTTGTTGGCAGCTTCTATTACGGAGCGTCGTGCAGAAATAGTCACTTTATTTGCCAATAAGAAAGTGGAGATAAAAGGAATTAATCCACATAGCGAAGAATGGGGAGTGAATTATCCCAGAGAATACAATACGTGGAAAATGACCCGTAACATGGATTTTAAAAGCAAACATTTGGGAAATATGCCGCAAGATGTTCTTGAGGCGCGTCCGGAAATGGTTGTGTTGTGGGCTGGTTATGCGTTTTCCCGTGAATATACTGCTCCGAGAGGACATATGCATGCTGTTGAAGATGTACGTAATACATTGCGTACGGGTTCTCCCGAAAATGGAGAAGGCGAAATGCAACCGGGAACGTGTTGGACATGTAAAAGTCCCGATGTACCCCGTCTGATGCATGAAAAAGGAATCGAAGCCTATTACAAAGCCAAGTGGAGCGATTGGGGAACAGAGGTTATGAACCCGATTGGCTGTGCTGATTGTCATGATCCGGTTACAATGAATCTAATGATTACACGCCCAGCCCTGATTGAGGCTTTTGCACGTCAGGGTAAGGACATCACAAACGCTACACCACAAGAGATGCGTTCCTTAGTGTGTGCTCAATGTCATGTGGAATACTATTTCAAGGGAGAGAATAAATACCTTACTTTCCCCTGGGACGAGGGAATGACGATAGAGGATATGGAGCGATATTACGATGAAGCTGAGTTTACGGATTGGACGCATGCGCTTAGTAAAACTCCTATGTTAAAGGCGCAGCACCCAGATTATGAGATATTCCTGTTAGGACCTCATGCGAAGCGTGGACTTTCCTGTGCCGATTGTCATATGCCATATATGGCAGAAGGGGGAATAAAATATTCCAACCATCAAATTATGAGTCCACTCAAGAATATCTCCAGTACTTGCCAGACCTGTCATCGCGATAGCGAGGAAAATCTGCGAAACTATGTGTATGAGTATCAGGATAAGGCGTTGGAAATACGTGACCGAATCGAACAAGAATTAAGCAAAGCCCATATTATGGCAAAAGCCGCCTGGGATGAAGGGGCAAATGAGGCTGAGATGGCTGCCTCGTTAAAATTGCTTCGTCAGGCACAATGGCGTTGGGATTTTGCGGTTGCTTCGCATGGTGCTTCTTTTCATGCTCCGGTAGAAACACAGCGCATCCTGGCACATAGCTTAGACCGGACAATGCAGGCGCAGATTGCGTTACAAAAGGTTTTGTTTAAACATGGAGTGACTGAAGTTGAAATGCCAGACCTTTCATCCAAAGATAAAGCGCAAGCATACATTGGCCTTGATATGAAAAGCCTGAATGAAAAGAAAGAGAATTGGAAGAAAACAGTTGTTCCCCAATGGTTGGAAAAAGCAAAGGCCAATGGAACGCTAAAGACAACTATCTAATACCAAAAGACCGGGATGAAAGGAGAAAAGCGTCGTATGTGGCAATTCCCCTGGCAATATAAGGAAAGCCTTGTTTTTGTTTCAGGAATTGCTTGTATTGGTATGGTATTGCAACTTCTTATTGGACCGTTCGATTTTTTTCTGTTGCAATATCCCGTCAATCTGTTTGTCGCCTTTTCTATATTATTTTTTCTTGTGCTTTTTCTATTGGCGCGTAAAACTTCTTTTTATCTATGGTTTTCGGGTGTTTCTTTTGCCGTTTCCTTAATAGGAGGCTTATTGATTTTTACCTTAATCATGGGACTTACTCCTCAGGTATTACATCTTGAGTCATCCGGTTCGGATCTGTTTACCCGGCTTGGGTTCCGGCAGATCACTACTTCCTGGTCTTTTGTGTTGCTCTATTTTGTTACTTTACTTTCACTCGGTGCATTGATCGGAAGAAGATTATCCTGTTTTCGAAAAGAAGATTATGCTTTTTATTTAAATCATATCGGGTTATGGTTGTTGCTTTTTGCGTCGGGCTTAGGTGCGGCTGATATGCGCCGCTATGTAATGCACGTGCAAGAAGGAGAGACGGAATGGCGCGTGTATAGTGAAACGGGGGAAGTCCTTGAACTTCCCATTGCAATCCAGCTAAACGATTTTGACATGGAGGAATATCCTCCAAAACTAACTATAATCGACAGACAAAACGGACAGCCGCAACCAATAACTAAACCGGAATATTTTCCGATCGACGAAAAACGACCGGCGGGAAAATTACTTGACTGGGATATTCGTCTTGAGGAATATATTCATCAGGCAGTCCGGAGTAGTGATAGTACTTATCATGAAGTGCCTATGCCGGGATCTACTCCTGCAGTTCGGGTAACGATGACGAACCGGATTACCGGAAAGGTCTGCAACGGCTGGGTGTGTGGAGGGAATATGGCTCAACTATACATGACCTTAGCCTTGGATAAGGAGTACACGTTGGTGATGACACAACCCGAACCTAAACGCTTTATGTCGGAAATCAATGTCTTTACACAGGAAGGGGGAACCTATCATACCGTGTTGGAGGTAAACAAACCTTTTCGGGCGGGACATTGGTCGATTTATCAGTATGGCTATGATACCAATGCCGGAAAGATGTCATCCTATAGCAGTATGGAATTGGTCTATGATCCTTGGTTGTATCCGGCTTATGCCGGTATTGTCCTTTTAGCTGCAGGTTCGGTATGTATGCTTTGGAGTGGAAACAAAAAGAGGAGGAAAAGCGATGACATGGAATGATTTTTTATGGTTTGCCTTGCCGGCTATGGGCTGTTGGGTTGGAGCGGGCTGTTTGATTTATACCCAAAATCATAAGAAAACAGCCGAGTGGCTAATGATATGCGGTTTGATACTATTTGCCGTATTCATCGTTGGTTTGTGGTTCGGACAAGAACGTCCTCCGCTTCGTACAATAGGAGAAACCCGGCTTTGGTATTCGTTTTTCCTCGCTTTCATCGGATATATCACCTATAAACATTGGAAATATGTATGGCTACTCTCTTTCTCGTCTGTTGTTGCCTGTGTATTTGTCTGTGTGAATATCTTCAAACCGGAAATTCATTCGACTAATTTAATGCCGGCTTTGCAAAGTTATTGGTTTATTCCTCATGTAACCGTTTATATTCTTTCCTATGCCATGTTAGGAGCCGCAACTATAGCTTCGTTTATCTTGCTTAGGAATCAGAGCAAAGGGATTACGGACGAAAGTCTTTTCCAACTTACGGACAACGTGGTTTACATTGGATTTGGGTTTCTTATAGTAGGTATGCTGATGGGAGCTGTATGGGCAAAGGAGGCTTGGGGGCATTATTGGTCATGGGATCCGAAAGAGACCTGGGCTTTTATTACCTCAGCGGCTTACCTCATGTATATTCACATGCGTTTGCAGCCATTATATCCGAAATTTACACTATGGCTTCTTCCTTTTGCCTTTCTACTTCTGATGATAACCTGGATCGGTGTAAATTATTTACCAGCAGCTGCTACAAGTATTCATGTCTATTCTAACTAAACACACGTATTTTTGCGGTTTATTGTGGGTGTCTGTAACTTAATATAGTTATTTTTGTAATTGATTATAACTCTCTTATTGTTTAGACGGGATTTATGCTTGATATTATTTATGTCTCACTACTATGGGGTATAGTGGGGGTTACATTTATGTTCAGCCTGTTCTTCTTTGTCCTGACCGTACCTCAGGTTGAGGCTTTGCATAAATATAAAGTAGCCCGTACGATCATAGCTTTCACCTATCTCTGCTTAGGTATAAGTAATCTGGTAGAGGTGCTTTTTCATGATGATGCGATTGATATACCGATGACTTGTATGATTACTTTGTTTGTGAGTATGTTTCAGGCCATGCTGCTAACCTATACACATCTTACGCTAATCAATCTGGATTTCGCAACTAAGAAGAAACTAATTACCGAATCTCTCCCTTTTTTGATCTGTATTATAATCGGGATTGTCAGCCTTAGTCTGGATACCAAACGAGAATATACAAATAAGCTGAATTTTATCTTTGTTGTTTATTATATCTCATTACTTTTCAGATACACTATTTACTTCCGGAATGTGTATAATGGCTATAAAAAGCGCATGGATAATTATTTCGCAGAACAGGAAATAAAGCGGTTTAGCTGGATATATTATTCTTTCTACGCTTCTCTGACTGTCGGGATTGTTGCCTTGACATCTATTTGTTTTGATTCTGTATTGGGTAAAATCGCATTTAATCTGATTGTGCTCCTGTTTTATAGCTATTTTGGCGTTCATTTTTTGAACTACGCGTATCAGTTCCGCATGCACGAAGCGGTGATCCGGGAAGATCCCAATCTTTCTGATCAGAAAGAACAAAAACATAATTATTCCCATTTAGAGGCCAGAATAAAAAAATGGTGTTCTGAAAAAGGCTTTGTTAAACAAGGTCTTACTATCGAGGATTTAGCAACAAGGCTAAACTCAAACAGAACTTATTTGTCTTTGTATGTCAATAAACACTTAAACACGACATTTAAGGGATGGATAACAGATCTGCGAATAAACGAAGCAAAAGATATTTTATTGAAACAATCAGATGTTTCTATTTCCGATGTTGCCGAACAAGTAGGATTTAGTGATAGGAGTAATTTTAATAAACAGTTTGTAAAGCAAACCGGGTTGACACCCAAAGCCTGGAGGGAATTAGAATGGAATTAGGTACGGTTCATTTTTATATTTCTATTCACTACTGACCGACTAAAATTTGCATAAAAAAAGGCTACTCCCTTTCGGTTTCGCCTTAGGTGTGTAATTTTGTTGTTCCACCAATAAAAATTACCACATGGGCAAAAGTAGTGATAAAAGATTA
>NZ_JAQWCQ010000021.1 GCF_028705895.1 Massilibacteroides sp. | reverse complement strand
GGCATAGGGTTGAGTATTTTATTCTTTAGACACTATAAATATACTCATTTTCAGTGATATATGAAAATCCCTATGCCTTTTTTATGCCTTAATAGCAACTCCTGTTTTTAACTTGCGAAACTTCAAGATTTAATAGAATAAAGAAAGTTAATATCCTTAGAACAAAGTTAATCCGTTTCTTCAAACAGATAGTATAACTCAAAGTAAAAATAGCCTTATCAATTGAGAAAAAAATCACGCACTTTATCCTTTTTTTAACCTACCTCCATTCGGTGTAGCACAGTATAGATGATATCAGTGCAAATACGTAGCACAAGCCGAATGGATACCCCTCAACAAAGGAGTTGACACTGATGCCCTATAAATGCAATAACAGATAATAATCAAAACAATATTTCATGAGTAACACGGCTTTTTCATTTAAACTTTGATTTATGGGTATAATCCCCCTACCCATGCCGGTGCGGTATTGGTGGAAATTCCATAGTTGTTAATCAATGTGTTACGAATATATCAAATCTAAATTTTTCTCATTTTTGGGACAGAAAATGCAACATATTAATGAAGCTTACCGATAACTCCCTTATTATCTCAACCGTACCTTTTCGCTTATCTGATACTTTTTTCCTTCTGTTCTTCCAAATGGCAATCAAATGTTAAAAACGAACGATAAGAAGAAACACCTAAGGCGGTGCTTCCGCATCGCTGCGCACGAATATAAGAGTTTTTACTACAACAACAAGCGATGAATAATATTTCTTAAATGAAAAAGCCGGGCATGAGTAAGACAAATAGAGACAAATAATATCAAGACCTCAATAAAAATATGTATTTTTGTCACAAACAGAACAAGTACCCATGTCGGTCAGGATTTTAACACTACTACCACTACTATTATTTATATTTTCTTCCTGTATAGAAAAGGATCTTTACAGAGGAAAAGAAACAAATGATAGCGATGATTCAGAAGAAACTATATCAGGTTCCTATGAAGCGTATCTATATCCTTTTGGTAATGAAATAAAAAATCCTGTAATTGAAATTCTGATCGAGACAAACGGAAATTTAGATTTGGATAAAGTTGACACAGAAATTCCTGTACTGAAATATAATAAATCCTGGTTGTTTTTATTAACACAAGACGACTGTAAACATGCAGCTTATTCGCGAACATGGGCTGCGATTAACGGTCGGCCCGTCTCTGGTTCTTTAGTGCTCCCAAATGGAAGTGAGCCTGAACTTTATTATGATGCCCGACAGCTTTATTTCGGAGACACTCCTCCTGATTCATATCTTGTAGGCAAGACCCTCGGTTCGACGGATGGCGCAGGAAACGAAGTTCGATTCCACTTTTCCACTACTATTGCTTCTGAAGAGGAATGGATGCATGCAAAAACAATTGTCGACAAAGGATTCACAGACAATTATTATCGTTTTTATATGAAATCAGGACTTATTTGGGAGAATGTAAAAGAGATGTTGAACTACGGAACCGGAATTGCCTTTCACGATGTTCTGACGGAATCGGTCAACAACGCAGATTCAATAGCTAAACATTATATAATTGCTCAAGACAGCATTCTCAAAAACCTGAATGGCAGAGGATGTAAGTTTTTAGCAGAGCCAAACGGAAACAAAACTTACATTACCGCTGCAACCGGATACAAACCTATTCAAACAATAACATTACAAAATGGCGGAATCAAGCTTTACCCCTTTCAGGTAAAGAATGATTTAGCCGGAAGCCTCATTGAAAGAGTTTTCTACTCTCCTGATGAGAATCTAAAACAAAACATCCAATCGCTTGTAAAAGAAAAGCAAGAAAACAGAGGAGCAATAGCTATTGGAGTCCATGGCACGGGAAAAGACTGGGTGGATTTTTTAATCTGGTTGAATAATAATTTTGGAAAAGATGGAGATGACTCCGTCTGGTTCCCAAATCAGGAAGAGTATTACGAATACAATTACTATCGCATCCACAGTATAATTACTAAAACCATTTCCGGAAACGCCCTGAAGATAACAATTCCTCTTCCGTCAGGTCAATATTTCTATTACCCCTCAATCACTCTCAACTTAAAAGGATTAACGGACGGGAATATAAAATCTATCCAAGCAAATGATGCGGTTTCTGGGCTATCTCATGCCGATTATAAAGAGGGGACAATGATTAATGTTGATTGTCGGCAGTTTTTAAAAGAACACGCTGAGCATTACGTTGAAGTTTACGAAAATAATAAATCAAAGACGGGCTTGAATGATGCCATTTATTTTGTCAATATGCTGAAAGACTCTCAGCGGAAAGAGGCGCTAATGGAGAGATTGAAGTGAATCTTTATGCTGCGTACAGTATATATCAATATCCAAATAAAAAAGTAACTTTACCTCCTGATTTAAGTCAGATATAAACGTACTAAAAATAAAAAAACAGGAACTGGATGAAAAGGTTATTGCATTTTCTCATCACCCACTTTACACATCTCCTGGACTGACAGCATTAAACGATCTGGGAATTCTGGAGCTTCTGTTTGCATATTCTTGTATCAAAGCGTGGATTGGGTAAGGATATAGCAAAGACGATAAAGGTTATCTTTTAATTTACACCTACCTCTAAATCATTTTTAACCTACCTCTAAATTTGATTAGACCTACCTCTAAATTTAGGTTAGTCGGGGGATTGATAATTTTCACTATTTATTCCCCTGTAAAAATTATTTTCATCATTAAAGGTTTACAATTGAAACCCGATCAATTAATCTGTCACCTATTTAGAGGAAATGACAAGATCTACAACGACAGGAAGATGGTCTGAGCCAAATTGTCCATCGACTAACTCATCGTCTAACACTCTATAATTTAAAACATCAACCTTTTCATTTACCAAAACATAATCAAGCCGCACTGTCGCCTGGTCACTAAATCCATGAAAAGTACCTTCGGGGCCACTTACCTTAGGGGATAAAGCTCTACTATCCTTTAACAGTTGATTATTTAACAAAAGAGCCAGGGTAGCAGATCCAGGAGTAGAATTAAAGTCACCGGTACAAATTACAGGATATTCACCTGCTAATTCTTTTATTTTAGCTTCTAATATAATAGCACATTGCGTCTTGGCTTCATGCCCTTCTTCAAAAACATAAAAGTGAGAATTAAAAACAAAGAAAACTGTACCCGTTGTTTTCACCTTAAACTTAGCCCATGTACATTTCCTCGGATATCCCGAATTCCAACTGTTTGACCCAGGAACATTCGGAGTCTTTGAATACCAAAAATCTCCACTTTCCAGCACCTCCAATTTATCTGTTTTATAAAACAATGCAGCATTCTCAGCTCGAGAATCATTCGTATGACCTCCCAGATCGAGCCCAAGTTTCTTGTAACCTTTTAAAGATTTTAGAAGATCATTTATTTGGAAAGTCAAAGCCTCTTGCGTTCCAATAATATCACAATCCATCTTTGAAACATACTTCTCAATCGTTTTAATACGATTCTCCCATTTTCTTTCATCTTCCACAGGAACAGATTTTTCAAACAATAAATTATACGAAACAACGCGCACACTATCGTCCAATAAAGGAGTAAAGGCATTACGACCCTCTATCAGGTTAGAAGGATCGACTGACATATCAGCCGAAGAAAAACAACAAAAAGTAAGAAGCATTGTAAACAATGCATAATAAATAAAATATTTCATATCACATTTAGTGTCTCTTATTAACGTTACATACTGAAGGACATCCTATATTATTATAAACAAAGCCTTTTTCTTCTAATTCCTTCGTATCATAAATATTACGTCCATCCAGAATAAGCGGTGTTTGCATCAGCTTTTTAATCGTATCCCACGAAGGCAACCTAAACTCCTTCCATTCTGTGACTACTAATAATCCATCGGTATCCAAAACAGTCTCGTAGATATCCTTACAGAAGACAACAGAATCTCCTAACCGACGCTTTGCCTCTTCCATTGCTACAGGGTCATAAACCCGAACTGTACATCCTGCTGCTAATAATTTGTCGATTAAAACCAATGAGGGCGCTTCCCGAATATCATCTGTCTCCGGTTTAAAAGACAACCCCCACAAAGCAATCTGTCTGCCCTTCAGATCTCCTTGAAAATAATCCTCAAGTTTTGTGAAAAGAATCGACTTCTGACGATCATTCACATCTTCAACCGCCTGCAGAATACGCATCGGATAGCCGTATTCTTTAGCTGTACTGATCAGGGCCTTGACATCTTTCGGGAAACAAGATCCTCCGTAACCACAACCGGGATAAAGGAAACGGCTGCCGATACGATTATCTGTCCCGATACCTTTACGTACCATATTTACATCAGCACCAACCAGTTCGCAAAGATTAGCAATATCATTAATAAAACTAATACGCGTTGCCAACATAGCATTAGCCGCATACTTCGTCATTTCCGCTGAAGGTACATCCATAAATATCACACGAAAATTATTCAGCAGGAAAGGACGATACAAGCGAGTCATCAACTCCTTCGCACGCTCTGTCTCTACTCCTACCACGACCCTGTCCGGGCTCATAAAATCTTTAACGGCAGCCCCCTCTTTTAGAAACTCGGGGTTAGAAGCTATGTCAAAATCAACTGTCACACCCCGCATATCGAGTTCCTCCTGAATTGTCTGTTTAATTTTCTTCGCCGTTCCGACAGGAACCGTACTTTTGGTAACAACCAATAAATAATTAGTGATATTCCGCCCAATCTCACGTGCCACATCCAACACATAATGCAAATCAGCACTTCCATCCTCATCAGGAGGCGTGCCCACTGCTGAGAACAAAACCTCAACATCATTCAGGCAGTCTTTCAGATCAGTAGTAAACCGCAACCTCTCCGCATGATAATTCCTCATCACCATCTCCTCAAGCCCAGGTTCATAAATCGGAATTATACCATTCTTCAGGTTATTTATTTTAGTTTTATCCACATCAACACAATAAACCTCCGTCCCCATTTCCGCAAAACAAGTACCCGTCACCAATCCCACATATCCTGTTCCTACGATTGCTATTTTCATTTTGTTAGTTTTATGTTCAAAGCAAAAATAATCACTCTTCGTGAAATAGCCTATCTTTGTATCATTAATATAAAACAACGAGCAATAAAGGGGGCTATATCGCGTTATTTTCATACTAAAGCAGAACGAGAAATCATGTTACAAGACACAACATCACGATTATTATATATACTATTTTTCGTTACATTACTTTTTGGAATATTACTTTATAATATTATTCGGTTTAAAGGTGCAGATGAATTATGTGCCCTGTTGTTACTGGTCATTTATATCTATCACGTTTTTAACACCAAAGACTGGGATTTCAGCAAAGGCTTCCTGACCACATTAGCGCTATTCCTGTTCTATCTGATCTACTCCATCACCATACAAAGCAACTCAACCAAAGGAATCCTGTTCGACCTGATCATCCAACTCAAGCCCTACTTGGCCTTCTTTACGATGTACCAGATGGCACCTATATTTTCCCAAAGGCAAAAAACAATACTTAAACAGACCTGTATCTTGGCTTGGTGGATTTTATTACCGATCGGACTTTTAGGCTTTCCTGACGAAGGCTTTTTTAGAAAAGTAATGGAGCACCCGACAAATTTTGCCACTTGCATCATGTCGCTTTCCATGGTCTATTTGTTATTCAGCAACTATACCCAAAAGGAGAAAATAGCTTTTATACTGATGCTTGCTATCGGTCTTGCCTCCGGACGATCCAAGTTTTACGGGTTTTTCGTACTTGCTACAGCCCTCATTTTTTATCTGAATAAGCCGGAACGACTAAAATTAAATTTCAAAACGGCATCTGTTCTTTGTGTAGTATTAGTCGGAATGTTCGTTGTGGCCTACGATAAACTCCAGCTTTATTTCATTACTGCGGCAACAGGCGAAGAGGAAGACTTGAAAGCCAGAGCAGTTTTGTATATGACTTCATTTGATATATTTAAGGATTATATGCCCTTTGGTAGTGGATTAGCCAGTTTTGGAACGCATGCTTCTGCTGTTTTTTATTCCAAAACGTACGAAGAATACGGCATAGATACGGTATGGGGGCTCAGTAAACAAATGTCTTCATTTATAGCCGACACCTATTATCCGTCTCTCGCACAGTTTGGCGTATTCGGTGCTTGCTGCTTTATCTTTTTCTGGATTTACATTATTGTAAAATCCTATAAGTATTTCAAAAAGGGACAGGATATTCAATATTTTTTATTAACCATTCTTATTACGTGCTATTTAGCTATTGAAAATGTAGCAGAAGCTTCTTTCACGAGCAATAAAGGATTTTTTATGATGATGCTTCTTGGCTTAATACTGGGGGTGCAAAATAATAAATCAAAGGAAATTGAAAATAAAAACAACATAAAGATCCATGAATAAAATATTAGTTACCGGCGGAGCAGGAATGATTGGCTCTAATTTAGTTAAACGATTAGTCAAAGAAGGAAAAGAAGTGTTCGTTGTGGACAACTTATGGCGCGGAAAATTAGCCTACCTGAATGATGACAAAGGGGAACCGGTTATTCCCCTGAACACCCATTTCTTTGAGTGCGATTTGTCTGTCGCAAATAGCTGTGACGATCTTGCATCAAAAGTAGAATGTATTATTCATTTAGCGGATATCGTAGCAGGGATCAGTTATGTATTTAATAATCAGGGAGACCTATTCAGACAAAATCTCCTGATCAACTCAAATGTCATCACTTCTGCGAGAAAAGCAAAAGACACACTTAAGGGGTTTCTATATGTTGGAACGGCTTGCAGTTTTCCGCTTACCCGTCAAAACAGTCTCGATGTTATCCCTCTGAAGGAATCCGAGCTCTACCCGGCCATGCCTGAATCTGCCTATGGATGGAGCAAACTGATGGGGCAATATGAAACGGAATTACTGGAAAAAGAAACAGGCATTCCTACCTGTGTATTGATGTTCCACAATATTTATGGTACTCCTTGTGATTTTGGAGAAAGGAGTCAGGTTATTCCGGCCTTAATCAGAAAAGCGATCAATTACCCTAAAGAAGAATTCATTGTTTGGGGCAGTGGCACACAGGGAAGAGCATTCATCCATGTTGACGATATTATAAACGCTTTATGCCTGGCCTTGGAAAAAGGCTGGAGCCAAGGTGTGATTCAAATAGGTCCGTCCGTCTGTACATCAATCAAAGAAATAGCGGAATTAGTCGTTGGCATATCCGGAAAAGAAATTTCCATCCAATATGATTTAACGAAGCCAGAGGGTGACAAAGCCAGAGCAGCAGACTATTCTAAGGCAAAACAGATTTTAGGTTGGGAACCTAAAGTTACACTAAGAGAGGGTTTAAGACAACAGTACGATTGGATAGCAAAAGAAATAGTAGAATCAACTCTATGAAACAATATTTTAATGTAAATCTGGAGTTTGACAAAACTAAAGTTGATAAGATTATTCAATCAACAATTGCGAATAAAGGGAAAGGATATGTTTGCTCAATAGAAAGTAACAATCTAACAATCGCCAATACTAACCCTGCATTCCTTAATGTTGTCAATAACGCTTTAGTAAATATTTGTGATGGTTCTAATATTGCACGTATTTTAGGCAGAATTCATAAACAGAATCTCACGTCTTATATTGGTGCGGATTTATTCACTAAGTATGTTTCTTTATGCCGATATAAACAGTATTTCTTAGGTAATACGGATGAAGTACTTGCAGGGTTAAGAACCAACCTATCAATGGTTGATCCTACGATAGAAGACATGCCATTCATCGGACTACCATTTAGGACTGTAGAAAATTTTGATTATCAAGAAATTGCCCACAGAATAAACGAATATAGTCCGGATATCATCTGGGTTTCTTTAGGCGCACCAAAGCAGGAAGAATTTATGTTTCGTCTTTTACCGTACATCGACAGAGGAGTCATGTTTGGTTTTGGCGCAATTTTTAATTTTAATGCAGGTGGAGCAGGACAGGTTAAAAGAGCACCGAACTGGATGTTAAAACTAAAATTAGAATGGTTATATAGAGCATTTGAAGAACCGAAGAAAAACATTCCACGATATGCAAAATTCATTAAAATATTACCGCGTTTAATTAACGATGAATACAATAGGATTAAAGAGAAAAAATGAACAGGCAAAGGGTTTTAATGATCGCTACTTCCAAAAAAACGAAGGGAGGAATTACAGCAGTTCTGAACATATATGAAAAGTTTCCATTCTGGGACAAATACCATGTGAAATGGCTTGAGACGCATTCCGATGGGAGTAACTTTCATAAACTAATGTTTGCAATCAAGGCTTACTTTATTAGTTTAACCATAATTCCACGTTATTCCATAATACACATTCATTTAAGTGAAGCTCCTTCATTAGTACGAAAGCTTCCTCTTTTTCTATATTCTAAACTATGGGGAAAAAAAACAGTAATTCATTTTCATACTAATACTATCAACAACACCTTCTTTCCTTTATATAAATTCGTTTTTAAAAACGCAAATGCTGTTATTACGCTTTCACGATCTGTAAGAGATTGGGTTATCAGTAGTCTTGGAGCCAAAAAAGAATGTATTGTAATTTACAACCCTTGCAGACAAGTCAATACTTTAAATATTGAGAAAGAAAAAATCGTTTTATATGCAGGTGTTCTAAATAAAAAAAAGGGATACATTGATCTAATTGAAGCTTTTGCACAAACAACAAAAGAGTATCCGGACTGGACATTAGTTTTGGCAGGGAATGGAGAAATAAAGCAAGGAAAAGAATATGCTAAAAAATCAGGCATAGAAGACCTTGTTATTTTCCCTGGATGGATTACTGGAGAGGAAAAACACAACTTATTTTCAAAAGCCTCTATTTTTTGCTTGCCAAGTTATGCTGAAGGCTTCCCTACTGCGATTTTAGACGCATGCTCTTATGGAATACCTTTCATTACCACTCCCGTAGGTGGAATACCTGACATTGTTATAGATGGGAAAAACGGCTATTTATTCCATCCTGGGGATATCGTTGAGTTAAAAGAAAAAATATCATTATTAATGGGAAGTACATTGCAACGACAAAAACTTGGTCATGCAGCAAAAGATTTATCACAGAACACATTTGGACAGAAAAAGATAAACGAGGAATTAGATAAACTATATCAGGGGTTATTGAACTAAAACTCTATAGGCTTTGTCATACAAAAAATCATATTTCTCCAATAAAAACAAATGAGATATTCCTTTTCAAGAAGCAATACATCTCCATATCCCAAATCGAAAGAACTATCAGTTATTAAAACTTCAGGTTCAGAGAGAAGAGCTTGATCAATTCCCATGGTAACCACAGAGAAATTAAAATTCGAAGTTGACGAAACATCCCGATAAGACAGAATAAAACGATCTTTAGCAAAAGTAAGAGAAGGAGCATGTCCTTGAATCGATATTTTTTCCCATGTCCATGTCATCCCGAAGTTTTCACTGATTCCGGCAAGTAGTTTTTTATCACCATTTTCCGCCTGACGACCAATGAGCAACATCTTTCCTTTATCATAGCCAATGGAAACTTCATTAATTCGCGTTCCGGGGTAATATGGGTTAATAGTTCCATCCAAACTGGTAACATACTCCCAGGTCTTCCCCATATCTTGTGATTTGACTAACCAAGAATTAGACCATTGATTATAACTCACTGAAAAAATTTCATTATTCACAAGCAACATATTCCCCCTTGCTCCACACAGATTGTTCTGTGATATATTAGGTAGTGTTGATAAATAAGTATAAGAGTGCCCATTATTTTTTGAGATAAGGCATTTCACATCTGATATTTCTTTCCCTTCAGCAGAGAAACTCCGTTCAAAGAAACGACAAAGTATAGTACCATCTGGAAGTCTCAAGAATTGCGGATCACGAGCATCAGCACCCGAAGCTGGTTGATAAATAATCTTTTTGTTAATCCATGTTTTCCCTTTATCTATACTCTCTTTCTGCATAAGAACACCATCATAACTCACATGAGTTTTACCTTCGCGATAAACAATAAAGATTTTTGGAAAATCAGCAGTTGCAGAAATAGAAGGAAAAGCTAAGTGAAAACCATCTTTTTTTTCGACTAAACTAGCATTTGTCAACGTCAAGAGAGTCCCAGAGCGTAATTCTCTTTCTACTTCCGCTTTAGAGCACGACAGTAACGTGAGAGCAAAAAACAATAAAAAGAGCTTATTTTTCATAAAATCATGTATGCCTCAATTTATTTATGGTATTAATTTGTTTCTATAGTCTATTTACGTTTTATAAATTTAAAATCAAAAGGGGTCCCGGTTTTTATATTACAAATTACTTCTTCACCCATTATTTCCGGTAGATATCTCGGAGCTAATCCATCTCCCGGCCGAATAGATTTTACATTTTCTTCCGTTATAATATCCCCCTTTTTCATGTCCTTAACTACAAAAAGAGATCGAGCAAATTTACGATTATTTTTCACTTTCTCAGATAATTCGTAAGAAACTTTCCCTAAGGCCTTTTCTACTTGCCTAATATCTTGAACCATTTTTTTAAACTCATCTTTTTCCATAGAAAAGGTAGAATCTGGCCCCCCAATAGAACGATCTAAAATAAAATGTTTCTCTACTATCCTTGCACCTAAAGCGACTGCAGCAACAGGAACTATTCCTTCCATAGTATGATCTGACAAGCCTACGGGGACGCCAAAGTCTTCGCGCATAGCAGGTATCATTTTTAGATTGGCTAATTCTATAGGCGCTGGATAAGAAGATGTGCATTTCAACATAGCAATATGTTCATTACCCACCCTTCTGCAGGCTTGTATAGCATCTTCAATTTCTTCACGGGTAGCAATACCGGTAGAAAAGATTACTGGCTTTCCTTTTGATGCAACATATTCGATCAAGGGAATATCCGTGATCTCAAAGCTGGCAATCTTATAAGCCGGTACATCCATTGTTTCCAAAAAATCGACAGCAGATTTATCAAATGGAGAAGAAAAAAAGACAAGCCCTTCTTCTTCGGCAATTTGTTTCAATTTAGGCTGCCATTCCCAAGTAGTATAGGCCTGTTGGTATAATTTATACAATGTTGTTCCATCCCACAAGGTATCTTGTTTTATCTGGAAATAAGGATTGTCACAGTCTATCGTTATTGTATCAGCTGTATAGGTTTGCAATTTTATTGCATCAGCTCCTGCCTCCTTTGCTGCACGGATTGTTTCAACAGCGATCTCAAAATTCTGATTGTGATTCGCAGAAAGTTCTGCAATCACAAACACTCGATCTGAATTCGGATCATTCAAGCAATACTGTTCAAATAAATTCATTTTCATAAACTATAATAATACTTCAACGTCTTTTCTTTTTCACAATCACAAGAGAGAAATCCAGCTTTCAAGAACAATTTCTGAGATGCAATATTATCTTCTTTTACATAAGCACAGACTAACTCCACTTCTATTCGTTCTTTTTTTAATTCCGACAAAGCCAGACGCAACATTTCAGATGCCAGACCAAGCCCCCTATATTCTGCCTGAAGACTAATACTTACCACCGCCTTGGCATCAGCTATATCCATACGTACCTGACCGACAAACGAATCACAGACAAAGAAAACAAAAAGTAACCGGTTTGTATTCTTTAGAACAGACAGAAACCAGTTGCTATGCTCCTGAAGTGTAATAGGATTCGTAGAGAAAGATTGTTTTCTGACTTCCTGATCATTGGCTAAATGAAAGAGCGGAATCAAATCTGCGTCCGTTGCCTTAGCTATTCTCATCTTTTTTATACAATGAGATGAAACGGCAGCCTTGCCAACACGTATTGCACCTTTACCATCAATAACTGATTGCCCCAAAAGAGAACGTTTTTTCCGTATATCGGCAGTTTCCAGAGCAGCTAAAGCATCCAGCAATTCATCAACCGACCATGGTTGAGTGGCATCAATATAAGTCGTAATAAAACCACTCTCTATCCAGCCCTTAATATTATTTTCCTGGTTGGCTGCCACCTTAAAAATAACGGTGGGTAATCCGGTTCGTCCCAATTCATTTATGGTTTGTCCGGCTGCAGAAACTGCCACATCAGCTTCCGCCATCAATTTCCCCATTTCTTCTGCTGTGACATTCCTGAAAAAGACAGTTTGCTCATCTCCGAGTAATTCTATTTTATTCGCTTCCGAAAAAGAAGATCCCAGAATCACATACTTTTTTACATCAGGATAGGCAGCGGTTAAAATAGGAAGAACTATTTGGCTAAGTCCCAAAAGGTCGGTTCCTCCAAAGGTTATCAGGATTGTTTCAATCCGCTCTTTGAAGAAAGTTCTTGGAGGCATATCCGGAAAAGGAGGGCGTAACAACACGTATTTTCGTCCAAGAAGAAGATCAGATTTGGCTTGTGAAGGATAGGTTAAGATTTCCGTACCGACAGTTCCGTTAACGATTATACCCGGAGGATAATCTATACGGTTAAAATCATCCAGAAAAAGGCAGGTTCCAACCGTTTCTGCAATTGACTCATATATGGTTTCGGCTGCCAAATAGGAATCTACCACAACGATATCACAAGCCGACAATCGTTCAATGAGTTGCTCTTCCTCTTCCAGCCAGTTCAGCACAACTGTATTATAATCCGCCAAAAGAGTTAACGCCGGTTTATCACCATTCAGAATAAAGGAAACATCAACATTATTAAGTTGCTGAAAAGCTTTGGCAATTGCCGTACAACGGGTAATATGTCCATAGCCGGTGTATTTGTATCCTTCGGTGACAATAACAGCCTTTATCATGGCGAGGGAAATTTTAATTTGTATTTTAGTTCGGCCAGTAACCAATCGGTTTCCGTATCAATGTCTTGTATGGAACGTTCATCTAAAACGATAGCTGTACCCTTTGCAGTAAAAAGCTTTTTCTCCGACAGTAATGTGTCCCGTTTGATCCAATAGAAAGTTCCCGTATCATGGTAAGCCGTTTTTAAATCCTGGCTACGCGTAAAAGCATATTCCGGCCATCTCATACTCAATATACCATCATCGGCAAGGTCAAGAGCCCGAAGGATAGGATAAGAAAAAGGGACAACCGCACAGGCAGAATCAAAGCCTCCTTCTGCTAATGCCGCATATCCAGCTTTCAGATCATCTATTGCCAGAAGAGGAGCTGTAGCCAACAAACAACAAAGGGTATCAAAAACTTCTCCCCGACTTTCATATTCCTGCACAACTTCAATCAAAACATCAGTCAAGGTAGCATAATCACCAGCCTTTTCTACTGAACGAAAGAAGGGAACCCTTGCCCCATATTCGACGGCAATCGCTGCAATTTCCTCATCATCCGTAGAAACCATGACTTCATCAAACAAACCGGAGCGAATGGCTATTTCTATTGAATAAGCAATGATGGGCTTTCCAAGAAAACTACGCTTATTCTTTCCGGGAATGCGTTTGCTTCCTCCACGGGCAGGTATGATGGCAAGTCTCTTTTTCGACATAGTTCAGCTTTTTCCAACAAAAGATAAGACCTTGTCTATAATGTAATTCTGTTCTTCATCTGTCAAGGTTGGGAATAGAGGCAGACTCAAGCAATGCTTATAGTATTCTTCCACCACGGGACAGTCACCCACCTTGTTCCCTCTTTCCAGATAATACGGCATCGTATGAAGCGGAACATAATGCACCTGGGCAAAAATCTGATGTTCACGCAAATAATTATATAAGCCAAGTCTGTCTTCTACCTGAATTACGTATAAATGGTACACATGACATATTCCTTTCTCTTCGACTGGAGTCTTTATCTTATCGGTTCTTGAAAAGGCGCTATTGTATCGTTCAATCAACCGACGCCGGCGTTCCACTCCCGAATCCGCTCTTTTTAGCTGCGAATAACCAAGTGCTGCTTGAAAATCGGTAATCCGGTAATTATAACCCAGTTCCTGCATCTCCATATACCAGCCGCCTTCTTGTCGCATTAGCTTTTGGGGGTCTTTTGTGATTCCGTGCGTACGATATAATAATAAGCGTTCATAAAGCAAAGGGTCATTGGTCGTAACCATTCCTCCTTCACCTGTTGTGATATGCTTCACCGGATGAAAAGAAAAGACAGTAAGGTCTGAATAAACGCCATTTCCGGTTTCTTGTTTCTGCCCTTTACTATTCAAGAAATAAGCTCCCGGTGCATGACAGGCATCTTCTATTATCCACAAACCGTAAGAATCGGCTATTTCCCGGAAAGCTTCTGCCTGAATAGGATACCCGGCAAAATCTACGGGGATAATCCCTTTGAATGTACCTTTCGGGTAAGTAGAAAGCAAAGCTCTCAACTTCTCTAAATCCATTAGGTAGGTATCTGCATTTATATCGCAGAATACAACCTCACCCCCGCAATAACGAATGCAATTTGCACTCGCGGCAAAGGTCAACGGGGTGACGATCACTTTATCCCCTGTTTTGACCTGCAAGGCCAATGCAGAAAGATGCAAGGCGGCAGTTCCGTTATTAACGGCAACAGCATACTTAGCACCGACATACGCAGCAAATGCTTTTTCAAATTGATCGATCTGTGGGCCTTGTGTCAGATAGTCAGATCTCAATACATCAACAACTGCCTGAATATCTTCCTCCGTAATATGCTGGCGTCCGTATGATATCGGTTTCATCTCAGAATTTATAGGTTGGATCGACATATTTCAATATTTTCTCGCGCATACTCTCAACGGTCTCCCAGTCTGTATTTTCTCCTGAATTATATTTAAATCCAAGAGGAACGTCTTTCGCATTATAGGCTTGTTTAAATTTCTCCTTATCTACTCCGGAAGCCAGTATAGCATAATAACGGTCGAATTCGATTGTGTTATATGAATCGCTTTCCGTAATCATTTCTTCATGCAACTTTTCTCCGGGGCGAATACCGACATATTCTAATTTAGCATCCGGAGCAATAGCCTTGGCTACGGTTTCGATCCGATAGGATGGTATTTTGGGAACAAAAATTTCTCCGCCAATTGCGTTTTCAATAGCCCACATGACCATGTCAACACCTTCTTCCAATGAAATATTAAACCGGGTCATATCCTTGTGCGTAATAGGAAGTACTCCCGAGCTCTTTTTATTCATAAAAAAGGGGATCACAGAACCTCTGGAACCCATTACGTTCCCATAACGGACAACTGAAAAGCGGAGGTCTCTTTTTCCTTTGATATTATTGGCTGCAATAAATAATTTGTCGGAGCAGAGTTTGGTCGCACCATACAGGTTAATAGGTGCTGCAGCTTTGTCCGTTGAAAGAGCCACCACTACTTTTACGTCAGTCGCCAAGGCAGCATCAATTATATTCTGGGCACCTCCTATATTTGTTTTAATGCATTCGTCAGGATTATATTCGGCTGTGGGTACCTGCTTCAATGCGGCAGCATGTATAATCACATCAATACCTTCACATGCACGTTTCAAACGAGCGGCATCACGAACATCACCAATAAAAAAGCGCAGTTGCTTAAATTTATCATGCGGATAAATCTGAGCCATCTCAAATTGTTTTAATTCATCTCTGGAATAAATAACAATCCGGGAAATTTCGGGGTATCTCTTTATTATTGTTTCAACAAATTTCTTTCCGAAAGAACCTGTGCCACCTGTTATTAAGACTGACTTATAATTCATATTTCTTATATTTTGATTCTATTGTATATTTTCTTTAATGTAATCAGCGACAATATTATACGCTTCTAATGGCTCTCCCCGGTTAACACTCTCCAATTTGTTTTGAAACCAGATAACCGATGTACTGTTTTCATGAAAAACCGTCAGTTGATTCTCGTTTTTCAATAGTAAAGTGAGCAAAAATTCAACCATGATATTAGAACGTACAATCGGCAAATTATATTGCTCGAATATGTTCAAATCTTTGAGATGCGGATGCGGTTTTATGAAAACAACATCAAAGCGTGGTTTCGCCTCAAGCAAACATCCTATCAGACGAGGGTTAAGCACATGGTTTGTTAGACAAATGGCTATTTTCTTACCCTGATAGTGCAGAAATTCTTCATACCCATCCGAGAGTTGAAGAAACAACGGCAGTTCTTGTATCATACGTTCCACGAAAGGTTTCGAGAATGTATAAACGGGTTTCGGATAGTTCGGAAACTGTTTCTTGTATAACTCCGGCAGATATAGATATTGTCCTGTGAGAAAAGATGAAAAACCGACATGCTTTCCGACTCCGGTTATCCGGTTTATTAGCCGTTTCAATCCTCTGGATTCATCTATACGGTCTGTGCGGTAACTTCCGAAACCTTCTTCAAAAATATAAAAACGACGGAAACGAAACAAAAGATGAAAGATGCCGTAAACAAATGACTTGTCGATTTCGGCAAATACATTCCCGGCCGGATGGAAAAACAAAAAAGTATATAGCTTCGTCCAGCTGTCCACAAAAACGATACGATCCCAATCTTTGTCCAGTACCTGCACTTGCTCAAAAAATCTTTTCGCATCTATGAAACGACCATGAATAATCAAAATCTTTTCCGCTTCTCCATTCTCGTACTTTATATTTCTTAGATTAAAATACTGCAACGGCTTTGAACATATGTAGATATTCCGCTTCATTTATACATTTATCACAGATGAGTCTTGCGCTATTTTCTTTAAAGTTATCATAATTTCTTTTAATTGATTTTTATTCAGCAAAACAAATAATCCCCAAACAAAAAAATAGCAGATATAAGAAGCATCAAATAAAACCAGACCTAATATTATAAAAAAGGGCACAAACAAACGTGCCGGAAAGGTCAATCGCAAGAACTTCCCAAAAGTCATGATGTCGATCAACAAACGATTAGAGAAGAAAACCAGTAATATATTATAGATAAAATAAGAGAGCAAAGTTGCCAGAATCACATACTCATAACCCGTTTTGAGGAACAAGCTGATGTACAAAGCAAACAGCACATTCAGAGCCAGCACAACACCGGATAATGCACTCAACAGTTTCTCTTTACCCATTGCTATCAGATAGCTGGAATAAGGAAAACAATTGCTATACAAAACAACAGTCAGCGTAATCAATGCAAAACATTCGAATATGGAACTATATTGAGGGAAGAAAAGTATTATCAAGGGAAAAAGAAGAATAAACAAATACATAACAAAATGAATTGATGTGATATAATTCTTACGAATCAGATCAACTATACGAAGCACTTCAGTCGAATCTGCCTTACTAAACCGGTTGATTGCCTTCGGATAAATCAGAAAAGAAAAGGAGTCAAACAATAAAACGATAGAGTTGGCCATTGTATAAGAGAAGGTAAACAATCCGAATTCAACGGCCGAATATTGTTCGCTGACAATCGTGCGGGTTGACAGCAGAATCAGATAAAAAAAAGTATTGTACAAAAATAAAAAGAAGGCCTTTTTAATCATCGGCTGCATCAGGGAAAAATCCGGTTTAAATGTCTGCAATCGTTCTCTGCTTAAAAATAAAATAAGGGCAGTGATATTGCCGATAAGCATAGCCCACAAAATCAGATTGAGCAAAGTCTCCCCTTTAAAGAAAAACAACAGACAAAAAACCGAAACAGGAATAACCGACTGACAAAAAACGATTTCATTCAACCTATTTATCACCCGAAAATAGTTCGAATACAGCGCGTTCAGATGTGAAAAGATTCCAATCAAGACTACAAAGAGGGTATAATTATGAAAATGATACTTTTCTCCTATTTCAACTCCAACCAATGGTGTCAAATAAAAAAATGCAAAAATAAACGCGAAGACAAAAAGGTAAATAAATATTGATGTAGATAAAAATTGATGCATCTTTTCTTTATTCTCTTTATTAAAAGAAAGAAAGATATTTAAGGAATAAGGAATGCCTAAATTACAAAGAGTAATATATTGCAAGACTATCAAAATAAAGCCATACGCCGGATAATAATCATAAAGTAGGACTGCAAGAAGAATAGAGTTTACAAACTGAAGTCCGTAGCTTACATAGCGCGACGATACGTATAAAAAAATCTTATTCCTTATTAATATGCCGATTTTATCATTTAAACTCACGTCTTATTTCTTCGTCTTAAGAAATTCTTTTTTCAATTCGATAAATTGTTCTTTACAGAAAAGATATCCTACAGAAACCACCAATGTGAAAACAACCATAAACAGCGCGGCAAAAAGCTTGCGTGGAGAGATTGGACGACTGGACGCGTAGGCTTTATCAACCACCAGAGCCCTATCAAAATCCTGTCCTACTTTCATTATTGCTTCTTCCTGTTTCTGAAGCAGTATAAGATAAATACCCTGATATATTTCCTTTTGTCTCACATAATCCATATACTCCCGTTCCTGCAAAGGGACTTTATCCATTCTAGCAAGAATCATTTTTTCTTTCTCCTTCATATCGCCAACAGCATATCGAATACTTTTTTGTGCATTCTGGATGGTAAGAAACACGCTCTTGCGCAGTTGCTTAATTTGTTTCTCCAGAGCATACAATGTCGGGTTATTGATATTCGTATTGAGAAGCATCCGTTCACGTTCAACCAACAATTGATTGTAAATAGTTGTAGAACCGTTCTCGCCTTCCTCAATTCCGAGTAATGAAGGAACTAAATTGTATTCATTCTTCGGATCGGAAATAAAATCTTCCATAAACTTGATTGCATATGACTGCATCTCCAGTTCGATCATTTTTTTCTGTATCTCTTTCATTTGTTCAGAATAGAACATCATATCAAATTCGATATCTGTGATTTTGTGACTGGTTTTATATTTTTCTATATTCAGCTCTGTTTCCATCAGATTCGTCACCATTTCATTAATACGTTCTTTCAGAAAACCCAACTCTTTATTTGCCTGCTTCTTTTTTATCTTGTCGGCACGCTGGTTGTATTCGTCGATGAGTGTATTCAATATATCCCGTCCTCTTTTCCTTTCATAATCCGTATAAAGAAATTCGATAAGATTAGAATTCTTGGAATACGTATCAACTGATATCTCCTCCGACAAATCTTCGGCAACCCAATTCGGAGGTGTCATGGTTATATCTAATTTTATTCTGCCATCAGTTTTATAATTCGGATTGGAACGAAGGGTAAACGTGTAGTCATTCCATTGAATAACAGCGGGCAGACTGGAATAATTGAATTGTTTTTTTTCTTCACCGTCATCCCCTTTTATTGTAACGGTTCCATCTTTTCCTACTTTGACTGAAAACTCAATCGTTCTATCCTGCGTAAGCAAGGTCATTGAATCCGCGTCCATCAACAACGGAGTTTCATCATACATGCTAAGGGGTAAAAAAAACGAAGTCGAATATTGAGCATTCAATCCGAGTTTCATCACTACATTTTTTATCAGATCGTGCGATTCAAATACGGCAACTTCATCGTCTATCATAATATTGCCGCTGGTAACACCCCCTAATCCAAAAGACTTCATCATCCCTGCGGCATCACCACTTAAAGACATACCACTTGTTCCCTCTTCATCAATGATCTGAGCGCGGGAAATAATTTCATACGTCTTCGGAGAAAGAACTAAATACAAAACAGCTATAATTAAAGAGATGAAACCAACTCCAAAAAACAGTTTCCAGTGATGTAAGTATTTAACAATAATACTTTTAAGACCAATAGTTTCGTTATCTTTTATTCCCATTTTCTTTATTATCTAGTTGTCGCAATGATAATTGAAGAGATTACAGATATAGTACTCAATATAGTAGTAAAAATAGTCAGCTTAAACTGATCTGATTGACTATATCCCGCATTCTTTTTCTTGGCATCATTCGGCTCTACGTAGAGAACATCGTTTTGTTGTAAAAAATAATACGGCGAACTAAACAATGATGTATCTGTAAAGTCCAGTCGTGCATATTCTTTCACTCCATTTGTTTCCCTGATCAGCATCACATTCTTTCTATTAGCACTAAGGTTCATATCTCCTGCCAACCCCAAAGCATCCAAAACTGAAATACGGTCATTTTTGAGGCCAATTGTACCGGGCCGGGCTACATCACCCAAGATAGTCACTTTATAATTCAAAATACGTATATCCACTAACGGATTAGACGCATACTTGGATATTTTCTCCTGTAACAATTCAACAGCATCCCGTTTTGTCAAACCGCCTATTTTGATTTTCCCCAATATGGGAAAATTTATTTCTCCGTCTGTATTGACAAGATAGGTAAACATGGATTCTGTACTGCGAATTTGCTCATCACCTTGCGCAGCATAAGCTGTTGCCGGAGGATTAAAGGCAGTAACTACCGTTGGATCCGGAGCAGTTACTGCAATCGACAATAAATCGTCAGGCTGAATACGAGCCTCGTATTGACGGGAAAGCAGGTTAATTTGTTCTTTTGTTAATTCGTCGACCCCTTGAAAATATACAACATCTTTAGGAACCGCACAAGCCCCGAGAAAAAGAGTAAAAAGTAAAAAAGAAAGAATTTTCGCTCTCATATTATTTTTCTAAATAAATTGCAAAATTATGACTTTTTCCGGTGATACGAAATATCCGGTCGGTCAACAAAAACAAGTTACCATAATAACGATGCTTTTTGTCGGATATTGCTGCATTCGGTTGTAAAAAGAGAAGAGTTTGTGATTTAAAAAGTACATTTGCAGAAATTATTTACGAAAGATGGTTAAAATCGGGGAATATAATACGCTTAAAGTCGTCAAAGACTTGGATTTTGGTATTTATCTGGATGGGGGTAATGACCTGGAAATTTTATTGCCTGCACGGTACGTTCCTAAAAACATTAAGCCTGGGGATGAGGTCGAAGTGTTTATTTATCATGACAATGAGGGTAGATTAATTGCAACGACAGCTCGTCCATATGCAACCGTCGGTGAATTCAAGTTCATGGAAGTGAAATCTGTCAATCAAATGGGAGCGTTTCTCGACTGGGGAATTATGAAAGATTTGCTTGTTCCTTTCAAGGAACAGAAGATGGCAATGCAGGAAGGGCGTTGGTATTTGGTGTACGTACGTATTGATCATGTTACGCAGCGGATTATGGGATCAGCCAGGATTGACAAGTTTCTGAATAATACTCCTCCGGAATATACCGTAAATGAAGAAGTGAATATTTTGATTGCTGATGAAACCGAAATCGGATATAAAGTTATCATCAACAATAGCCATTGGGGATTAATCTATCATAATGAAGTTTTTCAGCGTCTTGAGAAAGGAGAAGAAAGAAAGGCGTATATCAAGACGGTACGTGAGGACGAAAAAATAGATATTAGCTTAACGCCATTAGGTTATGCAAAAGTGGACGGCGTAACGGGTATTATACTGGATACATTGGAAGCACAAGGAGGATTCCTTAACGTGCACGATAAAAGCGAACCCGAATTAATCTACTCGTTGTTCCGTTGCAGCAAAAAGAATTTTAAACAGGCAATAGGGGCTTTATATAAACAGAAACGTATTTCTATCGAGGCCAATGGGATACGTTTAATAAAATAAAAAAAGGCAACCCGGGCAGGATTACCTTTTCTTGTCAGCTTAAAGTTCTTACTCCAAGTTAACCTAAATACGATTTGAGGAGCTTGCTACGTGTTCCTTGTCTTAATCTTCTGATTGCCTTTTCCTTGATCTGGCGGACGCGCTCTCTTGTGAGGCCAAATTTGTCGCCAATCTCTTCTAATGTCATTTCTTGACAGCCAATACCGAAAAACATTTTGATAATCTCACATTCTCTTTCGGTTAATGTAGCAAGTGCCCTATCAATCTCCTTCGCCAGTGATTCGTTCATTAACGACCGGTCTGCAATAGGAGCATCATCGTTAACAAGCACATCCAAGAGGCTATTGTCTTCACCTTCTACAAACGGAGCATCAACGGAGATATGTCTTCCCGATACTTTTAGCGTATCAGTAATTTTATCTACCGGTATGTCCAGTTCGTCTGCTAATTCTTCCGGCGACGGTCTGCGTTCATTTTCCTGTTCGAATTTAGAGAAAGCTTTGCTGATTTTATTCAGCGAACCTACCTGATTCAACGGAAGACGAACAATTCTCGACTGTTCTGCCAAAGCTTGCAGAATAGACTGGCGAATCCACCATACAGCATACGAAATAAACTTAAACCCTCTCGTTTCATCAAACTTTTCAGCGGCCTTAATCAAACCAAGATTACCTTCATTAATTAAGTCAGGTAAACTTAACCCTTGATTTTGGTATTGCTTTGCTACTGAAACGACGAAACGCAGATTAGCCCGAGTTAATTTTTCTAACGCTCTACGGTCTCCTCTTTTAATTGCCTGTGCCAACTCTACTTCTTCTTCAACTGTGATAAGATCCTCACGTCCAATTTCTTGGAGATACTTATCAAGCGAAGCGCTTTCGCGATTGGTAATGGACTTGGTAATTTTTAATTGTCTCATCCAACGATTTTATTGAGAAATACGGGATGCAAAGATAATACTTTTTATTGCAACAACTGGCTGGATGCATCCCACATCCAGCCAATTAAGTACCTTTAACAATCTTTTTGCTCAGAAAAAAGGCTAATTACCTTATTCAGATAAATCGATAGCATAGTAACGGGTACGCCCGTTCGGATAAAATCCTTTAATAAACAATCCTTGTTCATCAGAATTTCCTTTTAGTATTTTATCTACTATCTTATCAATATCATCTGCTGACGATACTTTCTGATTATTCACGATCATTATTATAAAGCCTTTTTTAATACCGGCATCACGCATTTTTCCATTCGTAAGTCCGGTAACTTCAATTCCATAGGATACGTTCAATTGCTTCTTCTGACTATCAGATAGTTCCTTGAACGCTGCACCAAGAACCTCTGCCGTTTCCCCACCTTTTATCACTTTTGTGCTTCCTTGCGCATTACGTAATTCTACGGTAAACGTTTTTTCGGTTCCTTTTCTGTTTACTTTTACTTTCACTTTATCTCCGGGACGATACTTACTGATTTGTTCCTGAAGAGCATTTGATGACTTTATCTTCACATCATTCACCGCAATAATAACATCACCTTCTTCTATACCAGCCTCTTTTGCCGTACTGCGTTCTGCAAATGATGCTACATAAGCACCTTCTAATACTTTTACATCCTTTTTCTTTTCTTCTTCAACATTCGCAGGATCCTGAATCATCACACCCAAAACGGCACGCTGAACAGTACCATATTGTTTCAGATCGGCTACAACCTTACCGGCGATACTAATAGGTACAGCAAATGAGTAACCTGCAAAATTTCCTGTTTGAGAATAAATTGCAGTATTTATACCGACCAACTCTCCTTTGGTATTTACAAGTGCTCCACCACTATTTCCCGGATTTACCGCAGCATCTGTTTGAATAAAAGATTGTATCCTACTTATATCTGCGCGATCAAAAGAAATAGCACGGCTTTTTGCACTGACTATACCTGCCGTAACCGTAGAAGTCAGATTAAAAGGATTACCAACTGCAAGCACCCACTCTCCTACCTTAAGTTTTTCGGAATCTCCAAATGGAATAGTTGGTAAATCTTTTTCATCTATCTTAATCAAAGCAATATCGGTCTGAGGGTCTGCGCCAATCACCTTTGCCGGATATTTACGATTATCATTCAGGGTAACTTCTAATTCATCCGCACCGACTATTACATGATTATTCGTCATAATATATCCATCGGTTGAAATGATCACCCCGGAACCTGATCCCACTTGAGGTTGCGGGTTTTGTGGGCGAGAGAATCCACGATATCCGAAGAAAAACTCAAACGGATCTACATATTGACCATCGGTCTGAACCTTGGCAACCGATTTTATATGGACTACAGCGTGCACTGTTGCCTCTGCCGCCACTGTGAAATCAGTATTTTCGGCAGCTACTGTGGCGAAATTAGTCATTCTTACCGGCTGAACAAATGCTCCTTCAGCCATTGTTGAATCAACATGTTGCTTTTTGCTCATCAGATATGTATTGGTGCCAACAGCAACAGCCGAACTAACAGCGGCTATCAGGACAAATCCAAATACATTTTTCCATGTCTTTTTCATATCTTACTTATTAAATTAAACACTTAATTTTAACACTTTGTTTGCAACAAATTAAACTCAAAAAATGTGCTATTAGTACAAATCCAACCTATTTTTCATCTCTTTTAACGGCAAATGTGATATACTTAACGGCGTTTAACAGTACCGTGTTATACCAAGTACCAAAACATCCTAAAACACGGTTATTTAAACTGTCATATTATACCTATATAACAGTCATTTTGGCTGAATGTTTTGATGAAACTGACAGATTCTATTTATTGACAACACAAACTCGCCTGTTAACGGAATTATATATATATATATGTAGGAGCATCTACTTATGTTCCCGATATATTAGAATTGACTTATCCTAAAAAAGGTTGACATCCTTTGTTCTGTATTTTTATACTATCTTTGTCAGAACACAGTCTGCCGGTCTGTCGCTTGCTTTTGGGCAAGAGGAACGTCCGGGCAACACAGGGCACCATACTTCCTAACGGGAAGCTATTCGTGAGGGTAGAGTAGCGTAACAGAAAAAAACCGCCGGATACGTCCGGCAAGGGTGAAAAGGTAAGGTAAGAGCTTACCGGGTTTCATAGCAATATGGAATGCCGTACGTCTTATGGGTTGTAAGATCATGTACACCGGCGCATGTAGGGCTGCCCGCCCGATGCCGGGGGGTAGATCGCTTGATCTTGTTGGCAACAACAAGGCTAGATAAATGACAGACGCTTCATACAGTAAAATGCATGAAGTACAGAACCCGGCTTACAGGCAGACTGTTTTATAAAAAACAATAGCTTATGAAATCTGAGGATAACCATAAGAAAACAATTATAGAACGGATAGGGAATCTCCTGTCCAGAATGATCCGGTTTGTCACGTATGACATTTGGAGAATTACAGAACATGAGGTTAGTGGTCTGAAAGAATTTTATATCAACACCATAAAAACCATTATCCTCGCTGTCAGAGGCTTTAAAAGTGAAGAACTTCAGACTAAAGCCTCAGCTTTAACGTACAACACATTACTTGCCATTGTTCCTCTTTTAGCCGTACTGGTAGGAATTGCTAAAGGTTTTGGATTTCAAGGTGCAGTAAGGCAACAATTGTATGTCTTTTTCCCTGGTCATGAATTAGAATTGAATAAGGCATTTGAGTATGTTGAAAGTTATCTGGCACAAGCGCAGGGAGGTGTGATTATCGGAGTCGGGTTAATACTCTTATTCTATACCGTAATCAATCTTATTTCAGCTGTTGAAGGGACATTCAATGATATCTGGCAAATAAAAAAATCACGTTCGTGGTCACGAAAGATCATGGATTACATGGGATTATTTCTCTTATTGCCGATTTTAATCACCACATCGAGCGGTATATCGATCTTTTTATCCACACTTAGAGGGAGTTTTCTGAGTGAATATGTTTTTTTCACTCCGGTTGTAGAGTTCATCCTGAACATATCTCCTTTTTTGATGACTATACTTGCTTTTACGACCCTCTATTTACTTTTACCAAATACAAAAGTAAGGTTTCTGAATGGTTTTCTGGCGGCAGTATTTGCAGGTACGGCATTTCAGTTTTTTCAATTGCTATACATTAACGGACAGATATGGGTGAGCAAATACAATGCGATATACGGTAGCTTCGCGGCTTTGCCTTTATTATTATTATGGTTACAACTCTCCTGGTTAATCTGTCTTTTCGGAGCGGAACTTTCTTATGCTTCACAAAACGTTAAGAAGTTTAGTTTTGAACGGGACAGCAAAAATATTTCCCGTCGTTACAAGGATTTTTTAACTCTGCTGATTGCTTCGCTGATTGTAAAACGTTTCGCGAAAGGAGAAAAGCCCTACAATGCAGACGAACTGTCCGAAACATACCGCATTCCAATCCGTATAACAACGGAGATACTTTACCTATTAAACGAGCTAAATGTAATCACGGAAGTCCGCCATGGTGATGATGAGCGTATAGTTTTTTATCAACCGGCAATGGATATTAATCAATTAAGCGTAGGTTTACTCTTCTCAAAAATAGATGAACGTGGTTCAGAGAATTTCAAGATAGATACTTCAGGTTTGTTTAAAGAAGAATGGGAAGTAACCCTGAAAGTACGTGAAGATATGATGAAACAAAACGCGTCAACACTATTAAAGGACATTTGAAACGTCAGCAATGAAGGATAGAGAAAATCGGAAAAGTGGACATAACGATCTTACTTTGGGTAAGGAATGGAAAGTAATCCTTCGTTTTGCTATTCCGCTGCTCATAGGTAATCTATTACAACAGACCTACACAATAACAGACAGTATTATTGTTGGCCAATTTCTTGGCAAAGAAGCTCTCGCTGCTATTTCCGCCTCCTTTTTTATTTATTATTTTATTATTTCGTTAGTGATCGGGATTGGTAGCGGAACATCAGTTGTAGTGTCTCAATATTTCGGAGCTCGTGATTACGACAAGGTACAAGGAGCGTTTTCGTCTTTCTTTATATTCATGTTGGGAATAGGGCTTGTCTTATCTATCGGAGGAATTATTTTTGCGGAACCAATTTTCCGTTTAACAAACACTCCGGAAGAAGTGATTCCTCAAGCTGTAGCCTATTTCAAAATTTATATCGGAGGAACTTTTCTTTTTGTCACATTTAATAGTATAATTTCAATTTTACGAGGTATAGGCGAGTCGATCAAGCCAATGGTATTTATTTTTATAACCACCATTCTGAATATTGCACTTGATCTTCTTTTCATTCTTGTCTTCAACTGGGGAATCGAAGGAGCAGCAAGGGCTACTGTTATCGCTCAGGGAGTGGGGATGTGCATCGGACTACTTTATATAAATAACACCCATCCTTTGCTATCAATCAAGAAAAAAGACCTGCTGTTTAACGTAAAACTATTTAAAGAAGGACTAAAGATCGGATTACCTACGAGTGTCCAACAATGTGCTATAGCATTAGGACTTATCGCCTTATTAAGCATAGTCAATAGTTTTGGAACAGATACCCTGACCGCCTATGGTGCAGCGGGCAAGGTAGATACAATCATTACACAGGCAATCCTGACCTTATCCGGAGCATTAGCCGCCTTTGCCGGACAAAACATTGGTGCGGGAAAATTCCACCGTGTCAGAAGAGGCCTTCGCTTTTCCCTTTATGTAAATGCAGTGTTCAGCCTGACGATGTTCGCAACCATCTGGTTATGGGGAGATACGATCATGATGGCATTTACAGATGATCTGCAAGTAATTACCATTGGAAAAGAATTCTTATTAATCACGGCAGGATTTCTTATTTTTCACGGCAGCCTGAATGTCTATAACGGCGCTCTTCGCGGTGCAGGAGACACATTTTTCACGATGATGGTCAGCCTCTTCTCTCTTTGGCTGATTCGTATTCCACTCGCCTATTACCTAAGTGAAAAATTCGGCAGGGTCGGAATCTGGTGGGCAATCGGACTAAGCATTTGCATCGGATTTATCATCACCTACATTTACTACAAAACGGGGCATTGGAAAAAACGATGCGTAGTAAAACGATAGACCTTGTCTTCTTTTTTTAGTTAAGAACCGCTATTTGTAATTATCTTGTAAAAAAAATCGCTTTTAATGCAACAATTCAAGCACTTATACGTCTTATATATATAAAGGAAGATAAAATGAGATGAAAGAACGTGTGTTGTATATAGTAATAGTCGTATCGGCATTGTTTTCGGCATGCAGCCATGACGATGCAGATACGCTGTTCGCTGAATACGCCACACCGCAAGCTTTATTATCTGATATAACTATTTCTTTGGCTGAGCAGACACAAGCCGTCGATTCGATATATGCTAACGAAGAAGGTTTTTATCTCTATATAGAAACAACGGAATACTATCCTTATTGCAACTATGGAATATTAAGAAGTACGTTCCAGACGGGAGATACCTTATTAGTCAGATTAGAAGATATAGTAAAACCAAGTGTCAATCTTTCGCCTTCGGGCCCCGCTATCACAAGCGTAAAAATACCAGAAAACACGAAACAGATCGTCTTTTTACGTGGACATAATAGTGATCGGTTTGAACTTCAGATAGAAGACGACGCCCTATTATTACAGCCGGTTTCCACATCGTTTACGACAGCAGAGCATATGATTTATTTACGTAACGACGAAACAACACCATAAAATACTTTGCATTCACATTACATTCATTTATATTTACCTTCTGTTAACTAAAGGTAGAAATGCAAAAGAAACCATCAGAAGAACTCGGCGACTTCAATAAACTCTTTAATGAATACAAAGAACGGTTTACTCGTTTTGCGAATACGTACGTGAGAGATATATCTGTCGCCGAAGACTTTACGAATGATTCCTTTTTGTACTATTGGGAGAACAGAGCAACTATCGACACGCAATCAAACCCTCCTGCCTATATATTAACAACATTAAAGCACAAATGCCTCAACTATCTCCAGTCAGTTCAAATACGGCAAGACGTTTCCGAAAAACTAAGACTGCATGCCGAATGGGAACTACAAACCCGGATTACCTCTTTGGAGGCCTGCGAGCCATATCAATTATTCACAGAAGAGATACAAAACATTGTAAATGAATCATTGAGAAACTTACCGGAGAAAACACGCAAAATATTTCTTTTAAGTAGAAAAGAGAACTATTCTCATAAAGAAATTGCAGAAAAAGTAGGTCTGTCCACAAAAAGTGTAGAATTTCATATCAACAAGACACTAAAGGTATTACGGGAAAACCTAAAAGATTATCTTCCCGTACTTACCTATTTATCTCTTTTTCTTTAGGGATACATTTCTCTCAACTGCTATTTATATAGATAGCGATAATAAAACAGGATGAGAAACGAATTACTCTATAAATTCTTCAATGGAGCAGCATCTTACGACGAAGAAGTTTACGTAAGGACCTGGATGGAATCTTCTGAAGAAAATAAACGCAAATTTTATCATGAGCGGAAAATTTTCGATGCATTGCTCCTACAGGCAAACGGTACTCTTAAAGAAATAAAGAAACCGAAAGGAATGCTTATCCACAATCATACGTTCCGGGAATTTATTAAAATCGCGTCTGTTGTTTTACTAACACTTACAGCAGGCTTTCTATATCAGACGTATCAAGAAGCCCATCAGCCCATTGCCATGCAAACCATTCATGTGCCTGCGGGACAATATATAAACATTACTCTTCCCGATGGAACATTAGTTTGGTTAAATGCCCGGACGACCTTCCGATACCCGGTTAACTTCACAAAAAAACAACGGAATGTAGAATTAAACGGAGAAGCCTATTTCGAAGTTACGAAGAACGAAAACAGCCCCTTCTCTGTAAAAACAGACAAGCATACAGTAAAAGTATTAGGAACAAAGTTCAATATTGAAGCCTATTCAGAAAAAAACAATTTTGTAACGACTCTGATGGAAGGAAAAGTCAGCATACACCCCACAGCAAGCCCGTCCACTCCCCTCCTATTAAAGCCCAATACCAAAGCTATATATGAAAACGGAGAACTAACCGTCCAATACGTAGATGACTATTCGGTTTACCGTTGGCGCGAAGGACTAATCTGTTTCAAGGATGCCTCCTTTGCTTCCATAATGGAGGATTTTGAAAAATACTACGGCGTAAAAATCAGCATCAACAATAACAAAGTAAATAAAAACAAATATACCGGAAAGTTCCGTCAAAGAGATGGGGTTGACTACGCCTTACACGTATTACAGCGAGACATTTACTTTAGTTATAAAAAAGACGATGAACTACAAACAATAACAATAGAATAAAGAAACGAACTATTAATCTTAAAAAACAATGCCTATGATATAAACACCAGAAATTTAACGAAAATGCCGATACATGTTGGCGCATATACCGGCATCCGAATAACACAATGTATAAACTGTATTAATCTAAATCAAATACAAAAGTATGAAAAAGAATACTTTACCGGATAACTATTTATTAAAATATCCGCTTCAAAAGCAAATATTCAGAATTATGAGAATAACTGCAATTATCTTACTTGTATGTGTTTTTTCAATCCACGCTGAAAACACACATTCACAAAACAGAACAGTAAACTTTATTAAAAGCAACGTCTATCTGAATGAAATTATCGAAGAAATTGAAAAACAGACAGACTATTTGTTTCTGTATAACAACAGAGTTGACATCAAACAGAAAACATCAATCTCCGCAGAAAATGAGTCGGTAGACCAAGTCCTAAAAGAACTACTTCGTGACACTGGCATAGATTACAAAGTAGAAGGAGCTCATATCATTCTTTCACAAAAAACTATAGGTAAGTTAAGCGAAAACTCAATGATCAATCAACAAGATAAGCACATAACAGGTGTAGTCCTTGACTCAAGCGGAGAACCTATCATTGGAGCTAATGTCATAGAGAAAGGAAGTACAAACGGTACGATCACAGATATTGATGGACGTTTTAACATCTCTGTTCAGGAAAATGCAATCTTAACAATTTCTTACATTGGATATAAACAACAGGATATTGCTATCAGAGAACAAAGTAACATCAATATACGCTTAGCTGAAGACACTGAGACTCTTGAAGAAGTCGTCGTCATAGGTTATGGTGTAGTGAAGAAAAAAGATTTAACAGGATCTGTTTCTCAATTATCCTCCGGATCTTTAAAAGACCTTAAGGTATCTCACCCAACACAGGCCATGGCTGGACAAATGGCAGGAGTTCAGGTTCAGCAAGTAGCAGGTGCACCTGGACAAGCAGCAACTATACGGGTGAGAGGTTCTGGTTCTATTTCAGCATCCAGTTCGCCTTTATATGTTGTTGACGGATATCCTTTAGGAGAACAAAATCTGAATTCTATTAACCCAAGTGATATAGAATCTATTGAAGTATTAAAAGACGCTTCTGCCGCAGCTATTTATGGTTCGAGGGCAGCAAACGGAGTTGTATTAGTGACAACAAAATCAGGGAAACAAGGGAAAGTTAGTATTAGCCTTGACATGTATTACGGATTACAGAATGTTACTAAGAGAATGGATTTATTGAATGCTCAGGAGTTTGCCATGATTAGTAAGGAGGCATTCAACAACAACTATATTGATCGGGTTCCGGGAGCATCGGCAAGCGATCCATTAAGCAGCCGCCCTTCAGGAAATCGTTATCGTTATCCAGCTATTTTTGATGATGATGCAGCTATGGCTAAGATCGGGGCTGGCACAGATTGGCAAGATGAGATCTTTCGTACAGCACCTGTGCAAAACTATCAATTATCCGTATCAGGAGGTGATGAGAAAACAAAATACATGTTTTCTGCCGGATATTTTAGTCAGGACGGTATCGTGATTGGAAGTGATTATGAACGTTTCTCTGCACGCGCCAAGATTGATAGTGAATTTACAAAATGGTTAAAAGTTGGAATTAATCTTGCACCTACATATATGAGATCAGACCAGATTACTCAAGGACACTGGGCGAGTGACGGAGTAATTAATGCAGCATTGGCAACATCCTCAGTAGTTCCGGTCAGAAAAGAAGATGGAACTTGGGCTTCACAATCAGAATATGCTGTTGCAGGAGATGGTTTAACAGGTGTTCCAAATGCTGTCGCAAGCGCATTAGACATACAAAATAAGCAGACAAACATGCGATTATTTGGGAATCTATATGCCGAAATATCCCTTCTAAAGAATCTTAAACTTAAAACCACATTGGGCGCTGATGTAATGGAATTAAGACAGAACTATTTCCGTCCTTCAAATGTCCCAAAAAACGGAGTTTCAGCACCCTTGCCTTCAACAGACAGAAAAGGTTCAGCAGAAAGCAAAGAGGTGATTAACTGGCTAAATGAAAACACTTTAAGTTATTATGAGTCGTTTGGATTACATGAAATTGACGCAATTGCCGGTTTTACTATTCAGAAAAACACTTATAATCAAAACAAAGCTGAAGGTTCTGATTTTCCTGATGATATCATTCGTACGATCAACAATGCTAAAGTAAAATCCGGATCATCTGACACCAATGAATGGTCACTTGTATCCTACTTAGCCCGTGTGAATTATCGTTACAACAACCGTTATTATCTCACCGCTTCCATTCGTACGGATGGTTCATCTCGCTTTGGGAAAAATAATCGTTATGGTTATTTTCCTTCAGGTTCTGTTGCTTGGAGAGTTTCACAAGAAGATTTCATGAAAGACATTAGTTGGCTGGATGATCTAAAGTTAAGATTTAGTTTTGGTTTAACGGGAAATAACAGCATTCCGAATTACGGTTCAATTGGCACTATGAGTGTACAGAACTATGTATTTGGTGCAGGACCTGGAAATGTGTATGCAGGTGCCGCACAAAAAAGTTTCTCCAATGCAGATTTAACATGGGAAAAGACAAAACAATATGATTTGGGATTAGAGTTCAGTGTACTAAACAATAGGTTGTCTTTTTCTTTTGATGCATACCAAAGAAATACAACAGATTTGCTAATGGAAGTGGATATACCAACAATAACCGGATTCTCTAAATCATGGAGAAATATTGGGAAACTCGACAATAAAGGGATTGAAATTGGAATAAACACAGTGAATGTTCAAACAAGTGATCTTACCTGGAATACAAACATAAACTTTTCCACAAATACCAATAAAGTAATTGCTTTGGGACCAACAGGAGACCCTATCTATGGAGATGGAGGTGCCGGAACAACACATATCACAATGATTGGAAAACCGATCGGAAATTTCTATGGCTATAAACAAATCGGAGTTTACATGAATCAGGCAGATTGGGAAAATAGCCCGCGATTAGCAGATTCACATGTCGGTGATGTAAAGTTTGCGGATATTGATGGAAGTGGAGATATAGATGCTGATGACCGGACAATTATCGGCAATAACATGCCTGATTTCACTTGGGGTATGACGAATAAAGTAGCCTATAAAAATTTCGATCTTAGCATTGTACTCCAGGGTGTTCACGGAGGTGAAGTTCTCCATTTAGGAAAACGTTTTTATACCCAATTGGAAGGAAATCAGAATCAGATGAAAGATGTTCTGAACAGATGGCAATCAGAGGGCAATCCCGGCGATGGATGGACTCCAAGAGCAAATTCGCTTACAACAGGTCAAAACAACGTAGTTTCATCTCGTTGGATTGAAGATGCCTCATTTGTTAGAATAAACAACCTAACATTGGGTTATACTCTTCCCCAATCATTCATACAAAGATGTAATATGCAATATGGCCGGTTGTATTTCTCTGTTCAAAATCTTGCAACAATTACAGGATACAGCGGTTTTAATCCGGAAACAAGTTTCAAGGAAGATAATGTAACAGCTCCAGGAACAGATTATGGAATGTATCCTCTGGCAAGAACAATAACATTAGGTGTAAACGTTACTTTTTAATGTCTAATCAGTTAAGTAGAAAATTATGAAACCATTCAATAAAATAGTATTACTTAGTAGTTGTGTTATACTATTATCTTCATGTAGTGATTTTTTGGATCTAAAACCAAAAACGGAGTTATCTGTAGAAGATTATTATAAGACAGCAGAGCAATTTGATGGAGCCGTAAATGGTGTTTATTCAACTTTGCAAGAAGGAAATCTATATGGAAGTTGGTATATCTTTTCCGAGATCCCTTCGGATAACACAAGAAACCAGCTATCAGGGTCTGTAACAGATCAAGACGAGTTTGATAAATATTATATCCGTACGACCAATCCAAGTCTGGCAAACCTTTGGAACAAAAGTTATGAAGCGATTAATCGCGCTAATACAGTTATCGGTCGTATAGACCAGATAGAGATGGATAATACCTTACGTGATCGTTATAAATTAGAATGTAAGTTCATTCGTGGTCTGATGTATTTCAATTTAGTTCGTGTTTTTGGGGATGTGCCTTTAGTGACTAAAGAGATATCTATTTCTGAAGCATACACTTATAAAAGAGAATCAAAAGAAAATGTATATAATCAAATTATTGCAGACTTGTCCGAAGCTGAAGCTTTGCCAGAAAGCTATTCAAAAGATTCCGATATTGGCCGGGCAACAAAAGGAGCAGCAAAAGCATTATTAGGCGATGTATATATGACATTAAAGAAATACACGGAAGCAGAAAATAAATTAGCAGAAGTCATAAACAGTGCAACATATTCTCTTTTAGAGAATGAAGCAGGTTCTCTCAACAATGCTGGATATGCCAAAGTTTTTAGTGCAGAAAATCATAATCATAAAGAATCTGTTTTCGACGTTCAATTCAAAAAAGGAGGATATAGCGAAGGTAGTAATTTCCCAAACAACTTCGCACCGGAGAATTCAGGAACAAATGTTGTTTCAGTTGGAGGTACATCAGGAAATAATGTACCGGAGATGGACATCTACAATGCCTATGAAGAAGGTGATTTACGAAGAGATTTTTCTGTAGCATTAGGTTATAATGACAACAGAAAAGATGGTGCCTGGGTAGATTCAAGATATGTAAAAAAATACTTTGATACGCCTTATAAAGATGGCGATGCAAATAACAACTTCCCTGTTATTCGTTATGCTGGTGTTTTGTTAATGTATGCAGAAGCATTAAATCAAAATGGAAAAACAGCATTGGCATGTGATTATTTAAATCAGGTCAGAAGACGCGGCTTCGGTTATCAAACAAATGAAGTATCACCTGTTGACATCAAAACAACAAGTAAAGATGAATTTTTCTTAAAAGTAGAGCATGAACGTCGCGTTGAATTAGCATTCGAAGGACATCGTTGGTTTGATTTAATCAGAACCGGCAGAGCAGTAGAAGTGATGACATCAAAAGGTTTTAAGTTGAACGAAAGTAACTTAATCTGCCCAATTCCACAGAAACAAATAGATGTAAATCCGGAATTGACTCAAAATGACTATCAAATTATTGATAAATAATCAAATCCATTAAAGAGCACAGGTTGAATAATCCTCATTATAAAGGAATTATTCAACCTGTCTTTTTATCTTTATCCTATAATTAAATAACAAATCCATGAAAAGACACATACTAATAATTCTTCCTATTATTCTATTCTTCTTAGGAGGTTGCAACAACCAAACATACCACCCCGAAACATACGTCAATCCATTGATCGGCACGGATATTCGTGTTGTTGAGGGGAAGGATCATAATTCTACGGAAGAGAGGGGGCAGGTGATGCCGGCGGTTGGCGTGCCGCATGGGATGACGAATTGGGTGGCGCAGACGCAGGAAACGGAACAAAAGTGTCATCCTCCTTATTATTATTTTCAGGATCGGATTCAGGGCTTCAGGGCGAGCCATTGGATGAATGGGTCTTGTACGCAGGATTATGGGAGTGTGACGATTATGCCTTTGTGCGGTCAACTGAAGACTGATGTGAAGGAGCGTTCTTCTGCGTTTAGTCATGAACGGGAAGTTGCCACGCCTTCTTATTATCGTGTTTTTCTGGATGATTATAAAATTGAAAGTGAACTGACTGGTTTGTCTCGCTCGGCCATTATGCGTTTTTCGTTTACGGGCGAAGGGGATCGGTTCATTGTGATTGAGCCAAATAGTGATGAAGGTTTAGGTTATTTGTCTATCGATGTTGAGAAGAAAGAGATCACGGGGTATAATCCTGTTCATCGTATTTATCAGGGCTGGGGGATGGAAACAGGCTTTAGCGGACATTTTGTGATCCGGTTTGAGGATGATTTCGAAGGCTTTGGCGTCTGGGAAGGTGATACGTTGCATGAAGGAACGAAAGAGATCAGAGGGAATAAGACCGGTGTTGGCGGTTGGGTAAAATTGGCTTCCGATGCGAAGGATATTCAGGTCAAGGTGGCTACGTCTTTTACGAATGTGGAGCATGCTTTAGAAAATCTGCAGGCGGAAATAGGCACAAAGGACTTTGAGCAGGTCAGAAAGGAGTCTTCTGCCGTTTGGAACGAGACACTCGGCAAAGTGATCGTTAAAGGAGGTACGGAAGAACAAAAGACAAAATTCTACACAGCGTTATACAGTACCCGATTTCTGCCTCGCACGTTCAGTGATGTGGACGGTTCGTATCCTCGTTTTGATACAGGAAAGGAGATTCTGAAAACAAACGGTTCAACTTATTATTGTGATTTTTCGCAATGGGATACGTATCGCGCCGTGCATCCGCTTTTCACGATTCTGGATCCGAAACGGAATGGAGAAATGGCAAACTCATTAGTTCTTAAAGCCGAACAGGGCGGTTGGTTGCCTATCTTTCCTTCGTGGAACAGTTACACGGCAGCTATGATAGGCGATCATTGTACTTCAATGTTGGGAGACGCGATCATAAAGAACATTCCGGATTTTGATTATGAGAAGGCCTACAACGCCATGCGTAAAAACGCTTTTGAAATTAATATGGATTCTGTCAGTTATAAGGATGGAAAAGGTCGCCGGGCAATGGCGTCTTATCTGAAATACAATTACATTCCTTTGGAAGATGAGGTGTTGGATGCCTTTCATAAACGGGAACAGGTATCGCGTACGTTGGAATATGCTTATGATGATTTTGTTCTTGCTCAGGTAGCGAAAAAGCTTGGTAAGATGGATGACTACGAATTACTTATTAAGCGGGCGCAGAATTACCGGAATGTAATTGATACGGAGACGGGTTACGCGCGCGGAAGGTATGCGGATGGAAGTTGGTTTAAGGATTTCGATCCCAACAAGTTTGTTTCTTTTATCTGTGAAGGAACCCCTTATCACTATACGTGGTATGTACCTCAGGATGTAGCCGGACTGATTGATCAAATAGGTGGGAAAGAGCGGTTCATAAGCCGGTTAGACACTTTCTTTGAAGACAGTTATTACTGGCACGGAAACGAACCCGGACACCATATTTCTTACTTGTATGCTTATGCCGGCGAGCCCTGGAAAACGCAAAAATGGGTTCACGACATTATCAACACGGAATATTTCACTACCCCCGACGGACATTGTGGGAATGAAGACGCAGGACAGATGTCGGCCTGGTTAGTATTCAGCATGATAGGTTTCTATCCTCTATGTCCGGGAATGCCGTATTATGTTATCGGCAGTCCCACCTTTGAAGAGAGTGTGATTACTTTAGAAAATGGGAAAATCTTTACAATCCGAGCAAAAGGGGCATCCGATAAAAATATCTATATTCAGTCAGCACAACTAAACGGAAAAGAATACAACAAAAGTTATATCCTCCACAAAGATATTATGAATGGTGGTGAGCTTTCTTTTGTTATGGGAGACACTCCGAATAAAACATGGGGAAACAGCGCAGAGTCTATTCCTCCTTCTTTATACTATTGATTTTTCAATCAAATGGGTGGATAAGTCACGATGCCCTATGTTTTCGAATTTAGACCTACCTCTAATTTAATTTAGACCTACCTCAAAAACAAATTAGAGGTAGGTCTAAATTATTGTAAACATCGTATCTTTGTTCTTGTTATATTACAATGAGACATACGATGTTTGATATAGATACGATACGAAAAGATTTTCCTATTCTGGGAGAGACGATATATAATAAGCCGCTTGTTTATTTGGACAATGGCGCTACGACGCAGAAGCCCCGTTGTGTGGTTGAGAAAATCGAACAGGGGTATTATACGCTGAATGCAAATATTCACCGTGGGGTTCATTATCTCAGCCAGAAAGCGACTGAAGCGCATGAAGAGGCGAGAAAAACAGTTCAGACTTTTCTTAATGCTCATTCATCCAATGAAATTATTTTTACGCGCGGAACAACTGAGGCTATCAATCTGATCGCTTCTTCTTTTTCGGATGAGTTCATGGAAGCGGGAGACGAGGTGATTGTGTCCGCTATGGAGCATCATTCCAACATCGTTCCGTGGCAAATTCAGGCAGCAAGGAAGAATATCGCATTGAAAGTGATTCCGATTACTTCTAAGGGCGATTTGTGTATGGATACTTACAAAGCGCTTTTCAGCGAACGGACTAAATTGGTGTCTCTCGCTCATGTATCCAATGTATTGGGCACGGTTAATCCTGTTCGCGAAATCATAGAAGAAGCACATAAAAGAGGTATCCCTGTCTTGTTGGACGGGGCACAGGCGGTTCCTCATATCAAAGTGGATGTTCAGGATTTAGATGTAGATTTTTACGTTTTTTCGGGACATAAGATTTACGGGCCGACCGGTATCGGGGTTCTTTATGGAAAAGAAGAGTGGTTAGACAAGCTTCCTCCTTATCAGGGAGGGGGGGAAATGATTGCCTCCGTTTCTTTTGAGAAAACAGTGTTTAACGAGCTGCCATTTAAGTTTGAAGCAGGAACTCCGGATTATATCGGCAGTACGGCTTTAGCCGAAGCGTTGAACTACGTAAACAGATTAGGAATAACACATATTGCCAATTACGAGAATGAATTGTTGGAATATGCGACAACACGTCTGATGGAAATAGAAGGAATGCGGATATTCGGTGAGTCTGACCACAAGAGTTGTGTCATTTCTTTCTTAGTGGGAAATATCCATCATTATGACATGGGAATGATCTTAGACCGTTTGGGTATTGCCGTCAGAACAGGGCATCATTGCGCAGAACCATTAATGCATGCTTTGGGTATTGAGGGTACTGTTCGTGCTTCTTTCGCGCTCTATAATACTAAAAACGAAATTAATACGTTAATAGAAGGTATAGACCGAGTTCGAAAAATGTTTTAATCCAAAGACAATGTTCTATTACTTAAAGAAGTATCCTTTCTCATTATTTATCATCGCAACGGTAATCTATTTATCTTTTTTCCAACCTCCGTCATTGGGGATACCTCTTTTCCCTAATTTTGATAAGGTAGTTCATTTTTGCATGTATGGCGGACTATCGGGTATGCTTTGGCTTGAATTTCTTCGTAACCATAGGCAAAGTGAATCAACAAGTCTTATGCACGCATGGATTGGAGCGACCTTTTGCCCCATTGCTTTAAGTGGCGGAATTGAAATCGCACAGGAATACCTCACAAGCTATCGCGGTGGGGAATGGACTGATTTCCTTGCAAACACGTTAGGAGTAGCCACTGCTACTTTGATCGCATATTATATTTTGCGACCGAGAATACTAAAGAATTAGTTTCATGTTATTACCGTATCTGAATGAGGGACTAATAGAAGCGGGATGTGATGAGGCAGGAAGAGGCTGTCTTGCAGGAGCTGTGTTTGCTGCTGCTGTTATTCTCCCCCCGGATTTTCAGAATGAGTTATTAAACGACAGCAAACAACTTAGCGAAAAGAAACGTTATGCTTTGCGTCCGGTTATCGAGAAAGAGGCACTTTCCTGGGCTGTCGGCATGGTCACTCCGGAAGAGATCGATAAAATAAATATTCTCAAGGCTTCTTTTCTGGCAATGCACAGGGCTATTGATCAACTATCTGTACGTCCCGAACATTTATTGATAGACGGCAATCGATTTACTCCCTATCCGAAAATACCGTATTCTACAATCATAAAAGGCGATGGCAAATATATGAGTATTGCCGCCGCCTCTGTTTTAGCGAAAACGTATCGTGATGATTATATGAATGAATTGGATAATAAATATCCGGGCTATCATTGGAAAGAGAACAAAGGGTATCCTACGAAGGTTCACCGTGAAGCAATTCGCAATTTAGGAATTACGCCTTATCATCGCAAAACATTCACACTCTTACCTGAACAACTGAGTTTTGATTTCTAAAGTTTACTGTCAGCCTTTTACCTGAAAGGCCAATGCGTACATACGCATTTGTTTCACCATTGCCACCAAGCCATTCGAGCGTGTGGGAGACAAATGCTCTTTTAATCCAATTTTTTCAATAAAATACAGATCTGCATCCAATATTTCTTTAGGGGTATGTCCTGACAAGATTGTAATAAGCAGTGAAACAATCCCTTTCACAATCACAGCATCACTCTCTCCTTGAAAAGTAATGATACCATCGGCATAGTCCGCCTGAAGCCAAACCCGACTCTGGCAACCTTCAATCAGATTACTTTCTGTTTTATATTTTTCATCTAAGTCGGGCAATGAATTACCCAAGTCTATGAGCAGGGCATATTTGTCCATCCAGTCATCGAAAACAGCAAACTCTTCGATGATGTTATCCTGCTGTTCGTTAATCGTCATCTTTTACGTGTCTTTATTTTAATTGTATATCACTTCAAGTACAGTCTGCCCTACGGCTTTTAAAGTTTCCGCACTTATAATATCCATGTTATCGTTCATTGTGTGCCAGTAGTCACCAAAGCCTTTATCCGTGTTCGGATCATTGTTGATGATATCTACACAAGGGATGTTACGACCTTTAATAACATATTCATGATCATCCGTAACCGGTATGCCTCTGGCACTGATAAAGAATTTGCCATATCCCAGTTCCCTTGCTGTAGTCCATATACGTTCAACAAAAGGAGCAGCATACTGCAGAGAAAGACCTTCTTTGTAAAATTGTGCATTCTTACTTCCCACCATATCTAACAGGATGCCATACTCTGCCGTATAGTTGGGAACATGCGGATTTTTAACCCAAAACTGCGAACCCAAACACCAGGAATGAGGGGTACGTTCTTCTTTGCTGTGATGTGTGCCGTAATCTTCCGCATCAAAGAAAATGATGTCAATACCGAGATCAGGAGTATTTTGTTGCAATAAGCGTGCAATTTCTAATAAAACACCAACTCCACTTGCTCCATCATCAGCCCCGTCGATCGGTGTATAATGATTGGCTTCATCAGGATCCCGATCGGCATAAGGACGGCTATCCCAATGCGCAAACAGCAGGACTCGTTGTTTTTGATCCGTATTATACGACCCTATTATATTCTTTGCTTCTAATTTTGTGCCGTCATAAGCTTCCAATATTGCTTCTTGTACAAACACCGATGCCCCGAAACGTTTAAGTTCGGCCTCTAAGTACAGACCGCAATCTTTATGAGCCTTTGTATTTGGCACACGAGGTCCGAAGGCAACTTGTGTAGCAACATAATGGTATGCGCTATCGGCGTTAAAATCAGGAGTCTGAGTAGTTGACGTTTGTTTTGTTTCAGCAGCAACCGTTCCTTCTGTACTTTTCGGCCTCTGACCACACGACATAAAGGAGAATGCTAAAAATAGCACGACTATTTTCCTCATATTTTTTATTTATTTGAACAGGCCTGTACCCGGGTCATCACCCGTAACAGATTTTCGCCCCATAATTTTTGTATTTCTTTTTCCGAATATCCGGCTTTTAGCAATCGTACGGTAATATTGATCAGCTCATTCGACGATCGACAGCCAATTAACTCCCCATCACCGTCAAAGTCCGATCCGATACCGACATAATCAATCCCTACTAAATTAACAATATGATCAATATGTCTGATAGCATCACTAAGGGACGCTTTCTCGGCATCCTCATTAATAAAGCCGGCATAAAGACAAACCTGCACGACTCCATCACGGGCAGCGATGGCCTTAATCTGGTCGTCTGTCAGATTTCTTGGGTGATCACACAAGGCTCTCACGGAAGAATGTGAGGCAATAACCGGAAATTCACTCAATTCTAAAACATTATAAAAAGTGCTTTCTGCGGCATGAGACAAATCAATCATAATGCCCAACCGGTTCATTTCTTTAACTACATCTTTACCAAAAGGACTCAATCCGTTCCATTCGGCCTCGCCGCGTGCGGAGTCGCAAATATCATTCGCTCCATTATGACACAACGTAATATAAGACACTCCTATGTCTTTAAACAGTTGCAGGTTCTCTATCTCCTTTCCTACGGCATAGCCATTTTCAACACCTAAGAGAATGGCCTTTTTGCCGAGCTTTTTCAGGTTGGCAATATCGGCGGCAGTATAAGCAATTCCCATACGAGATGCATTAAGTTCCTCTTGCTGTTTTACTTCCTGCAAACGTTCTATAGCATAAGCTGTAGCTCTTCGTAAAGATTCATCATCTCTTGCCCCTTGAGGTATATAGGCAACCATAAACGTAGCGTCAATCCTACCCTCTTCCATGAACGGAAGATTTACCTTTCCTCCTTCTTTCTTTCCTATATCAAAATGTCCGGGAAAAATCATCGGGGTGTCCGTATGCGAATCAACAGTGATTATTTTCTCATGTAATTCTTTTGCCTGCCTGAACACGCGTGCTTCTTCCGTAAAAAAACAGAATAATTTAAGCATTGATTCATCATCTGCAGAGGCCATCGCTTCGGGATGCCATTGTACTCCGTAAATTTGCTTCTCTGAATGAGTGATCGCTTCATTGATTCCATCCGGAGCTGTTGCGGCGGCAAGAAATTCAGGGGCTACGATATTAACTGATTGATGATGAAAAGAATTTACCAACAAAGATTTTGTATCTCCATAAATCTTCCGGAGAAAATGGGTTCCGTCTTCTATACGAACTGAATGAGAAGGGTATATACGATCAATTTTCTGACTATGCTTTATTAGAGGCTGACTATTTTGAGAATAGATATCCTGAAACAAGGTTCCACCGAATGCAAGATTAATAACCTGATGTCCTCTGCAAATACCAAGAATAGGTAATTGGCGATTCACGGCCAACCTTAATAGAATCAAATCATATTCATCCCGAAATAAATCTCCCTCATCCAATAATGGGATAGGTTCCTCTCCAACATAAAGCGGACTTAAGTCTCCGCCCCCACTTAATATTAGCCCGTCTATACTATCTACAATTACAGATAAAGCGTTAATATCTGTAATTACCGGAATCATAACCGGTACGCCTCCGGCTTTTAGAACAGACTCAATATATGTTTCTGCTAAACAAGAAAGCCCATCTTTCCGATTGGAGGATATACCTACTTTAGGAGGTTGCAAGTTGTTTGTCTGCGGTATAAAGGAATCAACCTCCTGAAATAAGTTTTCCAAATTCGGATGACGGACTTTCTTACTCATCATCTATTTATTTTTTTAAGCGTCTATCTTAGCATAAGTTGCATTCTCTTCGATAAATTCGCGGCGCGGCCCTACTTCCTCTCCCATCAACATGGAGAAAATCAGATCAGCCTGAGCTGCATTATCTATTGTTATCTGCTTGAGCGTACGATTTTCCGGGTTCATGGTTGTATCCCATAATTGATGATCGTTCATTTCCCCAAGACCTTTATAACGTTGCGTATGTATCTGGTTTTCATTTCCTGCAGCGTAGCGATCAATAAAAGATTGACGCTGTTGTTCTGTCCAACAATACTCCTCAACCTTTCCTTTCTTACAAAGATATAGCGGCGGAGTTGCCAAATACACATATCCATTCTCAATCAAGGCACGCATACGACGGAAAAAGAATGTAAGAATCAATGTGGCAATGTGGCTTCCATCCACATCGGCATCGGTCATGATTATCACTTTGTGATAGCGCAACTTACTTAAGTTTAATGCTTTCGGATCTTCTTCTGTACCCACCGTTACTCCCATAGCACGGAAGATATTCTGAATCTCTTCACTTTCAAAGATTTTATGATCCATCGCTTTCTCCACATTCAGAATTTTTCCTCTTAGAGGAAGAATAGCCTGGAAGTTTCTGTCACGTCCTTGTTTTGCCGTTCCACCTGCAGAGTCCCCTTCGACTAAGAAGAGTTCACAAATAGAAGCATCTTTCGACGAACAGTCGGCTAATTTACCAGGAAGACCGCCTCCGGTTAATGGAGATTTTCGCTGTACAAGTTCACGTGCTTTGCGTGCAGCCTGACGTGCCTGAGCAGCCAGAATTACTTTATCAACAATTATCTTTGCTTCCTTGGGGTGTTCTTCCAAATAATATCCAAGAGCTTCACCGATTGCCTGATCTACGGCACCTGTCACCTCTGAGTTTCCAAGCTTTGTTTTCGTCTGCCCTTCAAATTGAGGCTCGGCAACTTTTATAGAGATAACGGCTGTTAAACCTTCACGGAAGTCATCTCCCTGTATCTCAACTTTTGCCTTTTCTAATAACTTCGAATCCTCAGCATATTTTTTCAACGTACGGGTTAAGCCACGACGGAAACCGGCTAAATGAGTACCTCCTTCAATTGTATTGATATCATTAACGTATGAGAAAACACTTTCATTATAAGAAGTATTATATGTCAAAGCAACCTCTACAGGGATTCCTTGTTTCTCAGTTACGATATGGATAACATCAGCTATTAACTTTTCTTTCGCACGGTCAATGTAACGAACAAACTCTTTCAGTCCTTCTTCTGAACGGAATATTTCTGATTTATAAGTTCCATCCTCCTTTTTTACACGTTGGTCGGTTAATCTCAATGTAATTCCAGCATTAAGAAACGCTAATTCACGCAAACGGGTGGCCAATATATCATATTTATACTCAGTAATAGTAAAAATAGTATTATCCGGTTTAAAACTGATAATGGTTCCTGTTTTATCTGTCTCTCCAACAACCTGCACATCGTGAAGGGGTTTTCCGCAAGAAAATTCCTGCATGTGAATTTTGCCATTACGATGCACTTCGGCCTTCAGATAAGTAGAAAGAGCATTCACACAAGAGACACCAACACCATGAAGACCTCCTGAGACCTTATAACTTCCTTTATCAAATTTACCTCCGGCATGCAAAACAGTCAATACGACCTCTAAAGCAGATTTACCTTCCTTCTCATGAATATCTACAGGAATACCACGTCCGTCATCAGACACAGTGATTGAGTTATCTTCTCCTATAACAACATTAATCGTTGAACAAAAACCGGCTAAAGCTTCATCAATCGAATTGTCAACAACCTCATATACTAAATGATGAAGCCCCTTTTCGCTAATATCGCCAATATACATGGCAGGTCTTTTACGAACAGCTTCCAACCCTTCAAGTACCTGAATACTATCCGCGGAATACTCTCCCGACGTATTCTTTATCTCTTCACTCATGAGTCAATTTGGTTTAAAATCAGTAATAATCTTTTATCTGGATAAAATCTAACAAATATAATATATTTTTTTGGATTATAAGATATAGCGACCGCAAAACGGCGCAAAGCAGCAAGGAACTAAAAGAAGACCGAGCTTTTTCAAAAGAAGGATTTACACGCTCAGAAGGTTGCTTTATTCCGAAAAGTCATATTATGGATTACAGAAAGAGAAAGCCCGAACAGTTGACCGATTTCTTTATTTACTTACATCGTCCAACAACTCCAAATCTTCTGTATCCAATTTCAAATTCGGAGCATTAAACAAAGTTTCCAACTGGCTTTTACTTGTCGCACTTACAATGGGTGCACCAATATGTGGTTGTGCCAATAACCAAGCAAGGGAAACAGTAGCCTGTTTTGTGTTGTGTTTCTCTGCAATCTTATCCAATGCCGCTAATACACCCAACCCTTTTTCATTCAGATATTTTTTAGCATCACCGCCACGCACACTTTTACCAAAATCTGCTTCACTACGATATTTTCCTGTAAGGAAACCTGACGCCAATGACCAATAAGAAAAAACGGTAAGGTTATATTTCTCAACTAACGGCAAATAGTCCGTTTCATATTTCTCTCTTTCCAATAAATTGTAATGGGGTTGCAGGGCAACATATTTCGGAAAACCGTTCTGTTCGGCTATTTCAAAGGATTTAACAAATCTTTCGGGAGAAACATTGGAAACGGCAATGTGACGCACTTTGCCTGCTTTTACAATTTCATCATACGCTGATAATGTTTCCTCAATCGGCGTTATATTATCGTCAAAATGGGTGTAATACAAATCGATATAATCCGTTTGCAGACGTTGCAAGCTTTCGTCAACAGATTTCAGAATATGCTTTTTACTGATGTCAAACCCATGTTCCTTTGTTTCCGAACCTACTTTGGTTGCGATAACCATATCGTTACGGTTTCCTCTTTCTTTTAACCATTTTCCGATAATGGTTTCGGACTGTCCGCCTGTTCCGTTTACCCACCAAGAATAAGTATCCGCAGTATCTATAAAGTTAAAACCTGCCTCAGCAAATGCATCAAGTATTTCAAATGACCGCTGCTCGTCCAATGTCCAACCGAATACGTTTCCGCCAAAACTAATACGGCTTACTTCCAAATTTGTACTATTAATTTTAATCCTATTCATATTTTTATATTTTTATTGTTTCAAATCGTTTGGGATTCCAGAACTATACTTTTCCACATACCACAACAAGGCAAAAAGATAAACAGAGTGGATAAGCTGTGCCTCTATTGCTCCCCAATCCTCTACAGACGTACTTCCAAAAATCAGCACACCCATTAGCGCCAACCCTGCATAAATGCTATACTTGGCTTTATAACCAATCAGCAGCAATACCCCGAGTATAAGCTCAATAAAAGGTAAAGCATAACTCCATACTGTTACCAATGTAGACGGTAAAAAAGATTTTTCCATTGCTTCCACCATCCATTCGCTAAACATCCGCAATTTAGGCAGACGGACAAGCCCGTGCCCCAACAACGAGAGTGCTACGGGCAGTCTTATAAAGAAAAAGGTTGTTCTATTCATTTTTATAATGCTTTTATTTGTCAAATTTACACCAATACTATATTTTTATCAAGTGGTTACCTATTTGTCAAGTATTGACAAATTTGTCTAAATTTTAGTTTTAAGGGCATTATGCAGGAGAAAAAAACAAAAAAAATCCATTTGATAAAGATGCTTGTCCAATATTTTCATCCGTTGATGTAATTGGCGGTAAATGGAAACCCGTAATTATCTGGGTGCTATTGGATGGCGCAATGCGTTTTGGAGAACTACACCAATCCATCAACGGTATTGCGCTTAAAGTTTTAATTCAGTATTACATCTATCAGAAAAACATAGGATTATCTCAAAACAAAAAAAACAGGAAAAGCGATAAATTTAATCACTTCTCCTGTTTAGTAGCCCATAGGGGAGTCGAACCCCTCTTTCAAGAATGAAAATCTTGCGTCCTAACCGATAGACGAATGGGCCAAATTTGCATTAAAAAGCCGGGCTTAAAGATGGTCCGGCTTATATAAATACCTTTTATCTGATATTAAGCAAGACGATTAACGTGCTTTGCCAACTTCGATTTCAGATTACCTGCTTTATTCTTATGAATAATATTCTTCTTAGCAAGCTTATCCAGCATAGCACAAACTTTAGGATACAACTCTTTTGCAGCTTCCTTATCTTCAGTTGCACGTAATACTTTTACTGCATTTCTTGCAGTCTTAGCATAATATCTGTTGTGCAAACGACGAGCGTTAGTTTGTCTGATTCTCTTAATTGATGATTGATGATTTGCCATTTTAAGCTATCCTCTTTTTAATTCTTTAATTTTGTTTATTGTAGCCCATAGGGGAGTCGAACCCCTCTTTCAAGAATGAAAATCTTGCGTCCTAACCGATAGACGAATGGGCCAGTATGTCAAAGATCTGTTTATTTATGATCTTTAGCATCGAATTTCCGATTGCGAGTGCAAAGATAGACGATCTCTTCGAACTTCCAAAACATTTCATAAAAAAAACACAGACTCATAAGAAAATAGAGGAAGATGAAGCAGATTACTTCTTGTACTGAAACAGACCTGATGGAAATACGGGAGAATTATTGTAAAATCCGGTGCAAAATGAAGAGAAACATGCTTTGATTACCACCTAAAACAGCGCATTTTTTAGTCCTTGAAAATCAATCAAAAAAAAGCAGTTGCATCTATAGACACAACTGCTTAAACTTATTTAGTAAGCTATTCTTACTTTACCCTCTTATAACCATACACAGCCAAATCACCCAATTCTTCTTCGATGCGAAGCAATTGATTATATTTAGCCATACGGTCTGAACGGCTCAATGAACCGGTCTTAATCTGACCTGAATTAGTTGCTACAGCAATATCAGCAATAGTAGCATCTTCTGTTTCACCTGAGCGGTGAGAGGTTACAGAAGTATAACCGTGGCGGTGTGCCATTTCAATTGCATCCAAAGTTTCGCTTAATGTACCAATCTGATTTACTTTAATCAAGATTGAGTTAGCACAACCTAATTCGATACCTTTCTTCAAGTATTCAACGTTAGTTACGAACAAGTCATCACCAACTAATTGACATTTGCTACCGATCTTATCCGTAAGCACTTTCCAACCATCCCAGTCTCCTTCGCTCATACCATCTTCGATTGAATCGATAGGATACTTGCTTACTAATTCAGCAAGGAAGTCTGCCTGTTCTGCAGAAGTACGTTTTGCGCCATTAGGACCTTCGAATTTTGAATAGTCATATACACCATCCTTGTAAAATTCAGAAGAAGCACAGTCTAATGCAATCGTTACGTCTTTTCCTGGTTTGTAACCGGCCAATTCTACCGCTTTAAGGATAGATTCCAAAGCATCTTCAGTCCCTTTCAAAGTAGGAGCGAAACCGCCTTCGTCACCAACTGCAGTACTTAAACCTCTGTCATGAAGCACTTTTTTCAATGAATGAAAAACTTCAGCACCCATTCTCAAACCTTCACGGAAAGAAGGAGCACCAACCGGACGGATCATAAATTCCTGGAATGCAATAGGAGCATCAGAGTGAGATCCACCATTAATAATATTCATCATCGGAACAGGCAATACATACGTATTTGTTCCACCGATATATCTGTATAGAGGTTGATCCAAATAGATAGCAGCAGCTTTAGCAACAGCCAAAGAAACACCTAAAATGGCGTTAGCTCCTAATTTAGATTTTGTTTTCGTTCCATCAAGAGCGATCATCTTCAAGTCGATTGCACGTTGTTCCAATGCACTCATACCAATCAGAGCAGGAGCAATTACATCATTAACATTAGCAACAGCTTTCTGAACACCCTTACCCAAGTAGCGTCCTTTATCTCCGTCGCGCAATTCGATTGCTTCATTTTCTCCTGTTGAAGCGCCAGATGGTACAGCAGCACGTCCGATTACACCAGAAGCCAAAACAACATCTACCTCAACAGTAGGATTTCCACGAGAATCTAAGATCTCTCTACCTGTTACTTTTACAATTTCCATACTTTTAATCTTATTTTAGTGTTACACTTTCTAAATGCCCACAAAGATAAAAAAATAATTTATCTCTTTCACCACAACCTTTCGTTTTGACGAATAAGGTTATATAATAAATCTTGTTCTTTTGTTGTTAACTTGAGGTGGGTCATATTATGTAGAAACACTCGTAACTGGTGTATATCTGTTCCAACAAAATCATACATACCATGCTGCAAAAGATACCAAGCAGTATCAAATACCCGCTCACCATACTGTCTGGAAAGCGACATTAAATTTAATTGATATTTACACCCTTTTTCTTTCAACATTTTGTATTGACCTTCATCCATAAACAAATAACGTTCCGGATGAGCTAACAACGGAACAAAACCGGTCACCTGTAAGTCATAAATGATATTAATCAACTCAGGAGAAGGATACATATACGACATTTCAATAAGAATATAGTTCTTTCCAATAGGAAGCAAACCCGCCTGTTTCTGTTTAAAAAAATCAGCATCAAGCATATACTCCGCAGCTAAGCGTAACTCAACACCTTTCGGAGCATCCTGTTGAAAATTAAGAAAACGCTCTTTCAAAAAATCCGGATAGTTTTCCGGAAGATCAGCCATTACATGAGGAGTTAAATAGACGCGTTTCACCCCCACATCAATCATAGCGTCAAGCGCATTGATTGCATCTTCTTTTGTCTGAAATCCATCATCTACTCCCGGCAGATAATGAGAATGGATATCTGTAAATCCGGATAAAAGATCAGTTTCAAGAAACGATCGTTTGGCTGAAAAGCGATAAAATAATGATTTTTTCTTCTTCATTTTTCATTCTTGTACAGACGCAAAGATACGTTTCTTCTTTTATTCTCAAAAACTATTATTTCTTACTTTCATTACCATATCCATATCCATACCCGTAACCGTAACCATAGCCGTAGCTTCCTTTGGTATAGTCAACACCATTCAACAGGATCGACATATTATTGAATTTTTGTTCTCTGTAGAGCTGTTCCAGCTCTGGGAGCATGCGGCGAGGGAAACGGCCTGCGCGTAAAACATAGATTGTCAAGTCCACTACCCGATTTACAATATGCGCGTCTGCGATCTGCAGCGAAGGAACGTTGTCTAAGATTACATAGTCGTAGCGTTCGCGTAGTTCGGCAATGAGCACGTCTAAACGTTCACTTAATAGCAATTCCGCAGGGTTCGGTGGAACGGGACCTACTGATATCATATCCAGATTATCATCCAATCCACTTTTATTAATTAGATCGTCAATCGAATCCGTTTGTCCGGATAGATAAGTGGTAACACCTTGCGGAGTTTTACGGATACGCTCACTCAATGTTCCTTTACAGATGTCTAAGTCAACCAGGATTACCTTCTTTCCGGTTAGTGCAAAACTCATCCCAAGGTTAATTGAGATAAAGGTCTTACCCGATCCGGGGAAAGCGGAGGTAAGAGTGATTACCTTCATATCTTTTTTCTTCACACGCATAAAGTCCATATTCGTACGGATGATACGGAATGCTTCTGAAACACTATCACGACCATTCTTGTGTACTAATATTTCGTCTTTACGGTTTTTCTTCTCTCTTGCGGGTATTTCACCCAAGAAAGGCATCGAAACGGAGTCTTGCACCTCTTTACGGTTACGAATTGTCGTGTTCATGGTCTCTTTCAGCCAAAGAATACCTGCCGGAATTATACAACCTATCATCAACCCAGCCAATAAGATAATCATTGAACGGGGAGCAACAGGATTGTTGCTGCCTGTAGCAGGGTCAATAATACGGGCATTACTCTCTGCTATGGCTTGCGTCAATTCATTCTCCTCCCGTTTATTCAGCAAATACAGATAGAGTTCTTCTTTGATCTTCTGCTGGCGTTCGATAGATAGGACGTATTTTTGTTGGGAAGGAACGGCTGTAATACGGCGAACAGTCTGCGCTTCGCGCTCCTGCGTATTCCTTATCTGAATATTCAAACCGACTATCAGATTATCTATAGCCCGGATAATGGTTTGCTTCATTGCATTCAAGGAGTTATTCAGATCCATCACTACCGGGTTGCGGTCGCTACTGTTACTGATCAATTTATTACGACGAAGTAATTGTTCGTTGTATTCACTGATCTGATTTTCGATATTCACATCGGAAACTCCCGTATTCGAAGGAATCAAGTCTGAGTTTTTCGAAGGATCAGTCAGGTACTCACGGATGAATTTCGCTAATGTGATCTGATTCTCTAAGCTAAGAGCTTCTTTGCTATAGGCACTGCTCTCCTGCAGATACATCCCCGTCTCGGAATGAATATCCGTCAATTGGTTTTCCCGCTTAAAGGTTTCAATGTCGGCATCTACCGAACCTAATTCTTTTTCGATAATGATCAAACGTTCATTGATAAACTCAGATGTGTTTCGGGCAATCTGATTTTTATCATTGATTGCGTCTTCATTATAGATAGCGATCAGGGTATTCAATAAATCCTCAGCACGAGGGATAGACTCGTCGGTCAGATTCAGATTGATTATGGTTGAAAGCTTATTGGCCAAACTTACCTGTAATTTTTTCTGATAACTCAGTGAGAGCTCCGGAATGTCTAATTTCTCAAAACGGATTGTTTTATTGTAGTATTTTTCTCCATAATATAAGGTAGGGGTCAGAAGTAATCTGCCCACCGGCGTTTCCAACGTATCCTTCAACGCAACCGTCATTTCCCCTACTCCGTCTTCCGTAAAGTCAGACAAGAGTACTTCCGTTTGCGAGACAGGTGTTATATAGAAACCAAGCCTGTTCGGATGATCGGCATCGGCAAATTGCACCATGATGGGGCTCTGCGTGTAGAGTTCAACTAATTTCAGACCGTCACGAATCTTATAGCTTTTATCCAGTCCAAGGCGTGTAACCACATCCTGCATCAGACGTTTAGCCTGAAACACGAGCATTTCATTATCCACACTGTTTTTGATATTAAACATACCGAAGTCCTGAAACATAGCAGACTCCCCCATAGGGGCACTTCCTTTGGAATTATCTTTGATCAATACCGTTGCCGAACGAGCATATTCTTTCGGAGTCGCTTTGATATACACATAAGCAAGACTAAGACAAAGCAAAATTGATAAAGCAAACCATTTCCAGTTGGCTCGAAGTAAAAAAAACAAATCACTTAAGGAGAGTTCCTGCTCTTCCTGAATCGGGTTGTTGATATTCGTTTGTTGTTCCACGTTAAAACAGCTTATTTTCTGGATACAATAATAATAGAAACAATTGAAGTGAGGACAGATATAGCAGACAGCCATACTCCAACTGAATTATTCTGGTTAATTTCACTCTGGCCGATCTTAGCCCTGTTCGGTTCTACATAGACGATATCATTCTGTTGCAGGTAATAGCAGGGGGAGCGAAACAAATCTGCCGAACGAAGATCATGATACAGAATAGTACGCTTACCATCCGTCTCACGGATCACCGCCACGCGGTCACGTTTACCATAAATAGTCAGGTCACCTGCCATACTTAATGCTTCTAAGAGTGTCACACGATCAGTCGTTATCGA
>NZ_JAQWCQ010000020.1 GCF_028705895.1 Massilibacteroides sp. | reverse complement strand
TGTTGAGGAAAAGTAATTGTTTCCATGCTATCTTACTTTTGAGGTTCGTTTGAACACAAAGGTAAACCATAGAACGAGAACTATTTACATCCTCTTGGGTGACTTTTTGGTCATGGAGGTTTCATATCTATTTTCATATCTATTTTCACGTTCGTATTTCGTAGTTTTACGAACTTTAATTCTAAATTTTTTTATTGGCATTCTTCCGACATACCGGCTTCCACCAGCAGACCATCAAACAGTTGCTTTGCCAACGCCCAATTTTCTTTATGGATGCAGTATTTTACGCTCGGCAGTGTAATTGTTCCCTGAATCAATCCCGCTTCCTTTAATTCTTTCAAATGCTGCGACAGGGTGCTTTTGGCGACGGGCAATATTTCCGACATATCGCCATGATAACAGCAGGTTTGTTTTGCCAACATTTGCAGGATAGCAATCCGAATGGGATGCCCCAATGCTTTAGCAAAGCGTGCCAACTGTTCCTGTTCTTTTGTCAATTTCTCTTTTGCCATTTCAATTAAAAATATTGTTCGTAAATATACGAACAATATTTGAATAACGACAAAATATTACGCGGAATGTATGGAGGGTTGTAAAACTACATAAGGTAAACCCCGTTTCACAACGGCAAAACACCGCGCAATAATCTTGGCTTTTACTGCATTGGCAATAGCCGCTTTGTGCTTTCCTTCTTTAAGTTTCCGTTGGTAGTAGGCTTTGATTTGAGGGTCGAAATTGATGGCGGACATAGCGGCACGGGTTAGGGCAACCTTTATTTTGCGGTTCGCCATACTCGATACTTGGGTTTTCCCCCTGACGCTGATGCCGGATGTATGCTCGAAAGGAGCGACACCGCAGTAACAGGCAAATTTTCGGTGGTCTGAAAAGTTTTCAAAATTATTGGTCGAGCATATCATAACCGTAGCAGTAATGATTGCTACCCCTTTGATACTGCATAGTAATTTGTAGTTTCGGTAAATCGAAGCGTCGGAGCCGATTAGCTTTCGGATACGCCTTTCTATGCTGTTAATCTGTTCTATCAAAGTATCTATATTACCCTTGATAAATTCCGATTGCTCCGACACTTCTGCCAGCTTGCTTGTATGGTGCAGTTTTTCGAGGATATGCAACTGAGCCACTTTTTGTTTAACGAGATTGTCCCGGATAGTCAACCATGACTTCAATTCCAAAATAATCTTTTTCTGGGGCACGAACAATTTAAGGTTGCGATGTTGCAAGCTGGCATAGACGGCAATTCTCTTTGCATCTATTCGGTCATTTTTACCCCTCTGAATACCTAACGACCGTTTTAGGTTCAACGGGCACAGTAAAGCCAACTGCAACTTCTTCCGGGTTGTGAACAAAGCTATATCGCTGATATAACTTCCCATGTCTTCGACGCAAAACAGTACGTCTGAAGGAACAATCTTAAATGTCTTAATCCATTTCAATAATTTAGCCAATCCATCCTCATCATTTGTGAATTGACTGAATCCGACCTCCTGTTGTTCGTAGTTTACCAATGATACGTCAAAAGACCGTTTCCCTACATCCAAACCTGCATAATAAGAGTTCATAAGGCAATGCTTTTAAGTTACACATAGTGAGAACTGTGCTAATACATATAACAGATCTTGAAACCTAAAATTCTAACTGGCATCGTTCTCTGAAAGGACATTGCAGTCTAATTCTTTTTGAAAGCATTGAGGCTTAGTAACAAAGGTAGTTCACTGCAATCCCTTTTCTTTAATAAACAATCACTATGCAAATCTATATGTAACAAATACAGATGGAGGAACCACTGTCGCAGGCTCTCTCGGTTATGAATTAATCAATATGACCGATGATGACAAACTGATTTTTGACGATAACTTAGCAGATAAAACAATTACTATTACAGCCGATATTACAATAGAAGGAGATAAAAACATCACGATTATTGGAAATGGTGTAACTATTACTTCGTCTTCAAATAAAAAGCTCAATTTTGGAAAGCTTAACAGTCCATTAAAAAACGTAAGATTGGAAAAAATAAACTTTGTTACAATCCAATTGTTTTTCAATTCTCCGATCACAGCTAGTAATTGTACTTTTACTTCTCCTAGTGGAGCCAGTTCTTATACTGGCTTATCTCTTTCAGGTAGTGAAATACTGTTTGAAGGTTGTGCTTTTATCGCAGAAAATAACGACGCTACAAAAACTCTTAGAATAATAGAAAACTCTAGTACTCCTTCTAAGAATGTTTCTTTTGTATCCTGTTCTTTTGTTAGAAATTACACAAGCAATTATCCTCTTTTATCTTTTACAAATAATAAAAATTCGGTTGAGACCAGAACTTTCACTAACTGTATCTTTGTCGATCCCAATAACACAAATGAAAATTCTACAATCAAAGTTTCAGAACAAAAGTTGATTTTTAAAGGCTATAATGTAATTCAGGGGACAATCAACGGATATTGGGAACGTATGACCAAAAATCATGACACTGATATTATTTTAGGTAAAGGTGATAATTCCCCCTTGTATTATGAAGGAGGCATTTACAAAGTCGTTGGAGCTGATAATGAAAATAATAAAAGTCCAGGTCCCGCCTATAAACTTTTACCAGCCAATCCGGATATAGAAGGGGTTTCTTTTCCTGAGTATGATTTGACAGGAACAAAAATCGACTATACAAAAAAGACTCATAGTGGAGCCTGGCAGGTAATATATGGAGATGAATATGAAGAGCCGGTAATCGTTTATCCTACGCAAGTAACTATCAGTGGGACACCACAAGGAAATGAAATTATTTGTAATGAACTCAATACCCCTAAAACGTTAAAGTTGACAGCTTCTGTTTTACCTTATAATTATGAAGGAGGTGTTGAGTGGAAAAGTAGTAACGATAATGTTGCAACTATTGATGATAAGGGAAATGTACGTATCTTTTTTATGGATGGGACAAACGATAAACATGTCATTTTTACTGCAACTACTAAAATTAATAGCGCAGCCGGTGATCCTGTTACATCTTCTGTTACCCTAACAGTAAAGTCTTATGTGCATGTAACCGCTTTGTCTTTTGCAATAGGAGTAGATACCATCCGCTCTCTCCGGAGTGTCGAGCATAGTCTGGAAGAGGCTCATCAACCAACTGTTGCCCCGGAGAATGCTATAAATAAAAAATATACCTGGAGTATAAAAGAGGAAGATAAGGAAATTGCCGACCTTACCTATAACAATGTCCGGAAGGCTTGGACACTTAAAGGTAAAAAAGCAGGAACTGTGACTTTAAAAGCAATCATGGATGAAGATAATGAATTGTCAGACAGTTGTGTCTATGTTTTTCATGAGCCCTATTATTCGGATGTTAAAGGTGCCTTTTTTCTGACTGAAGGTACCTATCCTGCTTGTGGAGAAATTCATTTTATAAACGAAGAAAACAATGTGTGGGATACCTATATTTACAGCACCCTCAATAACGGACAAGTAACAGGGATAACTACTCAATTTGCTTCAATTTATGGAGACAATTTCTATTTTATATCCAAGCAGCAAAACCGCTTGGTTATAGCCGATAAAACAACGTTGGCGCAACGTAAATCATTTAAACATATTTATACAAAGGGAGAAAATCAAAAAGTGATGGATGGTCGCGCCTTCCTCGGTGTAGATGAAAATACCGGTTATCTCGGTACTTCTTCTGGTATCTGTGTTGTGAATTTTAATGAATTGTTGACCACTTCAGCGGATGACAACAAAGTTGTTACTGAATTACCTTATACCCCTATTACAGGAACAGAGAGCGAAGGTGGTGAGGTGGATGGAAATGGTAATCCGTTGGATCCAAACCTTTATAAAGAGCAAGTGGGTACAATGATTCGAGTGGGTGATCGTGTATTTGCCGTACAACAAAATAGCGGCATACACGTAATAAATGCACTGACTCACCAAATGGAAAGAACTTTGACAGGAAATTATGCGGTGTTGACTCAGTCTAAAGATGGTAGTTTATGGGCAGGCGCAACAGTTGCAGAATCTGCCGGAGAATTAGGTGAAACTTCAAAAAATATATTAGTAAGAATAAATCCATGGACGCTTGAAATAGAAGAAATTACGATACCTGCAGGTTATGCTGCTCCTCCATCCACCTGGGGAGCCTGGCAAGCTGATGTGTTATGTGGAAGTACTCTTGAAAACAAAATATATTGGATGAATAGTGGTGCATGGTTAGGTAGGTATATATATGAGTACGATATTGATAAAAAATCTTTTAGTGTTTTTTTTGATTCTCATGAGTATCCTACAGTTGAAGGTTATCCTAACGAAAAATTTAATATGTATGGCTGTCCTTTCCGCGTACATCCTGAAACAGGCGAACTTTACGTGACACTTACCACTTGGCATATAAATCCTATAATAGTAAAAACAGTTCATCTTAAAATAGACTCCAAGACAAAGCAATACACACGTCTTCCTCAAGGCCCGACGGAGCCGTGGAGTGCCCTCTGGATATTCCCGGACAACTACGCCCCGGTTATTGCGGAAAGTATAAACGCTATATCTTTAGAAGCAACTCATCCAACTGATACGCTTTATCTGGGCGACAAGATCACAGACGCGGACAATATGGACGCGGCAATTATTAAGAGCGTACTGCTGAAGGAGAACGAATACCTCATCAGCGTGAAGGTATGGCGGGATTCGCTGATCGTTACTCCGCTGAAAGAAGTAACCGAAGATACGCAAACGACCTTTACACTGAAAGCCAACTCGAACGGCAAGGTGGTGACGAAAGAAATCACCGTAACCGTGAAAGCGGGAACTGATCCGGGTATTATTACCAACCCGTTCGAGCTGACGCAAAAGACAGCTTCGCTCAAAGCCGGTCAAACGGTTCAGTTGAGTATCACCGCGCCTCAAATTTATGATGTGACCTGGCGGTCAACAAATACAACGGTGGCGATAGTGGACGGAAACGGCTTAGTGGGCGCGCTCAAAGCGGGAACAACCAAGATCATCGCGGAAGATAAAGCGAGAAACAAAGCGGATACTTGTGTGGTTACTGTAACGACAACAGACACGGTGCGTCCGGTGTACTCTTTAAAACTCAACACCTCGCAACTGATCCTGAATCAGGGAGAAAGAACCCAGATACAGGCGACCTTGTCTCCTTCTACTGCCGGACTTCCCGCTATTGTCTGGAAGTCATCTCATCCGGCTGTGGCTGATGTAACGTCTTCCGGAAGCGTAGTCGGACTGTCGGCAGGAGCGGCGATGATTACGGCTACTTTTGCCGATACGTTAATCGTCAGTTGTATGGTGACCGTGCGTGATATCAAGGCGGAAGTCAAAGTAGAACACCTAAGCTCCGGCTCTGTGGAACTGACATTCCCACAGATGTCCTCCGCTTCCTATTATATGTTGCACCTGTATAAGAAAGTCGGCACAAGCCGGACACCAGTAGTCGCTTTAAAAGTGAATCCGAATTCCCGGACCACGATCGGTTTACGCTCTACAAGCAGCGAAACGAGTGTAGTCCTCAATGGTCTGGAAAACGGCGTGAAGTACGAAGCGGACATCGAAATATTTAAGGAAAACAGCGGAAAAGCGGAAGTTATCAGTACTCTTTACGCTACGTTTAGTGGTGAAAATTCGACTTCAAATATAGAAATTGACTCAAAAAAAGCCAATGTTTACTATCGAGATGGCTTACTTATTATGAAGAATCTGGAAGGTTGTCAGGTAACGTTGTATTCAATTAACGGTCAGCCTTTATCCTTTTTCTCTCCATCCGGAGACTTGGAGCATTATCCCGTTTCTGTAGCCAAAGGAGTCTATATACTGACCGCAGTCAAAGATTTCCGAAAAGAAGTATTCAAAGTCATTATCCGTTAAACGAATCTGACTTAGCATAGTAAAAGAGATTGTCTCGCGAATGAGCCGGGACAATCTCTTTTTTTAGCAATACATAGTTCTTTTCTTTTTCCTATTTTTGTTGAGAAAAAAGAATAAAAAAACAATTTCCTTTTCTTTTTCCATATATGTCGCAAAGTTGTTCGACAGTTGTAGAACAACTTTACCACAATTGTAGAAAAGTTTTACCACATATATGGAAAAAGAAAATAGAATTAAACTGATCTGTTTTTAAAGGAATAAATCAAAAGCAAAATAAGAATGAAAACATTAATACATAAGGACAAGGAGTTTATTGAAGCGGTAATTGCTAAATGCGATGTTTGTTATCTTGGCATGGCGGACACGGATGGGACTCCTTACGTGTTACCTATGAACTTCGGCTATAAAGATGGAACCGTTTATTTGCATTCCGCACAAGAAGGGCGCAGTATCTCAATATTGGAACGCAATCCGAAAGTTTGTATCACTTTCAGCACAGACCATGATTTGGTGTTCCAACATCCTGAGGTGGCTTGCAGTTACCGGATGCGCTCGAAGAGTGTAATTGGATGGGGGACGGTAGCTTATGAAGAAGACTATGATAAAAAGATAGAGATACTGAATATCCTTATGAGGCAATATTCAGATAAAGAATTCCGCTATAGTGATCCGGCTATACGCAATGTGAAAATCTGGAAAGTGGAACTGGAAGAGGTTACCTGTAAGGAATTTGGCGCTCCCCATAAAAAATAGCCCGCTTGATAAGCATGCATAAATCAGATATTTAATGTATTTTTGTTGCCATATGAACGCGAAATATAACAACTAAATAAGTCGCACAGCTTAGTTAATATCAACAAATGAATAACGAGACATTTGAAATGGTGGCCAAAACCCTTTATGGGTTGGAGGAAATACTGGCCGGAGAATTAATTGCCTTAGGGGCAAATGATGTACAAACAGGTAGGCGTATGGTCTCTTTTACGGGGGATAAAGAGATGCTTTATAAAGCCAACTTTTATTGCCGAACCGCCCTACGCATCCTGAAACCAATTTACCACTTCAAAGCGAAAGACGCGGATACGGTTTATAACGAAGTCAAAAAGGTTGAATGGGAGAACTATATTTCTTTAGATAAAACATTCGCGATAGATTCCGTAATCAACTCGGAGGATTTTAATCATTCGAAGTTCGTAGCTTATCGTACGAAAGATGCGATAGTGGATTATTTTATGGAAAAGAAAGAGAAGCGTCCTTCCGTGCGTGTTAATAACCCGGATTTATATATTAATATTCATATTTCGCACAACGATTGCACATTGTCTATTGATAGCTCCGGTGAAAGTTTACATAAGCGTGGCTATCGGATCGAACAGACGGAAGCTCCTCTTAACGAGGTGTTGGCTGCAGGCTTGATTTTGAAGACCGGATGGAAAGGTGAGTCTAATTTTGTTGATCCTATGTGTGGATCGGGAACCTTATTGATTGAAGCGGCCATGATCGCGTTGAATATTGCTCCGGGCATTCATCGGAAAGAATTTGCTTTTGAGAAATGGGTGGACTTTGATCAGGAATTGTTCGACAGAATATACAATGATGAGAGCGCGGAACGTGAGTTTAAGTTTAAATGTATCGGATCTGATATTTCTCCTGCAGCAATCGATGTTTCTAAAGCAAATGTGCGTAATGCGGGACTAAATAAATATATTGATCTGGAAGTAAAACCTTTCCAGCAATATACTGAAGCTCCCAAGCCAGGAATCTTAGTTATGAATCCGCCTTATGGAGAGCGGATTTCTTCTAAAGATTTGATGGGGCTTTATTCCATGATCGGTGAACGTCTGAAGCATGTGTTTAAAGATTACAGAGCTTGGATACTGAGTTATAAAGATGAATGTTTCGATAAGATAGGATTACGCCCGTCTGAGAAAATAAAATTGATGAACGGTTCTTTGGAATGTGAGTATCGTTGCTATGATATTTTTGAAGGGAAGAATAAGGACTATAAGAAGGCTTTAAACGAAGGTGATAAACCGAGGCGGTTCGATAACAGAGATGGCGGAAAGAAGCCGGTTGACTTCAAGAGATCGAAAATGGATTCTCCTCAACGTCGTTTTTCGCAGGCTCATCCTGAAGAAGATGATTTATATGAGGAATTCGAAGGCAAAAGAGCTTTTTCCCCTAAAAAAGAAAAGCCTAAATTTAAGGACGAGTTCTCACGAAGAGTGGAGAAGTCCAAGAAACCATTTAAAAGAAAAGACAAGAATGATTTTTAATTTACGAAAGGCAGTCCTTATTTGTTTGTCTGCTTTCATTTATTGTATGGGAATAGTAGCTCAGGAGAAACAACTTACGCTCCACGATTTAACACCGGGAGGGAAAACGTACAGTAAATTTACGCCGCGAACGTTAAAGCAACTTCAATGGTATGCCGATCGTTATTTTTATGTGAAAGGAGATTCCGTTTTTGCGGCATTGCCGGGAAAAGAAGAGTCCATTGCTTTTACGTGTGAAGATTTGAATAAAGCGCTTGTTGCCGCAGACTTGGAGACCGTTTCCAAATTGCCTTATTTCTCTGTTCCTTATAAAGACGAACCGGTACTTCTGTTTACAAGTAAGGGCTATCGTATTCACTATGATTTGAATAAAAAAGCTGTACTTACTTCTTACAAATTAGAAAGAGGTTGGGCTAACTATGAACTCGCTCCAAAGAGTGGCTGGTTAGCTTATACACAGGGAAACAATATCGAACTTCTTTCTGCGGATCAGGAAAACCGGGTGGTTACTAAGGAAACAGAGCCTCATATTGTTTGTGGACAGGCTGTTCACCAGCGTGAGTTTGGTATTTCCAAAGGATTATTCTGGTCGCCCGACGGGAATGCGCTGGCTTTCTACCGGATGGATGAATCGATGGTGACGGATTATCCGATTGTGGATACGGATCAACGAGTAGCTGTTGCTAAACCGATCAAGTATCCGATGGCAGGCATGTCGAGTCACGAGGTAACCGTAGGAGTTTATCATTTATCCACCGGAAAGATCATTTGGTTGAAGACCGGTCTGCCGAAAGAAAAGTACCTGACAAATATTGCCTGGAGTCCGGACGAGAAAAGTATTTACATGGCCGAACTGAACCGGGAACAAAACGACTGTCTGTTGGTGCGTTACAGTGCGGAAACGGGCGAAAAGGAAGCGGAGCTGTTTGAGGAAAAGAACAAACGCTATGTAGAACCGCTAAATCCAATTCTGTTTCTCCCCGGAGAAACGGATCGCTTTATCTGGCAAAGTCGTCGTGACGGATACAATCATTTGTATCTTTATAACACCAAAGGAGAATTGCTGAAACAACTGACCTCCGGGGCATGGATTGTAAAGGAGATACTTGGTTTTGATAAAAAAGCACAACATATATTTGTTTCGGCTACCGAAGGAAACGGACTTGAAACACATGCCTGGAAGGTAAACTTAAAAAATGGAAAACGCATTTGCCTGACTACAGAAGGTGGGGTTCATATGCCGCAATTAAACGCAGACGGAAATTATCTGATCGATATGCACGTGTCGTCTGTCATACCACGAAATATCAATCTGATTGCGACAAAAAACGGAAAAAGAGTAAAACAGTTACTTTCTGCTTCCGATCCCTATAAAGAATATAAATTGCCGGAAGTAACTATCGGTCAGATCAAAGCTGCAGATGGTTTCACGGATTTGAATTATCGTTTAGTTAAGCCGGTCGATTTTGATCCCGCTAAGAAATATCCGGTTATCGTTTATGTTTATGGTGGTCCGCATGCACAGTTGATTACCGATCGATGGTTATATGGTGCCGGAGGATGGGATGTATATATGGCTCAGAAAGGGTATGCTGTCTTTACAGTTGATAGCCGTGGTTCGGCAAACCGGGGATTTGAGTTTGAAAGCATTATTCACCGAAATCTGGGTGTAAATGAAATGGCAGATCAGATAAAGGGAGTGGACTATCTTAAATCTTTGCCGTTTATTGATGCCGATCGTATCGGTGTTTATGGCTGGAGTTATGGCGGTTTTATGACCACTAATCTTATGTTGACCTATCCCGATGTCTTTAAAGTAGGCGTTGCCGGTGGCCCTGTGATAGATTGGTCGAACTACGAGATCATGTATGGCGAACGGTATATGGATAAACCGCAGGACAATAAAGAAGGATACGATAATGCTAACCTGAAACTAAAAGCAGGTAACCTGAAAGGGCATTTGCTGATGATTCACGGAGCAGTAGATCCCGTTGTTGTGTGGCAACATAGTCTTGGGTTTCTGAAAGCTTGTATTGATGCCGGTACATATCCTGATTATTTTGTTTATCCAACACATCCACATAATGTGATTGGTAAGGACAGACCGCATCTTTCTGAAAAGATTACGAGGTATTTTGAAGACTATTTATAAGAACACAGGAATAAAAAAGAGATAAAATGAAGTTATTGTTATTGGGTTCAGGAGGACGAGAACATGCATTAGCATGGAAGATTGCGCAAAGTCCGAAGATTAAAAAATTATATATCGCACCGGGAAATGCAGGAACGGCATTGGTGGGAGAGAATGTGGCTATCAGCGCTACTGATTTTCGGGCTATAAAAACATTTGTGCTGGAGAAAAGAGTTGGAATGGTTGTGGTAGGTCCTGAAGATCCATTGGTGAAAGGGGTGTATGATTTCTTTAAAAACGATGCTTCATTACAACATATACCCGTAATTGGGCCTTCGAAAGAAGGAGCACAATTAGAAGGCAGCAAAGATTTCGCAAAAGCATTTATGATGCGTCACAATATCCCGACTGCCGGTTATAAGAGTATCACGGCCGAGAACCTGGAAGAAGGATATACATTCTTGGATACGCTTCAGCCACCTTATGTGTTGAAGGCTGACGGATTAGCTGCCGGTAAAGGTGTGCTGATCGTAGAAACGAAAGAAGAGGCCAGAACAGAATTAGCCGATATGCTTGGCGGTATGTTTGGAGATGCCAGCAAGACAGTCGTAATTGAAGAGTTCTTAGACGGAATCGAATGTTCTGTCTTTGTGATGACCGATGGAGAAGGTTATAAGGTTCTACCTGTGGCGAAAGATTATAAACGTATTGGCGAAGGAAATACCGGACTAAATACCGGAGGTATGGGTGCCGTTTCTCCGGTTTCTTTTGCCGATGACGTGTTTATGAAGAAAGTAGATGAACGGATTATCCGCCCGACGGTAGCCGGATTGAAATCTGAAGGCATCGACTATAAAGGATTTATCTTTTTAGGGTTAATCCGTGTGAAAGGAGAACCTATGGTGATTGAATATAATTGCCGTATGGGAGATCCCGAAACAGAAGCGGTCATGCTACGTATAGAAAGCGATTTGGTTGACTTGTTGGAAGGAGTGGCACAAGGAAATCTGAACACTCGCGAGATAAAAGAAGATCCGCGTGCTGCAGTAACCGTTATGTTGGTTAGCGGCGGTTATCCGGAAGCCTATGAAAAAGGCAAAGTAATTACCGGACTGGATAAAGTAAGTAAAGAAAATATCATCTTCCATGCCGGAACCAAAACCGAAAACGGACAGGTCTTGACCAACGGAGGACGCGTGATTGCTGTAAGTTCTTATGGTAAAGATAAAGATGAGGCTTTGGCTCATTCTTTTGCAGGAGCAAAAACGATCAGCTTTGACAAAAAATATTTCCGTAGTGATATTGGGTTTGATCTATAATTAAAGAATGGTAAACCGATACACAAGCTATGATCGAAGGAATTATGAACAGTCTCCCTGGCTTTTTGCAGGGATAGCTATTCTTAGTTTTGGTTCCTGGCTTTATGGCTATTTGTCTTCTATCGGTTTTCCGGTTTATGGTGAAATAAATGCTGCGCCTCTCTGGAATACATTCTGTCAGATATTGACAAATAAGAATATAGCCTATCTCACAGGGTTTCTTCTGATGCTTGGAGGAGCGTTCCTACTTCAAAAATCCAATTACGAGCTGGGGATTATCCGGGAAAAAACATTGTTGCCGCTTTTCATGAATGTGTTTCTGATCAGCACTAATCCCAACTTCTTCCCTTTAAACCCAGCTTCATTCGGGGTTTTTTTTCTGATCGTAGCGATGAACCAGCTTCTTATGAGTTATCATGACCCGGATGCGCGAAGTGCTGCTTTTAATTGTTCGTTTATTATTGCTCTGGGTAGCCTGCTTTGGGTACATATCCTTTGGTTTATTCCATTATTCTGGCACGGAATGTATCGTTTCCGTACGTTAACGCTCAAAACATTTCTGGCCTCGCTGACCGGTGCTATGACTATTTACTGGTTTCTGCTTGGCTGGTGTGTCTGGACGCATGATTTTAGTCCTTTCAGCGTGTTGAGTTCATTGTTTAAAATCCAGATAATAACATTTGCTTATACCGATGTCGTAAACTGGACTGGTATTGGAGTGGTGGTTGTCATGACTCTTGTTTCTGTTATTAATGTGATTCTACATGATAAAGACGACGTACAACGGACTCGCCAATATTTATACCATTTGATTTTGTTTGGAGTCTGGTCGTTTGGTTTAGCCGTATTATTTGCTCAGTCGGCCGACGAGTTTCTGCAGGTTGCCTGTATTCCTTCATCTTTATTGATCGCACACTTCTTTGCGTTGGTTCAGCATCGTTTTGCCCGTTGGACATTTTATTGTTTGTTGTTGGTGATCTTGGTTATATTATCTCTGAGATTATGGAGTTTCTGATAGAGTATGGCTATTTAGGTGTCTTTATTGCTTCCTTTCTGGCGGCAACAGTATTGCCTTTCAGCAGTGAGGTGGTGTTGACCGGCGTTTTGCTTGCCGGAGCTGCCTACTGGCCATGTATGATCGCTGCAACGCTGGGAAACTTTCTGGGAGGGATGAGCTGTTATTGGCTGGGTATGCTTGGAAAGATCGAATGGATAGAGAAATACCTGAAAATGGACAGAGCTAAAATAGAAAAGACACAAGAATGGGTGAAGAACAAAGGCTCCTGGATGGCTTTCTTCGTTTTCCTTCCGGGAGTAGGAGATTTTATAGCAGTAGCACTCGGCTATCTTCGTGCCAATATCTGGATCGTGGCTATATCCATGTTTTTAGGAAAAGCACTACGCTACTGGGTTTGGATGGAGTTTGTCTATAAAGTTAAAGACATGTTCTGATTTTTATTCCTCCAGCCACTTGTTGATCTGATCTGTAATCTTGATTTGCATCTTTTCCGGCATAGTAGAAATACGTGCCTTGTGACTTCCTTTTGGCTCAATATAAATTTGCAGATTCTGCTTTCCTTCGAAATCCGGAATACGCGTTGCACTCCAAGGGTCAAATTCCCCATAAATAAAAATCATCTTCGGATCATTATTTTCAAGAAAAGAAGAAACATAATTATATAGCGAAGGATCAAATTGTATCGCTAATCCTTCCGGTAGCATGACGCGATTGAAATAACCCTTACTGCTCTCGATGCTTAAAAGTTTACGAAAAGGGGTTGTGTCGTAGCCATAATACCCTAATTCACGGGCTGCTTGCACATTAAAAGAAGCAAATGGTTGATTTTTTGCAAAATAGGTAGGACCGCTAATTTGCATTAAATGGTCAAACAGTTTGTTTATTTTTGATGACGACGACGGAACTTCTGAAATATCTGTACCCCATTGCCAGAAAGCAAACGGATATTCGAGGACACAATAATCTAAAACTTCATCTGTCGGAATACGAAATTCCAATGCTTTGTCTTTACAATACTGCTCAAGGAGAGGAAGTATTTGTTTTCTCTTTTTCAAGATGGTCTTCTGGAATTTCCCAATAACCTTACGTTCTTTTTTTGTCCCCACCTTCTGAAGAAAAAACTCATGTCTTCCATCTTCAAGAGCTCTGTTCAACGGAGCCACGTATGGTATCGAAAAATCTACATCGTTTGGAAAATACGAACGGTAGAACAGTGTTGTTTGTCCTCCTTTACTAATCCCCGTACTGATCCACTTTTCCGGATAAACCGCTTTGAGTAATGTAGTGATATGGTGAAGGTCGTAAACCGCATTTTCAACAGTCAGGTAGTCCCAATTCTTCGGCTCCGGAGTAGATTCAAGAAAATAACGATGTTCTACAGTAATAACATTTGTATTGAACAGGCGGGAAAGTTCTTCCTGATATGTATCTCTTAATACATAAGCAGCCCCATAACCTTCTGTTACAAGAACCGTTGGGCGGTCAAAGCCGATATGATTAATAATTACACGTTGCGTGAAACTTCCGGCAGTACTGTCTTTGTGATCTAGCCATTGCTTTACCTTAATCACATATTTCTCACTATAGATGTCTGAACTTAATCGTTCAATTTCGCAAATGTCCTGGAGCGTTTGTAGTTTCTGTTTTAAGTCTTCCGAAGAGGCAAAAGTTTGTAACGCAAAAAAAAGAAAAACCGAAAGTAGAGTAAATAACCGTTTCATCTCGAGTGCCGTGTTAATCAAATAATTTAAAAGTATATCCTTGTTGAAGTAACCAGTCTATTGCTTTGGGAAGAGCTCCCCGGATATTCCGTTCCGCTTTTACCGAGTCGTGAAAAACAATAATGGATCCGTTTCTCGTATAATTTTTGACGACATTAAATACGCCATTGGGCGTCATATGCGGACTGTAATCACGAGTCACCACATCCCACATAATAATCCGGTACTTCTTTCTTAATCTTAAAATCTGCGGTCTTCGCATGTGTCCATGTGGAGGTCTGAACAGATTGCTCTTAATTAAGCCTGTAGCCTTTTCCACATTTACCACGTAGTTTTTTGTCCAATACTTTATTCCCTGTATATGGTTGAACGTGTGGTTACCTACCCGATGACCTCTGTCGAGTACCATCTTGAATACTTCGGGGTATTTACGAACATTGTCACCCACACAGAAGAACGTTGCCTTTATATTATATTTTTCGAGAACGTCCAATACCCAGGGCGTAATCCCCGGTATTGGTCCGTCATCGAATGTGAGATACACACATTTTTCTTTTTCTGGTATCCGCCAGGTGGTTCCGGGGAACAAAACACGGTAAAACCAGGGAGGTTGCTCTATAAACATAATTTACTTACCACGAGTTGGCGAATAAGCCATACGGAAGTTGTCGAATTCTTCCTGATACTTTTCAACCAAGCTGGAATTATATTGTTTAGCAATCCTTAATACCTCATTCAGAACAGCCAGGTTCTGTCTTAATTCTGGTTCGACAGAAGTCAATTGTTTTGGATTGAGGCGGAAGAACCAGTTTGCATTTGTTACTGCATTAGCAGCAATCTGATCAAGCACGTCGTCCGCTTTTTCTGTTTCACCTAACATCTGGTATAGTTCACCAATCGTTAATGCGGAATAGTCCATCGGAACATTTTCCGGAGGTAATACTTCCATACATTTATCCAAAACCTTTATCGCTTTTTCATCGTCGCCTTCATTCGCCAATGTTGCGGCCAGTTTACCGAATAAAACCATGCGATAACTTTTACACATGCGTAACGCATTTTCATCCAAATAGATTCCCGGTTTATCAACGCCCCCCCATTTGAATTTGTTCATCACATTATCATACATCTTTTCAGAATTGACTGCCAGATCGGAATCCTTTGTTGACAATGGAACAATTTGATTAGCCAAACCTGTTTGCTGGAAGAAGCCGTCCAGATTTACATATTGATCAGAAGCTACTGTTACTGCGTAATAGATCGGACGTTCCCAATTATTCGATTGCAACATATCCAGAATAATTAATTCCTGTTTTCCCAAAATATTCTTTCCTGTCAGGTCAATCGTCATATCTTTCAGCATATACGGTACATATTTGGGGGAGAGCGTATTGTTACGAATAATTGTTGCTGAATCAACCTTAAGTGTCAACTTGTCCGAAGGGATAAAGTCGAATTCCTGATCCACTCCCGGAATTTTCTTGTATTTAGGGTCATTACTCCGTGCAAAGTTAAGCGCAGTACCTAAATCAACCGCTTGTTCTGTCATTGGGAATAGATAAGCTATATCGCGTGTACCCTGTACATAATCTTCCCGGTTCCATGAAATCGGAAGCGGTTCGGAGTTGTAAGCCTGACGCTTCATCTGGTCGATATACCAGTCGGTTTGCAAATAGCTGGTGTTGCAAACGCGTACATCGGTTCGGATTCCTTCCACTTCTTGGGCATACCAAAGCGGGAAGGTGTCGTTGTCTCCATTAGTAAATATGATAGAATTCGGTTCACAGGATTCCAGATAATTACTTCCGAAATCTCTTGCTAAATAACGACCAGAACGATCATGGTCATCCCAGTTCTGACCAGCCATCTGAATCGGAACAAACAAAGCTGCAATAGCTGCAACTGATGCAGAAACAACCGTCGGAAGTTTAGCATAGCGCTCCAATAGCTTAGCCAAAGCGGCTACCCCGAATCCAACCCAGATACAAAACGCGTAGAACGAACCTGCATACGCATAATCTCGTTCACGTGGTTGATAAGGTGTCTGGTTGAGATATAATACAATCGCAATACCCGTCATGAAGAAAAGGAAGAATGTAATCCAGAAGGACTGAATTCCCTTATTTCCTGCGTTTGCTTGATAAACCAAACCAAGTATTCCTAATAAAAGAGGTAATAAATAATAGACATTATGTCCTTTGTTATTTGCAATGTCCACATGCATATTGTCTTGCGGCCCGATTAAAGCTTCATCAATGAATTTAATACCTGTAACCCAATTGCCGTTTAATACACCGCCATGACCCTGAATATCGTTCTGTCGGCCGGAGAAATTCCACATAAAATAACGCCAGTACATGAAATTGAGCTGATAAGAAAAGAAGAAACGAATATTTTCAGCAAATGTTGGTTTCATCACTGTTACCTGCTCTCCACAGCGATCGAACTTCACAGGAGTACCTTTAAAGTCCGTCCATTCCTTATATGCAGAAACATGATTCTCTGCGCTGCTATACATACGAGGGAACAGCATTTCTAATTCACTTACATATTCATATTCCGTTTCGTGTCTTGACACATAATATTTGTCTTTTTCATTCTTGTCCTTTTTAATTACACGACTCCAGGTTGGTTCACCGTCTTTGGTAACAGCTACGCAATTATTTCCTTGTCTTTCACGTTTTACTTCAGAAACGAAAGTTTGTCCATAAATAAGAGGCGTCTTGCCATATTGTTCACGGGCAAGATAGGTACGAAGCGTGAAAATATCTTTCGGGGAATTCTGATCCATCGGTGTACCTGCTTCAGAGCGAATCATGATCAGAGCGTAAGATGAGTAACCCACTACGATAACCATCAGAGATACCAAAATCGTATTCAGGGTTTTTATATTAACATTTTTGCTTCTGAACAAAAAGAATGTAAGTCCGGCGATCAAAATGATACCCAGTATATAGCCACTACCTATAAAAGGAATACCAATCAGGATAATAGACAAGATGAAGGCGACTTTTAGTCTTATTTCGTTCGTGTTGTCACGCATGGTTTCATAAATAGACCAGCCAAGTACTCCTGCTAATATTATCAGGTAAGCAAATACACCGGAATTATAACCCATGCCAAGCACATTTACGAAGAATAATTCAAACCAACCGCAGACTTCTACCAATCCTTGTACTACTCCGTACATCATCAAACCGACGATAGCAAAAGAGATCAGCAAGGCAACAAGCGTTCCTTTCATCGTGGGGTTTTCAAATTTCTTATAATAGTAAACCAGAACAATGGCCGGGATACAAAGCAGGTTCAATAGGTGAACGCCGATACTCAATCCCATCAGATAAGCAATCAGGACAATCCAACGATCTGCATGAGGGCGATCCGCTGCATCCTCCCATTTAAGGATCAGCCAGAATACGACAGCAGTAAATAAAGATGAGTAAGCGTAAACCTCACCTTCTACGGCACTAAACCAGAATGTGTCACTGAAGGTATAAACCAATGCACCAACTAAACCGCTACCCATGATTGTGATCAACTGAGCAGTTGTTATTTCCGTATTGTTCTTAACTATTACCTTGCGGGCAAGGTGTGTAATGCTCCAGAAAAGGAATAATATAGTCAACCCACTGAATAGGGCGGACATCGAGTTTACCATGATGGCTACCTGAGAAGGATCTGACGCTAATTGTGTGAATAAGTTGGCTGTCAACATGAAGAATGGTGCTCCCGGTGGATGTCCCACTTCCAATTTGTACGCCGATGAAATAAACTCTCCACAGTCCCAGAAGCTGGCTGTCGGTTCCATTGTCATTAAATATACACTGGAAGCGATCAAGAAAGAAAGCCATCCCAGAACATTATTAATCAGTTTATACTTTCCCATAAAATTGTATAACGAGTTAACTATTTGCTTGTTAAATATTTCCCAAAAACAAAATATGCACGCAAAGGTAATACTTACGCCTTAATTTTAACGGACATTCTCTGTATAAATTGTATAGGCGCTTTTTGTTATTCTTATTTATTGAGAATTTTTGTGTTCCATCCTGCAGAACTTTTGATTATAAGAATTCCCTTAGGTAAAATTTTTGCATTTACAGTTTCTGTTGTCTCTTTCGCAAAAGAAGTGACTTTTTGACCTGTAATTGTATAAATACTGACCGTTTCACATAAAATATTATTTGATATGTATAAAAGATTACCTGATAGAGAAATGTTGACAGATGTAGTCTCAATCATTTCATTAGAAACAGGTCTCCCCTGAGATGTTAGAAGAGTATTGATCTCTTTTTCGTTATTCCACCCTGAAACAAAAGAGACAGATTCCTCTGGCTCATAAGGATTAATGATAAACAAAGCTGGTAAATCTTCAATCCCTTTTCTTTTTGCCTCTTCAACATAATTTTTGCCTTCTATAGTCAGGTTTGTCGTGTTACTGACTTTGTCCCAGTCAATGTACCATAATACATATTCTTTTTCTAATATTGATTTGTTGCTTTCTGCGTTTATACTTTCTAAAGTCTCAATACATTTTTTACAACCAATTCTGCCTGCAAATAAAAATATATATTTCCCCTCTGCTTCTGCTTGTTTGAATACCTCTGTTTTTGACGTGTTGAATAGTTTGATTAAATCTTGGTATGATTTATCCTCCGCATGAAGAATTTGACTTGATAAAATAAAGAGAAATCCGAATAGAAACAGAATTAACCGTTTGATTTGTAACATTTTATTGTGATTTAATAGAATACATAGTGCAATATTAATGAATTAATTTGAAACAGAATAAATATTCCCGTGTGAAAATAAGAAAAGCTTAACTAAGAATCTGTTTTGAATTTATTCTCTATTTTTTTTATACCTGATTTGGTACTTGGCGAAACATATGAATACAAGACAAAAAGAAACTATTTTAACCATTTTGCTTACGCACTTCAAAAGCGCTTAAGATCATTTTTCTTTCGTTTATATAGTTTCAAACCAATAGCTCAGAGCAAACGCATCTAAAATTTCAAATGAAAGAGCATGAAAGAGTTACAAACAATATAAAAAAGATTCGTAAAATTCAAAACAGCCTCTAACTGTTATTGGAAATAGTTATTGAACTTTTTAATTTGAATGTATCCCATTATGTATTTATAAATAGAAGAGCTTCAAAATAAATATTATTCAGTATCAGCAAAAAAAAATGCATATAAGAGTCTGGCGATCACAATAGATATGCGAATGTAATAGGTTTGTAATATAATTGCAACCTGACCGAAATATACGTTTCAGACATTTGCTCACAAATTGAATAACTATTTTTGGATGGAGACTATCTATTTAGTATTTTTAATCTGCCTTTTTATTTTAGCAATCTTTGATTTATCAGTCGGTGTCACCAATGATGCCTCTAACTTTTTGAACTCTGCTCTCGGCGCCAAAGCTGCTTCTTTCAGAACAGTCATGGTTATTTCTGCTCTTGGTATATTGATCGGAGCTACGCTTTCCAACGGGATGATGGATGTCGCAAGACATGGGATATACCAACCCCAACATTTCTACTTTACGGAGATTATGTGTATTCTGTTGGCTGTGATGCTTACAGATATGGTGTTGCTGGATATCTTTAACTCCTTAGGTCTGCCGACATCTACCACAGTCTCCCTTGTTTTTGAACTGCTTGGAGCCTCAGTGGCTGTAGCATTGGTTAAGATATCGAATTCAAACGGACTTTTGAATCTGGGGGAATTGTTGAATACAGAAAAGGCCTTTACAATGATTCTCGCCATATTCCTTTCTGTTGCGATCGCTTTCCTGTTTGGGATGATTGTTCAATTTCTAACCCGGATTATATTCACCTTTAACTATAAAAAGCAAAGTAAATATTTTGCGGCTGTTTTTGCAGGTGCTGCTGCTACAGCAATTGTATATTTCATGCTTATAAAGGGGTTGAAAGATGTTACTTTTATGACTGCAGAGCTAAAGGCTTCTATTTATGCTCAATCAGAAAAAATAGTTCTTTATTGTTTTGTTGCCTTTACTATTTTGATGCAAATCTTGTATTGGCTGAAAGTAAATGTTTTTAAGGTAATTGTCCTTTTAGGAACTTTTTCATTGGCATTAGCATTTGCCGGTAATGATCTGGTCAATTTTATCGGTATTCCAATGGCGGCTTATTCATCCTATATTGATTTGGTTAGCCAAAGTGGTGCCGTTTCTCCCGACACATTCTTAATGGAATCTCTGACCGAGTCCGCAGAAACTCCCTGGTATTTTCTTGTAGGTGCAGGAGTTATTATGGTGATTTCTCTGACGACATCAAAGAAAGTACATAATGTGGTAAAAACATCAATAGACTTATCTCGACAAAAAGAAGGAACGGAGAATTTTGGTACCTCCTCTATTGCGCGAAAATTAGTTCGTACTACTACCAATATGTTCTCCTCGATTATAAGTATAATACCCCCCTCTGTTCTTGAATGGATCGACTCCCGATTTGTCAGTGTGGAAGTTCCCGAAGAAGAAAAGGGGGTTAGTTTCGATATGGTCAGGGCTTCGGTGAATGTTGTTTTAGCAGCGCTCTTAATTGCATTGGGAACTTCTTTCAAGCTGCCGTTGTCCACTACTTATGTTGCATTCATGGTTGCGATGGGTACATCACTGGCAGATAGAGCCTGGGGGCGTGAGAGCGCGGTGTACCGTATAACCGGAGTGATTGCTGTTGTTGCAGGATGGTTTATTACCGCAGGAGCAGCTTTCCTTTTCTGTTTTGTGGTAGCATTGATTATTTATTTCGGAGGATTTGCTGCTATGATAGGGATGGTTGGTATTGCGATCTATATATTGATCCACAGTCATCTAATGTATAAAAAGAGACAGAGAAAAGCAGCATTGCAGGAAGAAGTTAACTCTACAGTCGAAAAATTACAGACGGCAACCGATACGAATGAAGCACTTGCTCTCTTTCGTGAGTTGAGTCGTAATGAACTGAACTCAACCTTGTTGTTTGCGAAGGATACATTATATAAAGTAGTTCGCGGATTTATGGACGAAAACCTGAAAGATTTACGACAGTCCCTTCATGAAATTGAAGAAAAGAAGATACATATCAAACAGGTTAAACGTGTCGGAACGTTGGGTGTTAGCCAACTTGATCACGATATCGCTGTAGAAAAAGGATTATACTACTATCAGGGAAATGATTTTTCGAGCGAATTGATTTATAGTATTCGCCGTATGGCAGAACCCTGCCGTGATCATATCGATAATCACTTTAATCCGCTTAGTGATGTGCAAAAGCAGGATTTGGGCGCAGCTGTGGATCGTATTTGTGACTATTTACAAAAATGTGCGGATAAGCTGATTCAGAATGATTATTCCTCCTTCAAAGATTTGGTGCACGAATCATCCGCTCTCACCCGCGATCTGGTCTTACTAAATAAAGAAGAGCTGCGTCGTCTGCAAGGCCAGACCGGAAGTACGAAAGTGAGTATGGTTTATCTGAATATGATACAAGAGACTAAGAATGTAGTTCTTTTCTCAACCAATCTGATGAAAGTGAGCCGTAAGTTCCAGATCGAACGCTAAAAAACTCAGTTCAGTAGTCAGACTCAGGAAAATGAGTTAGTTTTGCGGCCGAAATCTTAACTATGAATACCAATGGAACGTTTGTTGCATTATGTCTGGAAATACAGGCTATATTCTTCTGCAATATTAAAGACTACAGATGGGAGAGAAATTTCCATCATCGATCCCGGATTACAAAATACGAATGCGGGACCGGATTTCTTTAATGCAAAAATCAAAATTGACGATACCGTTTGGGCGGGAAGCGTAGAAATTCACGATCGGGCGTCCGACTGGATTAAACATGGGCATGATAAAGACAAGGCTTATGATGCCGTAATACTGCATGTGACAGAAAAAAACGATGCGCAGATCTATCGGCAGGACGGTCAACCAATTCCACAACTACTTCTGCCGGTTCCTGAACATATAAGAGAAAATAGTCAGTCTTTGTTAACTTCCGAAAATCTTTTACCCTGTGCACGAGTGATAAAAGAAACGGATTCTTTTCTGCTCTCTTCCTGGTTAAATGCCCTTGCCGGTGAACGATTAGAGCGTAAAACACAAGATGTTCTTGTACTCCTTGATCAGCACGGACAAGATTGGAATGAGGTGTTTTATATTCTGCTTACCCGTAATTTCGGATTTGGACTTAATTGTGATGCTTTTCAGCAATTGGCCTGTAGCCTGCCTCTCCGTTATATCCAAAAACACAGACACAGTATTTCTCAGGTTGAAGCATTCTTGTTCGGACAGGCAGGACTGCTCAATGCGGAAGACGGAGATGAGTATTATCGCTTGCTAAGACGGGAATACCAGTTTCTTGCTCATAAATTTAAGCTTAAACCGTTGGACGCTTCACGCATTAAGAGCCTTCGTACACGGCCTGTTAGTTTTCCGCACATTCGACTGGCACAATTAGGGATGCTCTGGTTTACTTACGATACGTTGTTTTCCCAATTATTAGAAGCAAACACATTGAATGAAATCAAAAATTTCTTTCGGTTTCAGCCTTCGGAATATTGGTTGACACATTATAATTTCCAACGCGCCTCTTCTTCCCATCCTAAACCTATAGGCGAAAATGCGATTCATATTCTGATAATAAATACGGTTGCTTCCTTGTTTTTTGCTTACGGTAAGAAAAAAAACAAACCCGAATTTTGTGAACGTGCGATACAAATACAAGAACGTATCCCAGCAGAACAAAATTCGATAGTGCGTCTGTTTACAAATGCAGGCCTACAAATACGCAATGCAGCCGACTCACAGGCCGTTATTCAACTCAAACGTGACTATTGCGAGAAGAAGAAGTGCATGTATTGTCGCATAGGTTACTATTATCTGAAGAATCCTCATTGTCGTTAAGAAATATTATTTCGTCCCGAACTAATGGGGGGATGACGGTATTTTCTCTATTTTTGCTCTTTGAAATTGAAAATAAATGAAATACAGCAATATAAGATACTGTTTATTGGCTTTGCCTTTGTGCCTGTTGTTTTATTCATGCGCTAATATAGCTTCGCCTAATGGAGGGCCTTATGATGAAACTCCTCCTAAAATGATCAGCAGTATGCCTGAGTTGAACCAAACGAACTTTAAAGGCAATAAAATAGAGCTTGTGTTTGATGAATTGATTCAGGTAGAACAGCCCTCCGAGAATGTGATTATCACCCCTCCCCAATTAGTTATGCCGGTAATCCGTCCAACAGGTAACCGGATTCTGGTAGAATTGAAAGATAGTTTGAAGGAGAATACTACTTATACAATAGACTTTACTAATTCGGTTGCGGATAATAATGAAAAGAATGTGTTAGAAAACTTTACATTCGCTTTCTCTACAGGAGATGTCATTGATACGCTTGAGGTGTCCGGAATATTACTAAATGCAGCGGATCTGGAGCCGATGCCGGGTATTATTGTGGGAATACATAATAATTTAGAAGATTCTGCTTTTGTTAAAACACCATTTCTACGTACCAGTAAAACAAATGATAAAGGACGGTTTACGATTCGTAATCTTAGTGAGGGAACGTATCGGATTTTTGCTTTGAATGATGCAAACCGTGATTTTAAATTTGACCAGCCCGGCGAGGAAATCGCATTTAATGATTCTACATTCTCTCCGACTTTCGAATTTTCCACAAGGCAAGATACGATCTGGAAAGACACATTGACCGTTGATACCGTTCTTGTCGTTCCTTATACACATTTTCTACCTGATGATATCGAGTTGTTCTTATTTAAAGAGAACTTTGAAAGGCAATATTTGCAGAAAACCGAACGTCCGCAGGAACATTTGGGGGTACTGACGTTTAATGCACCTTTAGACACGATTCCTGTTCCCGTTCCATTAGACTTTACGCCATCCGATAGTGCCTGGTATTATGTGCAGACAATGGACGATCAGGCTGTTATTAATTATTGGATTACGGATCCTTCACTTTTGATTAAGGATACATTGTCTTTTGAACTGACTTACCCGAAAAGTGATTCGCTGAATGTTCTGCAAGCGCAGACAGATACATTACAGTTTGTTATGCGCCGTCGTGCCAATGAACGTAAAAAGAAGGATGACGAAGAGGCTAAACCGCTTGCTTTAGGTATGAATATTTATGCTCCATCTTCAATGGATATCTTTGATACGATTCATGTGGAATTTACAGAACCTGTATTTGACGTTTCTTCGGAATATTTTGTGTTAGATCAAATGAAGGATTCCGTATGGATGCCGGTTGAATTCGATTTCTTTCAGGATACAACGAATTCTTTAGCCTACTATATTCGCCGGAAATGGAATTATGACGAAGAATACAGACTTGAAGTGGATTCTGCCCAAATAAAGAGTGTCTATTCGAAATGGAATGATCCTTTTTCTGCTAAGTTCAGAATTAAGAAAAAGGAGGATTATGGTAATTTATATGTAAATATACAAGGATTGAATTCTCCGGGTTTTGTTGAATTGTTGAATAGTACCGATGCGCCGGTTCGAAAAGCAATGGTTAAAGATGGGGGAGTCTTGTTTATGGATTTGAAACCGGACAAGTATTATGCTCGGTTAATTGTTGATGTAAACGGGAATGGAGAATGGGATACCGGTAATTATGCGGAGAAATTACAACCGGAAAAAGTCTATTATTATCCGAAGCTTTTTGATGTGATGCAGAATTGGGACGTAGAAGAAACCTGGGATGTGTTATCTACGCCTGTTGTCCGTCAGAAGCCAATGGAAATCACTAAGAATAAACCGAAAGAAGTAACCAAAAAGAAGAGAGACTATAAGAATGAAGGAACACAAAACAAATCGTCTTCGAACAGCAGTTCGGGTATGTCAGGCATACAGTTCTAAAAAGAATCTGTATCTCGTTATATGTCTGCTGCTTTGCTTGCAACAATATGCCTTCGGGCAATGCCGTTTTAACAACCAACCGTTTACGGACGGAGAGAAAGTAAATTATGTTCTTTATTTTAAATGGGGTATTCTGATGCCCAAAGCCGGACAAGCATCTATTGACTTTCACAAAACCAATGAAGACAATAAGCTGGGGCATAGTTCTCGGTTATTGTTTCGTACGACCGGTATGTTTGAGTCGATTTATAAAATGCGGGATACGTTAGCCAGTTTTCATGATGAAAACATGGTTTTGTTTCGCTCGGGTAAGCACTCGAATGAAGGAGGATATTATTCGATAGACAGAATAGAATTTTCTTATACTGATGACCATGTTTCTGCACACTCTTTGCGTTATACTCCTACCCGTGTCAGGATTGATACGGTCCTGACATCTGAGGGATGTACTTTCGATATGATGAGTTCCCTGCTGTATTTACGCTCTCTGGATTATGACAAAATGCAAACCGGAGATCGCTTTTCTTTCAAAGTGATGATCGGAAGAGATGTGGTAAATGTGGGATTCCTTTATAAAGGCCAGGCTATTCTGGAACGTGATAATGCCAAATTTAAAACCCGTCATTTCTCTATGGATATCTTTGATGAAGTTTTTGAGCAGGGTGAATCCGCTGCTGAGATATGGATAGGAGATGATGAAAACCGGATACCCGTACGGTTGAGGGCTAAGTTAAAGTTGGGTGCGGCAGAAGCTTACTATACATCCTCCTCAGGATTAAAATATCCCCTTAATTGCCGTATAGAAATGCCGAAAGGCAGAAGGTAGGGAGGTTTATTTCCCTAACTTCCATTCAGCGCCGTCTTTTGTGTCTTTTATTTCAAATCCGATTTCTGTCAGTTCATTCCTGATCTTGTCTGAAGTAGCCCAGTCTTTATTCTGTTTTGCCTGCTGACGGATGGTCAGCAATAAGTCCATTGCTTTGCCAAAGGCCTCATTCGCATTGCCTCCCGCAGATGTCTCCGGGAGAATACCAAGCAAATCAAAGAGAAAGAGATCGAATACTTCCTGTAGTTCCTTCAGATCTGCTACGTTGATCGTTCCCTTTCCGTCTTTTACCGTATTAATAGCTCGCGCGGCATCAAACAAGTGAGAGATTACGATCGGAGTATTTAAGTCGTCATTAAGTGCATCATAGCATTTAGAACGAATACCGTTTATCTCAACGGTCGTAGTCTCTGATGGTGTAAGCTTTTTTAAGCTTGCATAGGCATCCAACAGACGTGATAAACCTTTATCAGAGGCCTGAAGCGCTTCATTACTGAAATCGACCGTGCTACGATAATGCGCCTGGAGAATAAAGAAGCGAATCGTCATTGGAGAATATGCCTGATGAAGCATTTTATGATTTCCGGTAAAGAACTCATCAAGTGTGATGAAATTACCTAATGATTTTCCCATCTTCTGCCCGTTTACCGTAATCATATTATTATGCATCCAATAATGCACCATGTCGTCTCCCTGCGATGCCACCGCTTGCGCTATCTCGCATTCGTGGTGTGGAAAAACTAAATCCATCCCTCCTCCGTGTATGTCAAAATGTTCGCCAAGGTATTTCTTACCCATCGCCGTACATTCGCAATGCCATCCCGGAAAACCAATACCCCAAGGTGATGGCCAGCGCATGATATGTTCCGGTTGTGCCTTCTTCCAAAGGGCAAAATCAATCGGATTATGCTTCTCGTCCTGCCCGTCTAACTCACGGGTGGTATTAAGCATATCTTCAATATTACGTCCGGAAAGGACACCGTAGTGATGTTTCTTATTGTATTTCTCAACGTCAAAATATACAGAACCTTCGCTTTCATAAGCAAAGCCATTTTCTAATATGGTTCTGACTAATTCGATCTGTTCTATAATATGTCCGGAAGCATGCGGCTCGATGCTGGGAGGAAGCACATTGAGTGCATCCATTGCCTTATGATAGCGATTGAGATAATATTGCACAACTTCCATCGGCTCAAGCTGTTCTAAGCGCGCTTTCTTAGCTATCTTATCTTCACCACTGTCAGCATCATGTTCTAAGTGTCCTACATCTGTAATGTTACGAACATAGCGAACCTTATAACCTAAATGACGTAAATATCGAAACAGAATATCAAACGTAATGGCCGGACGAGCGTGTCCTAAATGTCCATCTCCATAAACCGTTGGTCCGCAAACATACATTCCGACATGCGGAGCATGCAAGGGTACAAACTGTTCTTTCTTCCGGGTCAATGTGTTGTAAATATTCAACGGATGTTCCATAATTCTTCCTCTATTCTTTAATAACAGACACAAACTTACACAAAAATGCGGATTTATAGACGCGCCATATAAAAATATACTATCTCATGATCGGATGAAGCCTGAACACCAACTAAAACAAAGAGGGCAAATAAGATTGAAAGTATATTTTCAAATTTTGAAGCGCCTCAAATTTCGTCTCTAAGCTCCTTTTATTTTTTCTGAAAAGGGCGTAATTCAGTGGCAGGTTTATATCTTTGCAGGCATGAAATATTATTGTATAGCTGTGAGAATATATCTGCTGTTGCTCCTTACCTCCTTTTTTACCTTAAAAGGATTTGCTTCCGTGTCCACAGATAGTTTGGCGGTTACGCCTTATACCTTTCATGCTAAGCAATTAATTCTGCCGGCTTCACTGATTACAGTAGGTGCACTTGGTACTGCTATCGACGGTTGGCAGGATTTTCATCTGATCTCGCGGAAGGATTCCGTTAATAAGATACGGATCGATGACTATATGGAATGGGGGATGTTCGGATGGGTCTTTGTTTGTGATTTATTGGCTGAAGAAAAGCATAACTTCGTAGATCAACTGTTCTTGCTTACGCTGGCCGAAGGTTTTAATGCCGGAATGATACATGGACTAAAGAATACGGTGAAAGAAATACGTCCTGACGGAGCTCCTTACTCTTTTCCTTCGGGACATACAGCCAATGCCTTTTTGGGGGCGCATTTGGCTTATAAGGAGTTTAAGGATACTGCCCCTGTACTGGCCTATTCAGGCTACGCAATGGCTACCTTTGTGGGTGCTTTAAGAGTGCACAATAACCGCCATTGGGTGGCTGATGTATTTGCCGGAGCAGGTATAGGTGTCTTATCTGTTGAGTTGTCTTATTTAGTCTATTTCCCCATTCGCAATGCAATCGCAAAACGGGTTAATAGGCGGGCTGCAGGAAACTTGGTTATCGCGCCCTCGATCACGCCTGACGGGGGAGGCGTTTATTTGTCATTTAAATTCTGATTGATTGCCAGCAGTTCCTCTATGTGTGTCCGGTCATTATTCAGGCGTGGAATTTTATGTTGACCGCCAAGTTTTCCTTTTTCTTTAAGCCAATGATAGAATACCCCTGGTTTAGCGAAGATCACTTCCGGAATCGTGAGTGAAATATCCTTGTAGCGTTTGGCGTCATAATCAGAATTCAATTCTTTCAGATGATTGTCTAAAACAGACGTAAATTCCGCAATCGAAATTGAAGGCTCTTGCTCGAACTCAATAAACCACTGGTGTCTTCCTTTCGCTTTATCTAAAAGAAATAAAGGGGCAACTGTATATTCTTTCAGGACGGCATTGGTCTCTTTGCAAGTTAAACTCAGCGCTTTGTCTGCATTGTCGATCATCAATTCCTCACCGAAGGCATTGATATAATGCTTTGTCCGGCCTGAGATCACAAACTTATACGGGTGTACAGATGTGAAACGAACCGTATCTCCGATCAGATACCTCCATAAGCCTCCCGAAGTGGTAATGACCATCGCATAATTCTTGCCAGTTTCAACCGCTTCTAAAGGCAATGCTGTGGGGTTCGCAGACTCCAGATCATTCACCGGGATGAACTCGTAGAAAATGCCATAGTCAAGCATTAGCAACATACTTTGATCTGTCAGATCACTCTGGATGCCGAAAAAACCTTCTGAAGCATTGTAGGTTTCTACATAATGCATCTTTTCTGTAGGTATAAGCGACTTGTATTGTTCTCTGTACGGCTCGAAACTAATTCCACCGTGAAAAAACACTTCAATGTCAGGCCAGACTTCGGTCAGGTCTTGTTTGCCTGTTTTCTGAAGAATTGCCTTGATCAGCACTAACATCCAGGATGGAACGCCGGAGAGGTTGTTTACATTCTTATTATACGTATTTTCTACAATTGCTTTGATTTTGCTTTCCCATTCATCCATCAGGATGATTTTCTTTGAAGGGACGCGGATATAATTGATGAGAGGATTCAGGTTTTGTAGTAAAACGGCCGACAGATCTCCGCAATGAGATTCTTTATTTAGGGGCGACGGACTATGACTACCGCCAAGTATCAGCCCTTTTCCTGCGAAGAAGCGGCTTTGCGGGTTATTCCTCAAATAGAGGGCAACACTATCAAAACCGCCTTTATAATGGCATCCTTTTAGTATCTCTTTTGTTACAGGCAGGAACTTACTGCGATCATTGGTTGTTCCGCTACTCTTAGCATACCATCTTACTGTCGAAGGCCAGAGAATATTCTTCTCTCCATTTATCATTCTATTGACAAAGGGTTTGATTTCTTCGTATGTTTGAAGGGGAATATGTTCTTTAAAAGCTTGGTAGGAAGAGATTGACTTATAATCATATTTCTTACCCCATTCCGTATTACGGGCGGTAGATAAAAGGCTCTTTAGTTGTCTGTTTTGTATCTGATCAGCGTGTGAAGCAAATAAATCAATATCATTTAGCCTATGTCGGAAAAACAAAGAGATCGTTTTTGTTAAAATGTCCATGCTCTGTTTTAATTGTCCGGGTGCAAATGTAGGCATTCTCTTTTTATTTATATCTTTGTTATATACTAAAATACAGTTACAATGAAAATTGGCATCCTTTCTTCGGGCGGAGACTGTCCCGGAATAAACGCAACAATACGAGGAGTCGGCAAAACGGCAATCATGCATTATGGAATGGAGGTAATCGGTATTCATAGCGGTTTTGCGGGAATTATCAATAAAGATATACAGGAGTTTGATGAGAAAACATTGTCGGGGATATTAAATCTCGGGGGTACTATTCTCGGTACATCGCGCGAAAAACCTTTGCGCAAACAGCTTGAAATCCCCGATTCAGAAAAGGTTGAGATTCTTCGTAATAACTATAAGGAGTTAGGATTGGACTGTGTGGTTTGTATCGGAGGGAACGGCACACAAAAAACGGCAAATTTATTGGTGAATCTGGGATTGAATGTCGTTGGGGTTCCGAAAACAATCGATAATGATATATGGGGTACGGATATAACATTCGGTTTTGATACGGCTGTGAATATCGCGACAGAAGCAATCGACCGCTTGCACTCTACGGCCAGTTCGCATAAGCGGGTGATGGTGGTTGAGGTTATGGGGCATCATGCGGGTTGGATTGCGTTGTACGCAGGAATGGCCGGAGGAGCTGATGTGATTCTGCTTCCCGAGTTGGGATACGACTTGGAAGCCGTTACCAATTCAATCTGGGAACGAGCTAAAAAAGGCAAACCTTATTCGATTGTTGTTGTTGCCGAAGGGATAGATTCTCCCAATCGTAAGCGTCCGGTGGACTATATTACCAAACAAATTGAAGCTGTAACCGGAATTGAAACGCGCGAAACGGTATTAGGTTATATACAACGCGGAGGAAATCCTTCTCCGTTCGATCGCAATCTGGCTACCCGCTTAGGTGGGCATGCAACAGAACTGATCGCAAATAAACAATACGGACGTATGGTTTGTATGAAAGGAGATACGGTGGAATCGATTCCTTTATCAGAAGTGGCCGGCAAATTGAAAGTAGTTACTCCTGAACATGATCTCATTTTGCAGGGACAGCGGATGGGAATTTCTTTTGGACGATAAAATCAAGAAAAATACACATGAAAACACAAGAAAAGAAGAACGTCAGATTAATGTCGTTAGATGCTCTCAGGGGATTTGATATGTTTTTTATTATGGGACTGGCCGGAGTGATTGTCGCCGTTTGTAACCTTTTCCCGGATTCTTCAGTAATGATGTGGCTGAAAGATCAGATGTCTCATGTTGAATGGAACGGCTTGACGCATCATGATACTATATTCCCCTTATTTCTTTTTGTTGCCGGTATTTCTTTTCCCTTTTCATTGGCAAAGCAACGTGCGGGAGGAAAAACAGAACAGGAGATATATACCAAGATAGTGAAGCGCGGTATTACGCTTGTATTGCTGGGCTTTGTCTATAATGGAATTTTTAAGTTGGATTTTGAGAATATGCGTTATGCCAGTGTATTAGCGCGTATTGGCTTAGCCTGGATGTTTGCCGCTTTATTGTTTGTTAAATTCAATACAAAGACAACTGTTTCTATTTCCGTTTTTATTCTTGTAGGTTATTGGTTGACTATGTGGTTAGTTCCTGCGTCGTCCACTCCATTCTCGTTTGAAGATAATTTAGTGGGAGCTATTGACCGGATTTTACTTCCGGGACGGATGAATGATGGAATCTTTGATCCGGAAGGTTTATTCAGTACGCTTCCGGCGATTGTTACGGCTTTGTCGGGTATGTTTACCGGTCAGCTGGTTCAGCTTCCGGAGAATAAATGTTCACAGAAAAAGAAAGTCGCATATATGTTGATTGCTGCCGTTGCATTTATAATTGTGGGTTGCTTGTGGAACCTCGTCTTTCCAATTAATAAAAAGTTGTGGACAAGCTCTTTTGTCTGTGTCCTTGCGGGCTATTCCCTGATTTTATTTGCCCTGTTCTATTACATTATTGATGTGAAGGGGTATAATCGTTATTCCCTGTTTTTTCGGGTTGTGGGGCTGAATTCGATTACAATTTATCTTGCCCAGAAGATTGTGGATTTTAATAAAATATCCGAGTTCTTTTTAGGTGGAGTAATCAATCACGTTCCTGAAGGAGTAGGGGCAGTAATCGGTAATGCGGGATACTTTACCGTATGTTGGTTTTTCCTTTATTTTCTGTATAAACAAAAGATATTCCTTAAAGTATAACAGACAGATTTCTAAATCGCCTGTTGTTCGTTTTCGTCGGGAAGTTCATTGAAGCTGTCTTCAGAGGTCTGTTCTTCCTGTAGCCTCTCTTTTAGTTCAGAGATATAGGCCTGGAATTCTTTGTCTTTTCTGAGTTTTTTGATTGCCATCTTAGCCGCGTTCTGTTGCGATTCCTTTTTGGTGTATCCGATACCTATTCCTATAGACGTATCCAAAAGAGTAACCTCCGTCTGGAATACAGGATTACCGTCATTGTCAGCAAACGATTCGATAAGATTGAATGAGACTTCCAATTTGTTTTTCTGACTCCATTCAATCAGGCTGGATTTGAAATTAACTTCCTTGCGCGCTATCTTGTCTAAATGAACATGCTTTTTTATGATCTCTTCATCAATAAATTTATAACAGGCTTTATATCCCTTATCTAAATAGATTGCGCCGATCAGAGCTTCAAGCGCATTGCCATACATGTAATTATTGTGAGAGTTAATTTTGGTAGAATAAATGACCTTCTTGTTTAATCCGATTTCTATTGCAACCCGATTTAATGTTTCCCGTTGAACAATTTTGGATCGTGTATTAGTTAAAAAGCCTTCCCTGCCATATTGGAAATGTTTATATACAATGTCCGCAACGACTGCATCTAAGATCGCATCACCTAAAAATTCCAAGCGTTCATTATTGAGCCATTTCCCGTTGTCATCTTCTATTGACGATGACTTGTGTAAAAAGGCTTGTTCATATAAGTGAATGTTCTCGGGATAAAAGCCGAGCATTGTATATAAAGAAGAATAAGGCTCCTTCGTTCGATTGATGAAGTGCCTTATTCTGTTGTATAATTTTATAAACACCTTACTTTATAAATTTCTTTACAATCATACTTGCATTGTGACCGCCAAATCCAAAAGTATTGGAAAGAGCAGCATTGATTTCTTTCTTCTGTGCTTTGTTGAATGTAAAATTCAGCTTGTAATCTATCTCTGCATCTTCATCTCCTTCCTCATGGTTGATTGTGGGAGGAATGATACCTTCTTTGACTGCCAATGTACATGCAATTGCTTCTAAGGCTCCTGCAGCACCAAGTAAATGACCGGTCATAGATTTTGTAGAACTGATATTCAGATGATAGGCATGCTCTCCGAATACCTCCTTGATTGCTTTTGCTTCAGAGATATCTCCTACCGGAGTTGACGTTCCATGTACATTAATGTAATCGATTTCTTCCGGCTTCATTCCTGCATCTTCCAACGCATTTTTCATAACTAATTTCGCTCCTAATCCTTCCGGATGAGAGGCTGTCAGATGATATGCATCGGCAGACATACCTGTTCCTACGATTTCACCATATATTTTCGCACCACGTGCTAAAGCATGTTCAAGTTCTTCTAAGATAAGACAAGCGGCTCCTTCACCCATAACAAACCCATCACGGCTTGCACTGAATGGACGAGATGCTCTTTCCGGATCATCATTGCGGGTTGATAAGGCATTCATGGCATTGAAACCACCAACTCCGGCTCTTGTAATAGCAGCTTCAGCTCCTCCGGTTACAATTGCATTCGCTTTTCCTAAGCGGATGTAATTGAACGCATCAGAGATTGCATTTGTTGAAGACGCACAAGCCGATACTGTTGCGAAATTCGGGCCTCTGAATCCATATTTCATGGAAATCTGTCCTGCTGCAATGTCGGAAATCATTTTAGGGATAAAGAACGGATTAAATCTTGGTCCGCGTTCTTCGTCATATCCCATTACTTCTTCTTCGAAAGTCTTGATACCGCCGATACCGGCTGCAAAAATAACACCGATACGATCTAAGTCTTCTTTTTCTGTGTCAAGGGCTGAGTCTGTAATTGCTTCAGCGGCTGCACTAAGTGCCAACAGCGCATATCTGTCACACTTGCGTGCTTCCTTACGATCCATTAATTGTAGTGGGTCGAATCCTTTAACTTCGCAGGCGAACTGCGTTTTAAACTTCGATGCATCGAATTGAGTAATAGGCCCGGCGCCGGTTTTCCCATTAATAAGACCCTCCCATGTTTCTGAGAGGGTGTTACCAAGAGGAGATATAGCACCAAGACCTGTTACTACTACTCTTTTTAATTCCATACCTTTAATTAAAAGGGATTACTTCGCATTTGCTTCAACGTAAGCGATGGCATCGCCAACTGTTGTAATTTTTTCTGCTTGATCATCAGGAATAGAGATACCGAATTCTTTTTCGAATTCCATAATCAATTCAACTGTGTCAAGAGAGTCTGCTCCTAAATCGTTAGTAAAGCTAGCTTCATTTGTTACTTCTGTTTCTTCAACACTTAATTTATCAACGATGATAGCCTTTACTCTTGATGCAACTTCAGACATAACTTTTCAATTTAGATTAATAAATATGAATATACTTTTTAAATTTGCAGTGCAAAGAAAAGCAATTTTTATCTAACAAAACAAATTTAATCCGCTAAAAATACGGAAAATTGCACATTTGCCCCTTTCTTGTGCATTTAAAATAGGATAATAATGAAGAAGATAGCTGTTTTCGCTTCCGGATCTGGCAGTAATGCCGAAAATATCGCCCGATATTTTGCTAATAGTGATAAAATTAAGCTCGTTTTGGTTCTTTCCAATAACGTAAGTGCAGGAGTTCACGAACGGATGCGCAGATTGGGGATACCTTCGCTGACTTTCTCGCGGGAAGCTTTTCGTGACGGGGAGCCTGTTCTTGCCAAGCTGAAAGAATACGGTGTTGATCTGATCGTACTGGCCGGTTATATGAATAAGATTACCGAACCGTTGTTACGTGCTTATCCCGGCCGCATTATTAATATTCATCCTGCGTTACTTCCGAAATTCGGCGGAAAAGGGATGTATGGAATGCATGTGCACGAGGCTGTTGTCGCTGCCGGTGAGAAAGAATCCGGAATCACAATACATTACGTAAATGAAAACTATGACGAAGGAGCTACGATTTTTCAGGCAACATGCCCTGTATTGCCTGAAGACACGCCGGAAGAAGTTGCGGCAAAAGTACATGCGCTGGAATATGAACATTTTCCCCGTGTGATAGCTGAAATTTTTTAGATTACGCTGTTCTTTTTTTACTGATACGTAGAGTGACTAAAAAAATGTGATTTAGTTACCAAAGCCTTAATATATGTGAAAAATAGCGGATATGTTATTTTCGTCCGGACGATAATGTCTGTTTACGGGAAATTGAAACGTTAAAAGTGCATTTTTTCTATCGTTTTTATCAAAACAACAAAAAGTTTTGTTGCTGGTACCACAAGCCCATTGCTTATCATCCTACTTTTGAGTCGTGTGAAAGACAGAAACACCTAATATTAATAAGCAGACTAAAATTAATTAAAGTATGAAACAGCACTACAAACAAACTAAGTGGCGCACCTTAGTATTACTACTTCTATGAGTGCTTGCCACAACTTCCGTTGCAGCACAACAGATAGACGTAACACCGCCTATGGGACTTCTTTTCGACGTGAATACCGGTAAGTTTTATAAAGACATTAACAACGACGGAGCTTTTACTTCGGATACCGATTCTGAATACACCGGACAAGACGATAAATGGGGATGGGATGGTAACACGAAGACACTAACCCTTAACGGCTTCGAGTGGACAACCTCTGCGGAATCCGCACTCACAATCATTAGTGACGACTCCAATAACAACCTTATCATCCAGCTGCAGACAGGATCTGTAAACAGCTTCATTTCGACAGTTGAGAGTGATGTCGAGAACAGTGATTCCCGCGGTATCTATGCAACAACCAGTATCACCATTCAAGGAGACGGAACGCTGAACGCTATAGCCGGAAAGGCTTACTTCTCGGAAGGATTAGACGTGGAAAACAACTTAACCATCACTGGCGGAACAGTAAATGCTACGAGCGGAAATGCACAACTCAGTTCTTACGGGATATACATAAATGGCTCTATCTCTATTACCGGCGGAACGCTGAACGCTACGGGCGGAAATGGACAATCTTCTTACGGGCTAATCTCCAACACCATCTCCATTACCGGCGGAACAGTAACCGCCATCGGAGAAACTGGGGCATTCAACAGTCAACCTACCACACTACCTGCCGGTCCCTACTTGTATTGGACAAATACTACTGTTGCTGATCCCGGAGGCAACGGAACAGACGGAAGCGTAACGCCTTTTAACTATTCCAGTGCATATAAATATGTGAGAATACAGAAAATCCTTCCACCATCTGTTCCTTCTTATGGAATTAATATCGGTACGCTTATCGGTGGTACAATCGTGACTGAACCTGAGGGTGATGTTGCTCAGGGAGCGACTGTCAACATGACTATTACTCCGGATGAAGGGTATAAGTTAAACTCGGTTTCTGTGTGTAAAACAGATGATAGTAGTATTGAGGTTGATCTGAATGAAGGAACTTACAGTTTCGAGATGCCGGAGTACGGAGTGACAATCAGCGCGACTTTTACGAATATGAATGAAGAAGCTAAAACGCTAATTGAACAGGGTAATTATACTATAGATCAGCAAACAGCCAACACAGAAGCTGCTCTAAAGACATGGCTAATTTCAGAAATCAATAGTTTAATCAGTGCAATTCCTTATGATATTACAGAAAGTAATATCACCATCAGCAATTTCGAAGCAGCTGTGACGAACGGTGCGAATGGTCGTTTTGATTTCTCTGTAGCACTCAACAAAGGGGAAGAGGCAATCAGAGCGACAGCAAGCGCAAGCGGTATAATTCTTGCAGAAGACCCACAGCCTTCTCAGAAGAATGAAATCACTACAACCCAAAGTGGTTCAGGCTCTGTCCAATTAGACAAAGGAATGGCCACAGAGGGTGAAACAGTTACGGTTACAGTTTCTCCGGCGTCGGGTTATGTATTGAGCAGTCTTGTGGTTTACAAAAGAGGAAACGGTTGGATAACAACAACAGTAAACGGAACAGGTAATACGCGCACATTTATTATGCCGGACTACTCTGTCGTGGTTCGTACTGTTTTCCAAAAGAGTGACGCTCTTTTAAATCAGGAGGCTGTAGAAGCCGCAATAGCAGCTGTTACGGGTGGTACCTACACCATGGCTCAGGGAAGTGCAACAACAGAAGCGCAGGTGAAAACATGGTTATTGAATACACTGAATTATTTATTCGGTGAAGCTCACGGCATCGAATTCCGTTCTACGGGCGATATGATTGGTAACGTAACGGTTACAGAATTTACGGAAGCAGAAAACGGAACAGAGACAAACCCTTTGGGCACAGACGGTAGCTTTAAGTTTAAGGTTACTATAAACAAAGGAAATGCTTCGGAAACAACAAATGAAGTTGAAGGAGTTATCAAAGCGACTCCATATTCAGATAACCCGACAAGCATAGACGAGGTGAAAACACCAGAGCTCCGTGCTTATGTTACCGACGGTACATTGTATGTAACGGGACTAACGGTCGGCAAGCCTTGGCGTGTATATACTATCACGGGTTCGCTTATCCATGCAGCTACTGCAAGTGCGGATGAGGACAAAATAACTTTATCACTAAGAGGTATCTATATCATCACCACGCAGAAGGAGAGTCTAAAAGTAGCGTGGTAAGTTTCGTCTAAACACTTACTTGGTACAGGGGCGCTGATGAAGCGCCCCTGTCTCTCTTATTTAGAGTTTATCTTCCATTAAATAAGTTGTAAACTCTTTCCTGTTTTGCATCGCCTTCAGGATATTTCCCTACACATTTCATAGGCTAATTTCATATAAAGCGTAATCGTTCCCGGAGCTTTTTTTCCGGCGACCATCTTTTCCAAGCAATAATCTAAGAAATCTCATAACCCAATCAAAGCACATCTGATTTTACAAAATGAATAACAGATCCGTAGAGTAGATAAATATATACTAATATATTCTCTTAAAATCGGGATTTATTTTAGTGTTGAAAATCAATGTAAAAATAGACGTAAAAATATAAAGGATATTTTTTCAAAAATATCCTTTATATTTCCGAAAATAACCTTTATATTTTTTTATTCATACTAATGTTTCAAAAAGGCACTAATTCGTTCCGCCAAGAAGCTCATACATCTGACTCTACCATTGAATGTATTTTCCGGTTACTGTAACATGACTGTTGCATTAGATAATAGGCTAAGCCTTTACTAATTTAGCCCAACGCAACGCGTTGGTTAGTCGATACTTGTTTCTTTGCGCCCTGCAAGGGCAATAGAATAGATATACGTTTTATGCTGTCCTTACAGGACGAAATTCATATTCAATCATTAACCCAACGCGTTGCGTTGGTCTGATATATAGTGGGCTTCAGCCTGATAAAACAGTACATTATATTATTGGTAATAGAAATAAAGTGCCCTGTACGAATTTTAGTTGTAGGCATGACAAAAAGAAGTTTTCTTTCACTATATCTTAGAGCCTGTTTAAATTTTTATAGGATATTTCTTGAAGGCTTGTTTCGGTCTTATTTCGTTTTCTTTTTTGCTTATCTGCATCTCCGCATTCAATCACATAGCCCGCTATGCTCATTCATGCGGATATACAACTAAACAAAAAATAAAACGAAATAAGCCACGAATAAAAATTTAAACAGGCTCTTAGTTCTAGTATTGGTTTTCTCTTTAGTTCTATTTTTTTTGATAGATTTGATGTTTAATAAGGAAAAACCCACTTATGAGAGTAATCTATATTGTTTTAGGCCTTTTATTAACGCCATTGCTTTGGGGGCAATCTTTTTCTGCAAAAGATAGTCTTCAGAAACAAGAATGGCTATCAGAGGTTGGTGTTTATGCTGCATTGTTTACAGGCAAAGAACAGACAAAATACCCGTCCACATTTGAGAATCATCCATTTTATCTTCAGAAAGAACCTTTATCCGGTTTTCTTTCTTATGACGGAGTAGATTATCCTGTTGTTGGATTGCGTTGGAACAATCATACGGATGAGTTAATGGCTATTTCATCTGATCAACGATACAATATAGTCCTTGTGGCCTCCCGTTTAAAAGAAGCCAGATTTAAGGGGAATCGTTTATACTATATTAATTCTGCGGAGGTGTCCGGTATTCCGGTATCCGGCTATTTTCTTAAATTGTATGACAAAGAATATCAGGTATGGGCTAAACCAATTGCGTTACTGAATAATAAACACGAAGGGCAGCAGCTTATCAACTACTTTTCATTTAAGACGCTTTTCTATCTTCAGAAAGGAAACACCTTTTATGTTGTGAAAAATAGTTCGTCGGTAGTGCATTTATTTCCGGATAAGAAGAAGGAATTAAAGCAATTTGTAAAAAGGCAAAAGTTAAACTTCAGATCTTCACCAGAAAAGGCGTTTACGGCAATGGTACAGGAATATGAACGTCTCACCCAATCCCAAAAGCCATGATAAACAGACTCCTTTTATTTCTATTATTTTCTTTTTCTTCGTTGGTCAATGCTCAGGAAAAAATCAGTTTGTCTTTTCAGGGCCGGCCGGCCGCAGAACTATTTACGAAGCTTGAAGCACTTACCGGATGTCGTATCTTTTGTGAACAGGAGGTTGCCGATTCCTTATTTGTTTCCCTTAGGGGAAATTATGATTCGGCAGATGAAGTCTTACAAGAGGCTTTAACCGGGAGTGAATGGCGTCTTTCTTCTGTTAATTCCTCTGTGTTTTTTATTACAAAGGGACAGGCTTTTATTACATCTTTGCCGGATAATTATTTTCAGTCGGGCGGTACGAAGGATTCGACAGATTATAAAACGCAGGCATCTTCTTTGTTTGGAATGAAGAAAGAAATAAAAGCAACTTCAGAAAACAGAGTGTATGAAATTGGCGATCCCGCTGTGCAGACAATCCCTCAAAAAGTTAAACTTTCCGGTATCATGACGGACTTTAAAACAGGAGAGCCCATTGCCGGAGTTGCGGTTTATATAAAAGAACCCATGGTTGGAGTGACTACAGATGCCTTTGGCTTCTATTCAATAGAACTTCCTTCCGGGAGACAAGAACTCGAAATAAAAGGAATAGGGATGAAAGATACCCGGCGCCAGGTACTTCTCTATGGTGACGGGAAATTAGATATTGAACTGGAAGAACAGATTTACGCCTTACGGGAAGTCACCATTTCTTCGGAGAAAATAGCGCGTGTAAGAGGATTGAATCTGGGCGTTGAACAGCTCAAGGCAAAAGATATTAAGAATATACCGATGGCTTTCGGAGAATTAGATATATTAAAGGTTGTAACAGCATTACCCGGTGTAAAATCGGTCGGTGAAGTTTCCGGTGGCTTTAATGTGCGAGGAGGAGCAACAGATCAGAACCTGATCTTATTTAATGATGGAACAATTTATAATCCAACTCACTTGTTCGGAATTTTCTCTGCCATAAATGGTGACGTTATCAAGGACATGGAACTGTATAAGAGCAGTATTCCGGTAAAATACGGCGGGCGTCTTTCTTCGGTATTAGATATTAATGGAAAAGAAGGGAATAAAAAAGAATTTAAGGGTTCAGCCAGTTTGGGCTTACTAACCAGCAGGGTGATGCTTGAAGGTCCGTTGTTTTCAGAGAAAACCTCTTTTGTCGTTGCCGGAAGAACGACCTATTCCGATTGGATATTGAAGAAATTGCCGGAAAAGAGTGGTTACTCTAATGGCTCTGCCGGATTCTATGATTTGAATTTATCGGTTACGCATACGGCAGATCAGTATAACAGCTTTTATCTGAACGGCTATTTTAGCCAGGATCGTTTTAAGTTTGATGAGGCAGAACGGTATGGCTACCGGAATGCCAACGCATCTTTGAAATGGAGGTATCTGTTTAGTCAACGGCTTACAAGTATGTTTACCGCAGGTTACGATCATTATAGTTATACAACAAGAGCAACAGATAATCCGATGGAAGCATACACGCTTGATTTTGGAATTAATCAGTTCTTTGGCAAGGCAGATTTTACGAATTACCTGACAGACGAACATACCTTGGAATTTGGTCTTAACACCCTGTTCTACGATCTTACGCCCGGAAAATATCTTCCTCACGGGGATGAATCGCTTGTTGTCCCGGATATAATACAAAAAGAACGGGCAGCGGAAACAGCTATTTATTTTGGTGACCGCTGGGAAGTTAATCCCAAGCTATCTCTTCAGGCAGGTTTGCGTTATGTCATGTTTAATGCTATCGGCCCTAAAGATTATTTTCTTTACCGCAAAGGCGAGCCAATTGACGAATCTACCCGTATTGATTCGGCTTCGGCTGGAAAAAGTATTTATAAAACCTATCATGGACCCGAAATACGTTTGTCTGCCCGCTATGCTTTTTCAAATGAGTTCTCTGCTAAATTAGGATTTAATACCCTGCGCCAACATATTCATAAATTGTCGAATACGACAGTTATGTCGCCTACTGATACCTGGAAATTAAGTGATGCGAATATTCGTCCGCAAACAGGAATGCAGATTGCCGGAGGGCTGTATCGTAATTTCGATGGGAATGCCATAGAAACCTCCATTGAGGCTTATTATAAAACGATGAATGATTATTTAGACTACAAGAGCGGTGCGAGGTTGACGATGAATCATCATATCGAAACAGATGTAATAAGGGCTAAAGGCAGGGCTTATGGGGTGGAACTTATGGTTAAGAAAACGCAGGGAAAACTGAACGGATGGCTTAGTTATACGTATTCGAGAACTCAATTACGGCAAAAGGATGGTTTAAAAGAAGAACGCGTGAATCGGGGAGAATGGTATGCTGCTGATTTTGACAAGCCACATGATATTAAGTTGGTCGCCAATTATAAATTTACACATCGGTTTAGTTTCTCGTTGAACTGCGATTACAGTACCGGCCGGCCGATTACATTGCCTGTTTCCAAATATCAATATGCCGGAGGAGAATTCCTTTTCTATACCGACCGAAACAGTATGCGTATTCCGGATTATTTCCGGATGGATGCCTCCTTTAATATCGAACCCAGCCATCATCTGACGCTGCTTACGCACAGTTCAGTATCGATTGGAGTCTATAATCTGACAGGACGCAAGAACGCCTATTCTGTTTACTATACATCTGATAACGGAAAGGTGAAAGGCTATAAATTAGCTATATTCGGAATGCCTATTCCTTATATCTCATATAATATAAAATTCTGATGAACCATGCGCAATAGTAAGACTATATATATATTGATAATCCTGTTTGCGGTAGCTTTAATACCAGCCTGTATAGAAGAATATACGCCTAAAGTAGAAGACGAACTTTCCGATATTCTGGTGGTTGAGGGTGCAATCTCGGGTGGAGAAAATACGGTGATAAAATTGAGTCGAAGTGTGGAACTTTCGGCAGAAAGCACTTTTAATCCTGTTTTCGGAGCTGTTGTCTATGTAGAAAGAAGTGACGGTTGGACTTCGGAGCCGGGAAATGAAGCAATAATCGGTGAGTATCATATTCGCATGGGAGAATTGGATACGTCTTTGTCCTATTCTATAGTTATTCAGACAGAAGGAAAGGAATACCGCTCCAAACCTGCCGAACCGATTATTACACCTGCTATTGACAGTCTGTCCTGGAAGAAAAAAGGAGATGGAGAACCGGTTACAATACATGTTACTACTCACGATACCAACAGCGCGGTAGGTTATTATCGTTGGTCATATAAAGAAGATTGGGAAATCCATGCTGCTTATTTTGCAAATGGGGACTATGATTTCATAAACGAAGTATATACTCCATATTTACTGGATGGTCTCAACACTTACTATTGTTGGAATAGTGATAGCTCCCGTGTTTTACTTCTCGGAGACACGGAAAAATTATCGGGAAATTTGATTTATGAGAAAAAATTAGTGACGATTGAAGCTACTCATGACAAGCTCTCTTACTTATATAGTATTCTGGTTAAACAATGGACCGTGAGTAAGCAAGCTTATCAGTACTTATCTAATTTGCAGAACAATATTGATGAGGCAGGAAGTATATTTGCTCCTCAGCCATCCGAGTTGCCTGGGAATGTGACCTGTGTTACATCTCCGGAAGAAGTCGTAATAGGCTATATAGATGTAGCGACAGTAACTGAAAAACGACTTTATATTACAGAAAAGGAAGCACACGACCCGGCTCGTAAGCCGGAACAATGTAAAACAGAATCTGTTGAGGGGAAATCTAACATGATAAAGTTAATGCAGGAGGAAGGATTAGTGTTGTTAGATGCAGCCCCGGATTTTTTTAGTGCAACACTTACAGAAAGACGTTGTGTAGATTGCAAATATAAAGGAAGTAAAGTCAAACCGGATTTTTGGCCGAATAACCATCAATAAACTGCTGTTATGGGAAATAAAAGACTACATATTAACTATAGATTGTTTTGCTTGGGATTGATTTACCTGTATTTCGGATCAATGAGTATCTTGGCAATAGAACCGGTTGTAGAGCGTGTTTATGTCCAGATAGATAAACAGGTTTATTTAGCCGGAGAGAACCTTTGGACTAAATTGTATGTGACCGGGCTGAAAGGAGAAATCTCTTTATTCAGTAAGATCGCCTATCTCGAACTTATCGGAGATACGATTCCTTACGTACAACAGAAAATAGATGTCAAAAGCGGTATTGCTGATAGCCGTATTCACTTGCCTGTAGATATACCGACAGGGAATTACCGACTTGTAGCCTATACACGCGCAATGAGAAATGAAGGAGAAACTGTATTCTTTAGCAGGCCTGTTACTGTTTATAATCCCTTTACGGTTGAACGTATAGGGTATTCACAAGAGGAACAAAATCTTTCGTCTGCAGATAATGCGATTGTCCCTTTAACTTCTTCTGTAATAACAAGTAATAAATCGCAATATTCAACGCGGGAGCAAGGGCAAATAAGTATTCACGGATTGGATAAAGACGCCTATTCTCTTTCGCTCTCTATCGCGAAAAAGGAAAACTTACCGGGCATGCCTCCTTTGACAATCGATGACTGGAAAGCAAATATACCCAAAGAACAGTACCTCAAGGTTGCTTCGTTTCTGCCCGAGTATGAAGGACATATTGTCCTTGGATCAATCGTTTCGGAAGATCAGTCCAAAGAAACTTTTAGGAGAAATATTATAACGCCTCTTATTGCTTTTCCGGGGCAGGGTATCAGACTCTTTTCGGGGCAGATAAAAGAGAATGGGGAGGTGCTTTTCTTTACGAAACGGATCGATGGTACGCACGATGTGGTGTCTTCTGCTTTGTTATTTTCAGAGAAACTCTTTCGAGTGGACATTCAGTCTCCGTTTGCAACACATTCACGAACAGAATCTCTGTCTGCTCCTGTTGTCTCAGCTACTTTACAGGATGAACTGCTGGAACGTAGTATCGGGGTTCAGGCAATGCAGGGATTCTATGGAGATACTATCTGGCAGACTTCATATGAAGCTCCTCATGTGGTAAATACGCCCGAGAGAGTTTATAAATTAGACGAATATACGCGTTTCACAACGATGCAGGAAGTGATAACCGAGTTTGTTCTGGGACTGCGATTCCGTAAGATCAACGATAAACGATTTCTTTCTTCTCTGACGGAAGAGCGCGATGGTTTTACTTCCGCCAATACGCTTGTTCTTTTGGACGGAGTGCCTTTATTGGATCATGAGTCTATCTATAACTACGATCCGCTTTTGGTGGAAAGTATTGAATTATATAGAGGAAAATATCTGTTCGGAGGACAAATGTTTGATGGTATAGCCTATTTCAAAACGTACGATCAGGATTATAAAGGAGTAAAGTTGGATCCCAGTTCGCAGCTCTTTACTTATCGGGGTACAGAACCCAAGTCGCATTTCTTTATGCCTGATTATTCAGACCCTGCGAAGCGTGCTTCCCGATTACCGGACATGCGGCATACGTTACTTTGGATTCCCGATATTCAAACGCAAGGGCAGCCTATAATAAACATCCCGTTCTTTACCTCCGATTTAAAAGGCGAATTTATTGTAACCATTGAGGGGCTTAGCAAAACAGGACAAACAATCCGCTCTTCGGCTACTTTTCGGGTGGAATAGGGGTGCTGCGTCGTAATGTAAATATCGGCAGATAGAAAAATATACCCGCTACCGACATGAGTAATCCGCCGATTGTTCCTGCGGCAAGTGGGAACCAGAAGGCTTCTTTGTCTGTGCCGATCATAAAGGGGATGAAGCCTAACACGGTGGATACGACGGTCAGGAAGATGGGAGTAATCTTCGCGTTCCAGGCTTTCAGGTAGGCGCGATAAGGGGAGATGCGTGGATTCCGTTTCAATATTTGGCTGAATTCATAAAGAATGTAGATGCTCGCATTTACCGTTACGCCGCACAATAGGATGAAGGACGCAAATCCTCCTTGGTCAAAGTTGAGTTTAAACCAGTAAAAGGTCAGGAAAACACCAATATAGGAAACGGGAATAACAAAGATCACTGCTAATGGTTTTCTCAGGGAATTAAATAAGATGCTGGAGGTGACGAAGATAATACCAATGATCAGGAATAACAGTAAGTACTGTTTATTGTCTTTCTTATCCCACGACCAGTAATAAGCGTTTGATTGCGCGGTATAGCCCATCGGTAGAGTTGCGTTAAATTCTTTCAATACCCGTTCCTGTATTTTCTGTCCCTGATTAGATGCACCGATATATTCATATTGCAGGCAGAGGCGGTACTGTTGGTTTACTTTCGCAACTTTCTGTGGTGTCTGTCCTTTCCTTATGGTGGCTAACTCGGACAACTTGTAGGGTACTCCTTTTATTTCTTGCGGAACGTATTGCATGCTCCAGATGTCGTATTCGTGAGACTGCCGGGAGTTTAGTTTTAACTTTTCTATTTCGTTGTCCACAATAATATTTCCCGTATATATATCTTTTCCGAAAACAGGACGAAGTGAAGCGAACAAATTGATCGGCAGGATTCCTTCTTCCGCCATGCGTTGTTTGTTCAGATCGAAATAATATTCCTGATAATCGTCTTTCCACCACGAGAACTCTGAATTGATCAGAACTTCTTTGATACGCCGGTAAGTCAGCAGGCGTGCTTTCAGATCTTCTGCCCATTGATACAGTTCGTCGTAGTTATAGCCGAACATTTCGATACGGAATGAACCTGCGTTTTCCCGCACATCGTTACTGAATCCCTGATCCTGCAATCCCCAGACACCCCAGCTACCTCCGCCCAGTTCGAGCGCCTTACTGATGATATTGCTTTTAAGCGTATAAGGGAAACCGCTGCGTTCACTTTCTTTCGTGAAGTAGATACTGATGCCTGCCTGACGGGCATTATAGATATTCGTCTGGAACTGCCGTATTTGCGGAAAGGTGGTGAGATAGCTCTCCATACGGGTGATCAGGTGATTCATCTGATCTAATGTAGAGCCGTTAGGCAGTGTCGCTGAGACGGACAATACCGTTTCGTCGTTTCGTGTAAAATAGCTGCCGTCATAAACCTTCTGTACGAAAAGGCGAAGGGTTCCCCCCAATATCTTGTCTGTTATCGGTTTGATTTTTTCCTTGTACAAGGGGGTGGCGACTATCTTATTGTATCGTTCGATACGGGCTGTATCTGCTGCTGTGTAATCTTTTTTTGCCTCGTACTCAATCTTGTCGGGCAATAAGAATACGGGGAGGCCGAAAGCAAAGACCAGAACTAAGCAGGCCAACTTTTTCCAGCGGCAAAGAAACATTATCTGTTTTTCATAAAGGCGGTTAAAACGGACAACAAACCTGCGTCCCCATGTGGCAGGATGAGGGATAAAGCGGGAGGTCGGTTTTTCTTTAACAACCGTTTTTTTCTTGCCTAATCCTAATCGTTCAATTAATGAAGGCACGAAGAAAAGAGCAATGAAGAGCGAAACTGTCAGGTTGATCATAACGACTGCTGCAAAATCCTGCAGATTGAGGCGTATTTTTTCATCTAAGAAGAAAATGATAACAAGTGCACCAATCGTTGTGACCGTAGCTGTTACGATGGATAAAGCAGCCTTCATATTGCCGCGGTTACGGATATGATCAGTCATTACAATGGTATTGTCAATGATGAGACTAAGCGAAATTGTTATACCTGCCAAGGAATACAATTGCATCTCCAGTTCAAAGAAATAATAAAAGATTACCGCGATGCAGAGGTTGACTGCCAGACTGATCACAATCAATAACAAGTAACGGAAATTACGGGTAATCAACAAAACGAATAAAAGAAGAATCAGAATCGTTAATCCTGTCCGGATGTAAATCTTATTTAACTCATTCTGGATATATTCCGTTGCATCATAGCTGGTATGTATTTCGTAACCCGACGGAAGAATCGTTTTTATCTGCTCCAATTCTTCTTTGACAAGACGAGCCAGATTCAGTTGGTTTGCGGTTTCTTCTGCACGGATGGAAAGGTAGATGGAATTCAGTCCGTTGATGCGGTAATAACTCTGGGGGGCTTCTTCCTGGCGAGTCACACCGAGTAATTGGTCTAAACGGATCAGTTTACCGTTCTTATCAGCTACCGTAATACGGCTCGGATCAAAAGAGCCTTGTCCTCCTTCGGGAATAAGCGCCAATCGTATCCAGCTTGATTCTCCGTTCGGAAGAGATAAATCTGCCGTTCCAAGAAACTCTTTGTTATAATACTGACTGATGGCAGTCTGTATATCACCCAGCGAAATCCCCAAAGAGCTTAATTGCCGGCTGTCGTATTCTAATCGCCATTCCATTGGGGTCGCTCCACTTATATCTATGCGGTAAATGCCCGGTATTCCTGACAGGCGCGGTTTTATTTGGTTCTCAGCAAATCGTTGGATCAGAATAGGTGCAGCCGCTGCATTGATTGTATAAGTCATGAACGGGCGGTCTTCTTTGTCATCCGGGCGACTCATGCTGAGCGAAGGATAGCTTAATCCGTCGGGTAGCTGAGGCCAGGTTTGCCGGATAATTGTCGAGGCTTCAAAACGCGCCGCATCGATGTCGGTATGTTTATCCAATTCGATGATTACATACCCCCATCCATTTCCGGAAATCGAATTGATTTCCCGAATCCCTTTAATGCGAGCCAGCATGGACTCTAAGCGGGAGGTTACTTCCATCTCAATTACCCGCGCCGAATTGCCCGGCATAGAATAATTGACCGTCAGGCGGGGAAGTGTGCGCGAAGGTGATAGCTTGATTGGAAGCAGCGGAATAAACGCAATCCCGGCTAAGGCCACGCAGACAAACGCGACAATAAGCGTAAAAGACGATATGTGCGGTCCTTTACTCATTTACTCAGAGACCTTGTTTATAGTCGAATGTGGAAGAAAGAGAAATTCCCGTTTCGAAATCATGCAAGGTGAGTTTTCGTATTTTGAAATAACTCAACCAATAGTTTTTTAGAGCCGATATATAATTTCGTTGGGCAGACTGTTGCCGGTTCAGCGAAAGTGTCAGGCTGTTAATATCCGCTTTGCCGATCATAAAACGTTGTTTTGTTTCCGAATAAGCCATTAATGCTAAATCGAGAGCCTCCTCAGCACTTACAATAAGTGCCTGCTGAATATTAAAATCGCCTACGGTCATGATTACATCCTCTTCAATGCTCAATTCTGTCTGACGAGATGAAATCTCTGTTACACTCAGATTGTTTTTTGCCACATTGTATTTTCCTTTCCTTACCCCCCAATCTATCAGAGGGATTGAAACAGATAAAGAAACGACATCCTGCTGTAACGGGTCGCGATACGCATTCTTTAGTTTATTGGATACCTGATTAAAACCTATGCTGGCGCGAAAAGAGGCATTCATCAGGGCTTCTTTCTTTGTTTTATCCACCTGCTGTTCGGCTTCTAATATTTGTTGTCTCAATTCCAGAAAATCCGGATTATTCTCTTTCGCCAGCATTAACGCCTCATCCGCTGAAATTTCCATAACATGGGGGCGACCGGGCAGACGAAGACGTATTTCTGCGTTTTTATCTAAACTCAGATAAGACGCTAAATTAAACATTGCTCGTTTAAGGGCTATATTCGCATTCTGTAATGTGTTCTTAGCATTGATCGCATCTAATTTTAAGGTCAGCAGATCGGCCTGACTGATAGAGGCGATCTTGTGTCGCTGCAGTCCCGTACGATAAAGCGTATCGGTTGACGCTACATTCTCTTTGGCCAGATCATATTCTGCCTGCGCCATGGCTAATTCAAAGAAATAAGTGGTTGCCTGTTCGCTGATATTCTCCCGGTTGAAGAGTAGCTCCTTTTTTGCTTTCTCGTATTTCAACGGTTCTATCTTGCGTTGCCAGCGAAAAGCATTATACCCCAGCAGACTCTGGGAATAGCCGAAACGTATGGGTACGGTGGAGTACTGTGTGTACGTATTGTCTCCGAAATTACGCATATAGTCCAACGAGGAGTTCAGGAAAAAACTACCCCCTAAAAGGTCGAAGTTCTGAGCGACCTCCAACTGTCCGCCTGCATAAAAGGACTGTTGTTCGCGGTACACGTCGATATCGTTGTTCGAATCGTACCGTTGCGTGATGTCCCGGTAATACTGCGCCGGAGTGAGATTCAGGGTAAGGCTCGGCAAGCGTCCGGCTTTGTAGGTGCGGTATTCCCAATAACCGGCTAAATACATATTCTTACTGCGGAATGCTTCGAGCGAGCTGTCTGCGGCAATCTCGATCGTACGTTCGAGAGTCAGCACCATTTGTTGAGCGCTAAGGCTTGTTGCTGCAAACAAGATCAATACTATCAGGTTATTCAATCGTTTCATATCCGGTCATTTTCATTTTTCTGTTTGAATCTTTCCGTCCTGCCCTCGGTAGATATACCAATACACCAACGGTATGATGAAAAGGCTGATAAGCGTACCGATGATCATGGCGGAAATCATAGCGATGGCAAGCGGTTTCTGTAATTCGCTTCCCATATCATACGAAAACACAAGCGGTGCCATTCCGAAGATACTCGTTAATGCAGTCATCAGAATCGGGCGTAACCTCCGGCGCCCTCCTTCATGGATTGCCTCCATTACGGGCATTCCCTCTTTGCGCAGGCTGTTAATTACATCGATTTTGAGAATGGAATCGTTGATAATGATACCACAGGTGACGACAATACCGATGGCACTCATCAGATTGAGCGAATGTCCGCATAGCCAGAGAATGAACAAGGCAGACGTAATCGCAATCGGTATTTCGAGCAAGACGATAAGCGGTTGCACGAAACTTTCAAACTCGGCGGAAAGGATGAAATACATTAACAAGACCGAAATAAGAAGGATTGCAATCAGCTCAGCTATCATCTTTTTATTGGAGAAAAAGCTTCCCGAGTAGTCAATGTCCCAGAACGTTTGGGGCACATTGATCTCCGCTTTGATCGTCCGGTCTATATCTTCCACTAAACGATCTCCGTTTCGTACATCATAAAAGCTGAAAGGAATATACTCTCCGTTCTTTCCCGCAGTGATTGTTTTCAGGTCTTCTCCGGGCGTGATGCGCACAAGCATTTGCAAGGGAATAAGATTTGTATTACCCTCATTGTCCGGTTGTGTGCGTACGAGGGTGTTCTTTAATACCTCGTCCACCGTTTCTCCTTTTCCCGAGAGCGTGATCGGCAGGTATTGTTGGTAAGAACGCAGGGTAGCAATCTCATTTTCCTTAAAGGCTGTTTTCAGCAAACGGTATATTTCGTTATAATCCACATTATAAAGCAATAACTTTTGCCGGTCGATGGAAATATTCAGCTGCTTTTCGAAAGCAATACCTGTGGGTGTGCAACCTGTCCCATCTTTCAGTTCGGCGATCATTTGTTGCAAACTTCCTGCTTCAGGTGCTTCTGCTTTATTGCGTGAGTAGAACTCTGCCACTATATCTGCTTCACCGGTTACAAATAGTTTTTCATAAACAGTTTCCGGTGGCGCGTAGGTATATACAGCTTTCGGATAGTTCGTCTCTGCCCAGCTAATCACTGCCTGTTGTACGGCCGGTAACTCTTTGGGAGATGAGGTTTTGAAGTATAGTTCTACTTCCGAAGTCGATAGCTCTTTGTCCCGGTTGAGTAGGAATTGCTGCTGCCCTACATAGGCCGTCTGTTCTTCTACCAGGCCTTCCACTTCTTTGAACAGACTATTTACCCGTTCCCGGCTTTCATCTGTATGAATGTTTTCGTTCCATTCCAAACGGAACAGGAGTTCGTTTTGATCAATCTCCGGCATACGGGTTTTGGGGATAATATAGAAAATAGCGATGCAGACCGGAACGGTTAATAATAAGAGAAGGAGACTGCTCTTTTTGTACTTGAATACAAAGTCGATCCCACCATCGTAAAACCGGAATAAGGCCTCATCCTTGAATACATTCCTGAATTTGATGTTAAATGGGGTGCGTTTCATCTCCGGAATACTATAAATCAGTTTGTATAGCACCGGCAGCAGCATGATTCCCGTTGTGTAGGAAACAAATAAGCCGACGGTAACGGCAAAGGCCTGGTCGTAAAAGATCGCTCCGGCTATACCGCTCATAAACACTAAGGGTGCGAATACGGCTATGGTAGTCAACGTGGAACTGAGCATCGGCGCGATCACTTCGGTAGTTCCTTTCGCACAGGCATCTTCCAACGTATATCCCCGAGCCCGGTATTGGGTAATGTTTTCCGTCACCACGATCGAACTGTCCACCATCATTCCCAAAGCTAAAATCAACCCGGAGAGGGAAATAATGTTGAGCGACATATTGAATATATAGAAGAAAGCCAGACTCGTTACAATGCTGGTAAACATGCTCAGCCCGATCACACCGGGACTTTTTACGTCACCAAGGAAAAGAATGGCCGTGATGCAGATGAAAAGAAAACCCAATGTCAGGTTTTCCTGCAGGTTTGAAATCGTATAATCTAATAATTCCGTTTGATTACGACTTATATTAAATTCAATATCCGGATAGATGGACGAAAAATGATTGGTCACCTCTGCGAGTGTTTCTTTCATATTGTCCATATTTTCATCCGCTTGTTTGATTATCGCAAGCGTTACTGCGCGTTTTCCTCCGGATACAGATGCGCCTGTTTCTTTCTCGGGTACGATGCGAATTGTGGCTAAGTCTTTCAACTGAAACAACCGATCGCTTTTGCGGATGTAAATATTTTCCACATCTTCTTGCGTACGCAGCAAGGTGGAAAATTTAATATTGTATTCGTAATAACCATCCCGCACGCTCATGCTGCCGGGTTCGATATTATTGGCGGCTAAGGCAGACTCCAGATCGGAAAGGGTAATTCCCGCCATTTCTAAACGTATCTCATCGGGTACGATTTGTACTTGTCGCTTCAACAGGCCGGTAATGTCAACCATAGCCACTTCCGGTAATTGTTCGATACGGCGTTTGATCACGGTTTCTGCAAATTCGCATAGCTCTAAGAAAGCCTCTTGATTCGCGTCGGCATAGGCTTCGCCGCTTTTCAGTGTCAGATTCAGACAGAACACAGGGATATCCGTAGCGCTGGCCTTGATAACGCGTGGACGTTCCACATCGCGTGGAAGATAGCTCATCGCAGCATCTATCTTTTCATTCACTTCAATGAAAGCCAGATCGATATTCGTTCCGAAATCGAAATTCAGACGGATCACACCTGCGCCGTCTCGTGTTTCACTGTGTATGTCGCGTAATTTGCCTACCTGCATCAATTGTTGGCGGATCGGCTTCACTACGGTATTCTCCAATTCACGTGCTGAAGAGTTCTTACCGGATACCTGAACGGTTATTTCCGGTATGGCAATATCCGGCAATAGCGATACGGGCAGGGCAAAATAAGTAGTCAGCCCGATAATGAAACAGGCTGTAAATGCCATTAATACAGCGATAGGCCGTTGGAGTAGGAATTTAACCATAGGATTCTTATTCTTCGCTTGCTCCCGCAACTTTTACAGGGGATTCGTGCGCCAGGTTAATATTGCCGCTTGTTATCACCGTGTCTCCTTCTTTCAAACCTTCAGTGACGGTATAGTGTCCGGCATTCTCCAATCCGGTCGTTACATAGTTCCAGTAGGCTTTGCCATCCACTAAGGTAAAGATCACCTGTTTGCCCGAACGGAGTACCAAAGCTGATTTGGGGATAACCAACTGTTGTCCCAGCGAGCGCTGTATGCTCACTCGTGCGTTCATCCCCTCAAAGAGTTTGCCGTTGTTTGCTACGGCGGCTTTCACCTGTACCATACCGTCTGTATTTACCAATGGGTTCACTTCCGTGATCTGTCCGGTAGTTTTTACATCATTCAGGGCGAAGGGACTGACTTCCACTTTGTCGCCAGTTTTTATCAAAGGCAATTCGCTTTCCAGTACCGAGAAAGAGACTGCAAGACTGGAAGGGTCAATAATTACGCAGAAAACGTCTGCTGTAGAGGCTGTGTTGAATTGTTTACCGAACAGATTGGCCACCACACCATCAAAAGGAGCGCGGAGTACCGATTTTTCTTCTTCATGTCTGGCCAGTTCGTATTGCGCTAAGGCTTGTTTGTATCCGCTTTTAATACCCGCCAATTGCATAATGTCGGCAGGAACTTTTGTTGAATCTTCCGGTGCGTAGCCTTGCCCGATCAACACATCTTGTAATTCTAAGCGAGTTTGTTCGAGGGTGTTTTTAGCTTGTTGCAGTTTGTTTTGTATGCGAAAGGGAGCAAGTTCGGCTATTTTCTGTCCTTTGTTGACACGTTCTCCGTTTTTCACATAGATTGCGGCGATGGGTTCGGCTGATTCGAAACGGAGTTCGGCATACCGTCTTGCTGTTAGTTTTCCATTACTGATCAACTCATGATTAAAGTCGGTGCTTTTTAGCAGAACAGTAGTCACTTCGTTGGTTGCTTCCGGCAGGGTGGTTTCTACAGTTTCTTCTTTCTGCTCTTTCTTATTCCCCGAGCAGGCGACTGTTCCTAAAAATATCGCGAGAAATAGGTAGTAATGGTATTTCATGGTTCTCTGTCTTTGTAGGTAACGAAATAGGTTATCGACAAATATAAGTAAAAAGGATACGAATGATTCGTAATGTCTGTTGTTTTTTTACAAAAATGAGTTGTTTGTCTTAAAAACAGTAAGAGTTTTGCATTTTTTACCCCGACATCTACCCCTAAATCCCCTGAAGGGGACTTTGTTCGTTGGCTTCAAAAAGTGCCAGGTATGTAACTCAAAGTTGTTCCTTACTATCAGTGGATTTTGTATGTTGTTTTCAAAAGTCCCCTTCAGGGGATTTAGGGGTAGATTTAGAGGTAGGATTTGGAACTTATTCAGAACGAATTGACTTTATTTCTTAAAGCGAACGAATTGTGTCTTTTTCATGGATTCTTTTATCCGTACGGATGGTCGGAATGTTATGTTTTTTATCCGGACTTTCTGAGGGTTCAGTTTTTCTTCTGTTTCGACGACTTCACAGTGATATTAAAGTTTCTGGTTTCTGCCGCAAAGATAATAATTTTAGACCTACCTCTAAATCGATTTTAAGGTAGGTCTAAAGTAATTTAGAGGTAGGTGTAAATTAGATATAGTGAGCTTGCGAAGAGAACGAACAAGACATACAATATTTTGATAAAACAGGCTTTCATTCTTATTATTCTTTCACTATGGGAGACCGGACATTTAATTATAACAATGCGAGCTGTGTTATTTATCCTTTTAATCCCCATAATACGACAGGTTACTTTGTCAGGAACAGAGCCTGTTTACGAAATACAGTTTGGACATGGAGAATTGCCATCGCTGGAATGGCTTATGCAAGAAGCTTCAAATGACCGGAATTACATTCATTTTTAATTGAAAACATGAAATATTATAATTACTGCCATTCAGGCCAACTACCGCAAATTCTCGAAGAAGCTGTTGCGTATGCAAGTAATATTCATATTAATAACCCCCAACTATCAGCATATCGATCTGCAACGATGGCTCTTGATTCTATAAATATAAAACACAGAAATTTACGATATCTCCCTTATAAAGCACAAAATGATGCCCAGACTCTTTCCGCTGACTTTTTGGTCAAGGATATTGATTTTGCCTTTAAAACTTGGGAACAAGTACCCTGGGGAAAACATGTATCCTTTCATGAGTTTTGTACTCAGATATTACCCTATAGAGTCGGTAATGAAGATGTTTCAAACTGGAGACAAGAATATTATGATGCTTTTTCTTCAATAATAGATAGTCTGCCGGCAACTGCTACTTTAATTGACGCATGTAATTTCTTATACAAAAAAGTACAAGAAAAGCAGTGGTATCATGTTGATGATATTGGAGGGCATTTCAGGTTTCAAACAGCGCTGACTTTCATCAAGCAAAAAGTATTCACACAGTCCTTGATGTCAATGAGGAAACAGGAACTATTATTGCTACTGATGTCAACAGCGATGCCCCAATTATAAGATACAATCTTATGTTATAACATAAATAAACATATAATAAGAAA
>NZ_JAQWCQ010000019.1 GCF_028705895.1 Massilibacteroides sp. | reverse complement strand
TTTATTTTCCTTTCCTACAAGCTGTACTTTCTTGAAAGTATAAAATCTATGTTGGTTTACATTTCAATGGGGTCATTTTTATTTTGGATAGAGGGGGCAACCTTATTTTAGAGCAAGGGGGCAATTTTATTTGGTTTACGGGGTCAATCTGGACTGGATTTTCCATCTTGTTTTAACAGAAATTCCTTAATCTGTTTTTCAAATGTTTCTTTAGGAAATGCCCCCATAGCCAATTGCGGTTGTCCCGATTTCGGAATAAAAAGAATAGTCGGGATACTTTGTATTCCGAAAGCGCTCGCTAACTCTTTTTCATTATCAACATTTACCTTATATACAATTATCTGATCCTTGTATTCCTTCGCAAGCTGTTTGAGGATAGGAGAAACCTGCCTACATGGACCGCACCAATCTGCGTAAAAATCAACTATACACGGTTTCGTACCCTCGTATATCCATTCATCCTGATTCTTTTCGTAGTTGTATATTTTATTTAGGAATGTTGCTTTATCCAAAACAATCACTTTCCCCGTTTCTTCCTCAGTTTGGGCACGTAGAAAAGAATTAGCAAAAGTAAAAGCTGTAATTAAGAAAAATACGATTCTTAAATTTTTCATCTTCATTGATTTAATTTGTTTTCGCAAAAATAAAAATAAAAACCAATAGTATATTATGTAATTCAAAATACGCGGTACAATAAATATAAAACCACATAATTATATAACAATTTATGATGAGAAATTCCTTTTAATATCATATGTTATATAACTTTCTTTGAAACGTAGGTTTGATGCGGGTTTGTTTGGTTATGTCGAGATTTTTATTTTCCTTTGTCTTAAAGAAAGTGAAGAGTTAAGCCGCGCTGATTGATTGGGAAACTCATCAGTTTTTTTAATTCCGAGACATAGCTCTTGTCGCTAATGGCGGGCCGCGCCTTTCGAGGTATGCTTAGCACAGCGGATTACAAAGGTGGCAAAGCACTCAAATCCTGTCATACGGAGTTTGTTCATATCCTCAGTGCGGCTTTCTTTTATATATAATGTGTTTGAAAACACAACCGGTGAATATATAAATCATCAACATGTTGTTTTTCAAATTCTTAAAAAGATACTAAATTACGAAAAGCAAATCTGTATTAATATGGGTTTGCTTTTCTGTTTTTTTAATGATACTTTTGATACATTGTTACATCTATAGGGAAATAATAGCTGAATTTTAAAAATATATAGTGACTTTATGAGTTATCTTAAATTTGATAAGACCATAATGATAAATCTGGAAGAATCCTTAACAAGAGAGATTCTCCGAACGAATCGATTAGGTGCTTATCATTGTACCACATTTGTGGATTGCAATACACGTAAATACCATGGACTACTGGTTATGCCTGTGCCTGCACTGGGAGAGGATAATCATGTTCTACTTTCATCGTTTGATGAGACAGTTATTCAGCATGGAGCAGAGTTTAACTTGGGCATTCATAAATATTCCGGAGATAATTTTAGTCCTAAGGGACATAAATATATTCGAGAGTTTTCATCAGAAACAGTTCCTCGCACGTTGTACCGGGTAGGAGGGGTCATCTTTTCAAAAGAAAAGGTCTTTTCTATGTATGAAAACCGTATCATGATTAAATATACATTAGAAGATGCTCATTCACCTACGACGTTGAGATTCCGCCCGTTTTTAGCTTTTCGCAGCGTGAAGGAACTAACTCACCAGAATGGGTATGTGAATCAGAATTATACGGAAATTCCAAACGGGATTAAAACATGTATGTACCCTGGTTATCCAGAACTGCATATGCAGTTCAGTAAGAAGGCTAAGTTTGTATTTGAACCCTACTGGTATAACGGTATAGAATATTCTAAAGAACAGGAGAGAGGCTATCCGTATCAAGAGGATTTGTACGTACCCGGTTATTTCGAAGTGCCGATTAAAAAGGGTGAGTCTATTTATTTCAGTGCCGGAGATTTACAGGTGGCTACGACAAAATTAAAATTCCTATTTGAACTGGAAGTGAATCTTCGTACTCCTCGTACGAGTTTCTATAATTGCCTGAAAAATTCCGCTCAACAGTTTTATTATCGTCCAACCGAAAATGACGCGTATTTATTAGCAGGCTATCCCTGGTTCGGTGTTCGGGCGAGAGACTTGTTCATCGCTTTACCAGGATGTACGCTTTCGATTGATGATCCGGTTCGTTTTGAAAAAATAATGCATACCGCTATTCCTGCTTTGCGCAATTTTATGCAGAAAGAAGAAACGGATAAGGTTATTAAAGAAATAGAACATCCGGATATTCTGTTATGGGCAGTTTGGGCAATACAGCAATATGCTCGTGTTCAGGGAGTAGAAAAGGCGAAAGAATTATATGGCGATTTTCTGGAAGAAAGTATAGAATATATTATAGGACAAAAGCATCCGGATATGAAATTGATGGAAAACGGATTGCTTTATGCCAATGGAAGAGATAAGGCTATCACATGGATGAACTCGACATTCAGAGGTAAACCGGTGGTAAAACGCACGGGGTATATTGTTGAATTCAATGCCTTGTGGTATAATATGCTTTGTTTCTATAAAGAAATGCAGAACAGTGCCGTCAGTGATAAAATTGAAAAAACGATACAATCAATAGAACTGTCATTTACAGAGGTTTTTCTGAACGGATATAATTATTTGTTTGATTCGGTAACCGGAACTGCTGTAGATTGGAGTGTTCGTCCGAATATGGTTTTTGCTGTTGCTTTGCCGTATTCTCCATTAACCCGTCTTCAAAAAAGGGCAGTCTTGGATTATGTGACCAAAGAATTGCTGACACCGAAAGGATTACGTTCATTGAGTCCGAAAAGTGAAGGATATATTCCTTACTGCACCGGTCCGCAAGATCAACGAGACCTGGCGTACCATCAGGGAACAGCCTGGCCCTGGTTGCTTGGGGCATACTTGGAGGCCTATTTGAAAGTGTTCGGAATGAGTGGTGTTTCCTTTGCCGAACGTATGTTGATTAGTATGGAGGAAGAAATGTCATTGCATTGCGCAGGAACAATTTCTGAATTGTTTGATGGAAATCCTCCGTTTACAAGTAGAGGAGCTATTTCATTTGCGATGAATGTAGCCTCTATTCTTCGGGTGGTTGATTTATTGAAGAAGTATAACGATGAATAAAGCTGTACTGATATGAAAGCTTTGATGTTTGGGTGGGAGTTTCCACCGCATATATTAGGAGGGTTAGGCACGGCCAGCTACGGATTAACGAGAGGGATGGCTATGCAACCTGATATGGAGATAACATTTTGCATACCCAAACCCTGGGGAGATGAAGACCAGAGTTTTCTCAAAATAGTAGGGGTATGCAATGTTCCCATTGTCTGGCGTGATGTGGATATGAACTACGTCAGAGAGCGATTGGAAAAATACATGGACCCCCAGAATTACTATAACTATCGCGATCATATTTATGCTGATTTTTCATATAGACATGTCAATGATTTAGGTTGTATCGAATTCTCAGGACGTTACCCCGATAATTTATTGGAAGAAATAAATAACTACTCGATAGTTGCCGGAGTTATTGCAAGAACTGAACAATACGATGTGATTCACGCACATGATTGGTTGACTTATCCGGCCGGCATACATGCAAAGAATGTTTCCGGAAAACCATTGGTTATTCATGTGCACGCTACCGATTATGATCGTAGTCGGGGTAATGTGAATCCGGACGTTTATGCCATTGAAAAAAACGGAATGGATAATGCCGATCATATTATTACGGTTAGTAATCTGACGCGAATGACTGTGATTGAAAAATATCATCAAGATCCGGCTAAAGTAACAACGGTACATAATGCCGTAGAGCCGCTTAGCCCGGAAATCTTAGCCATTCAGGATAAAAAAGGCGTACACGATAAGATCATCACTTTCCTTGGACGTATAACCATGCAAAAAGGACCGGAGTACTTTGTTGAAGCAGCAGCAAAAGTGCTGGCAAAGGCTCCCGATGCCCGTTTTGTTATGGCAGGAAGTGGAGATATGATGGATAAGATGATTCGTTTAGTCGCTTCCCGGAAAATATCCGACCGTTTCCACTTTACCGGATTTATGAAAGGAAAACAAGTGTATGAAGTTCTGAAAGCCAGTGATGTTTATGTGATGCCTTCTGTATCCGAACCATTTGGAATCTCGCCTTTAGAAGCTATGCAGTGTGGCGTTCCTTCTATTATATCCAAACAATCCGGATGTGCCGAGATACTTGACTATGCCGTAAAAGTGGATTATTGGGATATAGAAGCAATGGCAGATGCCATGTATTCGATAATAACCTATCCGGCAATGCATCAGTTCCTGCAGGAAGAAGGGAAAAAGGAAGTCGATAATATCAAATGGGAATATGCCGGACAGAAAGTGCGTCGTATTTACGAACAGGTAATGAATAAATAAAAGAATAAATATTATAGGTATGAAAACGATTTGTTTTTATTTTCAGATACACCAACCGTTTCGGCTTAAAAGATATCGTTTTTTTGATATAGGAAATGATCATTATTATTATGATGATTTCCAAAATGAAGAAATTATTCGTCGGATTGCAGAAAAAACTTATCTGCCGGCCAATAGAGCGATACTGGATATGATCAAAACCAGTGGTGGTAAGTTTAAAGTTGCCTTTTCGATCTCCGGTACTGCCTTGGAGCAGATGGAAATATATACGCCGGAAGTAATTGATAGCTTTAAGGAATTGGCTCAGACCGGGAATGTGGAATTTTTGGCGGAAACATACGCTCATTCATTAGCTTCTCTTGGCGATGAAGAAGAATTCAAACAACAGGTAAAGAGGCATAAAGATAAAATCTATACGCTTTTTGGAGTGAAACCGAAGGTGTTCAGGAACACTGAACTGATTTATTCTGATGATATTTCCGATGCCGTTTATCAGATGGGCTTCCGTGGGATGCTTACGGAGGGTGCAAAACATGTGTTGGGATGGAAAAGTCCTAACTATATGTATTCTTCAGCGGTCCAGCCACAATTGAGACTATTGCTGAAAAATGACCGTTTCAGTGAAGACCTGTCTATGAGATTCAGTAATTATAGTTGGAACGAATATCCTTTGACTGCAGATAAATATATGTCTTGGATTGCTTCTACTCCGGAATCAGAACAAATCATCAGTTTGTTTATGAATTATGAAGTGTTGGGTACATTGAATGCGGCTGAAACCGGAATATTTGACTTCTTCAAGGCTTTGCCGCGTTTTGCAGCAGAAAAAGGAATTGGTTTTTCGATGCCGTCCGAAGTGTTCTCATTGCTTAAACCGGTTGATTCTATCTCCGTGCCCTATCCGATGTCTTGGGTTGATGAGGAGAAAGATTGTAGTTCCTGGTTGGGAAATGTGTTGCAACAAGAGGCTTTTCGTAAAATAAATGAGATAGGTGAACGCGTACGACTGAGTGATAACAGGAGGATATTGCAGGATTGGACGTATCTGCAAAGTAGCGATCACTTCTATTATATGAATACAAAGCGTGGACACGTGGGCTTCAGCCCTTATGAGAATGCGTATGATGCATTCAATAACTATATGAATGTGTTGTCTGATTTTATTGTCCGCGTTACGGCTCTCTTCCCAACCTCCATTGAAAACGAAGAGCTAAATTCCTTGTTGACAACAATTCGTAATCAAGGTATAGAGATTGAACAATTACGCAAAGAATTAGCTAATGCGAAAAAAAAAGCTGAAAAGAAATTGACTACAGATTGAACAAATTGATAAATAGTAATTTGTAAAAGGGTGGATTGATGTCTGCCCTTTTTATTTATGTTATTTGTAGGTGATTAATGTTTTGAATATTTAAGTATTCTTGTATTTTTGCATAATTTAATGTATGAATAGTTATGAATAAGGAAATTTTAATTTGGATTATTGCTCTTGTTACGTTAAGTAGTTGTGGCAGTGTGCCTTTAACCGGAAGAAAACAAATGCTTTTAGTTTCTGATCAGGAAGTTTTAACTTCAAGTCTTACACAGTACAGTGATTACATTAAGACTGCAAAGCTTTCTACAAATAAAACTAAAACAGCACAAGTAGTAAGAGTTGGAAAAAAAATTGCTGCCGCGACAGAGGCCTATTTAAAGGCTAACGGATTAGAGTCGGAAGTGCAGAATTTTGCGTGGGAGTTTAACCTTGTTAATGAAGATCAGGTTAACGCATTCTGTATGCCGGGCGGCAAAATCGTAGTTTATGAAGGTTTGTTGAAATTAGTTGATTCAGACGATGAGTTAGCTGTTGTTGTCGGACATGAGGTCGCTCATGCGGTAGCGAAACATTCAAATGAAAGAATGAGTCAACAATTGCTGACACAATATGGTGCATCGGTACTTGACCAGGCAGTTAGTGGGAGTTCCTCAGCCGTTCAGACACTTGCCGGTACTGTTTACGGATTAGGAGCTCAATACGGAGTAATGCTTCCCTATTCGCGTAAACATGAATACGAAGCGGATCATATGGGACTTATTTTTATGGCTATAGCAGGCTATAATCCTGAAAAAGCGGTATCGTTTTGGACGAAAATGTCAACAGCATCAAATGCGAATGTTCCAGAGATAATGAGCACGCACCCCAGTGACGGCAATCGAATTTCAGAAATACAGAAGTTTTTGCCAGAAGCAAAAAAATATATGCAAAAATAAGAAAACGAAACCTTAAAAAAGATTAGGGCGGCTTTCCGGGATCATTCTGATGATTTTCTTTCATTTTTATTTATACCTTTGTTTGGAATACAAAATGAAACGGAAGTAATCATGCAAAAACTAAAACTGATTAAGAATGATCCTTGGTTGGAGCCATATGCAGATTCAATTCAAGGACGGTTTGATTATGCTGTTGATAAAGAAAAATCCCTGACTCGGGGAGGCAAACAATCCTTGTCTGAATTTGCTTCCGGTTACATGTATTTCGGACTGCACAGAACTGATTCAGGCTGGATTTTCAGAGAATGGGCTCCTCATGCCACAGCAATATATCTGATTGGCTCATTTAACGGATGGCAAAAAGATGAGAACTATCGTTTGGCTGCCTCCGAAAATGGGGTGTGGGAGATTGAATTAGCTTTAGACAGCATACATCACGGTGATCTGTTTAAGCTTCTTATGGAATGGGAAGGAGGAGCAGGAGAGCGTATTCCTGCCTGGATACGTCGTGTTGTACAGGATGATCAAACAAAAATATTCAGTGCTCAGGTATGGAGTCCGGAGCATCCCTATTCTTTTAAACATAAAAAAATAAAGCCGGATACGAACCCTCTGTTAATCTACGAATGTCATATCGGCATGGGAACAGCGGAAGAGAAGGTCGGAACTTATGACGAGTTCCGGCGTAATGTACTTCCCCGTGTAGCTAAATACGGATACAATGCAATTCAGATCATGGCGATACAGGAGCATCCTTATTATGGCTCTTTCGGATATCATGTAAGTAGCTTTTTTGCGGCATCGTCACGTTTTGGTACACCTGAAGAATTAAAACATCTGATCGATGATGCACACGAAATGGGTATTGCCGTTATCATGGATATTGTACATAGCCATGCTGTGAAAAATGAAACAGAAGGATTAGGGCGGTTTGATGGTTCGTACGGGCAATATTTTCATACGGGAAGTAGAAGAGAACACCCTGCCTGGGATTCTCTTTGCTTTGATTACGGAAAGGATGAAGTGCTTCATTTCTTATTGTCCAATTGCAAATTTTGGCTCGAGGAATATGGGTTCGATGGTTATCGTTTTGATGGAGTAACATCGATGTTGTATTACAGTCACGGACTGGGCGAGGCGTTTATGAGTTATGACGACTATTTTAACGGACATCAGGATGGTGATGCGATAGCTTATCTGACTTTAGCGAATAAATTGATCCATGAAGTGAATCCTCAGGCGATAACAATTGCCGAAGAAGTAAGCGGTATGCCGGGACTGGCGGTGAAAGCAGAGGATGGAGGATATGGTTTTGATTACAGAATGGCCATGAATATTCCGGATTATTGGATTAAGACTATCAAAGAAAAGAAAGACGAAGACTGGCATCCGTCTTCGATCTGGTGGGAAACAACCAATCGTCGTGCGGACGAAAAAACAATAAGTTATGCCGAAAGTCATGATCAGGCATTGGTAGGCGATAAAACGATTATTTTCCGTCTGATAGATGCAGAGATGTATTGGCATATGCATAAAGATGATCGGAATTTGATGGTGGAACGCGGTATAGCATTGCATAAAATGATACGTCTTGCAACAGCTTCTACTATCAATGGGGGCTATCTGAATTTTATGGGGAATGAATTCGGACATCCTGAATGGATCGATTTCCCAAGAGAAGGAAACGGGTGGTCTCATAAATATGCTCGCCGGCAATGGGGACTGGCAGATAATCCGGATTTAAAATATCATTTTCTGAGTGATTTTGACACGGAGATGCTTCGTCTTATTAAAAGCGTAAAACATTTTCAGGAAACTCCGATTCAGAAACTTTGGGATAATGATGGCGATCAGGTGTTGGCTTTTATGCGCGAAAATTTAATTTTTGTGTTTAATTACAATCCGGCTAAATCTTTTACGGATTACGGATTCCTGACTCCTCCGGGTGAATATGAAGTTGTTTTGAATACAGATGCCATACATTTTGGAGGGAATGGGCTCTCAGATGATTCGATTCATCATTTTACGGCTTTTGACCCGTTATATAAAGAAGAGAATAAAGGATGGTTGAAATTATATTTACCCGCTCGAAGTGCAGTTGTGCTCCGAAAAATTAATTAAGAACACTTTACATTATAATTTATTATAAATCATATGTTATATCCATTTACATTCAGGCCTATCCTTAAATCTGTGATTTGGGGAGGAGCTGATATATGCCCTTTTAAAGGGATTACCCCAGTACAAAAAGGTATTGGCGAGAGTTGGGAAGTTTCTCATGTTGAAGGAAACGTGTCTGTTGTGGAAAACGGATCGTTGGCCGGTAAATCGCTTGATGAACTGATTCAGACTTATGGGAAAAGATTGATGGGAGAAAAGGTGGTTGCCCGTTTCGGAAATACGTTTCCTTTATTGATTAAATTTATTGATGCGTGCGACAACCTCTCTATTCAGGTGCATCCGGACGATGAACTGGCGCGTAAACGTCATAATTCATTTGGAAAAACAGAAATGTGGTATGTTATTAAAGCCTCTTCTGAAGCTGCTCTATATTCCGGATTTTCGCAACAAATAGATGCGGAAGAATATGTGAAACGCGTAGAAAACAATACGATTATGGATGTTTTGCAGCGTTATGATGTGAATGCAGGTGATGTTTTCTTTTTACCGGCAGGTCGTGTTCATGCAATCGGAGCCGGTTGCTTTGTCGCAGAAATACAACAGACCAGTAATATAACGTATCGTATTTATGACTATGATCGCCGTGATGCAAACGGAAACGGACGCGAATTGCATACGGAATTGGCAAAAGATGCAATCGATTATACGCTTTATCCGGATTATCGCACACATTATACGCGCAAAGAAAATGAAAAAGTAGAACTGGTTAGCTGTCCGTATTTTACGACTAACCTGTTGGAATATGATACGCCGTATAAACGCGATTCTTCAGGAATAGATTCCTTTCTAATTTATATCTGCATGGCTGGTAACGCTGTGATTAAGGATAATAACGGACAAGAAATAAACGTTAAACAAGGACAGACAGTGTTGATTCCTGCGGATACGACTTCTGTGGAAATTATCCCATCGCCTTCTGTTAAATTGATGGAGACATATATTCTTTGATGATGTCTGTTTTTTCTTTAAGTTTGCTCAAAGAATAGTGTATTAGACAAAGGAATGTTTAACTGTTATGCAAGAAGTGATAAAACCTAAAAAAGGCTTTAATTCTTTTCGTAATCGTTGGAAAAACACTACCTTAGTGCACTTTTTTGAGGGTTGGATATTGATAGTAATTAATAAAAAACTAAATGGTTGATCAAGACAGGATTATAAAGATTAACATCGAGGAAGAAATGAAGTCGGCTTACATTGATTATTCAATGTCTGTGATCGTTTCTCGTGCTCTTCCTGATGTGAGGGATGGTTTTAAACCGGTTCATCGCCGTGTATTGTTCGGAATGAATGAATTGGGTAATACATCCGATAAACCTTATAAAAAATCTGCGAGAATTGTTGGTGAAGTTTTAGGTAAATATCACCCACACGGAGATTCATCCGTGTATTTTGCTATGGTGCGTATGGCTCAGGTGTGGTCGTTACGCTATCCGTTAGTTGATGGTCAGGGTAACTTTGGTTCCGTTGATGGAGACAGCCCGGCCGCAATGCGTTATACCGAAGCCCGACTCAGTAAATTGGCTGAAGAAATGCTTCGCGATATTGATAAAGATACAGTCGATTTTCAACTGAACTTTGACGATACCTTAAAAGAACCGGCTGTATTGCCGACACGTATTCCGAATTTGCTTATTAATGGAGCGTCCGGTATTGCTGTAGGTATGGCAACGAATATGCCTCCTCATAATATGAGTGAGGTGCTTGATGCTTCTATGGCCTATATTGATGTTCGTGGAGATATTTCAGTAGAGGAATTGATGGAATATGTGAAAGCTCCTGATTTTCCAACGGGTGCAACTATTTATGGGTATGCCGGAGTAAAAGAAGCGTTTGAAACAGGGCGTGGTCGTATTGTGTTGCGCGGAAAGGCTGAAATAGAAACAGAAAGCAATCACGAGAAAATCATTATCACGGAAATTCCTTACTTAGTAAATAAAGCAGAGTTGATCAAGTCTATCGCAGAATTGGTTAACGAAAAGCGTTTAGATGGAATCTCTAATGTAAATGACGAATCCGATCGTAATGGTATGCGTATCGTGGTTGATGTCAAGAGAGATGCTAATTCCGGAGTGGTTCTTAATAAATTATATAAGCTGACTGCGTTACAGTCTTCGTTCAGTGTGAATAATATTGCATTGGTGAACGGCAGACCTCGTCAGTTAAACCTTTTTGATATGATTAAAGCTTTTATTGATCATAGACAAGAGGTAGTGCTTAGAAGAACTCGTTTTGAACTGAAAAAAGCGGAAGAACGTGCTCATATCCTGCAAGGTTTGATTATTGCTTCTGATAATATTGATCAGGTAATTGCCATAATCAGAGGGTCAAAAAGTCCTCAGGAGGCAATTGAAAATCTTATTTCAACCTTTAATCTTACCGAAATTCAGGCTCGTGCTATTGTTGAGATGCGCCTACGTCAGTTGACCGGTCTGGAACAAAGTAAACTACGTGCCGAATACGAAGAAATAGAAAAACTTATCGCCTATTTAACTGAAATTCTCGAAAATGAGGATGTTTGTATGAAGGTGGTAAAAGATGAATTGCAGGAAATCAAAGACAAATTCGGGGATGAACGTAGAACAGATATTGTTTACGCATCAGAAGAATTGAATCCCGAAGATTTCTATGCAGATGATGAAATGATTATTACGATCTCTCACTTAGGTTATATAAAACGTACGCCGTTAAGTGAATTCCGTGCGCAAGGACGCGGTGGAGTTGGGGCGAAAGGGTCTGTAACCCGTGATGAAGATTTTGTAGAATATATTTATCCGGCATCTATGCATGCTACATTGTTGATCTTTACGGCAAAAGGTAGATGTTATTGGTTGAAGGTTTACGAAATTCCGGAAGGTGCCAAAAACGCAAAAGGAAGAGCAATTCAAAACTTGTTGAATATTGAACCGGATGATAAAGTAAATGCTTTTATTCGTGTAAAGAGATTGACAACGGATAAAGAATTTATAAACTCACATTATTTATTATTCTGTACACGAAAAGGAGTTATTAAAAAGACATCGCTTGAAGCCTATTCAAGACCGCGTCAAAATGGAGTGAATGCAATTACTCTGCGTGAAGATGACGGATTGATCGAGGTGTGTATGACGAATGGAAATAATGAAGTTCTGATTGCAAGCAGGAATGGACGTGCAATTCGATTCCATGAGAGTGACGTACGCGTAATGGGACGTACTGCAGCAGGAGTACGTGGTATGACGCTATCTAACGATACAACAGATGAAGTTGTAGGTATGGTTTGCGTTAAAAAGAAGGAAGGAGAAGAAGCGGACACCATACTTGTCGTTTCAGAGTTAGGCTATGGAAAACGTACAGCTTTGGATGACGAAAACGGTGATCCTATTTACCGGATAATAAGTCGCGGAGGAAAAGGTGTGAAGACGCTTAATGTTACCGAAAAAACAGGGAAGTTAGTTGCGTTTAAGAATGTTACTGATGAAAATGATTTGATGATCATAAATAAATCGGGTATTGCAATCCGTGTAAGCGTTGCTGACTTGAGTGTTATCGGACGTGCTACGCAAGGTGTTCGTTTAATTAATCTTGAAAAACGTAATGACGAAATAGCTTCTGTGTGTAAGGTGTTGTCGGAACCGGATGAACCGGAAACTTCAGAAACTAATGATGACCAGAGTGCTGATATTGCAGATAATTCGGAAACAAAAGAATAATTATTAAATAATGAATTTTTAATTTCAAATCCATAATTGTAATGAAACGAGTATTACTTACAGTTGCTCTTTGTATAGCAGCAACAGCAACTTTCGCCCAAAAAAAAGCAGTGAAGGAAGCCGAAGGCCTGGCTAAATCTAATAAGGATTTCGCAGAGGCTAGAACTCTTATTAAAGGAGCTTTGGATAATGCAGAAACAAAAGATGATCCTAAGACTTGGTTTGTAGCCGGTTATGTGGAAGATCAACAATTCAGTGCTGAAAGAACAAAACAGATATTAGGTCAAACGCCTAATGAACCTGTAATGTATGAAGCTTTAGGAGCAATTCTACCTTATTTTATTAAGGCGTATGAGTTAGATCAACAGCCAAATGAAAAAGGAAAAATCAAACCTAAATATACGAAAGATATCAAGAGCATTTTAAGCGCAGATCATGTTTATTATATTAATGGTGGTGCATATTATTTTGATCAAAAAGATTACAAGAAAGCTTATGGTTTCTTTGATCAGTATCTTACAATCTCTGATCTTCCTATGTTTAAAGGAGAAAAAGTTGCAGAAAGAGACTCTAACTTTATGACCGTACAGTTCTACGCTGCAGTAGCTGCTACTCAATTGGGTGATTCAAAACTTGCGATTGCTGCTTTGGAACGTGCAAAAAATACGGAATTTAGACAAAATGATGTTTATCAATATCTTTGTTATGAGTATGAACAAGCAAAAGATACAGTAAACTTTGAAAAAACACTTGAAGAAGGTTTAACAAAATTCCCTGAAGAAAAATATTATTTATTGAGCTTAATCAATACCTATATTTATTCAAACAGAAATGATAAAGCTATTGAATTTTTGAATACGGCAATTGCTAAGGAACCAAACAATGCTCAGTTGTATGATGTTATGGGACGTGTATATGAAGCCGGTGTAAAAGATTATGACAATGCAGAGAAGTACTTTTTGAAATCAATTGAACTTGATCCTGAAAATGTAGAGTTCTTGTCAAATCTGGGACGTGTATATTATAATCAAGGAGTAAATAAACAAGGTGAAGCAAATATGATCAATGATAATAAATTGTATCAGGAAGAGCTGGCAAAAGCAAAAGATTTCTTCAAAAAAGCATTACCTTATTTTGAAAAAGCTCATCAATTAAAACCCGAAAATACGGAATATATGACTGCATTGCGCGGTATTTATTATAATCTGGATATGGGTAAAGAGTTTGAAGATATCGACGCGAAATTAAATAATTAAGTAATTATACGAGTAATTTGAAAAAAGCCTTTGCGGATAGTAAGGGCTTTTTTATTAAGAAAAATGATAAAAAATATAATATAATGCAACGTTTCTCGTTAAAATATCATCTCTGTATTTAAATGGAATGTAATTTGGAGATTTATGAAAGCATTGATATTTTCTTTTTTCTGTATTATTTTAGGATATTCTTTTTTGTTTGATAAGAAAGAAGTAAAAGATTCATCCTCTACTCAGAACGTGGATGCTGTAGTGATTGATAATACTAATTCTCAAAAAGTTTTCTATGTGGACTCCGTTGAATATTATGCAAGCCACAAGACTGCAGCAATCTTTGATAAACGTACAAATCAAATCTTTTAAAATTCTTTTCTCTATACTATAACTCTTCGTATGGAGGGATATCTTCTAAGAAATAATAATTCTCTTTCTCGTAGTCTATTTTGCAGCAGAAATGTCGTAATCCATTACTGACGATCAGATAATGTGCTTTTAAGCTCATATTGTAACGGACAATCTGATCAAAAACATTTCCTGTTATTTCTATTGTTGGTGCTTTGTATTCAACGATTACTAATGGCTCTAATAGGTGATTGTAAACAACCGTATCGCATCTCTTTAAGGTATTATTCAATTTTATTCCCACCTCGTTTATTGTCAGATTTTCCGGGTAGTGTTTTTCTGAAAGAAGAAAATTTACGAAATGCTGCCTTACCCACTCCTCCGGTGTTATTATAACGTACTTTTTCCTTAACCTGTCAAATATGGCCGGCTTACCATTTTTGACAGAGAGTTTAACATCGAATTTAGGTAGATTTAATGCAAGCATTTACTTATATTTGTCCTTGAATAATCATATTCAAAGGTAGCGATAAATGAAGACAAAACAAGAAATAGTAGAAAATTGGCTTCCGCGTTATACGGAGCGTAAACTGGAAGATTTTGAAAAGTATATTTTACTTACGAATTTTACTAAATATGTAGAGTTGTTTTCAGAATATTTTAATGTACCCATTCAAGGTTTGAAAAGCTCTATGCCGAATGCTTCAGCAGAAGGAGTGACAATCATTAATTTTGGTATGGGAAGCGCTAACGCTGCAACAATAATGGATCTGCTTTCAGCCATTATGCCAAAGGCAGTTTTGTTTTTGGGTAAATGCGGAGGACTGAAAAAAGCGAATAATTTGGGAGATTACCTGCTCCCGATAGCCGCCATACGAGGTGAAGGAACATCAAATGAATATCTTCCTCCCGAAGTACCATCGCTTCCGGCTTTCTCCATGTTACGTGCTATTTCTTCTGCAATAAGGGATGCGGGAAAAGACTATTGGACAGGGACAGTTTATACTACGAATAGACGTGTATGGGAGTTTGATAATACCTTTAAAGAATATCTTGTAAGGACACATGCCACAGGGATTGATATGGAAACTGCGACCTTACTTACTGCAGGCTTTGCCAATCAAATCCCAACGGGAGCTTTGTTAATGATTTCTGATAAGCCAATGATTGAAAGTGGTGTTAAAACTGAAGAAAGCGACAAAGAAGTAACGAAAAGTTTTGCGAAGGAACACGTATTGTTAGGAATCAATTCACTTCATCAAATTATTGACGGAAAGAAAACGATCCGTCATATCCGTTTTAGTTGGTAATGGCTAAGAAAGAATATACATATGAGAGCATTATAAGAGAAATTAAAGCCGGACAATTCAGTCCTGTCTATGTTTTGATGGGAGAGGAACCGTTTTTTATGGATCAGATAACGGATTTATTACTTGAGACTGTTGTCGGAGAAACTGAACGGGACTTTAATCAACTTATTATGTATGGAGCTGATACCGATGCTGTAAAAATAATAAATGCAGCCAAACGCTTTCCTATGATGTCTAAATATCAGCTAATCGTAGTTCGTGAAGCACAGATGATAAGGGATATAGAGGTGTTGACTAACTATGTAAAGAATCCGCTTCAATCCACAGTTCTTGTTTTAAACTATAAATATAAGACACTTGATCGGCGGAAGTTACTTGCAGCAACAGTTGAGAAAGTAGGAGTCCTTTTCGAATCAAAAAAGGTGCCGGATTATAAGTTGCCGGGATTTATTTCGGGATTGCTTCAGCAGAGGAAAGTGGACATAGATCAGAAAGCAACTCAAATGCTGTCTGATTATATAGGTAATGATTTAGGTCGCTTGGTGAAAGAGTTGGATAAGCTGGCAATTATATTGTTTGAAAAACGATCAAATCGGATCACTCCAGAATTAATAGAAGAGAATATCGGTATAAGTAAAGAATATAATAGCTTTGAATTGATTAAGGCTTTGGCTGTAAAAGATATTTTAAAGGCAAATCGCATTATTCAATATTTAGAGAAAAATCCGAAAAGTAATCCCATCCAAATGGTGTTACCCGTCTTGTTTAATTATTTCACCAATTTGTTTATTTGTTTTTATTCCAAAGACCGATCTGAAAATGGATTAATGGCGGCGCTTGGGATGCGAAGTGCTTTTTTTGTGAAAGATTATTCTTCAGGATTGCGGCACTACTCAGCGATGAAAACTTTTCGTATAATAGGATTTATAAGAGATACAGATGCAAAATCAAAAGGGGTTGGAAATACTTCTGTATCAGATTCAGAACTGCTTAAGGAACTTATATATACTATATTGCATTAATAATCAACAATTAAGACTGTTGTTCAATGAAGAAACTGATCTCACTTCCCGTTAATTTAGTTAATTCCATATATGATGTCTTTAACTTAGATAAAAAAGAATGGTTTTGTTACTCTGATCCGGTTGATAAGCAATTAGGATCGGGTGGAGGGACTGCCTGGTTGCTGAATGCATGTAAAGATTCAGAAGGAGAGGAATTGTCTCTGAAGGATTGGCTGAAAAAGGAAAAGAGGATAATTCTTCATGCCGGTGGACAAAGCAGGCGTTTGCCTTCATACGCGACGAGCGGGAAGGTATTAACACCTATTCCGGTTTTTCGTTGGGAGAGAGGACAAAAATTAAATCAAAGTTTGCTTTCATTGCAAATACCTCTTTATGAAAAAATAATGGCAAAAGCTCCGGATCAATTGCGAACATTGATTGCCAGTGGCGATGTCTATATTCGTGCAAACGAAAGTTTACAGTCTATTCCGGACGTAGATGTGGTTTGTTATGGACTTTGGGTCGATGCTTCATTAGCTACTAACCATGGTGTTTTTGTCTCGGATAGAAACAAGCCCGACCAACTCGACTTTATGTTGCAAAAACCTTCACTTGAACAATTAGAAACACTTAATCAGACTCATTTCTTTTTAATGGATATTGGGATTTGGTTGTTGAGTGATCGGGCAACGGAAGTGTTGATGAAACGGTCTAAGAATGCAGATGATTTTGTTAAGTATGATCTATACTCTGAATTTGGATTGGGTTTAGGAGAGCATCCGAAACTACAGGATGAAGAAGTGAATCGTTTGAAGGTTGCCATTCTACCATTGCCTGGAGGTGAATTTTATCATTATGGTACAAGTCGTGAATTAATCTCATCTACTCTGGCTATTCAAAATAGAGTTCGCGACCAGCGGGCTATTATGCACCGTAAGGTGAAGCCTCATCCTGCGATGTTTGTACAAAATGCCATAGTAGATGTAACGCTTACAAGTGAAAATTCTGAATTGTGGATAGAGAATAGTCAGGTAGGAGCGAATTGGATATTGAAGAATAAACATATTCTCACAGGTATTCCCCGAAATAATTGGACTTTAGAATTGCCGGTTGGTGCCTGTATAGATATAACTCCTTATGGGCAGAATGGATATGCTGTGCGTCCTTATGGATTTAATGATGCCTTTCGAGGTGCACTGAATGATCTTACTACTACTTTCTTAGGTGAACCAGTGAAGGATTGGTGTGCCAAACGAGGTGTTGAAATTGACTCTTTTGAAGATATTCAGGACGCTTTTCTTTTTCCTGTGTTAGAGACTGACTCTGATATGGAAATTGTTCTTCGTTGGATGCTGAATGAACCTGCTTTGGAAGCAGGTGCCCAAATCTGGAAAAATGCACAGAAAATTTCTGCTAACCAGATTCTCCGATATGCCAATATGGAGAGGCTAATAAAGCAACGGGTAGAATATAGTTCCTATAATTGGCCACAGTTAGCTGCAAATCATGAGAAGAGTGTATTTTATCAACTTGACCTGAAAGATGCTGCAGCTGCTTTTGTTAAGAATAAAATACCCTTACCACCTTCTCTTTTACCGGATGCTCCTTTGATGAAAAGGATTCATGATAGCATGTTTCATGCTGAAGTCTTACGATTACAAGATAAAGACTTTAGAAAAGAGGAACGAAATGCGTTTGCGTTATTGCAAGGTGGATTAACTGAATTACTGAGAACACAAAAGCAACGACCTTTATTAAATGTATATCATGATCAGATTGTATGGTCGAGAAGTCCTGTTCGTATTGATTTAGCAGGAGGATGGACGGATACACCTCCTTATTGTTTATATGTGGGAGGCAATGTGGTAAACGTAGCTATAGAATTGAATGGGCAACCTCCTCTACAAGTGTATGTAAAACCGGCTAAAGAATTTAAAATAATACTTCGTTCTATAGACTTAGGAGCTATGGATGTGATAACTACATGGGAAGAACTTCGTGCGTTTAATAAAGTCGGATCTCCTTTTTCAATCCCCAAAGCTGCATTGGCTTTATCTGGTTTCCTTCCTGAATTTACGGAAGAGAAATATTCGTCATTATCGGAGCAACTAAAAGATTTTGGTGCCGGGCTTGAGATAACATTATTGTCTGCTATTCCCGCCGGATCCGGTCTGGGAACAAGTTCAATTCTTTCGGCAACCGTGCTTGGCGCTTTGTCTGATTTCTGTGGTTTAGGATGGGATAAGAATGAAATAGGAAATCGTACGCTAATTCTTGAACAACTATTGACTACCGGTGGAGGATGGCAAGATCAATATGGAGGAATAATTCATGGACTAAAATTGTTACAAACAGCGGAAGGCTTTGACCAGAATCCAACTGTTCGGTGGCTTCCGGAATATTTGTTTACGGATGCAGAATACAAACCATGTCATTTATTATACTATACAGGCATTACTCGGACAGCAAAGAATATTTTGTCGGAAATAGTTCGTGGCATGTTTCTGAATAGCTCTCAACATCTGAACTTACTAACTGAGATGAAAAGCCATGCCTTAGATATGTACGATACGATTCAACATGGTGATTTTGAGTTATATGGTAGCCAGATACGCCAGACTTGGGAGTTGAATAAAGCTTTAGATAGTGGAACTAATCCTCCGGCCATTGAACATATGATAAGGCTCATTAAAGATTATGCGCAAGGATATAAATTGCCCGGAGCAGGAGGTGGTGGTTATTTATATATTGTGGCAAAAGATCCTGAAGCAGCTCTTAAAATAAAGCAAATACTCAATGAATCCGAACATTCATCTAATGCTCGTTTTGTTGAGATGAATTTATCCCGGACAGGACTACAAATAAGTCGATCTTAATTAAGAAACATTTCAGCCATTCCATTTGTTAATTTCTAAATGGAATAATATGAGCATATTTGAGCACATGTATAGTCCAAATAGACTTCGTTAATTTGCTCTTTTAATTTAAGGTTGAAATGTTGAATAGGTTTCTTTGGGTTATTCTTTTCGTATGTGTTAATATTGGCGTTACCCTTTCGCAAAATACACAAATAAAAGGCATTGTTACAGACTCTATTACAGGGGAGGATTTGGCTTATGTGTCTATACTGCTCGAAGGTACTACCATTGGCACTACAACAACTGATAATGGACGATTTTCCATGAGTACATCCTCAGATGCATCCGTGTTATTGATCTCCTATTTAGGCTATCAAGAGAAACGTGTGACAATTAATACCGGCAAAACGAATAATTTAAAGATTCAACTTGCCCCTTCCAGTATAGGCCTCAAAGAAGTTGTTGTCAAACCGAAGAAAGAGAAATATCGTAAAAAAGAAAACCCCGCTGTAATTTTTGTCCGGAAAGCAATAGAATCCAAAGAAAAATCCGATCCCCGGAATTACGATTATTTTTCATATAATAAATATGAAAATATTGTTTTGGGTCTAAATCAGTATAATCCTTCTAAAACAAATTCAAAAAGTAAGTTTGGCTTTTTATCTGAATTTGCGGATACAGTTAGTGTAGATAATGTGATCTTACCTTTATCGGAAAAAGAACGCTTTGAGACCGTTTACTATCAAAAAGATCCTAAGTCTGAGAAAAGGGTCGTGCATGGTCTAAAAGCAAATGGTGTTGACGAAATGTTTACTCAGGAAGGTATGCAACAGATATTGAATGAAGTATTTCGTGAAGTTGATATATTTCAAAATGATATTCCCCTTTTTCTGAATCGTTTTGTTAGTCCTTTATCTTCCATAGGGCCTAATTTCTATAAGTATTATCTTTTAGATACATTGACTATTAATAATAAGAAATGTGTTGATCTTGGTTTTGTCCCGTTCAATTCCGAATCATTCGGGTTTACTGGTCATTTGTACATAACGCTTGATTCGACTTATTTTGTTCAATCTGTCATACTGAATGTACCAAAAGATATTAACCTGAATTTTGTCAACCATATGACAATAGAGCAACGGTTTGAACGGGGAGAAGATGGTACGCGTATGATTAAAACAGATGATATAAACGTGGTGTTAAATCTCACATCCGGTAAAAAAGGAATATACGCAAGGCGTTTGAATGTCTATGATAATTATTCTTTTCAGAAGCCTGCAGATATATCTGTTTTTGATGTTCTCGGAGGATCCATTACGATGAAAGATGCTTCTGTTAAGACGGATGACTTTTGGATTAAGGCGCGCCCACAGGAATTACAAGATAAACACCTGAACCGGGTAGCCGTTTTAATGAAACGATTACGTGCAATACCGGCTTTTTATATCACAGAGAAGGTTATCACTACATTAGTTGCCGGTTATATTCCTACTCATCTTGATCCCAAACAAAGTAAATTTGAAATAGGGCCGATGAATACGATGATCAGCGGAAATGCCATAGAAGGAACTCGTTTACGTTTAGGCGGAACCACGATGACGGCGTTTAGTAAACGTTTCTTTTTAGATGGTTTTGCTGCTTATGGCACAAAAGATAAAGAATGGAAATACGATTTAATAGCAGAATACTCGTTTATTGATAAAACGGAATTTAGAAAAGAATTTCCGGTGCATTCACTTCGTTTTGAATACAATTATGATATTAATCAATTAGGACAACAATACTTATACACAAATAAGGACAATATGTTCCTTGCTTTTAAAAGACAGAAAGATGATCGTGCCACATATTTACGAAATGCAGAACTTACTTATACGCGTGAATACCATAATAATTTATCCTATGGTGTTGCCATAAGGCATAGAAAAGAATATGCAACTTCGTATGCCGAGTTCAACAACATAATGGCAGATAACTCAGTAAAAGCTTTGAATGATTATAAAATGAGTGAATTGGAACTACGATTTAGATATGCACCAAATGAAAAGTTTTATCAAACCCGTAATTATCGCTATCCGATTACGTTTGATGCTCCGGTGTTTAGTTTTTCGCATATAATCGCAGGAAAAGGAATACTTGGTTCTGATTATACGTATAACAGAACGGATATTGCTATTCAAAAACGTTTTTGGTTTTCTGCCTTTGGCTATTTAGACGTTATTGGGAAGGCCGGTAAAGTATGGAATAAAGTACCCTATCCGCTTTTGATCCTACCCAATGCGAATTTATCTTATACTATCCAACCGGAATCATATACAAATATGAATGTTCTTGAGTTTCTTAATGATGAGTATGTATCTTGGGATATTACTTATTATATGAACGGGTTGCTTTTAAACCGTATGCCTTTACTGAAGAAGATGAAGTTAAGAGAAGTCCTTTCTCTTCGTGGTCTTTATGGAAATCTGACTGATAAGAATAATCCCTGGAAAGAAGGAGAAGGACTTTTTGCTTTCCCTGAACGATCTTTTATCATGGGCAAAGAACCTTACTTAGAAGCCGGAGTAGGAGTAGAGAATATATTGAAGTTCTTCAGGTTGGATTATGTTTGGCGTATGACTTATTTAGATAATCCGGGTATTGATAAACACGGCCTCCGCTTTAGCTTCGAATTCAAGTTCTGATAAAAGAATAAGGGTGCATTAAAGCACCCTCACTGTAGCTTATAAAACAGGAAGACTCCATGGTGCCCGATAATGAGCTTTTGCTAATTGATTTGCTTCGTTGTCATTCACAAAACTATGAGTTGCTTCATCCCAACGTACTTCACGCTTTAATCGGCTGGCAATATTGGCAAAATGAGACATTTTTGCAACACGTGCTCCAATTTCAATATCCGCATTGGGCAGGTCACGACTTTTTATACAACTAAGGAAATTCCCTACATGGTTATATAGGCCTTTTCCTTCTCCTTTTTTGAAAGGAACTGCGTCCATTCGAGCTTCTTTTCCGGCAATAACGGGAATAACTTCCCAACCCGCTCTGGTAAGTACCAATGTCCCATTTTCACCATAAAACGCTAATCCCTCTTTTTTATCAAAAAGTCCATGGTTAATTCCGCAGGCATGATCCCAGATAATACTATAATCATCGTACGCATAAGTAGCCAATAAGGTATCGGGAGTTTCCATTGCATCATCCGGATACGCAAATTTACCTCCGCTTGAGAAAACGTGTGAAGGAAGAGGGGCCCCCATTCCTTCCAAAGCATAATCGAGGAGATGTACACCCCAGTCAGACATTAATCCTCCGGCATAATCCCAGAAAAAACGAAAATTATAATGGAAGCGATATCTGTTGAACGGACGTTTAGGAGCCGGCCCTAACCACATATCGTAATCTACTCCGGCAGGTACAGGCTCGTCGGCAATTACAGGGAGAGTTGGTTTTCCATCTTGGTATGCCCACACTTTTACAGTACGGATCCGACCGATATTACCTGCACGTAGGTACTCGGCAGATTCATTCCAGTGAGGATCGCTTCGTTGCCATTGTCCAACCTGAACGATGCGATTATATTTTCGCGCAGCTTTTACCATCAGATCACATTCTTCAATAGTATTAGCAAGCGGTTTTTCAACATAGACATCTTTGCCGGCCTGAGAGGCATAGATCATAGGAAGACAATGCCAATGATCAGGAGTGCCAATAATTACAGCATCCACATCTTTGTTGTCGATAACTTTTCTCCAGTCTTTGTAAAGTTTAGGCGCTTTTTTTCCGCTTTTCTTCTCTACATCACCTGCACGTTTATTTAACCATTCATCGTCAATATCGCAAAGTGCTATACATTCCACTTCCGGATAATCCAGAAATTTATTCAGATTACTCCATCCCATACTTCTGCAACCGATGAGCGCCACTTTAACTTTATTACTTGGAGCGGTTTGTCCAAAAATGGACTGATAAGAACCTCCTATAAGAGGAGATAATCCGACTCCTGCCGCTGTTAGAGCCGATTTTTGGAGGAAATTTCTTCTGTTCATACTATTATTGTGTTTATCTGGTACTCTATTCTCGGAAAACGAAGACAAAATCTATTGTGTCACAATGATACAAAAAAACTCCTATATTTGTGTACGCGAACAATAAAAAGTATGACAACAATAAAACCTCAATGGTATGTTTTATATACTGCTCCCCGAGCAGAAAAACAAGTAGCCCAAAGATTATCTTCGGCTGGCGTACATAATTGGTTACCACTGCATCGTTCTCCCAGGGTCTGGTCTGACCGAGTTAAAATAGTAGAAGTTCCACTTTTTAACTCTTATGTTTTTGTAAATTGCCGGGAATGTGATTTACGACAATTGTTAAATACATATGGTGTAGTTAAGATCGTGTATTACGATGGTAAACCGGCATTGGTTCGTCAATCGGAAATTGATGCAATAAAACAATTTTTAGAAGAAGCTGCTTGTAAGAAACTCTGTGTTGGTGAAGAGGTTGAGATTCTTTGCGGGGTAATGAAGAATGTCTCCGGTAAGGTAAAAAAGATAAAAAAGAATCACCTTATTTTGTACATAGAACAATTGGGCGCAACAGTCTGTGTAAAGCTCTCTGATGTAGCTAATGTGCAGCAAAAAAAATAAAAATATTATTTCTTCTGAAGGTATTCTGTCTATTTTTATACTCCCTTAAGATGTTTTCTTTACTTTTGTAAAACAACAGGCGACGAAATATGAAAAGCTTAAAGTGTGGCTATAATTGACCGAGATATTATATTCAGACTGAATAATGGAGATGCTGATGCCTTTAAGTTGATTTATACAACTTATTACGTTTATCTATGTGCAGTTTCTACGAAATATGTCTATGATTATGAAGTGGCGAAAGAAATTGTGAATGATGTCTTTTTGACTATTTGGAATAAAAGAAAAACACTCGAATATCCCATTAAAACATACTTGGTACGTTCTGTTCAAAATCGCAGTCTAAACTATCTTCGGGATAAACAGCCGGATGGAATCCCTTTGTCAGAATTAGATGAATATGTATTATCTCTAAATGAAGAACAAATAGCTCTCGGATTGCAACCTCTGTCACATCTTGAAAACGCTGAATTTGAAGTGTTAGTAGCAGATGCAATAAAAACACTTCCCGAAAAGTGTCGTCTTATTTTTACTGAATATCTATATAACCATAAAACTTATGAGGAAATTGCAATTCTCTATGATATTACTTCAAGTACAGTACGAGGGCAGGTGAGAATCGCATTATCCAAATTGAAAGAAACGCTGAAAGAATTCTATCCTTTATTTTTTATCTTATATAATGTGTCGAAATAAAAACGTACGATCAGTAGATTTGACCGTACGTTTTAATTCAACACCCCAATACTTTCCTGAAGCGACGGATAAAGTCTTTTGCTTCGTCTAATGTAAGGCAGAGTGGGGGGAGGAGGCGGATGGTGTTTGTTCCGGCTACTCCGGTAAATACTTTTTCTTCGAATAATAATTTAGTACGGATTTCTTTTATGGATTCGTTGAACTCTAATCCGATCATTAATCCGCGTCCGCGTACTTCTTTTATGCCTGGTAAATGTTTGAGTTCATTTAGAAGGTAGTCGCTTACTTTTACTACATTTTCGATCATTTTCTCTTTTTCCATAATCTCTAATACCGCAATTGCTCCGGCACAGGCTAAATGATTACCACCGAAAGTGGTTCCAAGCATTCCGTAAACCGGTTTAAATTCCGGGCTGATCAGTACCGCACTCATTGGGAATCCATTTGCTATACCCTTTGCTACGGTAATCATATCGGGGCGTATGCCGGCATACTGATGAGCGAAAAACTTACCGCTTCTTCCATAGCCGGATTGGATTTCATCTAAGATCAGAACGGCTCCGTATTCCGTACATACCTGACGCAGTTCGCGTAAAAACGCATCTTTAGGTAATTGGATTCCGCCTACGCCCAGTATCCCTTCAATAATGACAGATGAAACATCCCCTTTTTCTAATTCCGCTTTGACGATATTTATGTCGTTTAATGGTAAGAATGTGACAGGCATCGTATCGTTGATAGGAGCAACAATTTTGGGATTGTCCGTTACTCGTACGGCAGCAGAAGTACGTCCGTGAAATGAATGTTGGAAGGCAATCACTCTGCGTTTATTATTATGGAAAGAAGCTAATTTCATTGCATTTTCATTTGCTTCGGCTCCTGTATTTACAATAAACAAAGAATAGTCGTCATATCCACATGCTTTTCCTAATTTATCCGCAAAGCGTTGCTGCAGGCTGTTGATCACGGAGTTAGAGTAAAATCCCAGTTTGTTTACCTGATCTGTGATTGCTGACACATAATCCGGATGACTATGCCCTACGGAAATAACAGCATGCCCTCCGTAAAGATCTAAATATTCTGTTCCTTCAGAGTCCCATACATGGGCTCCTTTACCTTTGACAATTTCTATATTGAATAAAGGATATACGTCGAATAGTTTCATTTTCTTTAAAATCAAAATCCCGATGGTTTCAAGTGTAATCCTACAATTTCTTCCAGTCCAAACATTAGATTCATGTTATGAACTGCTTGTCCGCTGGCACCTTTCAATAAATTGTCTATTATAGAAATAATCAACAACTTATCTCCATGCTTCTCCAAATGGATGAGGCATTTATTTGTATTTACGACTTGTTTCAAATCCGGATTAGTGTTAATAATATGTGTAAAAGAATGATCATCGTAGAATTCTTCATAAATACGTTTGATCTCATTCAATTCTATTTTACAATCGATATAGATGGTTGTAAAAATACCTCGTGCGAAATTACCCCTTACCGGGATGAAATTTATATTCGTGTCGAAACTATTTTGCAACTGTTTCAAACTTTGCGTAATTTCCGCCAAATGTTGGTGTGTAAAGGGTTTGTAGATAGAAATATTATCATTTCGCCAGCTGAAATGTGATGTTGCCGATGGTTTTACACCTGCTCCTGTTGAACCGGTAATTGCATTTACATGTAGTTCGTTGTTCAACATTAAATGTTTGGCAAGTGGTAATACGCCTAATTGAATACAGGTTGCGAAACAACCCGGGTTAGCAACATGCGTGGCTGAACAAATCCTGCGGCGATTTAGTTCCGGTAATCCGTACACAAAATCGTGATCTTCAGATTTAATACGATAATCAGTGGAGAGGTCAATTATTTTCAAATTGTCCGGAACCGTATGGCTGTCTAAGAATTTCTTCGTGTCGCCATGCGCCGTACAAAAAAACAGGAGATCGATATCGTCTAAGGGTAATTCACTTGTAAAAACCAGATTTGTTTCACCGAAAAGCCCGCTATGCACATCTGTTACCTTGTTTCCTGCATTACTGGAACTGTTCACAAATACAATCTCTGCGTCAGGGTGGTTAACTAACAGACGAATCAGTTCTCCTGCCGTATAACCTGCCCCGCCGATTATACCAATTTTAATCATGCCTTTTTATTCTTGTTTTGTACTGAGTAATATAATTTCATTTGATTGCCTAAGATACGGGTAAATCCTTTAACATCGTCTGCCGACCAAGCCTTTTGTTCTTCACCATAAACACCGAAGTCGCTCTTCATCAAATCATAATCACTTTCAATACCTACTAATGTGTACGTGTAAGGACGTAATGTGATAATCACGCGTCCGGTTACATTCTTTTGCGTACTTTCTAAGAAAGCCTCCATATCCCGCATTACAGGCTCAAGATATTGTGCTTCATGAAGGAACATGCCATACCATGTGCCTAACTGATCTTTCCAATACTGTTGCCATTTGGTCAGCGTATGTTTTTCCAACATTTTGTGCGCATTAATAATCAGAAGCGGGCCTGCAGCTTCGAAACCAACGCGCCCTTTGATGCCTATGATTGTATCACCCACATGCATATCACGTCCGATCGCCCAGCGTGCCCCTAATTCTTCCACAGCACGGATCGCGTCCACTTTGTTCTTGTAAGTTATGCCATTTACTCCGCTAATTTCGCCGTTCACGAAATCGATAAACATATCTTCTTCCTCTTCTTCTGCTTCTAATTGAGAAGGATATGCCGTATCAGGCAATGTCTGGTTGGAATGTAATGTTTCTTTTCCGCCTATACTCGTTCCCCATAAGCCTTTATTGATGGAGTATTCCATTTTTGTGAAATCAGCCTCATACCCATGTTGTTTCAGATAATTGATTTCATATTCGCGACTCAGGTTCATATCTCGGGTAGGAGTGATGATTTCAATATCAGGAGCCAATACTTCGAATGTAAGATCAAAACGTACCTGGTCATTACCGGCACCCGTACTTCCGTGAGCAACCGCATGCGCCCCGATTTCTTTTGCATAATTAATAATTGCAATAGCCTGGAAAATACGTTCAGAGCTTACAGAAATAGGATAAGTCCCATTTCGAAGCACATTGCCGAATACCATGTATTTGATGCTCTTCTCGTAATACTCCTGCTCTACGTTTAGCGTGACATGTTTAACCGCTCCTAATTTATACGCTCTTTCCTCGATTAATTTACATTCCACTTCGTCAAAACCACCCGTGTTGGCGATAGCAGTATATACTTCGTATCCTTTCTCTTCTGATAGATATTTGGCACAAAATGACGTGTCGAGTCCGCCACTGAAAGCCAATACCACTTTTTTCTTTTCCATTGAGCTTCTTATTTTATATGTTTTTATTCGTTTTCTTTCGCCTTGTTACTCTCGTTACTCTCGTCTTCCTGCGCTTTCATTTCTTGTTGTTTCATCAATGTCTTTTTGCGGAGAGTGTCATACATCTCCTCATGAATAAGACAGCGCGGATCTTTCGGATCAAATATCATTGCCGTACAAATACAATATTTGCGGTTCGTACGTGTCAACACATCATGGTTTACACATCCTTCACATCCTTTCCAGAAAGCATCATCATCCGTCAGGTCAGAGAATGTAACAGGTACGTACCCTAATTCCGTATTCATTTTCATTACAGCACTGCCGGAAGTAAGGCTGAATAGCTTTGCTTTAGGCCATCGTAATCTTGCCAATGTAAAGGACGCATTTTTTATGCGTTTAGCCAACCCTCTGTTACGAAATTTATCTGCAACAATCAATCCCGAGGTAGCCACATATTGTTTGTTCCCCCAAGATTCAATATAAGTAAAACCTGCAAACTCTTCGCCGGAGAGCGCAATGATTACCTTCCCTTCTCTCATCTTTTGCGTCACATATTCGTGCGTGCGTTTTGCAATCCCGGTTCCACGCACCTTAGCAGCAGACTCAATCGTATCTAAAATGATATCGACATACTTTTCGTGGCTTTCGTCAGCCACCATTACATCAATTTCTACTTCTTTTTCCATTTTCCAAAATCGGAATTAACTACCCTTTTACCTATTAATAAATCGCTCTAAAGCTTTTGCAACATTTTCTCTGCTATATCCTTCTCTTGGAATTATGAGTATTGTATCGTCGCCTGCAATGGTGCCGACAATTTCCTCCGGCGCATGTGTATCGATATCATAAGCGATACCCATGGCATAACCCGGAGGTGTTTTTACAACAGCCAGATTTCCTGAAAACTCAATATTCGGATAGGGTTGCGTTGACTTGTTTTGTGTTTGCGTTTGTTGCGTAACCGCATGTCCCGGGAAACGGTAAACATAGCTTCCGTTCGCATGTATTTTCGCTATCTTTAATTGTCTTATATCGCGTGACAATGTTGCCTGAGTAGTGGAATAGCCCTGCTCATTCAAGAGTTGAAGTAGTTCTTCCTGACTCTCAATATCCTGTGTTTCAATAATATGTCGAATCGCTTTCAGGCGTTCTTGTTTTGCATTCATTTTGTATATTTATACAATGATGCTGCAAATATAACTCAAATAAATGAATAAATATGCTTTTTAGGGGTGGTCTTGTGAATAAAAATGCAGATTTAGCGAATTAATTTATAATAATGCCTTCTATCTGTTTGTGTGGAAGGGGGAGAACGGAAATTTCTGCTTCAGCACTTTTGAGGTATTTGACTGGCAATGTTCCGTTTTCAATAATACCCAAAACTCCTCCTAACATCAGTTCTTCTGTATCACCGAGAGGTTTAATATCGGTAAACTGACTTATTTCATCTAAAGGGAAATCCGGATTGAATCCGTTGGAATAGTCAGAAAAACCTTCGGAATTTTCAACCAAGCAAGTAATTGGATGTAATACCCAATTATGATTTGTTTTGTCGGAATATTCATTTGAACCTACATTCTTTCCTTCGGTCACACCTCCAACTAAAACAATGTCTATATATGGTCTTAATCCATTTATAATCAGTTCGGAAGAAGACGCTGTTCTTTCAGATGTGATAATAAAAAGACGATTGAGATTAAGACTGTTTCCACTTCCAAGAATGCTTTTGTCTAAATTATACTCTACTGTCTTATTCAGTTTTTCATTGTAAATCAATCGACAAAATTGCTTGTCTAATGCTGATTGAGGAGCTAATAATGTTGCAAGAACCTGAGCGCTGGAAAGAAGCCCGCCTGGATTATAACGAAGATCTAAAATAAACTCATCCGGATTCTGACCGGCAAAATTCGCAAATACAGTTTTTAGCTGATTATCATATGTCTCGTCGTTATAATCTTCCGGACCCGAAACGAAACTATTATACATCAGGTAACTTATTTTTTTGTTGTTGACTAAGTAGGTCGTGTCAATATAAATAGGATTCTCCGCCATAGAAACGGCTGCACGTATCGTTACATCATGCGTTTTAACAAATTTCCTGTTAACAATTTTCCCTACACTAAGAACTACTTCTCCACGACTCTCAATAAAATCAGTGTAATTTCCGCTTGTAAGCTGTATTCCATTATAGCTTGAAATCCAATCTCCATGTTGAAGTCCAGCCTCTTCTGCCGGTGCCCCGCTGATGGTATAATTCACTCGCATATACACATTGGTCGCATTTTCGCTGAAGATAACAAAACCATAATTGAATCCATAAGTTGTGCTTATGCTTCCGCTTTTCGTATCCACTTCTTCCTCTATTCTGGAATAATGTAGTCCATCTTTTCCATCACCAGAATAAAGTAATGATTCAAAGAACACATCCGGTTTCGCATTCAGATCAGTCTTACTTATTGCAGGAAGTTTATCATACCAGTAATAATACTTCTCCATTGTTTCATAGATCCATTCATTAACCGGTTTTTTATCTAAACTGGTGTCTTTTTCACAGGAGGAGAAGAATAACAAGAGTAAAGCAAATGTTGCGTATATTAATTTATTCATAAATCTCTATTTCATGTGTTTATATCTCTTGCAAAGATATCATTTTATGGTTGATTAATAAATAGAAGAAATCTCATTCTATCTACTCTTTAAAAAAATACAGAAACACTTGATCTAATAATTAAACGTTGTTTAAATTTTCATAATCCGCTTCAACTCTTCAATCTCTACTTCATATCTATTTTCCCCAAGGTATTGAATCAGGTTTGCCAATCGAACCATTTCAGTAGCATCCGACAATTCCCTAAACAACCCCTTAAATGTTTTGAAAACAACTTCATTCTTGTCGGAAACTTGCTTCGTAACCCTTGTGAGTTCTTTCATACCAGAAGAAAGTCCATACGAAGCCAAATCAACACCCATCTCGCTTGCTGCTTTTATGAAAAATTCCTCGATGGCTGGAGTGATTTGTATGATGTAATGATATTTTAATCTATGTTTATATACAAACAAAGAATCATTTGATGCTACCAAGTCGAATTCTTGCAGATAGGGAACCTCTTTTTTGTCTTTGTCAATAATACCCAACGCAAAGCTATCACCGAATTTTTCTTGCATCACTTTACATACAGTATTACAACCTTTTTGGTGATTAAATTGATTGAAGCAAGACGTGATTGTTTCTGTTAAACACGTGTCGATATAGCATTCCGGTATAATACTAAGCCCCTCCATCAATCCAAGAATATTTCCGAGTTAAAGAATAAATCCACTCCAAACTGCGACACTCTATCAAGTTCTTCTTTCGTAAGTCCTTTGATTTTCGTTTCCCCATCCTTAAAATCAACAAGATAAATAGCTAAATCGTCCTTCTTATTTTCCAAGAATTCATTCAAGACATAAGGACTGTGCGTTGTAATAAAAAACTGATTCGATTCAGAATGGACGATATCCGTCGTGATTTTTGAGATATATGGAGGGTAAGCATGTGCTTCCGGCTCTTCGAATGTCAGAATCGCATTCTTATTGCTTGCGATAGCTGTTTTGTAGAAGATAATTCGTTGTAAAGTATCAGCAATCGAATTAAACGGAACAAGGTAAATGCTATCTCCGGATACGTCTTTCAATAGTTTTATCTGCTGGCTGGCTTTGTCAAAAGAGAGTTTAAGACCGTATAGGGAAAGAGTCTCTGAAATCTCTTTTTTGACAATTTCTAAGGAGTCCAACACCGATGATACATTACAACCAGTTGTCGGTTGCAAAAATTTAACGCCTGTGTTCTCAAACTGGAATGACGTAGGGAAGAAATAGCTTCTCACATCTTTATTTGGCATTTCGGACCCCGTTTGCTTTATTTTCAATCCCGTCAATTCAACCACTGACTTATCATTGAGAAATCCATTTAATCGAGACACAAAACTGGTTTGACTTGCTTTATATACGAACATATCCGAGTCAGTCTTAATCTCAACGGTTTGTTTTGTATCACCATTATAGAATAATTCGGATTCATTTTCGCAACGAATAAATTGTTGGAGAGATTTATTGTTCGTATATCTCGCGTATGGCAAACTGAATGAGGTTAAAGCTTCCAAAATATTGCTTTTCCCTACATTGGGTTTTCCTATGAGCAGATTTATTCGCTTGCAGTCTTCAAGTACGATATGCTTGATCGACTTGAAATTCTTTATTTCAATTTTTGTTGTCATATCAATGGCATTCTTTTCACTTTGCTAATAATCAAATCCTTTACATCTACCTGCAGAATTTCAGCAATCTGATTCAGTACCTCTAAACTCGGCTGTTTACGATTACAGGCGTAGGCATTAACCATACTAAAGCTTTTATTGAGCTTTTCAGCAAGCCAAGTTTGTTTAATCCCCTTTTTATCAAGTACTTCTTTTATTCGATTTAACTCCATAAGTTTACGTTTTCTGTAATACACAAATCCATGCGCTATAAATACAGTCTACAAATATAGTGAATTTTATACCATAAAAACAGATAATCCTTTCAAGACAATTAGAGAACAACAACAAGCCAAGATGAATTCTCGAAAAAACAAAAAAACTCGCCAAATTCATCTATTTATCTTGTTTTTCTATATTTATTACTTTACAGAGCTGACATAAACGAGGAACGAGTTTTATCGGGATGATTTTCGAAAAAAATCACCCCCCATCTCAAAGAAAAAATTATATATATCCGGTGCAGGTAATTATGTCGGGAGAAAATTGGTGTCGCTTAATTAATTTGTATATTTGTTTGTCTGAAATAAAAAGCATATAATAATCTTAATAATTTATATACAGAAATGGGAAGTAACGGTTTGATCGACACGGTAAAAAGTAAGGCCCAGGTATGGCTGACAGATAGTTATGATGAAGAAACGCGGGCACAGGTACAGGCAATGCTTGACAATGAAGACTCAACAGAGCTGATCGAGTCCTTTTACAAGGATCTTGAGTTCGGTACCGGAGGGCTGAGAGGTATTATGGGAACTGGAACGAACCGGATGAATAAATATACGGTTGGTGCTGCTACGCAAGGTCTTTCCAACTATCTGAAAAAAGAATTTGAAAACTTAGATCAGATAAAAGTCGTAATCGGACATGACTGTCGGAATAATAGTCGGAAGTTTGCGGAAATTTCTGCTGATATCTTTTCTGCTAACGGCATTAAAGTCTATCTTTTCGATGATTTGCGCCCTACACCTGAAGTTTCTTATGCCATTCGTAAACTTGGTTGTCAGAGTGGTGTTATCTTGACGGCTTCGCACAATCCCAAAGAATATAATGGCTATAAAGCTTATTGGGATGATGGTGCACAAATGATTACTCCGCACGATAAAAATACGATTGCTGAAGTTAATAAGATCAGAAACGCTTCCGAAATTAAATTTAAAGGCAATAAAGATCTGATTGAAATTATAGGAAAGGAGATAGACGATCAATATATTAAGGATTTGACCACAATCTCTCTTTCAAAAGAAGCTATCCGGAGACACCATGATTTGAAGATTGTTTATACGCCAATTCACGGTACTGGTGTTCGTCTTGTTCCGGCCGCATTGAGAGCCTTTGGATTTACGAATATTATTAATGTACCCGAACAGGATGTTGTTAGTGGTGATTTTCCAACAGTTATTTCTCCAAACCCGGAAGAACCTGCTGCATTGGCATTGGCTGTTGCTAAGGCAAAAGAAACAGATGCCGAACTCGTGCTTGCCTCAGACCCGGATGCCGACCGCGTTGGAGCTGCTGTAAAGAATGAAGCCGGCGAATGGATTTTGCTGAATGGCAACCAGACAGCTTTGTTATTCGTTTACTATCTGATCACTCGCTGGAAGGAGTTGGGAAAGATCAAAGGCCAGGAATATATTGTTAAAACAATTGTTTCGACTGAAACCATACGTACAATAGCTGAGCTAAACGGCGTTGAAATGTACGATGTATATACCGGATTTAAGTGGATTGCAGACGTGATGAAAAAGAACGAAGGCAAGAAGTCTTATATCGGTGGCGGTGAAGAAAGTTACGGATTCCTTTGTGAAGACTTTGTAAGAGATAAAGATGCTGTTTCTGCCTGTGCAATTCTGGCTGAAATGACTGCCTGGGCAAAAGATCAGGGGCTTTCATTGTATCAACTGTTATTGCAGATTTATGTAAAATACGGCTACTCAAAAGAAGAAGGTATTTCTGTTGTAAAGAAAGGAAAGAGTGGGGCAGAAGAAATCGAAGCAATGATGAAGCATTACCGTGAAAATCCATTGACGGAGATTGCCGGATCGAAAGTCACCCTAATGCATGATTATACTTCATTGAAAGGATATAGTTTCCTTGACAATGAAACGATTACGTTGGATATGCCTACAACGTCCAACGTGTTGCAATACTTTACTGAAGATAGGACGAAAGTGTCTATCAGACCATCCGGAACCGAGCCTAAGATTAAATTTTACTGCGAGGTTCATTTCCCTGTGAAAAGCTTAGAAGATATTCCGGAAGCAGAAGAAAAGGCAAAAGAAAAAATCAATCAGATAAAACAATCCTTAGGTATCTGATTGACTTAGCATACTAAAAAAACGGATTGTTCCTTTTTGAGGAACAGTCCGTTTTTTTTGTTTTTAGAACTTTTGCAGACGAATGCGAATCCGTTACTCTCCTTTGATATTTCTGTGTTTCATTTTGACAAATAGCTACTTTTTCCATCCTTTTACTTACGCGTAAAAAATGTCCATTCTTGTTTTTTTATTTTTCAATACCGTTTTAGACCAATAAATATTGGATATTGACTAAAATTGTCCATTTTTTGCCGAAATTAAAAGGTTATTTTCTGAAAAATATCCTTTGTTTTCAAAAAAATAATAGAATCTTTTTCCAAAAAGAATAGGAAGATTTTTTTTATTGCCTTTTTTTGTTCAATTTCGATAACCCGGGAAAATAGACATGCCGTATCGCGCATTTTAAATATGGTTTTTCAGCATTTATTTTTCGGGTATATTTTTTGTCCTTTTGTTTAATAAAATGCGTCAAAACAGTTCTGCTAAGGTTGATAACAATTTGTCTGGAAAAAGACAAAATTTGCTATTATTTTGTTTTTTTTCTTTTACCTTCTTATGTTTGCTGTCCACGATTTGTTCTAACCTATCGAGATAATCCCATTAAATACGATATAATCCAAGTGTTATAACAACTGGAGGTTCGGATTGACCCGCTTTGGATCAGTGAATTTTCCCGGTGGACATCTCTCTTTCAAACATCAAGAATATAACATATTCAGCCTGTACTGCTTACATTAGTACAGAGGTCGTAAAAATTATAAATTTAGAAATCTTTTTGTATAGGAATTACGCTTGATCCACTTGTCTATTTTCACCATATATGGTGAAAATAGTTTATTTCATCTTATTGAATATTTGAAAAACACCCCAATTCACTATATATGGTGAATTTGCTTGTTTGTGTCAAGTAATTATTCTAATTTTGTCTAAAATCACCGTAAACAGTGAATTATGGATTTGGCAGAAATAGGAAAATTGATTAGAGAAAGACGTAAAGATCTGAAAATAGATCAAACAACGCTTGCGGCTTTGGCTAATATAGGCATCAATGCTCTTGTTCGTTTAGAACGTGGTACAGGAAACCCACGATTCAGCGTTCTCTACAGTGTCTTGAAAACTTTGGGACTTGATATAACCATTAAATGATAACAGTAATGAGTAGATCTGTTGAAGTTTACATAAAAGGTAGATATGCCGGAATCTTAAAGGAAATAGATAATGAGCACTATTCTTTCCGTTATAACGACGATTATTATAATGATCGTGATGCCCCTCCTGTGTCATTAACTATGCCTAAAAATAAGCAGGAGTATTTATCATCTTTTCTATTTCCCGTTTTTTTTAATATGACATCCGAGGGGGATAACCGTATTATTCAGGCAAGAAACCTACGTATCGATGAAAATGACGATTTCGGAATTTTATCAGCAACAGGACATACTGATACAATTGGAGCTATAACCGTTAAACCCATTGAAATATGATAGAAGAAACATTACATATTTGTCCCTCTCTTTTATTCGAATGCAAAGGAGAATCCGGTTATTCAAAAAAAGCATTAAAGATGCTCTTTAAAGGGAAACAAATTTCTGAAAAACTACCTTATGAACGATTTGATGATAATGAGACTATAGACTTTTTTACGGATAACAGCAAACGAATCTCTGTATCCGGTGTTCAGATCAAATATTCGGTAATTGCGAATGAAGGGGTATTACATCTGACAAAGATTGACGAACAAGGAGAATATATTCTCAAACCAATCCCCAACAATCTTCGTAACAAAGAATTTTGTCCGGCGAATGAGCATTTGAGCATGCAAATAGCAGCTCAGGTATATGGTATTCCAACGGCTCTTAATGGCCTGTGTTTCTTCAAAGATGGTTCTGCTGCTTACATTACAGGCAGGTTCGACATTCTCAATGGAAAGAAGCTATTAAAAGAAGATTTTGCTTCTTTGGCGGGACTAACAAGAAAGAATGGCGGATCGAATTATAAATATTCAAACCTTTCTTATGAAGAATGTGCAGGACTTATTGATAAATACAGTTCTGTTCCACAAGTAGATAAATTGCGATTCTTTGAATTGCTTTTATTCAATTTTGTATTTTGTAACGGCGATGCCCATTTAAAGAATTTTTCCATGCTGGAAGACAAGAATGGTAAATTTCGTCTATCTCCGGCTTATGACTTGCTTAACACGCATATTCATGTTGACGATAGTATTTTTGCATTAAGCAAAGGGCTTTTTTCAAAACCCAAACCGGAGTATTTTGGTATTTCATCAGCAGTAATAGGAAAAACATTTCAAGTGTTTGGAGAAATAATCAATTTACCTACTAATTTGGTAAGTGGATTGCTCGATAAGTTTTGTACTGTATATCCACATATTGATGAACTGATTGAAAATTCTTTTCTGTCTGAAGCACTTAAGAAAGAATACAAACGAATGTATAAATCAAGAATCAACAGCTTTTTATGTATGCGATAATCGCCATATTATTCTGCTAAATAAAATGTAAGAGGTCGGAAAATGAAGTAGAAGGAAAACTACAGTTGAACATTAAATAGTCTTTTACATGAGTTGACGTGTGTTTTTTTTATATAATTTATTTCTCCTTTTACTGCTTAAAAAGAGAATTACAGAAGAGTAAAGATAAATATGTCTTTACTCAATTAATGATTTTTTTGGTAGTAATCTAAATTGAAGCAAAATCAAGGGTATTAATAAAGAATAGAGAAGGGCTGTCGAAACTCATTGTTGACAGCCCTTTTTGTCCTTTTGAATAGAGGACTTTCCTTATTGCTTAAAACGATTTATTGTTTTTCAAAAATACATGATGTGTAATAATTACCTCTTATCTTAAATACTTGAAAAATGTTCAATAATGCGTATTCTATTGTTTTAGTGCGATCTTTCGCGAAATTCGGAAGGAGTCAGACCTTCACGTTTTTTGAAAAAGGTAGAGAATTGTCCCGTGTTATCAAATTTAAGCTGATAGGCAATTTCGGAAACGTTCAATTGCGTGGTGGTCAGTAATTCTTTTGCGCGGAGTAATTTTTGTTGTAGCAAATATTGATTGGGAGATACTCCTGTGTATTCTTTAAACATACGTCTGAACCAGGAATAACCTAAACCTAACTGTGCTGCTACTTCTTCCGGTTGTATCGGGTTTTCAGCCTGTTCCTTCATTAAAATCTGTGCCTGGTTGATCTTGTCAACAATATACGGATCAGAAAAAGAGTTATTCTTATCTTTATAATATACTGATCCTAAAATATGAAGGAGGATGCTGGAGGCCATTTGTTGGTATCCTGACTTTTCTTTTGACGCTAATTTGAGTATATCTTCATATAGATTAATAATAGTAGCGCTGATACCGATTTTATATAATGGCCTCTTTTTAGTGAAAAACTGCTTTTCTACACGTCTGTCAATATGAAGACCTTTAAATCCAATCCAATATTCGTCCCATCCCGTGTCCGGATCGGGATAATAGCTATGCCATTCTCCGGGAAAAAGGAGTATCATAGTTCCCGCGTGAATTCGTTCTTTTTCGCAAGACTGAGAGGAAAAATACCCGCTTCCTTTCGTAATATAAACTAACTGATATTCATTTAAGGTACGTCCGTTTTGTGGTTTGAAATTATATTGATCCGGATGTTTGGATAACGGATACTGTCCTTTTTGCGGTATAAACTGATAGCCAACGGTTGTCACAACTATTCCCCAATCCTCATCATTGGGATTGATGCGAAGGTAATGTAGTTGGTCTTTCCGCGTAAACTCCATGTGTCAGATTTAATAGTTTAAATATCATTTTCATAAGCAAAGGTAGAATTTAATACAATAATTTTGTTGTTGTTAATCTTAATTAATGTCTGCAAGCATGAAGAAATACAATTTTTTAGCATTTGATATAGGAGCAACCAGTGGACGGGCTGTACTCGGAATCTGGGAAAATAAGCATTTTGAAATGAAGGAAGTCCATCGTTTCCCAAATGCCATCATGGAATTACATGGAAAATATTACTGGAATATTTATAAGATATATGAAGCGTTAAAAGAGGCGCTGTGTATCTGCTCAAAGGAGGGTTACAAAATCGATTCGATAGGGATAGATACCTGGGGAGTCGATTTTGGGTATATAGCCAAAGATGGCTCTTTACTTGGTTTGCCGAGAGCGTATCGTGATCCTTATACGCTTGGTGCTCTTGAAGATTTCTTTAAAAAAGTACCGGCTAATGAAGTGTACGGTCTGACAGGTATCCAATTTATGAATTTCAATTCTCTTTTTCAGCTATTCAGAGCAAATGAAGAACGATTTGCTCCGCTTGAAGCAGCAGAACAAATTCTGTTTATACCTGATTTACTCGCTTACCTGCTGACAGGTAGTTGCGTTTGTGAATACACGGAGGCTTCTACTTCTCAGTTTCTGAATCCTAAAACAAAAAAAATTGAATCATCGCTTTTAGTTGCGGCAGGTGTTTCGCCTTCATTAGTCCCTTCTTTGGTGATGCCGGGGACGAAGATTGGAGAGCTTACTGAAGCTTTGACAGAAGAAACAGGTGTCGGAAAAATACCTGTTATAGCCGTAGCAAGTCACGATACAGCAAGTGCGGTTACTGCTGTTCCTGCAGAAAACCCGCGTTTTGCTTATTTGAGCAGTGGAACCTGGAGTCTTATGGGTATTGAAACGGAAGAACCGATTATTACAGAAGAATCCTATAAGAATAACTTTACCAATGAAGGTGGGATAGAGGGAACGACACGTTTCCTGAAAAATATTACCGGTATGTGGCTACTCGAACAATGCCGTAAGGAATGGGAGAAGGCCGGACGTGAATATGACTATCCCCAGATAGTGAGTCTGGCAAAAGCGGCTCAAGGTTTTAAGACAACCGTAAACCCGGATGATCCGTGCTTTGCCGCTCCTGCAAGTATGACCACGGCCATTACGGATTATTGCAAAGAGCATGGACTAACTCCTCCTTCTTCGGATTCTGAGTTTGTTTATTGCATATTCAGAAGTCTGGCAGTCCGCTATAAAGAGATTCTGGAACTGTTGAAAGGCATGGCGTCATTCGAAATTGATAAATTACACGTTATAGGTGGAGGTTCAAAGAATGACTTGCTGAATCAGATGACTGCGGATGAGATTGGTATTCCCGTTGTTGCGGGTCCATCTGAAGCAACAGCTATTGGCAATTGTTTAGTTCAGGCAAAAGCTGCAGGATTAGTTGAAGATCGCTGGGCAATGCGACAGATTATAGCAGAAGCTTTCCCGCCACGTATTTTTACTCCGAATAAATAACTTTAAAATCAGAATATCATGACAACAGAAAACAACATTACAAAAGCCTTTGAGATTACAAAAGAGCGATATGCTGCAGTAGGTGTAGATGTGAACGCTGCATTAGAAAATATGAAGAAAATCTCCTTGTCCATGCATTGCTGGCAGGCAGATGATGTAAGTGGATTTGAGAATCAGGGTGGTGACTTGACCGGAGGTATTCAGGTAACCGGTAATTATCCCGGTCGTGCCCGTACGATTGATGAACTGCGCGCTGATGTTAAAAAGGCAGCATCATTAATAGCCGGAAACCATCGTCTAAACTTACATGAAATATATGGTGATTTCCAAGGAAAGAAAGTGGATCGTGACGAAGTAGAACCGGTGCATTTCCAATCCTGGATGGAATGGGCAAAAGAAAACGGGATGAAATTAGACTTTAACAGTACTTCTTTTTCACACCCGAAAAGTGGTGATCTTACGCTTTCTAATCCGGATAATTCAATCCGTAATTTCTGGATCGAACATACCAAACGTTGCCGTGCAATCAGTGAAGAGATGGGTAAATTTCAGAACGATCCTTGTATTATGAATCTTTGGATTCACGACGGTAGCAAGGAAGTTCCGGCTAACCGCCTGAAATATCGTGCCACTTTAGAGAAATCATTAGACGAAATATTTGCAACTGAATATAAAAACATGAAAGACTGTATCGAAGCCAAATTATTCGGTATCGGTTTGGAAAGTTATACGGTTGGCTCATATGACTTCTATTTGGGTTACGGTGCGAAGAAAAATAAGATTGTTACACTGGATACCGGTCACTTCCACCTGACAGAGAGTGTTGCTGATAAAGTTTCGTCTTTATTATTGTTTACACCCGAAATTATGCTTCACGTAAGTCGCCCGGTTCGTTGGGATAGCGACCACGTAGTGATTCTGAACGACGATGTCACTGACCTTGCCCGTGAAATCATTCGTTGCAACGCACTTGACCGCGTACATATCGGCTTAGATTATTTTGATGCAACGATCAATCGTATCGGAGCTTATGTAATTGGTTGTCGCGCTACTCAAAAAGCTTTTTTGATGGCAATGCTTGAGCCTTCTTCTAAATTACAGGAATACGAAGCGAATGGCCAGTATTTCGAACGTCTTGCCTTACAGGAAGAATTGAAAAGCCTGCCGTGGAGTGCTGTCTGGGATATGTATTGTCTGCAGAATGATGTACCTGTTGGTGAAGCCTATATCAAGGATATAGAACAATACGAAAAGGATGTAACATCTAAAAGAGGGTAAGAACAATTCTAAAATCTTCCGATTATGATTCAGAGAAGTTTTATATTCATATTGTCGCTTTTGTGGTTGGCTGGATGCACCTCCGTTTCCGAGAAAGGAAGTCCTGATCTCTCCGATATATGGGTAGAAATGCAGGAAAACCCGGAAGGAATCGGGGTGTTACAACCTCGTTTTTCCTGGAAAATAGCAAGCGACAAGCCTGATCTGATGCAAACTGCTTATCAGATTGATGTAGCTGCCTCCGAGAAAGAACTCGATAAGGCCTCTGCCTTACTGTGGAGTTCGGGAAAAGTAACCTCTGATCAATCTTTGTTGATTCCATATGCCGGTAATAAGCTTGAATCAGGGAAGAAATATTATTGGCGCCTTACGGTATGGACAAATACAGGTGAAAGCTATAAGAGTGATGTGCAACATTGGTCTATGGGTTTACTCAATGCATCCGACTGGAAGGCTAAATGGATTGGGCTGAATGATAGTACGGGATATAAAGTAGAAGATAATCGTACAATTCTTCCTGCACGTTATCTTCGTAAAGAATTTAACAGTGCTTCATCGATAGAACGAGCCGTCCTGTATGTTTCGGGTGTGGGTTCTTCTGTTTGCTATATTAATGGTAAACAGGTGGGAAACGATGTGTTCGGACCGCTTCCTACCTGGTATGATGCTTCTGTATCTTACCTGACCTATGATGTTACTTCTTTGTTGAAGAAAGGCGAAAATGCCATTGGAGTAGTATTGGGAAATGGTCGCTTTCTGACCATGCGTGAAAGAGGCATGGCCGGATTTGGTTTCCCTCGCCTGATTGCTCAGTTATGTGTTGAATATAAAGATGGAAACTCTGAAGTTATAACCAGCGATGAATCGTGGAAAGCAACCAATAAAGGGCCGATAACAGAAAATAATGAGTTTGACGGCGAAAAATACGATGCTCGCTTAGAGTTGGGAAAATGGACGGAAACTAACTATGATGATTCTGCCTGGCAAACAGCCGAATTAATGGATACTCCCAAAGGGAAACTAACGGCACAATTATCTCCCAGTCTGAAAGTGATGGAAGAGATTAAACCGGTTTCCGTAACCGCAGTGGAAGGTGGTCGTTATATTGTTGATATGGGACAGAATATGATCGGTTGGCTGCAAGTAAAATTAAAAGGGAAGAAAGACTCTCCAATCATTATGCGATTCGCCGAAGTGCTTAAACCGGAGAATAAAGCCGAATTATATGTTGCTAATTTACGCAGTGCTCAGGTTATGGATCGCTATATACCGGCGGCCGACGGAGCATTTACATGGGAACCTACATTTGTTTATCATGGTTTTCGTTTTGCGGAAATATCCGGATTGGATTATCAGCCTACAGCAGATGATTTTACGGGTAAGGTGATTTATGATAAAATACCGACCAACGGTACGTTCGAAACATCCAACAAAGTTATTAATGCAATACACCGTAATGCCTATTGGGGTATTCGAGGAAATTACAGAGGAATGCCGACGGACTGTCCGCAACGTGACGAGCGTCTGGGTTGGTTAGGTGACCGTTCCACAGGAGCATATGGCGAGAGTTTTATCTTTGGTAATGCCAAACTATATAATAAATGGCTGGTCGATATTGAAGAGTCTATGTCGGATGCCGGAAGTATTTCTGTCGTTTCTCCACGTTACTGGACAATATACAATGACGATGTTACCTGGCCTTCCGCTTATTTCTATATCGCGGATATGCTATATCGGCAATTTGGTGACGACCGCTCGATCAAAGAGCGTTATCCATCCATGAAGCGCTGGGTACAACATCAGGTTGAAACTTGTATGAAGGATTATATTCTGACAAAGGATACTTACGGTGATTGGTGTATGCCTCCCGAATCATTGGAATTGATTCATTCAAAAGATCCTTCCCGGAAAACAAACGGAGAGGTGCTTAGTACGACTGTCTTTTATAGTATTCTTGAACTTATGCAGAAGTTTGCCGTTATGAACGGTCAACCAGCCGATGCGGAAGAATACGCTGCTCTTGCTTCAAAGATAAAAGAAGCATACAATAAGAAGTATTTTAACGAAAAGACAGCCCAATACGATAATAATACAGTAACGGCCAATATGTTGTCCTTGCAGCTCGGACTTGTTCCTGAAGGCTACGAAGACAAGGTGTTTGCTAATATTGTAGAAAAAACGGAAGTGGATTGTAAAGGACATGTGAGCGCTGGTGTTCTCGGTATTCAGCATCTGATGCGTGGTCTAACCGAACATGGGGGATTGGAATTAGCTTATAAAATCGTGACGAATGAAACCTATCCTTCTTGGGGATATATGATCAAGAACGGAGCAACAACTATCTGGGAGCTATGGAACGGTGATACTGCTGATCCTGCCATGAATTCCAGAAACCACGTGATGTTACTTGGTGACCTTTTGGTTTGGTTTTACGAAGATCTGGCGGGAATAAAGAATGATCCGTCTTCGGTTGGTTTCAAAAAAATATGGATGGAGCCTGTTTTCCCGGAAAAACTTACTTATGTCAATGCGTCTTATAATTCTCCTTATGGTCAAATTATTAGTTCCTGGAAGCGCGACGGTAATCAGCTTTATTGGGAAATAGAAGTACCGGCTAATACCACAGCAACCGTTAAGTTACCGGCTTCATTTAATATTGATATAGATAAGAATCAGGTAGGTGTACATCAGGTTTCAACAACGGCTGACAGCATAATGATTGAGCTTGGATCAGGGAAATATACGCTTCAATCTAAATAATAAATAAGTACGATAATTTATGAATACAATAATTGGATTGATAATAATAGCCATAGGCAGCTTCGGACAGAGTAGCTCGTATGTGCCGATAAATAAAGTAAAGAACTGGAGTTGGGAAAACTTCTGGTTGACTCAAGGAATATTTGCCTGGTTGGTTTTTCCTTTTCTTGGAGCCTTATTAGCTGTTCCCTCCGGAGGAAGCCTGAGTGAATTGATCTTTACGGAAGAGGCATTCAAATCTATGATTTATGGAATGCTCTGGGGAGTGGGGGGATTGACATTCGGACTGAGTATGCGCTATCTGGGTATTGCTTTGGGACAAAGTATTGCTTTGGGAACTTGTGCTGCTTTTGGAACGCTTTTTCCTGCACTTCTTGGAGGAATGGATTTGTTGCATGGCAACGGGTTAATCTTGCTTATCGGAGTATCAATAACCTTAGCCGGTATTGCGGTTATCGGTTATGCGGGCAGTTTACGTGCCCGTAATATGACAGAAGAAGAACGGAAAGCGGCTGTGAAGGACTTTGCATTGACTAAAGGACTGTTGGTTGCATTACTTGCCGGTGTGATGAGTGCATGCTTTAATCTTGGATTAGAGGCCGGAAGCGGAATCGTAGAAAAAGTTAAGGCTGCAGGAGCGAATGAATTATTCGCGTTAAATCCCGTAATCCTGTTGGTTACTATGGGAGGATTTACCACTAATGCTATCTATTGTATATTTCAAAATATAAAAAATAAATCCGGGAAAGAATATTTATCTGTTCCGGGTAGCGTGTTGATTAATAATGTCTTATTTTGTGCCTTGGCTGGAGTTCTGTGGTATTCACAGTTCTTTGGTCTTGGCATGGGTAAGAGCTATTTTGCCGATTCTCCTGTTATGTTGGCTTTCTCCTGGAGCATACTGATGTCTCTTAATGTGATATTCAGCAATCTGTGGGGAATAATACTGAATGAATGGAAAGGAGCCGGAAAACAAACGATTACCGTTCTGATTGTCGGAATGTGTATCTTAATATTTTCTTTGCTTTTCCCGAATTTAGTATGATAAGTATAGTTGGAATGTTTTATTAATTATAAAAACAATGATAAGAGATAATAAAGAATTGATGGCTGAGATAGGCCGTGTAGCTGAAGTTGCCGGTTATCTGTGGACAAAAGGTTGGGCAGAACGTAACGGCGGAAATATTTCCGTAAATGTTACACACCTTATGACTGATGAAGAAAAAGCATTACCTGCTTTGGCTGCTCGGGTACAATTACCGGCCGAGATGGATGCTTTAAAAGGGCATGTGTTTTTCGTTACAGGTACAGGTAAGCGTATGCGCTATGTTGCCCAGAATCCATTCGAAAATGGTTCGCTGATTCGTATCAGTCCAGACGGCCTTTTCTATGAAATAATTGCTGAGAAGCCTACTCAGCCCACATCTGAACTTCCTTCTCACCTCTCTATGCATAATTATGTTCGTTCTACAGGCCGTGATAACCGGGTAGTTCTTCACACGCATCCTACTGATCTGATCGGATTGACGCACGGACCTAAATTCTTGAATTCGGAGTATCTGACACGTACACTTTGGGCTATGATTCCGGAATGTCGCATTATCGTTCCCAAAGGGATCGGTATCGTTCGTTACGAAATTCCGGGAACGATGGATCTGGCGCGTGCTACAATCAAACAGTTAGAGAAACATGATGTTGTATTCTGGGAAAAACATGGAATCTTAGCTGTAGGAGAAGACCTGATTGAATGTTTTGATACGATAGATACGTTGAGTAAATCGGCTCAGATCTATTTCAGTGCCCGTATGGCCGGATTTGAACCGGAAGGCATGACGGATGAGCAGTTAGACGGGTTGGTGGACGCGTTTAATCTATAATTAGTTTAATTTATAGAGGATGTGTTCCTAAAGACACATCCTCTTGATTTTCTTTTGCGAACGAATATATCTGAAAATACTATGTCCAAAACACGGCAGCTCCTCCTGTTTATTTCTTTATTTGTTTGTTTTTCGGTACAGTCGGCTTCTCTTCGTGTAGGCGACTTGCAATGTGAATACCTGAAATCTCCAAAAGGTTTAGATGAAAAACTGCCCCGATTCAGTTGGGTGTTAACTTCGACCAAAACTTCTGCTAAAGGGAACTATCAAACGGCTTATCGTATTCTGGTAGCCGATAATATAAAAGATATAAAACAAAAACAAGGCAATATCTGGGCATCGGAATGGGTACATTCAGACCAGACGCAACAAATTGTATTTAAAGGAAAAGACTTACTGTCGGATCGTACCTATTACTGGTGTGTTCAGGTAAAAGATGAGGCCGGTAAAGAATCTGCCTGGAGTGAAATTAATGACTGGTCAACAGGCTTGTTTGAAAAGAAAGACTGGACTGCCGAGTGGATCGGTAGTGATGTTGTTTTTGATCCCTCTCTTTCTGAATCCAATATCTATGATCCTTGGTTTCGTAAAACCTTTGATTTAAATAAGAAACCATCAAGAGCAATGTTGTTTGTTGCGTCTGTGGGTTATCACGAACTCTATGTTAATGGAGAAAGGGTGGGAGATGAGGTCTTAGCTCCTGCTGTTACCGATCATACGAAACGTGCTCGCTATATAGCGTACGATATTGCAAAAAAACTTAAGCCGGGTAAGAATGTCATAGCGTTGTGGTTAGGTACTTCCTGGTCTGTTTTCCCTCCTTATAATATGCCCGACAGACCACGTACTCCTATGGTTATTGCTCAGGCAGATATTTATGAATCGAATAATTCTACTCCGGTTTTACGTATTAAAACCGATAACTCATGGAAGACACATCCAAGCCCTAATAAACTGTCCTGCAAATGGTCGGAAAATTTCTTCGGTGGAGAAATCTGGGATGACAATAAGTCGATTCCGGATTGGAATAAAGTCGGCTATAATGATGAGTTCTGGGAAAAGGCAACATTGTATAATCTTAATCTGAAACTTTCTGCCCAAAGAGTAGAAGGAAACAAACTTTATGATGAAATAAAACCAATATCGATCGAAACCAGACCGGACGGCTCATATCGCGTAGATATGGGGGTGAACTTTGCCGGATGGACAAACATACAGGTTAAAGGGCAACCTCACGATACAATTCATTTCCTTTTTTCAGAACGTGAACAAGCGGAGATGACGTTCAGAAACTTTAGTGCCTATGTTGTTGGAACTTCCGGCGAGGGCACTTTCAGGAATCGATTTAATTATAGTTCCGGTCGTTGGATTACGATTAAGGGATTAAAAGAAAAACCGGAATTATCCGATATAAAGGGTTGGATGGTACGTACCGCCTATCAACCTGCGGTTACTTTTGAGTGCTCGGATTCTTTACAGAATTGGATATACGACCGGGTGTTATGGACTTATCAGAATTTATCCATCGGAGGATATATTGTCGATTGTCCACAACGTGAACGATTGGGGTATGGTGGTGATGCTCATGCAACCAGTGAAACGGGCTTGTTAAACTTTAAGACCGCTGCATTTTATACTAAATGGATGCAAGACTGGCAGGATGTACGCGGAACAGAACCTGTTGTTGGTGATATGAATCGTGCTGACTGGGCAAGACAAGGCATAATGAGTGGACGTTTCTTAAAGAATGGGATTCTCCCTCATACGGCTCCGACGTATGCAGGAGGCGGTGGCCCTTCGTGGGGAAGTATTACAGTTGCCCTTCCCTGGTTGGTGTATCAACAGACCGGAGACACACGGATTCTTGAAAAGAATTATGAGTTAATGGACGAATGGTTGCAATTCTTGCAAACCAAGACCGTTGACGGGATTATGCGTCGTTTTGGTGGAAATTGGGACTTCTTAGCTGATTGGCTTTGGCCGAATGCTACGGCTGAAGGCATGAATAATAACAAACCTGAAGCAGAATGTTTCAATAGCTGTTTCTTGGTGTACAATTTCCGGTTGATGGAGAAAATAGCCAACGCATTAGGACGTGCTGACGATGCAAAAGTCTGGCAGGAGAAAGCCATACAGAATAGTCAGGCGATTCATCATGCTTACTTTGATCCGACTGACGATAGTTATTGCGATAAATCTATGGGGAATCTGGCGATAGCCTTGTTGGCAGACGTGCCTCCTTCAGATTTAAGAGTTCGCGTAATAAAACGCTTAGAAAAAGAAATCCTGGACATACGTAAAGGACATATTCATGTAGGAATAACCGGTGGAGCTGTTTTGTTTCGTTTGTTAAGACAAGAGAACCGCCCGGATTTAGTCTATTCCATGCTTTCACAAACAGACTATCCGGGTTGGGGATATATGAAAGCAAACGGGGCAACGACAATCTGGGAAATGTGGGAAAAAGATCTTCCCGGTCATTCATTATTGCATAGTTCCTATCTCTATCCGGGAGCCTGGTATATTGATGCTTTAGCTGGTATCAGAGCAGATGAAAACCATCCCGGATATAAGCACTTCTTTATCTGTCCGCCATTGCTTGGGGAAACTACGGTAAAGTGGGTAAAATGTTCTTTTGATTCGCCTGCAGGCCGGATTAAATCGGAATGGAATATACAGAACGGAAAGGCGACACTTAAAATAGTTGTTCCTCCCAACACAACGGCAACGGTACGTTTTCCGTCTAAAGAAATGGACGGGAATTATACTTTGCATACGTTCAATTCCGGTCATTATACACTAACAAACCAATAAAGAATAAAATATAAATGTACATGAGAATAAAGTTGATAATTATTGCATTTTTTGTAGTCTGCTGTCTGATTTCCTGCGGTAAACAGCAGCAGACTACTGTTTCAATGGATGACGTGGAGGCTAGCTTCAAAGATATACCGGCTTCAGTACAAACGAGTGTCTATTGGTATTGGATCAATGGTAATATCTCTAAGGAAGGAGTCGTGAAAGACCTGCATGCGATGAAAGACGCCGGTATAAACCGGGCATTTATCGGTAATATCGGAGATCAGCAAGGTATTCCTCATGGTACAGTTAAACTATTTACCGATGAATGGTGGGACATCATGCATACCGCGTTAAAGACGGCTTCGGAATTGGATATAGAGATCGGTATCTTTAATTGTCCCGGATGGAGTCAATCGGGAGGTCCTTGGATCAAACCGGAAGAGGCTATGCGTTATTTAGCTTCCTCTGAAATGAGGGTTGAAGGCCCAAAGAAGCTTCGTGCTAAATTAGAGAAACCGACAAGCGATTTTGAAGATGTAAAATTAGTTGCTTATCCTGTAAATAAGGGATACCGCGAAAACTTATTGACAAAAAGTGGAACATCGATCGTTTGTTCTCAAACTAATATGAAGAAAGGAGAACAGTATGTCTTACCGGCAGGTGAATCGACTATTACTATACGTTTGTCGCCGGGAAATACTGTTCGTAGCCTGATTTTTTATCCGGAAGGTATCTCATATGCGGATGGAGAATTTCAGGTAAAAGAAGGTGGAACATATAAAACGCTCCGGACGTTTACAATAAATCGTACAAATGCTAACCTGAATGTTGGGTTTGATCCCTTTGCTCCTGTGGCGATTGCTTTGCCGGAAACAGAGGCGAGTGAATGCCGTATTTCTTTTAAGAATACCCGCGATAAATCGGTTTTTAGTCAAATAAAGCTGACCTCTACTCCGGTGGTTGAACGTTATGCGGAGAAATCATTGGCAAAAATGTTTCAGACCCCACTACCATACTGGCATGACTATCTGTGGGATGCTCAACCAGCTATTACAGATAATACCTTACTGATTGAACCGTCTGCCGTATTGGATATCTCAGAAAAAATGGATGAAGCGGGGAATTTAAACTGGGATGTTCCGGAAGGAGAGTGGATTGTTATGCGTACAGGTATGACTCCTACAGGGGTGGTTAATGCTCCTGCTGATCCTGAAGGAACCGGCCTGGAAGTGGATAAGATGAGTAAATTGCACGTGGCATCTCATTTTGATGCATTTCTCGGAGAACTAATTCGCCGTATTCCGGAGGCCGACCGTCGCACCTGGCGTGTTGTGGTGGAAGATAGTTATGAAACCGGAGGACAGAACTTTACGGATGGATTTTTAGAAGAGTTTAAAGAACAGTACGGCTATGACCCTGTGCCTTACCTTCCTGTTTTTAAAGGATACACTGTGGGTAGTCCTGACCAGTCCGATCGTTTCTTGTGGGACGTGCGTCGTTTAGTCGCAGATAAAGTGGCTTATGATTACGTCGGTGGTTTAAAAGAAGTGAGTAATAAACACGGTCTGACTACCTGGTTGGAAAATTACGGACATTGGGGATTCCCCGGAGAATTTTTGCAATATGGAGGACAATCGGACGAAATCGGCGGAGAATTCTGGAGCGAAGGGGATCTGGGAAATATAGAGAATCGTGCCGCCTCTTCGGCTGCACATATTTATGGGAAGACAAAAGTATCCGCAGAATCTTTTACCAGTGGAGGATCACATTTCGCCCGTTATCCGAAAACAATGAAACAACGAGGCGACCGATTTTTCACGGAAGGAATCAACAATACTTTGTTGCACGTATATATACAGCAGCCTTACGAAGATAAAAATCCGGGAATGAATGCCTGGTTCGGGAATGAGTTCAATCGTAAAAATATATGGTTCAGTCATATGGATCTTTTTACGGATTACCTGAAAAGATGCAATTATATGCTTCAACAAGGTACCTATGTCGCAGATGTTGCTTATTTTATCGGAGAAGATGTTCCGAAAATGACCGGTGTTTGTGACCCGGCTTTACCAAAGGGATATTCTTTCGATTATATAAACCGCGAAGTGTTGATGACGCGTGCTTCAGTGGTGGATGGAAAACTGACTCTGCCGGACGGTTTACAATACAGTGTGCTTGTTTTACCTAAACAGGAAACCATACGTCCTGATTTGTTAGAGAAGATCGCCGGTTTTGTAGAACAAGGAGCTATTGTCTTAGGTCCCCGCCCAAGTCGTTCGCCAAGTATGCAGGGATATCCGGAGGCAGATGAAGAGGTGATATCTATTGCCGATGATCTCTGGGGAGAAGTGGACGGCGTAAACGTTAAGCATGCGCAGGTCGGTAAAGGTATGATTTGTTCCGGCATGACAATGGAAGAAGTCTTTGAACTCATTGGTGTTAATCCGGATATGAAAACAAGTCCTGAGGATCCGTTATTATTTATTCACCGCAGAGTGGACGACGCAGATATTTACTTCGTCTCAAATCAGGCGGAAGAAACCGTAAGCGTATCACCTCGTTTTCGGGTGACGGGAAAACAACCGGAACTTTGGAACCCGTTGGAGGCAAGTGTTCGGAACCTTCCGGCTTTTAAAGTGGAGGATGGATTGACAACAGTACCTATGCAACTCGAACCCTTAGAAAGTGCTTTTATTATTTTCAGAAAAGCGGCAGGAAAAGGAAATGATAGAGGTCTAAAAGAAAATTATCCTGAATTGCAGGACTTGGCCTCATTGAATAACTCCTGGCGTGTACAGTTTGATGCTTCAAAAGGAGGTCCGGCCGAATCTGTTGTTATGGATCAATTGATCGATTGGACGCAGTCGTCCAATGATCAGATAAAGTATTATTCCGGAGAAGCCGTTTATACGAATACATTTGAACTGGCTTCTGTGCCGAAGGGTGCGATTTATTTAGACTTGGGACGCGTGTCTGTCATGGCGAAAGTGAAAATAAACAGTCAATATGTTGGTGGTGTATGGACGGCTCCATGGCGGGTTGATGTAAGTAAATTTGTGAAGGAAGGAAAGAACGAGGTGGAAGTTTCAGTAGTAAACAACTGGGTGAATCGTTTGATCGGTGATAGTAGTTTGCCGGAAAACGAACGTACCACTTGGGCGCTGGTTAATCCATATACACCTATAAGTCCCTTACAATCATCAGGATTATTGGGCCCGGTAAGGATAATTTGTGCAAAATAAACAGGCTTTTGTTTTTTAGGCTCTTCGGCAGACAGGTCAAAGAGCTTCGGCAAAGATTTAGAATAGGAATAAATATTTATTATATGAGACAGAGTTGTTTTTTTATTGGTGTTTGTTTTTTGTTATTGCCTTTAGTTATAAAAGCTCAGGTTCCGTCTGTCGTTTCAGACGCAAATACGCATATTCGTAAAACTGAATTAACCCGCGCGTTTCTGACTCCGACGCGGATCATCTGGAAATCGGATGAATCAGGCAAGTATGTGAGAAATGAAGACGTCTTGCTTAAACAAGGTATCGGACAGGCCGATCTGAATGCAAAGAACGGTTTAAAACTGATAAGCGACAAGGAACATAAAGGTGGCATCGTGCTTGATTTCGGTTGTGAGATACAAGGTGGGCTGGAAATTGTTACCACGATTGCAAATCAAAATCCGGCGGCTCGTGTACGTGTGCGTTTTGGAGAATCTGTTTCGGAGGTAATGAATGATGTCAAGGGGGTAAAGGGCGCGACGAATGACCATGCGATACGGGATGAGGTGGTAACCTTACCTTGGTTGGGATGTATTCAATTGGGACAAACCGGTTTTCGTTTTGTGCGCGTCGATCTTGTAGATGAAGATACCGAATTAGATATAAAAGAGATTTCTGCCATATTCTCGTATCGGGATATCCCGTATCGGGGATCGTTCAAAAGTAATGATGAACGGTTGAATAAGATTTGGATGACCGGAGCTTATACCGTACATGTGAACATGCAGGAATTTCTCTGGGATGGCATTAAGCGTGACCGCTTGGTTTGGATTGGCGATCTTCATCCGGAAATTATGACTGTAAATTCTGTTTTCGGTTATAACGAAGTTGTTCCTAAAAGTCTTGACCTGATTCGGAATACAACGCCATTGCCGTCTTGGATGAATGGTATCAGTTCGTATTCTATCTGGTGGTTGCTCATTCATCGTGACTGGTATTATTATCAGGGAGATCTGGCGTATTTAAAAGAGCAACGTGAATACTTGACCGGATTATTAAAGGTACTGATCAGTAAGATTGACAAAGACGGCCGTGAACAGTTGGACGGAAATCGTTTTTTAGACTGGCCTTCAAGTGAGAATAAAGAGGGTATTGATGCCGGATTGCAATCGCTTATGCTTTGGGCTATGCAGTCGGGACGCGAACTATGTTCCGTGCTTGGAGAAGACCAATTGGCTAAAGAGTGTGAAGAGGCTGCAGCAAAATTGACAAAAGCGGGACAAAAAATAGCGAAAAACTATAAGAAGCTGAAGATTGCTCCGGATGCTCCGGGCTCAAAACAGGGAGCTGCCCTGATGGCATTAGCCGGATTGATGAAAGCGGAAGAGGCAAACAAGAAATTCCTTTCGGTTAACGGTTCTCGCGGCTTTTCTACTTTCTATGGTTATTATATGCTAAAAGCAATGGCCGAAGCAGGAAATTATCAGGGAGCTATGGACGTAATCCGTGAGTTCTGGGGAGCCATGCTTGATCTTGGTGCGACTACTTTCTGGGAAGATTTTAATATTGACTGGTTGCCGAATGCAAGCCGGATTGACGAACTTGTTCCCGAAGGTAAAAAAGATATACACGGAGATTACGGAGCGTATTGTTATGAAGGACTTAGACATAGTCTTTGTCATGGTTGGGCTTCGGGACCGACTTCCTGGATGAGTGAGTATATTCTTGGAGTAAAGGTGCTTGAACCAGGCTGTAAAGTTGTTCAGATACGTCCCAATCTCGGCGATCTGAAATGGGTAGAAGGTACTTTTCCTACGCCTTACGGAGATATTAGAATAAGCCATAAAGTGATTAATGGCCAAATCGAAAGTAAGATAGATGCCCCGGATGAAGTGCAAATCGTACATTAGTTTTAAAACAAGTGCTTATCTTTACTAATTAAAACACTAATTAAAGCAGCCATGATAAAGAAAATCTTTATAGCAACAGCGGGAATCTTATTGATTCTGAATAGCTGTGTTAATAATACGGTACCGGTGAATCTGCGTACCGACTATTTAACCGAACCTTTGGGATTAGATGCATCGAATCCTCGTTTTACTTGGGAATATTCCGGTGATGATGAACATTTTACTCCGAATCGTTATGAAATAAAAATAGGAACGAATCCCAAAGATCTTCAAACCTACGAAAATGGAATGAAGCTCAAACCGCATACTCGTTATTATTGGCAAGTAGAGGTTTGGGACCAGAATGGAGATAAATCCCGTCCTTCGGAGATAACTTGGTTTGAAACAGCAAAACTGTCTTCATCTGATTGGAACGGACAGTGGATTACCGATAGCCATGATAAAGAATTTGAACCGGCACCTTTGTTTCGCAAGCAGTTTACTGCTGAAAAAGAGATCAAGAATGCACGTCTTTATGTGGCCGCTGCAGGTTATTACGAATTGTTCCTGAATGGGCATCGGGTGGGAGAGAACTATCTTGATCCCGGATATACGCATTTTGATAAGCGTATTCTTTACGTAACGCATGATGTAACGTCGGATTTGAAAAAAGGTGATAATGCTCTGGCTGCCGTTCTTGGGAATGGTTGGTACAATGAGCAATCAGTTGCGGTATGGAACTTTCATGAAGCGCGTTGGCGTGACCGTCCGCGTATGCTCTGCGAATTACGTATTACGTATGCCGATAATTCAGAAGAAACGATTGTGACCGATGATTCCTGGAAGACTTCGACAGGGGCTTATACCTACAATAACTTGTATAGTGGAGATCAATATGATGCCCGTCTGGAAGAAGAAGGCTGGAAAACGGCTTCCTTTGATGATAGCCAATGGAATTCTGCTACGCTTACTTCTTCTCCGGCTCCGCTTTTGGCAGCACAACAAATGCCAGGCATACATATCGTTGACGAAATTCAACCAACGAATATTAAAGCTTTTAGTGATACATTATATGTGTATTCATTCCCTGAAAATATTTCCGGATTATGCCGCCTGAAAGTAAAAGGGGAAGCAGGAACCCGCATTACTCTCAAGCATGGTGAGCTTTTAAAAGAAGATGGTCGTTTGGAGCAGGGAAATATCAATGTTTATTATAAACCGGTAAAACCCGGAGAGGTATTTCAAATGGATGTTTACACACTGAAGGGTGGAGAAGAAGAAATCTTTATGCCTTCGTTTGCTTATCATGGATTTCAATATGTAGAAGTGGAAAGTTCGCGTCCTATCCAAATGGGAGAGGGCAATCTGACGGCTTTATTTATGCATACGGATGTGGCGCCTGTCGGAAATTTTAGCTGCTCAAATCCATTGCTGAATAAAATCTGGAATGCTACCATGCAGGCGTATCGTAGCAACCTACATAGTATTCCGACTGACTGTCCCCAACGGGAAAAGAACGGTTGGACTGCCGATGCGCATGTTTCCATAGACTTGGGGTTACTCGGTTTTGATGGGATTACGCTTTATGAAAAGTGGATGAATGACTTTATCGACAACCAAACCGAAGCGGGGGATATTTCAGGTATTATACCGTCAAGTGGATGGGGGTACGGTAAATGGATAGGTCCTGTATGGGATGCTGCTATGTTTATTATTCCCGATGCGTTATACAAATATTATAATGATACGCAAGCAATCGAACGGCTTTATCCGACAATGGAAAAGTATCTGGACTATTTGAAAACACAGGAAGAGAATGGTATGTTGACTTATGGGTTGGGTGACTGGGTTTACTGGAAAGCGACAACCCCGAATAATTACACCTCAACTGCTTATTATTATTTAGACTATACCCTGATGGCGAAATTTGCTGCGTTGTTAGGAAAAGACGCTACTCCTTATCAGAAGAAAGCCGAAGAATTGAAGAATCTGATTAATGACAACTTCTTTAATGAAGAAACAGGAGTATATGCTAATGGAACGCAAACAGCACAAGCACTTGCTCTCTATCTTCATCTTGCTCCTTCCGGAAAAAGGCAGTTGGTTGCAGATAAACTGCATGAAATAGTTGCTGCTAATGATTATTTTTTAGACTTTGGTTTGATTGGAAGTAAAACTGTTCCTGCCATGCTTACGAAGTATGGATATGTAGAAGATGTCATGAAAATGGTGACTAAAACAGATGCTCCTTCCTGGGGGTATTGGGTGGAAACAATGGGGTACACGACACTTCCGGAGACCTGGACATTGAGCCCTGAGTTCAGAGATGCTTCATTGAATCATGTGTTCATGGGAGATATTTCTGCCTGGATGATGAATTATCTGGCGGGTATCCAGTACGACGAAGATAAGCCGGGCTTTACCCATATAAATATTGAGCCCCATTTTGTAGAGGGACTTGACTGGGCGCATGGCGAATATCATTCAGTAAAAGGCATAATACGCAGCGAGTGGAAACGAGAAGGTGAACGTTATGGCTTGTCTGTAACTATCCCCGTTGGTTGTACTGCAACAATACTTGTCGAAGAAAAAGAATTTCAGCTTGAAGCCGGTACGCATCAGTTGTTGTTCAGGTAATCATAGATAACAATAACATAGTCGTATTCCTAAACTCATTCTTTCTGGATTTACGAAGGGTATGAGTTTAGGAATATTTCGTTAAACTAATCTATAAATGCTGTCTAATTCTCTCATGATTCTATCAATATCTATTTTCAGGTCTATTAATGTTCCTGTATGAAGATCAAATACCCAACCATGCAGGTTGATCCTCCTGCTCCTGTACGCTTTTTGGACATCTACTGTTTTAGCTATATTGACGCATTGCTCTATCACGTTTAATTCAATCAGGCGGTTTGCACGCTCTGTTTTGTCTTTAATGCTTTCTAATTCCTCTTTATGCAGGCGGAATACATCTCGAATATTTCTGATCCATGGATTTAAAAAACCCAAATCTTCAATTTCCATAGATGCGCTAACTCCTCCGCAGTTATAATGTCCGCATACAATGATATGTTTTACCTTTAGGTGACTTACAGCATAGTTGAGGGCAGAAATAAAATTAAAGTCATTATTGGGTGCTAAGTTTGCAATATTACGATGTACGAATACATCACCTATATCAGTTTGCAATAGTTGTTCCACAGAAATACGACTATCTGAACATCCAATAAAAAAAAT
>NZ_JAQWCQ010000068.1 GCF_028705895.1 Massilibacteroides sp. | reverse complement strand
AGTAAGCCTAATTGTATGAAGTGATTAATGTCGTTAACGAACGTTGAGAAAACATTTCTGTCCAGAACATAGCAAATATTCTGCAATGAATCTGTTTCATAAATTAATTCTTTCTGTAATCGCCAAACATCATCCGGCAATCTCATTTCTGAAAAAGAAGAGTTGGAAGAGGCAATATCCATCTGATGCATCCATCGAAAAAGTTTAAACTTCGAAAGACCTTCATATTTTGCGTAAAATGTGAATGGAATTATATTAAAGGCAAGACTTGCTCTTGATTTGGCCGAATTATTCATTTCCTTAAATAATGTAATATGAGACTCTAATGTCTGTTTGTAGTCTTCATACATTTGTGTGACATTAAAAAAGGAAGTATTAACAACGGCAATATCGGGAAACGATAATCCGGCAATCGAATCCAATGAAATATGAAACATGCGGGATAGTTTCACTGTTTCACTAAAAGTGAAAGGCACTTCTCCTCTTATCCTTCTGTATGCAGCTTCCTTACCTAAGGATAAAGCATTCATTATAACATCGACTAAGTTATCTTCGCTTTTAATATTGCTCTTTACAAGAACAACTATTTGCTTGTTGAGGAAGTCTCTCATAAAAAATTATATTTAGTGACTAAATAATAGATTAATCCGTTAGTAAGATTCCGCAAAGATAGGAAAAACAGTAAGTAGAAAAACTCTTTTATTTCAAAAAAAGCAAAAAAGCAGGAGTAAACAATCCTGCTTTTTGCTTTTATATCAATAAATATCTGATCAAATTGCGAACTTAGGTTTTCTATGTATCCATTGTCCTCTTGTAAAGTCAGGAAAGTCCACCAAAGCTCCACCACGCGCAATTGACATTTCTGACAATCCGGAAATCGCACTCCATGCGGCCGCATCATAGCAATCCATCGGAGCCGGTTTTTTGTTGTGAATGGCATCTATTAAATCATACATCATAATATAATCCATACCACCATGTCCTGCTTCTTTCGCCTGAACTTCTAATGTGCTCCATAACTTGTGATCGTATTTCTTGAACCATTCTTGCGAGTCGTCCCACCCATGAGGTTTGGATTTTCCTTCTACGTGAACTCCATTTCCATCGTTCATCCATAAACCTTCTGTTCCCTGAATACGGAATCCTAAAGAATACGGACGTGGAGAGTTTGTATCGTGGGTAACAATAACGGTCTGGCCATTAGCACATTTAATCATTGAAGTCACAATATCACCTAAATTAAAACGTACGTTTGCCAGTTCGTGGTCACGCCCTCCTTTATCTACGATAAATTTATGTAGCCCGCGTGATTGAGTAGCCATTGCACTAAGGGAAAGAAAACGATTTCCATGATTAATATCCATGCAGTTTGCAACCGGGCCGATACCATGAGTCGGATAGATATCACCATTACGCGTCACCGAATGTTGTGTACGCCATTGCGCTTCAGCAAAAGCAGTTGGCCCCATACGTAATTCACCACCTTCTTTATAAGAATAGTTTTTTCCGTCATTAAACTTCACAGCTCTCAAGTCATGCTGATAACCACAAGTCCCATGTAACAATTCACCGAACAATCCTTCACGAACCATAGCCAGAGCAGCCATACAATCACGACGATAGCAAACATTCTCCATTATGTTCAGATGGCTACCTGTCGCCTCTGAAACATTAACAAGATCCCAACATTCTTCTACCGTATTGGCTGCCGAAACTTCGACCCCGACATAAGGTACTCCTGCCTTCATTGCGGCAAGAGACATCGGCACATGCCATTCCCAAGGACTGGCGATAATGACACAGTCAAATTCTTCGTTATTCAACATTTTTTCAAATTCACGCTCTCCTCCTTTGTAAACCTTCGGAGCAGGAACATTAAATTTTGATATATGCTTCAAGGTACTATCAAGAGGGCCTTGTTGAATATCACAAATTGCTACGATTTTATTTCCCGGTATAGCCAAAACATTATTTATATGTTCTTGACAACGGGAGCCGGTTCCGATAAAACCAAATCGTAATTTTCCATCATCTTTTCCGGCTGTTTTTTTCTTTTGCTGCGCTTCTGGCGTTAAAGCGGCATTGGTAGCAGCGGCATTGGTAGCAGCTAAACCTGCTGCCCCGATTCCTGCTACAGTTACTTTCTTCAGGAATGAACGTCTCGTGTTTTCCATCTTATTTAGTTTTTAAGTTGAATTAGCAAATTTATAGTATAAGTTTCTAAATCACAAAAGAATAAAGACATAACCTTCATCTCTCATAACAATTACTTAAGTTCCTCCCATTTTATGATCGGAGATACACCTCTCGGCGTTCTCTCGAACATGTTTCCGATCGGCGTATTTTCACCAAAAAACCCACAATTTTTCAGATAAAAACCGGATTCATTAACGCCTCCCTGATAATCCATTCTGGCGTTTTGTCTGGCTGTGTTATCTGCCGTAAACTTGGTAGAAGTTAACTCTATCCACTTTTTGTCTTTTGTATAAATCCATTGGTTATCATAAATAGCCATTCGGGTCTTATAGCCGGTTTCTGTAAGAAAGTTTTCTAAGAATGAATGCGGACGAGTATAATAAGTCGTAGTACCGGGACGTAAGAATTGAGCGATTAGCTTCCACGTTCCTACTTCAGGAGCAAAGAAATAGGCAGTATATTCTGAATAACCGTTAGACGAAGGGCGAATCCGCGTAAGAAACTTATATGTAGTACCGGCCTTCCAGTTATAGACCAAATAGCTTTGTCCGCCCGAACCTTCATTACCAAATTCTCCTGTTTTCACTCCATCTCCCTTTTGGACTAATTTTATTTTATGTTCTTCCGGGATTTCTTTTGGGTCATCTGTTTCAAATGGACTCCAGACAGAGAAAAGGATTCGTCTTTCCGTTTCGGAGTTTACCTGTATGCCAAAATAACCTTCTCCAAAACCATTAGACATAAAGTAACTGCCCAATTGATCTTCACCTACGGGAACAGTCACCTCATTATAAAACCATTCTGCGGTCTGATTCTCAGGCATTACATAATTCAGATGAACAGATGGACCTCTTCTTCCCCAATAAAATGAAAAATCATCTACATAATTCATATCCTTTGCCGCATCTCCGTCAACAAGTAAAAAAGTAGGCTTGGCATAAACATCACCGGATTTCTTCACCCCTTTAAAGTCAACCTGAACATAACCAACACCAGAAGCTTCAATCTCTCCAACGTACACCACTGTATCTGAACCAGGCTTTGATTTGGGCAGAATCACATGAAATGATTTCCCCTTGCAACTTACCTCTGTTTCGTTTCCATCCTTTTCCGTATTATATTTCAGATACAGCATAAGATTTCCATCCGTATTCGTCCGGAAATAAGTACTAAATACCGTCTTTGAATCTGTCCACTGTTCAAAACCCTGATCGGTAACACGTCCCAGATCTGACTCTGTAATATAGGAATTTCCACCGAGAGGAATCGCTTTTGCATTATCAGAAGGAAACAAAGCGCTGTTTTCATTCTTTTTATCACATGAGATTAAAGCCAGACAAGCTAAGAAAAGAACTATTCTACTAAAATTCATATCATTATTATTATATTATTACCACCTAAAATATAAGTGAAAGTAAATAAAAATCCCCGATTTTTCCTCCTGTGAAGAAAAATCGAGGATATATTTCAAACTATTTTTAATATTATTTCAATTCTATACCATAATACGGTCTAAAATCGTCATTCGATTTATATACATAGTATGTTGTTGGATTAGTGTATGGATTATTATAATGAAAAATAGCCGGATTTGAGTTTAATTCCGCTTGATTCCAACCTGGAGTCCAACCAACAAATATACCGTTCATATCAAGACAATGCTGATAACGTTCACAGTTCGTTCCTAAATAAGCACGGTGAATACCTAATTCAAGACGCTTCGCATCAAAATAGTTAATGCCTTCACCCCAGAATTCAACCCCTTTCTGGAAAGTATATTCATCCAAGAAATCTTCTTCAGAAGAAGCGGAACATTCGTACGTATTATTGCGCGTTTTTACAATATCTTCTAATGCATTCGCAGCAGCAGACACACCTGAAGTATGAAGAATAGCTTCGGCTTTCAGGTAGTACATTTCTTCAACACGCATAATCGGATAGTCCGTTGCTCCTCCTGTGGCATAATCTCTATACTCACCGTTATGAGGGCGGAATTTCAGATTTACATACAACCAAGGCCAAGACATAAAGCCATTAGAAGCATTGATACGTGAACGAATCCAAGAGGCTGTATTATTCAACTCGTATTGATATTTTTCAGGTCCAAAGCCGGAATACTCGTCATTCCATGCTGATTGCAATGTACTTGAATTATCCCCTTCAACCGACCATTTATTATTGATCAATTTACCATTGGCATCTTTCTCTATCAAATAGGCTTCTCCTGCTTTCTGATTTTTTGACTCATAGAAGAAATTAGGATTTAACCAGGATTTTTTTCGAAAATCATTATCCGATAAACGTTCATACCATTTACGATCCAACGAACGTCCAACACGCCAGCCGTATGCAGAAAAGGTAGTTTCAGTACCGAAAATCATCGCATAAACAAAAGATCCTGTCGAAGAAGCTGTTGTATTACTTTCAGAAATAGAAGTAGCCCACATCCATGAATTCTGTGAATTACGATTATTAAAGCCATTAATAGGGTCTGTCCATTCTGATTCTGTTAAAGGAACACATCCGGAGGTAGAGATTGCTTTATCCGTATATTCCTCTACTTTCTTCCAATAAGCAACTTCGTCTTTATAAGTAACAGATGTTTCAATACGAGAAGCTAAATTGGCATAAACGCGTGCGTATAAACCATAAACGGCGCCCATATTTGGCTGGGTTTTATCTGTTCTGGAAAATCCGGTCAAATAGATTTCTGCTTCAGCCAGATCACTAAGAATTAAGTCATAGACTTCATCAACTGTAGCTCGCGGATTATTTGATGCTTCTTCCGAAGTTGTTTTTTCTGTTACAATAGGAACACCTAAGTTTGTAAGATCATTTTCAGGTTGCACATAAGTATATCTACTGTCCGTAGGCTTCTTATATTCCATTATCTGAACAAGATCTAAATAATAAAGAGCACGATAGGCATAACAAATTCCTAAAAAATTCTTTTTTGTATTATCCAGATTCTCTGTACCAACCATCTTTATAATATCGTTTACAGTCTTTATGTAGCCATAATACAGGTATGAAGGGTATATGCCACGATTAGAACCTGTTGCACTTACAGCACCATAGCTCCATGCTCCCATCGTATTGTAGCCATTTGCTCCGGAACAAATCATTTGTGTTGTAGAATGTTCCAACATAGCGCGCATGCTTCCATAAGAAATAACCTCAATTCCGCCATCCGAATTTGAATATCCTGCCATAGTTGTGTAAATTGAATTCACCATTCCTTCCAACGCGGCATCAGAGGCTCCGATTTGTTCGTCAAGCACATATTCTGTGGGTATTGTTTCTTCAATACAACTATTCAGACCCAAAGAAAGGGCTACAGCAGCAAATAATATTTTATATTTTTTCATGTTGTTTTCCTTTTATATAATTAGAATGTCAATGAAACACCTCCGGAAACCGTCCGTAAAGGAGAAGATAACTCCGGATTAGTATATCCCTTCAATGTCTGACGTGGATCTAACCCTTGTCTTGCAGAGAAGTAAAGTAAGTTTTCTCCTGAAACATATATACGCATATTATAAATATTCAATTTCTGCGTTATTGATGTCGGTAATGTGTATCCCAGATTTACATTTTGAATATTCAAATAACTTGCATTCGTTATGAAACGGTCTGAACGAGGGCTTTGAGAATAGGTTTCTGCAAATAATAAACGAGGTACGTCCGTATTTGGATTCTCAGGAGTCCAAGCTTTTGCTATATCTTTATGCCAGGTTGTTGAAGTTATCCCACCAGTATGCATTAATGTCTGATAAGTATAGTCATATACTTTCCCGCCTAACTGGTAATTCATATTTATTGAGAAATCAAAATTTTTATAATTGATTGAGGTACCAAGACCACCATAAAAAGTAGGAAGAGCATCACCAATCAGATAGTCAGTAGCCTGATTAATATCCTTAGTTGTTTCTTGTCCGATTACTTTTCCGTCATCATCAAGAGTATCTTTAAAATAGAGTCCTTCTCCGGTTTCTTTATCCAAACCTGCATATTTTGGTAAATACCAGGAATAAAGAGGAAGACCCTCAGCAACAAAGTATTTATATTTCGACACAAACGAATTATCCAGATTCACATACCCGTTATATCCTTCAACATTCGTTTTTTTAACGGATTCCGGCAAACGTAGTACTTTGTTCTTTACATGAGAGATATTAAAGTTAACATCCCAGTGCAGATCATTATTTTTTATCAAAACACCTTGTAAGGCCAATTCAAATCCGGCATTGCGCATATCACCCAAATTGACGACATAGCTCGTATAACCAATAGATGGAGGGGTATTCAAAGAGAACAACATATCTGTTGTTTTTCTGTAAAAATAGTCCAAACTACCACTCAAACGCCCTTTAAATAAATCAAATTCAACACCGGCATTCCAGTTTGTATTTGTTTCCCAAGTAATATCTTTAGAACCTTTCTGACGCCATTGATACGCAGCTTGATTATCATTATTTACAATATTGTATGAATCAGCATATAAATAATTTCCTATATTATCATTGCCTTGAGAACCTACAGATGCTTTAAACTTCAAAGAGTTAATCCATGGTACATTAAAGAAGTCTTCTTTAGAAATAATCCAGGCTCCTCCGGCAGACCAGAAGTCTCCCCAACGATGGTCTTTGGCAAAACGAGAAGAAGCGTCACGACGATATGAAGCAGATGCATAATACGTTTTATCAAAATCATACATAGCCCTCAGGAAATATCCTTCATTATTATAAGAGGAGGAATTAGATGTAGCTGTATTATTTAAATTCAGTACGGTAGCAAGTTCACGAGTACCATCAATTCCAAAATTATATCCTGAAGCCGCTAAATATTCATATTTATAATTATAATATTCATGCCCTAACAGAAGAGTAATCTCATGTTTATCAAACTGTTTCAGATAATTCAACAATTGTTGCGTATTGTATGTTGATGTGCGTGATGAATTTTTAGACAAATAGCCATTATTCGATGAATCTGTGTAATAATCCACGAATGGACTATCAGCATAAGTATAACGACGATCATATGTATATGCGTTTGCATTTACCGTAAGAGTAAGGTCTTGGGTTAATAATACATCAGCATAACCACTTGCGATATATGAGTTACCTACTGTTTCTGAAAAACGATACTTGTTTCCAAAAATAGCATTACCACCTACACCGCCACCACGACTCAAGTCATAACTTTTTGCAAAATCATACATCTTTTCGCCCCATTGGTCGATCATTATATTTTTATCTGTATCACGAAAAAATACAGGGTAAATAGGAGCTTGAGTTTTTATTACACTCCAAATAGTTCCAGTACCAATTGTTCCTTCAGACGTTTGGCTGTAGTTATATTTTGTATAATTAAAGTTAGCCCCTACTTTCAACCATTTCTTAGCCTGATAATCCAACTTAACACGAGCTACTAAACGATCCTGCGACTGGCCTTCCTGAATTCCTCCCTGATCCAAATATCCTAATGAGGTATAATAGTTAATACGATCCGAAGCACCGGATACCGACACATTGTATTCCTGACGGAAACCGGTTTTTAGTCCTTCTTTTTCCCAATCATCAGCCTGCAACCAGAATTGTTGGTCATTATATTTATACAAAGTACCCATCGTTGTATTTGGATTCATTTTCCCTCCTTGCAAGATGAAATCTTGTCCATCGGGAACCGTATAAACCATATAACCAGGTCCTACACCGCTGGATGAGTTTGTAAGATTCTGATTTGCCATTGCATGCGCATCTGCAACAGACATGGCACCTCCTGCTTCTGTCACATAGTAATTATTCAACATGTTATAGTATGTTTCATAAAACTCTTGCGCATTTGTAGTTTTATAAAGCTTCAAACCATTTGAGTTAGAACCCCATTTCGCATCAAAAGAGACTCTTGCATCACCCGTTTTACCACGTTTCGTAGTAATCATAATAACTCCATTTGCGCCACGTGCACCATAAAGAGCATTTGATGCTGCATCTTTTAAAACAGTCATTGTCTCAATATCATTTGAATTTATCAGGTTAAGATCTCCGTCAAAAGGCATACCATCAACAACAATCAAAGGTTCTGTCTCTGAAGAGATAGAGCTAAATCCACGAATTGTTATTGAAGGAGAACTGCCTAACTGAGAGGAAGAATTACTTATCTGAAGTCCTGCAACACGTCCGGCTAAGGCTTGAGCAGGATTGGTAACTTGTGCTTTAAGCAACTCTTCCGATTTCATCACACCGGCAGAACCGGTAAATGACTCTTTTGTAGCTTTACCAAAAGCAACAATTACTACTTCATCCAAGGCTTGAGTATCTTCTTTTAGACTGATCGTCATCTTCGTACCGCTGACCGGGACTTCAAGATTTACATATCCGATATATGATACAACAAGTACTGCTCCTTTAGGAACGTCCAAGGTAAAGTTTCCATCAAAATCTGTACTTACTCCATTTGTAGTTCCTTTCACAATAATATTAGCACCAATCACCGGTTCACCGGTTACGGCATCAACTACGACACCGGATACTTTCTGGCTCTGTTGAGTTACAGTTAAGGCTTCATTAGTAGTACTAAATGTGTTTGGTTGTTTAGATGTCTTTTTGTAAACAATAATACGGTTTTCTTTAACCGTAAATTCTGCTTGTTGGTTTTTCAGGGCGTTTTTCAGAATATCTTCTACCGATCCGCTTTTCAGATCAAACGTAACCCGTTCGTTCAGATCAATATCGTTATTCCGGATAAGGAAGGTGTAGTCAAATTCTTTTTCTATCAGATCAAACAGATCTTTTAATGTTGCGCTTTCCATCTGTATTGTCATTATATGTGATCGCAAAGGCGATGCAGACAATGGATTGGGTAGCACTAAGAAACCGGCCATAAGAATGGTAATAGCCAATTTACTCATCTTTTTTAATTTGTTTATTTCCATAAATATTTGATTTATTTTTAGCATTAAGTCTTTTTAATTTCAACAGAAACAATTATCACATTACATTTTTATCTCATAGGCATTCCTTTCTCACTTTCATTTATCTGTTATTATCAATTTTTCATTTTTATAAACCCATTGATATTTTCCTTCTACATCGATTTCTTTAATGATATCATTCAAAGAGTAACGGGAAGAGAAACTGCCGGAGAAAACTTCTTTCTGCAAAACCGAGCTTTGAATAACAATCTCCATATTATATCTACGCTCAAGCATACGGGCTATTTCGGGGAAGGTTTTTTCTGAGAAAAAAAGATATCCTTTTGTCCACAGAATAGCATCAGTCGCTCTCACCTGTTTTATATTGGTTTGATCTGTAGATTTATTATAGCTCAACTGTTGATTAGGAGACAACAATACTTTTTGATCCGGATGATCTTGAAATTCCACATCAACACGCCCGGTAAGCAACACAATATCCATTGTTTCTTCATCATGATATGCCTGCACATTAAATGTAGTCCCTTTCACTTTTACGCTCATATTACCGGAAGAAACCGTAAATGGTTTTGACAGATCCTGCTTAACTTCAAAATAAGCCTCTCCCTCCAATTCTATATTTCTATTGGTTGCAAAATCACTTCGATATCTGAGTAATGAACCGGAATTCAGAAACACGGCAGAACTATCGGGCAGAATCACTTTTGATTGCATACCATATTGAGTTGATGTTTCGATCATAGAGACCATTACATCCTTTTGGAAAGTTAAGCGACTTACATAATAGGCCGAAATACCAACGACTACAACCGAGAATAATACAGCTGCAATGTTTCTCCAGAAGATAAATCTCTTCGTTTTTTGTTTTTTAGGAGTGCTTACTGATGCCTGTTCCAAATGTCTGAAGTATTCTTTAAAATCAGCTTCCAGATCCGATTTAAATAAAGGAATATGTACGATAGCCCACCAATCCTGCATCTTAGAAAACAAGCGGGCATTTTCATCTCTCTCTTTTAGCCATTTTAATAAATCTTTTTCCTCTTCTTTTGAAAGGGCTCCTGTAAAATAATTAAATAAAAGTTCTATTTTTTCTTCGTCAACGTTCATTTTGTTGTTAGATTATCTTTTCTATGTATTATTTACACAGAAGTAGTCTCTCTTGTTTAAAGATATACTGATTTATTTTCATAATATTTCAATAAACCTATCTCACCTCAGGTGAAATTTCGTCAATATAAAACGCACCAAGGTCGGTGTAGATTTTCTTTATACGTTTTCTGAAATGTAGATTATCATAATTATGGACTTGAATAAATTGAGCTCTGTTAAATGGCATTTTTTTAGTTAACACGTCCGTATAAAATATTCTGTTTTCAGATCGAAGACGTGTAATATCTTCTTCGCTATCAGCATGGATCAACCGGAAATCTTCATATTTTCCCGTTTCATAATAATATTGTTCCACGATAACGTTTCGTTGCATTAAAATAAATGCTTTATTGGGATGCTGATCGATTATTTGCAATAAATGACGGTTGTTGAAATAGTCAAAATGATGATTCGGATATACTGAGAAACAGAAATTCCAGATTAACAGGGCAACAGAAATATATGGAACGGCTTTTAGATTAAAGTCAAATAAACAAGGAATAAACAATGGAATAAGAAAAGGAAGCATAACCATAAATTCTGCATTTCCATCCGAAAAGAAAGCAAAACTAAATTGCAGAAAAAAGATAATCAGATGCGTAAGTTCAAATCGATTTTCCATTAAATGAACCGGTTTGAACCGAAACCCTTTCAAGTGATAAACACCCACTCCCAAAAGTATTAACACGACAGGAATGACTATCCAGAAAAAGGGAATCAAACGTAATACATCAATGATAATTCCATGTACTTGAAAAAAAGTGCGAAAAAAGCTGATTCCTGTTAATAGGACATTAGATACACCGAAAGAAATATCCGCTTTTTCTGAATAATAATAATCCAGAAGATAAGTTGTCAGATTTGAACAGGAAAAGGGAATATCATTATAAAACACCATTACCAAGGAGTAAACGACCAGCACACTTAGTGTGGGCAACGCATAAACAACTACGGGCTTCCATCTACCGTACAGGATAAAACCAACAAACAATCCTATTCCCCAGAATAAATGTATCTGATGAAAAAGACAGGCTATGGAAGCAGTCAAACTGCAAAATACGACATAATACATTTTGCATGTATTCTGATATTTCAGAAAAAACAAAGAAGATAATAAAGAGAAGAATAAGGGCTGAATATACGTTTCTATTTCAACAGAGAAACGTATAACCCCAAAGCAACAAGCAACAAAAAAAGTCCAGGTATTCGCCCACTTTTTGTCACCGGTTAATTTCATAACAATTTTATTAAACACACACAGGCATAGCAAACCCGAAATCCCGTTAACTAATTGCATAAACCTAAACGCATCCAAAGAATGGATTATCTGCTTAAAGGGAATATACAAACAATAATTAAATGCACTATACAACAAGTGGTGTGGCCAGAAAAGACTTTCCCCATATTTAACATTATTCGCATACGCTATAGAATCCTCCGAAAACAAATTGTTTCCCGGGAAGAATAAATAAACAACAGCAACAACCAGCATTTGAATATAAAATATTCGCTGCGAGAATAAGTCGAATGATCTTCTCAATTTTATTACAACTAATGATAAAGTTTTCTAATAGAAATCAAGTATAAAACGGGATAAAAAGGATTAAATTATATCTAATGTGTTTTTCATCTTATTTATATGTAGGGATTAAGGAGTAAGTTAAATAGTAATTGATATGCTAACATAGCAAACGAGAAATAATTATCTTTGTTTACAATGTTCACAGAATATTCATGGATTCAACTAAAGAGAGTGCTTCACGGTGGCTGAATAAAAAGATCGCTGAAGCTAAATATATATATATTCTCGCATCATTTTTGGTCATTTTAAGTGCAGGATGTTTTGTTGTTTTTTGTTGGTATTTATCGGCATTTACGGCGACATGGCTTTACGAAGGATTGATCTTACCTCGTACCTTAATATATGCAGCAGCATTTCTTACCGGCAGGTACATTTTTGCTCATTTTGCGTCTCAGGCTAATTATAATGCGGGGAATAGTATTGTTCGCAAAATAAAAAAAGAGCTTTATCCGAAATTATTGCATAATAACGAGACTGACTCTATCGCGAGTACTTTATTCGTCACCCGGATAAGTGATGATCTGAAGCCCTATTTTGCTTTTTTCATGCCTTATGCTATGGCTTCGGTCTTGGTTAGTTTGCTGTTGTTGATCGTTAGTTTTGGGATGGAGAAATGGGTCGGGTTCGTTTTGATAATATCCTTAATCGTTATCCCTATGCAGATGATTGTTATCGGTATTGGGGCAGAAGCTTTACATAAGAAGCACATTGATTTATTTGTGAAATATTCTGCCGTATTCCATAATCGACTCCAGACAATCGCTGAGATCGTTAATCTGGACAATTTCAATCCGCAATACCAATTTCTTTCAGAGAAAAGCAAGAAACTCAATGATGCAACAACAAGTGTTATGCGCGTGGCTATTCTTTCATCCGCTGTACTCGAACTCTTTGTTACGATTTGCATTGCTGTCATTGCGATTTACTTAGGAATGAGTTTACTGGGAATTATGACGGGTCCTAATTATGGAAATGGCTATGATTTTCGTGTTGCCTTGTTTTTACTTACACTTACGCCCTATTTCTTCTTTTATTTACGGAAATTCGTAAGTGCTTATCACGACAGAAACAGAGCTTTAGCGTCTGCGGAGTTGATAATACCTATTCTGAAAGAGGATAAACATTCATCATCGGAAAAGGTTGAAAAGGAATTCAACAGTTTTGATATCTCAAATTTGACTTTTTCTTATCCTGACTCTGCGGTGAAGGTGCTTCATGATATTCAGTTGAAACTACCTTTAAAAGGATTAGTTCTGGTAAAAGGGATTTCCGGTTCAGGAAAATCTACTTTACTGAAAATCTGTGCAGGGAGCTTATTAGCTAAAGAAGGAAAAGTCTCCGTAAACGGGAAAGACAATGTATGGTCAAATCAATGGCTAAAAGATAATACATCCTACATGAATCAGTTTCCGTTTATTTTTGACGGCACTTTGGAATACAATATTTTTCTTGAAAAAAAAACAGGTAATAAGAATGACTATCCGGCTTTTTTAGATAAAATAATAAACAAAAAGACTGAAGGATGGCAGACGCTGTTGAGTCATAACGGCAAACAGTTATCCGGAGGGGAGAAACAATTAGTTACACTTGCTCGTATGATGATGCATCCGAGACCCATCGCTATTCTGGATGAACCTACAGCGAATTTAGATGCCGACACGGTAGGTATTATTCTTCCGCAAATTACGAAACTGGCAGAAGATCGTTTAGTTCTTGTCGCCTCACACGAAGAACGATTCGATGCGATTGCCGACATCATTTTGAATTTAAACTGGGGGGAGCAAATGCACTATGAATAAATTCATCTTAAAACAGATTCTATGGCCGTTGAAAGGTCAATGGCTACGCGGGTTCTTGCTACTATTATTTTGGACTGTCGCGTTTGTAGCTCTTCCTGCCATTTCCGGTTGGTTTCTCGCAATGTGTACCGTTGCATTTATCACAGCAAGCACTACGTTTTCGTATTTAATTCCCTCAGCAATTATTCGTCTGATGACCTTATTACGAACCGCAACACGGTATTTCGAACGCTTGGAGAATCACAAAACAACGTTGGAAGCACAACAACGCTTGCAGTTGAAAATCTTCCGGGCAGTTTCAAAATTTCCTTATTTCAAGAAACAAGTCAACAACAATTCCACATTATTAGAGAACAGTACGCATGGTATAGATCAACTCTTAAATCATATTCTGTTATGGCTTTTACCCCTCTCTGCTCTGATCGTCACATTAGTGGTTTACGCTTTCTTCCTCACTGTTTTCTCTGAGGTAATAGCCATCGAATTTTTAATTTCGTCAGCCATTCTATTGTTTATTGTTCCGCAATTCTTTTTTATACAGAACAGAAAACTTTACCAACAACTGAAAGTATGCCGCGAAGAAAATAATCAGGCACTTATTCAAAGCTTTAGAGGCCGAATAGAGATTTCAAAATACAATATGGAAGTCAAGGCAATTGCTCAATTCGAACAAAGACTTTCTCAACTCGAACAATTGGAGACCAAATTACAAACCAACTCGTTCTGGTTGCAATTAATAGCGGGTCTCGGATTTAGCTTCATTGCTTCTTACCTGCTCTGGAGTTCTGCCAATCATGGCATTGATGCACAAACAGCAATCGGGATTTTCTTTGGAATTATGGCTCAGGCGGAGCTGTCAGAGATGCTTTTCTCCGGAAAATCAGAAAAAAGTTCAGTTGCACATCAAATCAAAGATATAGACGCAATCATCAAACAAGGAGAGCAACCAACAGAAGTAGTTCAGGTTCATTCGGAATTAACCGGGTTAAAGTTAAAGAATCTTGTCGCTCAAATACCTGAAACCGACATGCAGTTTGATAAAGTATCGCTGGAAATCAAAAAAGGAGAATGGATTGCTCTCTTTGGGGAAACGGGAAAAGGGAAAACCACGTTACTAAACAGTCTCTTTTTTCCAGAATACCGACAAAGTGGTACGCTACTATGGAACGACGCAGACCTATTACATCTACCCGTCCCCGAATGCATTTACGTTACCCAAAAAGCCTACTTACTCACCGGAACATTACGGGAAAACTTTGAAGGATATCCCGACGAATCCATAGAACAAGCCTTAAAAACAGTTGATCTGAGTAGTTGGCGCTCGTCACTCCCCCACGGATTAGACAGTTGGATAGGAGAAAACGGAGAAACCCTAAGTGGCGGACAGCGCAAAAAGCTATTACTGGCTCAAGCACTACTAAAAAACCCACAACTCTTAGTAGTAGATGAACCCACAGCCGGCATCAGCACCGAAAACGCAATCGCCATCTTCCAAAACATCAAACGCGTCTATCCGGACATCACAATCCTCATGGCAACACACCTGAAGGATTTCGAATTTGTTGCAGATAGAGTGGTAAGGATTTGAAACATTTTCATTGAATCCAACTATCTTTAAAAGAAAAAGTTTTGTAAAAAATTTACTCAAAAATATTTCATTATATTTCCTCTATAAATTAAAGTCCACGTATCGTCTTCTCCTATGCATGTGATAAGAGATTAAAAAAATTTCCTCTTCGAGCTTTATGCTCAGACGCAATTCCTTGCCTGAACGCTCCTTTATA